>JBDIVR010000020.1:0-74709 GCA_039794265.1 Myxococcota bacterium
CGGACTTCTTGGCATGATTGGTCATGGCGGTTCCTTCTTGGTGTAGTGACCCCCTCCGTACCACACGGAGGGTGAAGGAGCCGCCGCTCTATTCTTCTAGAAGATCAACCGTTTCTGGGACATCCCCAGATCTTCGATCACGGCAAAGCCAGAGGATTCAAAATCGCTTTCTATCCGCAACAAATCTTGTTCTAAAAAAACGGTCAGTCATTGCTCACCCGTTGAAACGCAAATCCACAAAAGCAAAATCTCATCCTTATACAGAGATAGTTCCTGAAAGACAACTTCACGGCGGGTCTCTTCTCACAAAATCAGAACTCTAGGCCGGCAGCGATTCTACTCTGCGAACCGGAAGTCAACGGTTGGCCACTGCCAAATTTTTTTCCGCCTCCTTGGTCTTGTATTGCGTATTCGCACGGGCAAAGTGGTAAACCCATAGCGGTGCGGCGCTCGTCGGCGACGTTGTTGGTCGACATGTGCATTAGGTTGCTACGAAAGAACAGTACGTCCCCGGGCTCCATCAGCGTCGGCTGACGCGCAGTATCGTCCTCGCTGACGATCTCGAGATAGCCAAGGTTGGCACCCGGACGCTGGTCGGGCACGTGTTCATAAATAGGCCCCAGGGGCCGGTCGGGTTGCGCGCAGGATCCGATCTCCCCGAGGGAGTTGCCACTTCGGGCGTTATCGGCCCGCCATCGCCCGCTTGTTCGTCTTACCCGTTCAAGGTCGTGCCGGCTTTCAACAATCGACTGGTCGACAAAGTGGGCAAGTGGAAGGATCTGCTCGACAGCCCGGAATGCAAAGGGGAGGTATTTCTCTCTCGGCAGCGGTGCAGCTCGATGATGGCGAGTACGCACATCGCGCAGGACCTGACGTTCGCCTTGACGCAGCATGGCTGCTTCTCGGACGATGATTGGAACAAGCTGTTCGACCAGATCGATGCGTGCATCGAAGACAAATTCGATTTCTTCAGCGAATCCGTTGCGTCGTTTCTCACGGAGAGCTGGCGCAACGATGCACGGGCCGCATGCTGCGACGCTCGCGCGGGCGATCCCGGATGTCGCTAGGACTCCGCCTGCGAGCAGATTCCATCCGACGCGTCCCCACCGTGAGGCGACGAAGGGGGTCGTGGATCGCCTCTCTGTCGGCGTTCTTCCTTCTGCTTCCCCTGTGTTCGAGCGGTGCGAGCGAGAAACCGGAGGCCGAGAGCCCCGCGCTGACGAACGTCCGGCTCGTCTCCGAGCCAGCGCTGCCGGTCATCAGGAGCGAAGACGGGCATGGTGTGCATCGGGCCGTCGCTGGACAGAGCCTTCAGCTCCTCGCCATCGCGGAGTACGCGGACGGAAGCAGCAAGGACATCACCGAGGAGTCCAGCACCAAGTTCTTTTCGCTCTTCAGCCACGGTCTCGCGAAGGTGTCTGCGGACGGACGTGTCCTCTTTTTGGAGCCGGAGACCAAATACTTCCGGCTCGGCGCCATCGGAGTGGGGATCGTTGGCTATGAGGAGGTGAAGGCCGTCTTCTTCTTCGAAGTGGTCCTTCCGAGCGAGAACGAGGGAGCCGCGAAAGGGAGTTCGCCGTGAGGACACCCCGGGCGGCAGTCGCGGTCTCGAGCGCGCTGCTGACGTGGACGGCTGCGCAGGACGCTTCTGCTCACTCGGGATTTGTCATAGCGTCCCTACCCGGACCTCGACAGGAACGCAGCGTGAACCTCCTATGCTCATGAGTTCGGCCCCGGTCGCTCCGGTCAACGTGGCGCGAACACGATCGGCAGTGCGGCGAAGCCCTGGACGAACTCGGTCCGCACGCGCTCGGCGCGGGTGAGGTCCACGTCGTACTCCGGGATCCGGGCCAGCAGCTCCTCGAGGCACACGCGGCCTTCGAGGCGCGCGACGTGCAGGCCGAGGCAGGTGTGGGTGCCGGCGCCGAACGACAGGATCCGGCGCGCGCGCCGCTGGACGTCGAAGCGATCCGGGTCCGGGAACTCTCGTTCGTCGTGGTTCGCCGAGGCGTACAGGAACATCGCGCCCTGCCCGGCCCGCAGCGTCTGGCCGTGCAGCTCGACATCCGACACCAGTGTGCGACACAGGAACTGCGTCGGCATGTCGTAGCGCAGCGACTCCTGGTACGCGTGCGGCACCAGCGACGGATCGGCGGCGACGGCGGCCCGCTGGTCCGGGTGCTCGGCGAGCCGCAACACGGCGTTCGAGAAGGTCTTCGGGAAGGTCTCCGAGCCGCCGATCACCAACATCGACAAGTGGGAGGCGATCTCCTCGTCGGCGAGCGGGCGGCCGCCGATCTCGGCGGTGCAGAACATGTCGACGGCATCCTGCTCCGGGTGGCCGGCCGCACGCCGCGCCCGCACCAGCGCGACGCCGTAGTCGATCATCTCCTGCGCGGCGGCGAGTCCGTCGGGCGTCATGCCGTCGACGCCGGGCTCGCGGGCGAAGAAGCGGTTCACGAGGTCCGCGAGTCCATCGGCGTCCTCGATCGGCAGGCCGATCGATCGGCACGTGATGCGCACCGAGAGCAGGCCGGTGAACTCGCCGATCACGTCGAGCTCGCCTTTCGCCAACGCCGCGTCGAGGCAGGCGCGCGCAATCTCGCGCGCCGGCGCCTCGAGGGTCGCCACCGGCTTCGGCATGAACACCGCGCGCAGCCGGTTGCGCAGCTGCGTGTGCTCGGGTGGGTCCATCAGGTTCAGCATCGGCGTCACCGGCTGGACCTTGGTCAGCACCTGCGACGGCGTCGTGCCCTTCGCCGCGGAGAACGCCGGGTGCGCGGAGCACTCCCAGACGTCGGCGAAGCGCGACAGCGCCCAGGCGTCGTACTTCGGCAGGAAGTACGCCGGCGCCTCGTCGCGCAGGCGCCGGTACACGGGTTGCGGATCGTCCATCACGGCGGGCGCAAACGGGTCGTAGTCGAGCATGGGTTCAGCCCTCCGGCGTGAAGCGGACACGCATCTGTGTGCACGAGCGCACTAGCGCCGACGGCAGGACCACCGCGCCCTCGGCGTCGGCGAACTCCATGTCCGGGAAGCGTCGCAGGAGTTCCTCGAACGCGACGCGCATCTCCATCCGCGCGAGGTTTGCGCCCAGACAGAAGTGCGGGCCGAGGCCGAAGCCGAGATGCACGGGGTTGCGCTCGACGCGGAATGCGTCGGGGTCCTCGAAGACGTCGGCGTCGCGGTTGGCCGACGGATACAGCATCAGCACCCGCTCGCCGGCGCGCAGCGTGCGATCGCGCAGCGTGGTGTCCTCGACGACGGTGCGCGCGAACGAGTGCACCGGCGAGACCAGCCGCACCATCTCTTCGACGGCCGACGGAATCAGCTTGGGATCGTCGATCAGCTTCTGCCGTTCATCGGGGTTCTCGATCAGCAGCTGCATGCCGCCCGAGAGGCCGTTGCGGGTGGTCTCGTTGCCCGCCACGAGGAGGATCACCATCAGCATGATCATCTCGTCGTTGGCAAGTTCGAGCTGGCCGTCCTGATATCCGGGCTGGCCTTGCTGATCGAAGGTCGTCAGTACGCCGGCATCCTTCGCTCCTACGAGGATGCTGACGAGGTCGTCCTGGGGCTGCCGGCGGCGGTCCTCGATGATCTCGCGGACGTACGTCGAGTAGGCGAGGAACGCCTGTCCGGCCGCGGCCATGATCGCCGGATCGCCCTGGTTGCCGTCGCCGCGGATCATCGCATCGGACCACGCGTGGAAGCGCTGCCGGTCGTGCTTGCGGATCCCGATCATCTCGGCGATCAGCGACAGCGGCAGCGGCACGGCGACCTCTTCGACGAAGTCCGCCTCGCCGCGGCCGGCGATCGCGTCGAGCGCCTCCGTCGTGATTTCGCGGAACGCCAGCTCGAGCTTCTTCACCATGCGCGGCGAGAAGCCGCGATTGATGAGATTGCGGAGCTTTCCGTGTCGCGGCTCGGCCTCGTCGATCAGGCCGATCTTCGGCGCGTTGCCGACGCGCACGCCGTTCGCCGACGTGAACAGGTTCTGGTGCTTCGACACGTACGCGACGTCGTCGAACTTCGAGACGACCCAGCACTGGTCGCGCTCCGACCAGTGCACCGGGTCGTGTTCGCGCAGCCAGCGCATGCGCTCGTGTACGTCACGGTCCCAGGTCTTCGGATCGAGGAAGGCGACGTCGGCGTTCATAGCGGGTCCTCTCGGGTCTCGGCGTCAGGGCCGGGGGCGGGAATCGGAAGCAAAGCTTCGGTCATCTGCCGGAGCAGCTCGGTCTGCCGGGTGAGCATCGGTTCGGCGAGCAGCTCCGTGCCGGTGAGCGCTCGGTACAGCGGCGCACTCGCGAAGAAGCCGACGACGGTGTGGTACATCGCGAGCACCAGCAGCTCCGCCTGCTCCGCTGCGACGGGCGGCGCGCCGCCGCGCGCTTCCACGAGTTCGCGCGCGCGCGCGAACGCCGGCGTCATCCAATCGCGCAGCATGGGCGTCAGGTGCTCGCCGCCCGCCAGCGTCTCGTGCAGCACGAGCCGGGGCAGATGCGGCCGCTCCGCCAGCATCTTCATCACCGGCTCGACGACGCGGCGCGGGTCGTCGCGTTCCGCCGGTGGCGCCAACGCGAGCTCCGACAGCAGAGCCACCACCGGCCCGATGCCGCGTTCGAGGACCGCTGCGTACAGCGCGTCCTTGCTCGCGAAGTGGTTGTAGAGGCTGGGAATCCGCAGGCCGACGCGGGTCGCGACGTCGCGCAGGGTCGTCCCGTGGTAGCCGCGCTCGGCGAACAGCGCCTCGGCGGCGGCGAGGATTCGCTCGGCGGTCGCCGGGCCGCGGCGGCGGGAACGATCGAGCGCGAGCACGGGGGACGGGGGCATGAGCGCCTCTGGGGAAAACTAACGATCGCTAGTTTTCTCCGACGGGCGGGTCCCGTCAAGCCCCGCAGGAGATGCCGGCCTGGCGGGCCCCGGATCCTGGAACCCCGAGCCGG
This sequence comes from Myxococcota bacterium, assembly GCA_039794265.1. Lineage (GTDB taxonomy): Bacteria > Myxococcota_A > UBA9160 > UBA9160 > PR03 > CAADGG01. The sequence continues at coordinate 4,950 of JBDIVR010000020.1, forward strand.
CCGGATTCACCTCCCGAGGTCCTGCCCCCCGTCGGCGCGGGCGCGCCAGCCAGCCCGAATCCCGTCGGGGATGATCAGGCCGGTCGCAGCCGGTAGCGGATCGGCATCCGCTTCACGCCGCCGAGAAAGCTCGAGCGCATCCGCTCGACCGGCCCGGCCAGCTCGATCGACTCGAGCCGGGTCGCCAGTTCGGCGAAGATCGCGCGCAACTCGAGCCGGGCGAGGTTGGCGCCGAGGCAGAAGTGCTCGCCGATGCCGAAGCCGAGATGCGGATTGGGCCGCCGATCGACGCGGAAGCGATCCGGCTCGGCGAACGCATCGGCGTCGCGATTCGCCGACGGGTAGAGCAGGCACAGCGAATCGCCCTTGCGGATGTGCTGCCCGCGCAGCTCGACATCCTCGATCGGCGTGCGGCAGAACTGGATCACCGGGGACGTCCAGCGCACGATCTCCTCGACGGCGGTCGGGACCAGGCTCGGCGCGGCGCGCAGCTTGTCGAGCTCGTCGGGATGATCGATCAGCGCCAGCAGCCCGCCGCTCGCGGCGTTGCGCGTGGTTTCGTTGCCGGCGACGACGAGCAGCAGGAAGAACGAGAGCAGCTCGAACGGCGGCATCGGCTGGCCCCCGACGGTGGCGTTCGAGAGCACGCTCACCATGTCGTCGCGCGGTGCCTTGCGCCGCTCGGCCGCGAGCTCCGTGAAGTACGCGAACAGTCCGTGCCGCGCCTCTTCGACGCCGCGGATCGGCTCGTCGCCGGTCTGATACTCCGAATCGCTCGCGCCGGCGATCTGATTGGTCCAACGGAACATCAGCCGCCAGTCCGCGCGCGGGACGCCGAGCATGTCGGCGAGCACGTGCAGCGTCAGCGGCGCGGCGAGGTCGGCGACGAAATCGCCGGTGCGCTCGCCGCCGTCGCCGGCCATCTCGGCGAGCAGATCGCGCGTGATCCGTTCAACTTCCGGGCGGCGCCGCTCGATCGCGCGTGGCGTGAACCAGTGGCTCGCAGTCTGGCGATACTCCACGTGCTCCGGCGGGTCCATGTTCAGCAGATGCCGGGCGAGCGTCCGCTCCCCTTCCACCGGCGCGCCCTCCTCGAAGATCGCGAGCCGCGGCGCGTTCTGGAAACGCTCCGGCTGCTTCGAGATCCAGACGATGTCGTCGCGCTTCACGATCGCCCAGAAGCCGACACCGCCCGGCAGATCGAAGTACCGGACGGGCGCTTCCTCGCGCAGCCGCCGCCACGCAGCATGCGGGTAGCCGGAGCGCGCAAACGTATCGGGGCCGATGACGTCGAGGGTGTCGGGGAGCGGTGCGTGGCTCATGGCGCTCAGCGTAGCCCCTCTGCTGCGACCCGACCGGTCCCGGCACGGCGGGTTTGCGGACCTCGAGTTGCATCGACTCGGTGAACGTTGCCACCACGGTATCCCCGACCGTCGGCGTAGTAGCTCCGCGTGTCGCCCTCCCCGCGAGAGCGAACTCCCGGCCCGCGAAAGTCGATCGGTGATAGGCTCGCACGGGATCGGATCCGCCGTCACGGGACGCCGCAGAGACCGGATTCCATCGAACTCGAGGCTGTCGATGCCTGGGCGCCTGCTTCTGTCCGAATCCGCCGCGCATGCGCACGGGTATGGCAGCCCGGAGATGTCCCGGCGCCGTGAGCTACTGCGCGAAACCCTCGACGCGTTCTCCTCTGCACCCGAAGGTCACCACGCCGAGACGGCCCGAGTCAACCTGACTCGCTGGCGAGACGCAGCCGAAGGGCCCGCACCATGCGGTCGGGTGCTCGTCCTGCCCGACGACTGGGGCGTCGCCACCCAGTCGCTCACGCGACGCTTCGGCGCGTGCTTCGCCGTGCTCAACATGGCGAATGCCTTCGTGGCCGGAGGGGGTTACGTGGAGGGGATGGCCGCCCAGGAGGAGAACCTGTTCCGCCGCAGCGACTGCCACTTCTCCTTGACACCCGACCAGATGGATCCGACCACCGGCCGGTATCGAGCGGCCATGACGTCTCTGCTGTCCGCTGAGGAAGGACGGGTCTATCTCGACACGACCCGGCCCCGGACCTGCATCCGCGGGCCCGAAGACCGATCCGCCGCGGATCTCGGCTACCCCTGGCTGCGGGAAGAGGACCTCTTCCCGTTCTACGAGCTACGAGCCGCCGCCGTCGATCTGCGAGGCCGGCCGGCGTCCTTCGATGCCGGCGAGGCCCGACGCCGGATCGCTGCCCAGCTCGACACGCTCCGCGCGCACGACGTACGCTTTGCCGTGCTCGGCGCGTTCGGATGCGGTGCTTTCTGCAATCCAGCTCCCGAAGTCGCGCGGCTCTACCGGGAACAACTGGACCTCCGGCGCACCGAGTTCGCCCTCGTGGCGTTTGCGATCTTCGATGCCGGCTACGGGCCGGACAACTACACGCCGTTCGCAGACGCCTTCCGCTGATCGACCCGCTCCGGCGCAGCGACGCCGCCGGGAGGGGCAGAACGCGAGCGCACGATGGCGTATGTTCCGCGCGCCATGCGGACCCTCGATCGCCCACTCGTGCGCGCCGCCGCGGCGGTCTTCGTCAGCGTCGCTTTCGGACTCGGCTGGGTGTCGTGGCCGGAACGCGCCCGTTTCGACGCAGCGCCGCTACTGGCGACCGCCGAAGCCTACGACGCCCGCATTCTACGCGACGAGTTCGGCATCCCGCACGTGTATGGCAAGCGCGACGCGGACGTCGCGTACGGTCTCGGCTGGGTGCAATGCGAGGACGACTTCGAGACGCTGCAGACGGTGCTGCTGGCGACGCGCGGGCAACTCGCGGCCCACGCGGGCAAAGGGGCTGCTCCGACCGATTTTCTCGCGGCGCTGCTCGGGTTCTGGGACGACGTCGAGGCGCGCTACGCGAGCGACCTGAGCCCAGAGGCACGAGCCGTCGCCGAGGGGTTCGCGGCCGGCGTGAATCACTGGGCGGCGTTGCATCGCGATCGGGTCGCGCCAGGCGTGATCCCGGTGCGCGGCCAGGACCTCGTGGCGGGCTTCGCGTTCAAGACGCCCCTCTTCTACGGCTTCGAGAAGCACGTGAAGCGGCTGTTCGAGACCCAGGGCGACCTGGCGCTCGACGGGGCGCAGGCATTCCAGTGGCGCGAGCACCCGTCGCCGCCGATCGGCTCGAACGCATTCGCCGTCGCCCCGTCCCGCAGCAGCGACGGCGCGACGCGGCTGCTCGTCAACTCGCATCAGCCCTTCACCGGGCCGGTCGCGTGGTACGAAGTGCGGCTCGTCAGCGAAGAGGGCTGGGACATGGCCGGGGGCGTCTTCCCCGGATCGCCGGTCGTGCTGCACGGCCACAACCGGCATCTCGGCTGGGCCAACACCGTCAACGCGCCGGACCTCGTCGACGTCTACCGGCTCGAGATCCACCCCGACGATCCGGACCTGTACCGACTCGACGGCGAATGGCGACGCCTCGAACGCATCGAGGTCCCGATCCGCGTCCGGATCTTCGGCCGCCTGCGCTGGACGGTGACGCGCGAGATCCTGCGCAGCGTGCACGGGCCGGCGCTGCGCCTCGAGCACGGAACCTTCGCGCTGCGCTTCGCCGGCCACGACGAGATCCGCCAGCTCGAGCAGTACTACCGGTTGAATCGAGCCACGGACTTCGCGAGCTGGCTCGACGCGATGCGCCTGCAGGCCCTGCCGAGCATCAACTATGTCTACGCCGATCGCGAAGGCAACATCGGCTACTTCTACAACGCGCTGCTGCCGGAGCGAAAGCCCGGCGTCGATTGGAGCGGCGTGCTCCCCGGCGACCGCTCGGACCTGATCTGGCAGCGCTATCTCCCGTTCGACGCGCTTCCGCAGGTCGTGAACCCGCCCTCCGGATTCGTCGTCAACGCCAACCATACGCCGTTCCAGACCACCGTCGGCGCTGGCAACCCGGACCCGGAGGCATTCGGCCCGGAGTTCGGGATCGCGGATCCGATGACGAATCGCGCACAGCGCGCGCTCGCGTTGTTCGCTGCCAACAACGCCGTCGGTCGCGACGCGTTCCGCGCGATCAAGTACGACAAGCGCTACGCGGACGCCTCCGACACGGTGGCGCTGTGGCGCGAGCTGCTGGCGATGGACTTCGCGGCGAACCCGCGGCTCTCCGAAGCGCAACGGCTGCTCGCGCGCTGGAACCGGACGGCCGAAGCCGACGATCGAATCGCCGCGCTGGCGCTGCTGTCGATCGAACCGGTCGCCCGTGCGATGCGCGAGCGCGAGGCGACGATCCCCGATCTCGGCGAGAGCTTCGCCGCCGCCGTGGAGCTGCTCGAAGCGCAGCACGGGCGTTTCGATCCCGAGTGGGGCGAAGTGAACCGCCTGCGTCGCGGTCCGCTCGACGAGCCGGTCGCCGGCGGCCCGGACCTGCTGCGCGCGATCTACGCCGATCTCGCCGAGGACGGGCGCCTGGTGGCGCGTGCGGGGGACACGCTCGTACTGTTCGTCGAGTGGGATGCCGATGGGAACGTCCGCAGCGACGCCATCCACCAGTTCGGCAGTGCGACGCTCGACGAGACCTCCCCGCACTACGCCGATCAGGTCCCCCTCTTCGTCGAGGAGAAGACGCGACCCGTCCTGCTCGACGAGGCGGACCTGCGCCGTGTCGCCACGCGGGAGTATCGCCCGGGCGAGTGACGAGAGCGGCGGCGCTCACTCCTCCGGTGCGCGCGCGTCGAGCTGCGCGCGGATGTCGGCATAGACCTCGCGCGTGAGCGGGTATCGGGAGATCAGCAGCGCGCCGAGCGCGGCGACGAGGAACGGCGTGCCGCCGTAGAGCGCGCGCAGACCCCGCACCGTCTCGGCCGTCTGATCGATGTCCGGTACGAAGCCGATGGCTTCGAGTAGGAAGCCCATCGCGAACAGCGCGATGCCGCCTCCCGTCTTCTGGACCAGCATCCAGATGCCGTAGAAGCCGCCCTCGTGCCGGCCGCCGTGATGGAGTTCCTCCCACTCGAGGACGTCGGGGCCGAGCGCGCCGGGCAGCATCCACAGGCCCAGCGCCCCGGCTCCGATGAACAGGTTGAGGATCGCGAACCAGAAGCCGAGCTCGCGCGGAATCCACAGCACGCCGCTGGCGACGACGCCCAGATAGACGAATGCGAACAGGTAGCCGTGTTTCTTGTCGTGTCGGCGCAGCGCCCAGGACCACAGGGGCGCCGACAGGAAGACGCCGGAGAAATATCCGAGGATCACGGCGAGGTCGAGGAAGGCGCTCTTGCCCATCGCGTCGACCCACGGGGCGAGCGCCGTGCCCTCGAGTCCGGTCGCGGTGAACACATACTTGTTGACGAAGCGGAACACGGCGACCGGGATCGTCGTCGCGAAGACGGCGCAGGCGTAGCTGCCGATGAGCAGCCGCGCGGGCCGGTTGCGCACCGGGAACGCGAGAATCTGCAGCAGGTTCCGGCGCAGCGGCACCGGTGCGGCGTGCCGCACGCCGGGACGCTCGCGGACGTGCGTGAACGCCACGAGCGCCGTCACGGCGATGATGAGCGCCACGACGGCACCGCTCCACCGGAACGTCACGCGCGGCGCGAGGACGGCGAGCAACACCATCGGCACCAACGCGCCGGCCAGATCTCCGAGGTTGCCGATCGTGACGCGCCAGGTGGCGACGCGCGTGCGCTGGTCGCAGTCCGTCGTGAGATCCGGCGCGAGGGCCTGGTACGGCGTCTCGAAGATCGTGCGCGCCGTGTAGGCGCCGAGGAACGTCACCAGCAGCCACGGGAAGACGGCCTCTCCCGTGAGACCCTCCGGCGGGCTGAACAACAGGAACGTGAAGACGGCGAGCAGCGGCGCGCCGATCAGGAAGTACGGCCGCCGCCGTCCGTACCGGCTGCGGGTGTTGTCGGTGACGTGACCCATCAGGGGATCCGTCACGGCATCCCAGAGCTTCCCGATCAGCATCACCCACGCGAACAGGGCGGCGGGCAGCTTCAGCGTGTCGACGTAGAAGAACGGGATCTGGGTGTTGACGAGCGTGTTCATCGCCGACAGCCCGAGCTGCGCGATCGCATACGAGGCGAGCACCGAGAACGAGAGCGGCGCGAGGGCGACGGGCGGCGGCGGCATGCGCTTCGAACGGTCCTCGGCCGCGCGGCCCTGGTTGGTTCGGAACCCGGGGAAGCGGGGACGTTCCTTCCAAGGTTTCACTACGCCGAACCTGCCTGCCCGAGGTTTGTGCACCTTGGTCGGGCGCAACGAAACCTTGGAAGGAACGTCCCCTCTCCGCGCACTCTCACGCGGGCCGTTTCCAGGCTCCTCGGGCCAGCGCCCCGTCCGCGCGCCAGACGTAACAGGAGTCGACCATTCCGCCGACTGGCGGGGCGGCGGCCTGGGTCGGCCCGTCGCCGGCTGCTCCATCCTCGTCGGCCGGGCGGAACAGGCGCTCGGTGATGGCCGCCATCACCTGGATGTAGCCCGGCGCGAGCTGGAGCAGGGCATCGCGCAGCCCTTCGGTCCCGCGCGCGTCGGGCAGCGCGCCGAAGATGCGACTGGCGAGGCCAGGAAGAATCGGCTGGCCCACGAGGGAGGCCACGACCGCGTCGTGGCTCGTCCACGCCGCGGTCGAGAGCGTCCGGCGATCGCGCATGCGCTCGGCGGCGCGCATCTCGCGGATTGCGAGACTCGGGAGACGAACGGCGGCGAACAGGCGCACCTCGTCGTGGCGCTCGAAGCGCTCGAGCCCGCCCTTCGAGCCGAGGTCGGGGCGTCCATGGAAATCGTGTAGTTGCACCGCCAGCTCGATGGTGCCGTCGGACGCCTCGTGGCCATCGAGGAACAGGCTGCGCCAGAAGAAGCGCTCACCGCAGGGGCGGGGGGCATCGAGCGCGCGTTGCAGCGCTGACTCGCGGTCGAGCGCGCGGGGAACGATCGACGTCATCAGCTGGAACAGCGTCAGCAGGTGGGAGCAGCCGCGCGGCCCGCCGAAGACGGCCGCGAGCCGCTTCGTGAAGCCCGCGTCGAGGACCTCGCCCACCAGTGCCTGGAGCCGCGGCGCCGGGTCGCGACAGCACTCGCCGCCGCTCCACGCCGAAGGCTCGACCGCGACGAAGGGCTGGGCGGTCTCGATCGACTCGATGCGCCGCGTCTCGGAGTCGACGTCCAGATCGATGGACATCTGGTGGACGATGCCGGCCGGCTGGAGCCCGGAGGGCATCGGTACGAAGCCGGACTTGCGTAGGTCGTTCACATCGCCGCGCACGCGCACCCGGCCGTCGTCGCGCTGGGTGAAGACCACCGTGAGCGAGCGCGTGTGGAGGGGATGTCCGGTCACCGGGAGCTGCACGGCGACGACGGTACCATGCGGGGACGTTCGTTCCGATGTTTCGTTACGGGCATCCCGAGAAACAGGGACGAAGCGAAGGCCTGCGGGATGCCCGTAACGAAACATCGGAACGAACGTCCCCGCTCCGCGCTCTACCGCTACTTGCGCTTCTGTCGGCGCTGCCGCAGCTGCTCGCGTTGCTCGGGCGACAGGTTCTGCCAGCGTTCGCGAAGCTCGCGGCGCCGCTCGGGCGGCAGGTCGCGGAACCAGCGGTAGCGCCGGCGCAGGCGCTCCCGCTCTTCGGGCGACGCCTCGCGCAGGCGTCGGAAGCGCTCGCGGATCCGCTCCTGCCGTTCCGGCGGAAGCTCGCGCCACTGCTTCATGCGCGCCTGGGCGCGTTCGCGCTCCTCGGGCGACAACTGCTGCCAGCGGGCGGCGCCGCGCCGCAGTCGCTCGCGTCGTTCGGGCGGAAGCTCGCTCCACCGATCGGCGAGCGGCGCCAGGAGTTCGCGCTCTGCCGACGACAGATCGTGCCACTCCTGGGCGAGCGCCAGCCGCGGGCGCGCGAGGATCGACACGACGAGGAGCGCTAGGAAGGATCGTCTAGTCAAGGCCGGCTCCCTCGTCTTCGCTGTCGACGGCATCGCTGCCGTCGAGATCGAGCGGATCGACCCACTCGCCGTCGGCGCCGGAGAACTCGCCGAGGAACTCGAGCAGCTCGAGGCTCGGCGGCGCCGGCGCCAGCGGCTCGTCCGCGGGCTCAGATCGGCTCGCTCGCTTCGAGCCATCGGTAGAACTCGAGGTGTTCATACAGCTCCAGGTCTTCGGCGCCGCCGAGCAGTTCGAGATCCTCGAGGCCGAGGCCGGCGACGAGTTCCTGCGGCGGCTCCTCGTTCCACCGCGGCACCAGCAACACCGTCGCGAGGACCGCTGCGGCGAGCGCCGCGACGGCCGGGACGCCGAAGCGGGCGGCGATCCCCGGTCGATCGTCGAGCGCATCGAGCGCGCGGCGCCGCGCGGCGCGGAGTCGCACCCGGGTGGCGTCGTCGACGGCATCGGCGTTGCGCGAGAGCTGCTCGGCCGCGCGACGAGCGAAGCGCTGATCGTGCGAGCTCTCGTTCATCTCCACGCATCTCCCAGGACGGCCCGAAGCGCCCGCACCGCACGAGAATAGTGCGTCTTGACGCTGCCCTGCGAGCAGCGCATCGCACGCGCGGTCTCGGCGACATCGAGGCCTTCCCACGCGCGCAGCAGGAAGGCCTGCCGCTGCCGCAACGGCAGCGTGCACAGCGCGGATTCGAGTGCGCTGCCGAGGGCAGCGCGCTCGGCGAGCTCAGCCGGATCCGCACCGCACTCGTCCGGCAGCTCGGCGATCGGATCGACGCTCCGTTCGTCGGCGGTCTCGGTCCGAAATCCGAGCCACGCGCGAAACCGTCCTCGCAGAGCCCGGCGACGCGACCAGTCGCGGATGCGGTTCTGCAGGATCCGATGGAACAACGGCGCCCACTCCGCCGCCGGCCGCTCCGCGTAGCGCTGCACGAGCGCCGTCATGGCCTCCTGGACCAAGTCGAGCGCGTCGTCGGCATCGAGCGTCGCGAGCCGCGCGGTGTAGAACGCGCGGCGCTCGACGCCCGCGAGGAATCCATCGAGTTCCTCCCGTCGATCCACGCGCTGCCGCGCCCCCCTGCTCCGCCCGCTGGGGCCGCCGGCCTCGAGCGACCGGCGGCCCCGTCGAGATCGTGACGGCTAACGGCGGGCACGTCGATCGGCGCGCCGGTCGAAGCGCCGCTCGAAGCGGTCCCCGCGGCGGTCGAGTCGCCGGTCGATCCGGTCGCCCCGCCGCTCGAGCCGCTCTGCACGGACCGGGTGCCCCTGTTCGGCGGCCCGTCCAGCCCGGTGGTCGAAGCGCCCTTCGATGCGGTCGCCGCGGCGGTCGAGCCGGTGTTCGACGCGGTCCCCGCGATTGCCAGAGGCGCCGGCGGCCGGCGCGAGCGCCAGGGTCAGGATTCCGAGCAGAGCGAGGGTTCGAAGCTTCATCTGCGTCTCCGTGAAGGCCGGCGGCACGATCGCCGCCCGGCTACGGAGGAGACAACGCACGAGTCCGGAATCGGTTGACCGGAGCCGATCCCCGGCCTCCTACGGACTCCCCGCTTCGAAGGTGTCGCAGGCATCGAGCCGCCCGGTCTCGAGGCCGCGGCGGAACCACGTGACGCGCTGTTCCGAGCTGCCGTGCGTGAACGACTCCGGCGCCACCCGGCCCTGGGTCTGCTGCTGGATGCGGTCGTCGCCGATCGCGGCCGCCGCATTCAGCCCCTCTTCGATGTCGCCGTCCTCGAGGATCTGGCGCGCGCGGTGCGCATGATTCGCCCACACGCCGGCGAGGCAGTCGGCCTGCAGCTCGAGGCGGACCGACAGCTGGTTGCCCTGGGTCTGGGACACCCGTGCGCGTTGTTCCTGCACCTGCTGGGAGACGCCGGTCAGCGTCTGGATGTGGTGGCCGACCTCGTGGGCGATCACATAGGCCTGCGCGAAGTCGCCCGGCGCGCCGAAACGATCGCGCAGATCGCGGTAGAAACCGAGATCGATGTAGACCTTCTGGTCCGCCGGACAATAGAACGGTCCCATCGCCGACTGCGCCATCCCGCACGCCGAGCGGACGACGTCGGTGAACAGCACCAACCGCGGGGGCTGGTAGCGCTGCCCGCGCGCCGCAAAGAGCTCCGTCCACGTGTCCTCGGTATCGCCGAGCACGACGGAGACGAAATCGGCGGCCTCGTCCTCCGGGCCGCCGCGCTGCGGTGTCGCCGCACCGGGGCCGTAGCCGGCGTCGGGCACCTGGGTCGTGACGGCGCCGTCGCCGCCGCCCGCGAGGATCGACAGCAACGTCATCGGATCGGCACCGAACAGCCACAGGATCAGCAGTATCAGGATCAGCCCGCCGCCGCCGATCCCCATGCCACCGCGGGCTCCGCGCATCCCGCCCGCTCCGATCGGACGGCGCGCGCCCCGGCGGTCCTCGACGTTCTGGCTCCGACGACCCTGTCGCCAACGCATGGCATCCCTCCCGACCTCGTGCCCGTGCGCGCACACGGTAGTGGGAGCGTAGCCTCGCGACGGCGCCGTCGAGCGCGCGATCCCTGCGACGTCGCGCGGGCCGAGCAGCCGGCCGAGCCCGCCCGGCGCCACCCGGTGGTGCGGGCGCCGACGATTTCGCCGGTGCGGGCGAGCGAATCGCCGTCTAGAAGACCGGCGCCGCGGGACACGGTGCGCGAAACGACGCGTCCTCTTTCAGGTTCGAAGTCCGACGCCCGTCGCGACACGCAGCCGGAACGCCTCCAGCAGCTCGCGCTGCTTGGCGCGCGCCGCCTCGAGGTGCTGCTCCTTCACCAGATCGAAGCCGCGGATCCCCTCCGGCACGCTCGCGATGTCGATGGCGAGCGCGCGCGTCTCCGGCGACAGCCCCGCGAGCAGCTCGTCGAGCGTAGTTTCGTACTCGCGCACCAGCGCGCGCTCCATCCTGCGATGTGCGGTCCAGCCGAACGGATCGAGGGGAGTGCCGCGCAGGAAGCGCAGCCGCGGCAGCCAACCGAGAACGCGCATCGCGAAGGGACCGATCGCCCGCTTGCTTGCGCGGCCGGTATCGGGGTCGCGCGGATTCGCGATCTGCGGAGCGAGCTGCACGGAGACTCGATCCCACGACTCGAACTCGCGTGCGAGCTGCGCCTCGAAGCGACCGTCGTTCCACAGCCGCATGACCTCGTATTCGTCCTTGTACGCCATCAGCTTGCACGCGTAGCGCGCGACGGCGGGCGCGAGAGCGAGCGGCTCGCCACACTCGGCCCGCTCACGCGCGGCTACGCGCTCGACCAGCGCGCGGTAGCGCGCCGCGTAGGCGGCGTCCTGGTAGTCGGTCAAAAACGCCACACGGCTGGCGACGAGGGCTTCGAGGGACGTGTCGTCGCCGGGCGCGCGCTCTTTTCCGGGGTCGCGTCCGCGCGCGAGGCGCTGCACCGCTTCGAGATCCACGGCCGCAAGCCGCCCGAACGCCAGCGCGCGCCGGTTCATCGTCACGGCGCGGCCGTTCAGCTCGATCGCGCGGTCCAGTGCGGCGAGGCTGACCGGAATGCGGCCCTGCTGCAGCGCGATGCCCAGCAGGAACAGATTCGTGGCGATCGCATCGCCGAGGAGCGCCGTCGCGAGACCCGTCGCCGCGACGAACGTGCAGCCGGCGTCTCCGACTGCCGCGCGGACGGCCGCCTCCATCCGCCGGGGCGAAAGATCCAGATCCGGATGCGTCGCAAAGTCCGCCGTCGGCGCCACGTGCGTGTTGACGATCGCCGTGGTCCGTCCCTTCGCCATCCGCGCGAGCGGATCCGCACCGGCGGTGACGACGATGTCGCAGCCGAGCACCAGGTCCGCATTGCCGGCGGCGATGCGCGTTGCGTGAAGATCCTCGGGACGATCGGCGATCCGCACATGGCTCGTCACCGGTCCGTTCTTCTGCGCGAGCCCGGTCACGTCGAGGACGGAGCAGCCCTTGCCCTCGAGGTGAGCGGCCATCCCGAGCAGCGCCCCCACCGTGACGACGCCGCTGCCGCCGATGCCGGTGACCAGCACGTCGAACGGACGCGCGGTGTCGGCGACGACCGGCTCGGGAAGGTCGGCGAAGAGCGCGTCGCCGCCCGGATCCGTGGCTGTCGCGCCCTGCTTGCGCAAGCGTCCGCCCTCGACGATCGCGAAGCTCGGGCAGTAGCCGCGCAGACAGGAGTAGTCCTTGTTGCACGACGACTGGTGGATCCGGCGCTTGCGACCGAACTCCGTTTCGACGGGCTCGATCGAGATGCAGTTGCTCTGCACCGAACAGTCGCCGCAGCCCTCGCAAACGAGCTCGTTGATCACGACGCGCCGATCGGGATCGGGGAAGCTTCCCTGCTTGCGCAGCCGGCGCGCTTCTGCCGCGCACGCCTGGTCGTAGATCAGCGCCGTCACGCCCGGGACCTCGCGCAGCGCTCGCTGCACGCGGTCGAGCTCCTCGCGCGGGGACACTGTGACACCGGGTGGGAACACGCCGTGCGGATAGCGGGTCGGATCATCCGCAACGACGGCGATGCGCTGGACGCCCTCGGCGGCGAGCTGGCGCGCGATCGCCGGCACCGAGACCTCGCCGGCCAGCAGCGGCTCGCCATCGATCGGCTGGCCGCCGGTCATCGCGACGGCGCCGTTGGCGAGGATCTTGTAGGTGAGGTTCACGTTGGCGGCGACGGCGGCGCGGACCGCCAGCAGCCCCGAGTGGAAGTAGGTGCCGTCGCCGAGGTTCTGGTAGATGTGCTTCGTTTCGACGAAGGGCGCCTGCCCGATCCAGTTGGCGCCCTCGCCTCCCATCTGGGTGACGGCCAGCGTGCGCCGCTCCGGCAGCCACACGGCCATGCCGTGGCAGCCGATCCCGCCGAGCGCGACGGAGCCTTCGGGTACGACCGTCGAGGTGTTGTGGGGGCAACCGGAGCAGAAGCTCGGCAGGCGCACGAGGTCCGCCGCCGGTGCAGCGGTGGCCGGGTCCGCTCGGCGCGTCGGCAACGTCGCCGCCAGCGCCGGCGCGCGCTGCTCGAGCCAACGGCGGATCGCGTCGGCAACCGCGGCCGGCGCCAGCTCGCCCTCGGCAGGGACCAGCGGAGCACCGTGCGCGTCGTACTTTCCGGAAAGTCGCGGGCGCACCGGATCGTCGTAGAGCAGTCGTGCGAGCTGGTCCTCGAGCAACGGTCGCTTCTCCTCGACGACCAACAACTCGTCGCGACCGGCACAGAACGCGCGCGCGCGCTCCGGCTCGAGCGGCCACACCAGCGCCACCTTGTAGACCGCGAGCCCGACGGCGGAGGCGCGTTGCTCGTCGATGCCGAGCTCGTCGAGCGCCTGACGCACATCGAGGTAGGCCTTGCCGGTCGTGACGATCCCGAGCCGTCGCCCAGGCCCGCTCGACCCGGCAGGCGCGTCGTCGCCGAACGCCACGCGGTCGAGTCCGTTCGCGCGCACGAAGGCCTGCACGGCGGGAAGCCGCTGCTGGTACAGCCGCCTCTCGACGACGAGCGGGTAGTTCGTCCACGCGATCGGCAGTCCGCCCTCCGGCATCGCGAAATCGGTGGGCAGGGCGATCCGCACGCGGTCCGGGCCGACATCGACCGAGCGCGCGCTGTCAACGGTGTCGGTCAGGCACTTCATCGCGATCCAGCAGCCGGAGTAGCGCGAGAGCGCGATGCCGTAGAGCCCGAGATCCAGGTACTCCTGCACGCTCGACGGATGCAGGATCGGAATGCCGCAATGGATCAGCGCCGGCTCGCTCTGGTGAGCGATCGAGGAACTCCGCGCGCCTGGATCATCACCGCACAAGACCAACACGCCCCCGTGTCGGCTGGTGCCGGCGTAGTTGCCGTGCTTCAGCGCATCGCACGAGCGATCGACGCCGGGACCTTTCCCGTACCACAGCGCGAACACGCCGTCGTGCTTCGGTTGCGGATGCAGCGCGGCCTGCTGCGTGCCCCAGACGGCCGTCGCGGCCAGGTCCTCGTTGACGCCGGGCTCGAAGCGGATCCGATGCTCGTCGAGGAACGGTTTCGCGTCCCACAGCGCCAGATCGTAGGTCCCGAGCGGAGAGCCTCGGTAGCCGGACACGAAGCCGGCGGTGTCGAGTCCGGCGGCCGCATCGCGGCGGCGCTGCTCGATCGGCAGGCGCACGAGCGCCTGCACGCCGCTCAGGTAGACGCGCCCGGTCTCCCGCACGTAGCGGTCCGCGAGCGCGTAGCCGCCATCGACCGACCGCGCGACGAGCCGCGCGCCCGGGGATGCCACCTTCGGCTCGTCGTGCGGATTCGTGGCCATCGCCGTCGGCCCTGCCCTTCCCGGATTCCGTCAAAACTGTAACGTGTTTCAGTCCTGCATGGCGACCCCGCGCTCCGCGGAACCATCGCCTGCGGCGGCGGAGGGACGGGATGGAGCTCGGCGTCACGATCTTCGCGACCGATCGCTCGATGGCGCCGGCTGAGCTGGCGCGCGAAGCCGAGGCGCGTGGCTTCGCCTCGCTGTTCGTCCCCGAGCACACGCACATCCCGACGAGCCGAACGACGCCGCCGCCGACCGGCGAGCCGGAGCTCGCCGACGAGTATCGGCGCACGCTCGACCCGTGGGTGGGGCTGGCGACGGCCGCCGCCGTCACGTCGCGGATCCGGCTCGGCAGCGGCATCGCGCTCGTCGCGCAACACGATCCGATCGCGCTCGCCAAGACGATCGCGACGCTCGACCACCTCTCGGGCGGCCGCGTCGTCGTCGGGGTCGGCTTCGGCTGGAACCGCGAAGAGATGGCGAACCACGGCGTCGCCTTCGCGCGCCGCCGCGAGCACGTGCGCGAGACGATGCTGGCGATGCAGGCGCTGTGGTCCCGCGCGGAGGCCAGCTTCGCCGGCGAGTTCGTTCGCTTCGCGCCGAGCTGGCAGTGGCCGAAGCCGGTGCAGCAGCCGCGCCCGCGCGTGCTGCTCGGCGGCGGCGCCGGTGCGAAGCTGTTCGCGCATCTCGCCGAGTGGGCCGACGGCTGGATGCCGATCGGCGGCGCCGGCATGAAGCAGGCGCTGCCGGAGCTGCGTCGGCTGTTCGCGGAGCGGTGCCGAGACCCTGCGAGCCTGCACGTCGTCCCGATGGGCGTGCTCCCGGATCCGGCGAAGCTCGACTACTACGCGTCGCTCGGTGTCACCGAGGCCGTGCTGCGGCTGCCTTCGGCCCCGCGCGACGTCGTGCTCCCCCTGCTCGACGACTACGCCCGCCTCGTCGGCGCCCACTGAGCGTCGAGAAAGGGGCCGGGTTCGTTCGTCAACTTTTCCTGCGGAAAAGTTGACGAACGAACCCGGCCCCTTTCTTGACGTCAGGCCTGCAGGTGGTCGGCGAAGAGGCGCTCGACGCGCTGCCACGCGTCGCGCGCGGACGCTTCGTGGTAGGTATCGCGCTGGTCGCAGAAGAACCCGTGGTTCGCGCCGTCGTAGACGACGACTTCGTGACCCACGCCGGCGTCTGCGAGCGCATTGCGGATCGCCGCCACCTGGGGCTGCGGGATCATCCCGTCCTGCCCCCCGAACAGGCACAGGATGTGACCGCGGATCTTGCCGGTCCGCGCGAGCGTCGACGGTCCGCCGCCAGGACCCTGCGGCGCCGCGATGCCGCCGCCGTAGAAGCTCGCCGCTGCAGCCACGTCCGTTTCCGCCGCGGTCAGATACGCCATGTGTCCGCCGATGCAGAACCCCATCACGCCGACGCGATCCTCGCGAACGTCGTCGCGCCCGCGCAGCCACGCCAGCGCGGCGCGCGCATCGGCGATCATCTGATCCGCGTGCAGCTTCTGGAGTTCCGTCATGCCGGCGCCGAGGCCCGCGTTGTCGTAGCCGAGCTCGATGTCCGGCGCAGTCCGGTGGAAGAAGTTCGGCGCGAGCGCCACGTAGCCCTCGCGCGCGACCCGCTCGGTGACGTCGCGGATGTGCGCGTTCACGCCGAAGATCTCCATCCACACGATCACCGCGGGATGCCGTCCGCCCTGCGCGGGGCGCGCCAGATAGGCCTTCATGCCGGCGCCCTCGACGGGAACCACCACGTGCTCGGTCCGGATCTCGATCGCCATCGTTGCCGGGCCCTCCTCGGCAGGCGATGGTGACCCTTCGGATCCCGACCGGCCAGCGCGGTGCTTCAGGCGGGCGCGGGCGTGATCGGCAGACGGAGTTCGAAGAGCGAGCCGCCGCCCTCCGCCTTCTCCACCGAAACGGATCCCCCGTGGTCCTCGACGATCTTGCGGACGACCGCGAGCCCGAGGCCGGTCCCGCCGACCTTGCCCGCCGTCACGAACGGCTCGAAGAGCTGCGCGCGGATCGACTCCGGGATTCCCGGCCCGCTGTCGGCGACACGCAGCGAAACGAGGTCGCCCTCGCGAATCGTCTCGACGCGGACGACACCGCCATCGGGCATCGCTTCGAAGGCGTTGTAGAGCAGGTTCAGCAGCGCGCGGCGGAGGCGTTCGACATCCACCCACAGTGTGACCCCGGAGTCGAGCCGCGTCTCGATGAGGATCCCGTCACGGGCAGCAGTCTCCGCCAGCGTCGCCAGGACGTCCGCTGCCCATTCGTCGATCTCGCACGGCGAACGCTCGCTGCGATCCTGCGTCGCGCGGGTCGCGTCGAGGAGTTCGCTGCACATGCGCATGATGCGCTCGCTCTCGTCCAGCGCACCGGAGGCAAGCGCTCGGATCTCGTCCGCGGGCAACGAGCCGGCCTCGCGCGCCAGCTCCTCGGTCGCCGAGCGCACGACCGTGAGCGGACCGCGGATGTCGTGGACGATCATCGCGACCATCTGCCCGACGGCCGCGAGCCGCTCGGCAGCCAGCAGCCGCGACTGCGCCTCGTGCGCCGATCCGAGCGCCGCTTCGAGTTCCGCGTTCCTGGTGGCCAGCGTCGCGAGCAGGCGATTGTTCTCGTGCTCGAGACGAACGCGATCGAGCAGTGCGCTGGCCATCTGCACCAGCTGATCGGGCGACCACGGCTTGTTGACGTACGCGTGGATGCGACCGGCGTTGATGGCGTCGATGGTGGCATGGATGTCGGCGTAGCCCGTGATCAGCACGCGCGCGATCGGCACGCCGAGACTCGCCACGTGGGCCAGCAGCTCGACGCCATTCATCCCGGGCATCCGCTGGTCGCTGATCACCAGATCGGGCGGCGAGGCCTGCGCGCGCGCCCAGGCCTCGTCGGCGCTGGTGAACGCCTCGACCTCGCCGAGCCGGCGCAGCGTCCGAACCATCAGTTCGACGCTCCGCGGCTCGTCGTCGACGACGAGGATCCGAGGACGGGGGAGAACCTCCTCCATACCGGTCAGTATCGGAGCAACGGCCGCAGAGCTGGAGTGGGAGACCGGCGACGGATGCGCAACGAACCGGCAGCCGGCGGCCCTACTCCTCCCCGCCGCTCCAACGCAGCGGCAGCTCGACGCGGAAGCAGCTGCCGGCGCCGGCCTCGCTGCGCACGGTCAGCGAGCCGCCGTGTCGGACGACGATGCCATAGCTGATCGCGAGCCCGAGGCCGGTGCCCTGACCGGGCTGCTTCGTCGTGAAGAACGGATCGAAGATGCGCTCGAGATGTTCGGGAGAGATGCCGGTGCCGTCGTCTTCCACCTCGATCGCGACGCGATCCTCGGCGCAACGCTCGGTCCGGACGGTGATCCGGCCGCTCTCGCCCACGGCGTCGGCGGCGTTCGCCAACAGATTCATGAAGACCTGGTTGATCTGGCCGGCGAGACACTCGACGGGCGGCAGCTCGCCGTAGCGACGCTCGACGGTGATGCCGATCAGCCGGCTCCGGAGCAGGTTCAGCGTCGAGTCGAGCGCGGCGTGCAGGTCGACGGCGGCGATGTCGGCCTGGTCGAGGCGCGAGAACGTGCGCAGATCCCGCACGAGCCCCGTGGTCCGCTCGACGCCCTCCGCGCAGCCATCGAGCACGCCGCCGAGATCCTCGAGCACATGGTCGAGATCGAACTCCCGACGGATCTCCGCGAGACGCTCGGGTTCCCCGTTCGCCGCCGCCTTCTCGAACGCCGTCGCCGCACCGGCCAGCGCATCCGTATAGCTGCGCAGGAAGTGGAGATTGCCTTCGATGAAGGCGAGTGGGTTGTTCATCTCGTGCGCAATGCCCGCGACGAACTGGCCGACCGACGCCATCTTCTCGCGATGCACGAGCTGCGCCTGGGTTTCACGAAGCTCGCGCAACGCTTCGGCCAGATCCCGGGTCCGCGCCGCCACCTTGTCCTCGAGGTCGCGGTTCCAGACCCGCAGCTGCTCGAGCGCCAGCGCGTTCTCGATCGCCACGGCGCCTTGGTTGGCGAGGGTGTGGAGCAGGCGACGATCGTCGCCGCTGTAGAATCGGCCGGAGCGGCGCCGCCCGAGCAGCAGCACGGCGGCGAGCCCGTTCTCGACGCGGAACGGCACGGCCAGGCTGGCGTCGGGCCCGTCGCAGGGCAACGACGCACCGGCGGCATCGTGGAGCAGCGCCGAGGCGAGGGCCGGATCCGGGCAGCTCGAATCGACGCAGACCAGCTCGTCGTCGGGCGCGCGCCTCACGTAGAACGCCGTCCACTCCGGGTACAGCGTATCTGCAACGGCACGCTGCACCTCGACGGCGATCACCGAGAGGTCCGCCACCGACGCCAGTCGTGCGCTCGCTGTCTCGACCACGCGCCGGAAGTCCCAGGCGCTCCGGAAGAACAGCCGGTCGATTCCCGACTGCACGCGGTCTCGCAACAACAGCAGCGCCATCACCGACAGCGGACCGATCAGCAGCGGGAAGATCCCGCGGCCGGCGGACGGCGAACTCCGGAACGCCGCTCCGAAAATCGCCACCGTGCCGGCATAGAGCCCGATGACCGCCAGCGTCAGGACCGCGTAGTGCAAGGTGCGACGCAGGACCTGGTCGACGCCGAGCAGGTTCTGTCCCAGAACCGCGTAGGCCAGCGAGAGCGGGAACAGCATGCCGCTGAACGCCATCGCGTTCTGGGGCGCCTCGATGCCTGCGACCACGGAGAGCAGCGCGAGGACGATCTGGGGGCCGAGTGCCAAGGCGCTGCCCATCGCCACCACCTTCACCCGCTGGCGCGAGTCGAAGTCCTCGGCGGTCATCCAGTGGCGGACCTGCATGGCCACCAGCACGGTCAGGCTCGCGCCGAACGCGGACTGCGCGATCCCGTGCGCCCATCGGTAGGCATCGGGATCGTGCAGGCCGATCTGGTAGTAGACGCCGAGCGTGGCAGCCACGGCGTACGGAAGCCAGAGACACCGCGGATGCCGCTCCACGAGCCGAGCGGTGCGGGGAAACACCAGGGCGAGATGCAGAACGGCGGGAGCCAGCAGCGTCTCGGCCAGGGCGTGCAGCCGGAACCAGTGCGACGGGCCGTACAAGTCGATGGCCGTGAGAGCGAACAGCCCCACGAGATACAACGTCGGCGCCGTCCCGTTGGCGAGCCGATCGCGACCGCGCAGGAAGCGGATGCAAAACGCCATCACGCACAGGCCGATGCCGCAGAAGGCGTAGGTCCCGAACAGCAGCAGCCAGTCCGTGCGGTCGAAGCGACGGGACGCCACGTCGAGCTGTCGCTCGCCGCCGGCGTCTGCGAGCGTGTAGCGAAACACCGTGCCGGCGGGCTCGCGCGCAACGTAGGCGCGGAGCGCCGCGCCGTCGGCGATCGGGACGCCATCCACCGCGAGAACCTGTTGCTGGTAGATCGCGCCGCCGGCCGTAGCGGGCCAGCGCGTCAGGCCGGCGGACGCGACGATCCCGTTGTCGAGCACGAGGAAGCCGGGGAACGGCCGACCGACCCACGCGAGACTCGCGAACAGCACCCACACCGCGACCACGGCGGCTCCGGCGGCCGCGGCGATCAGCGTCGGATCCCACGCACGCGGCTCGACTCGCTGCTGCGCCATGCTCGTTGGATCGGCAGGCGGCGGCCCCGACTCGAGGCGCCGGCGAAGGAATCAGCTCCGGAAGCCGCGGAGCGCCTCCCCGTACGCGGAGACCCCGTCGCACCACGCCGGCCGCGTCCGCGCGGCGATCGGCAGCAGCAGCCACGTCACGCCGGCGTCGGCGTAGCCGGGCAACTCCTCGATCAGCCGCGCGGGACTCGGCGGCTCGGGCCCACCGAGCGCGAAGCCGAACGGAACGAAGGCGACGTCGAACGGGGCTTCGCGCCCGATCGCGGCTGCGTGCTCGCGGGCGCTCGCGATTCCGGCGCGGAGATCCGCGAGCGTCTCGAGCGCGGCCGTCCGCACGTGCCCGGCGAGGCGCGCCGGCGCCGGGAACGGCAGCCAGCCGTCCCCGTGCTCCACCGCGCGGCGGATCGCGCGCGGGGCATTGCCGCCGATCCACAGCGGCGGGCCGGGGCGCTGCCGCGGCGGCGGTCGCTGCGCGTTGCCACGCGCCGCGAAGCCGCGGCCCTCGAACGAGACGGGCTCCCCGCTCCACGCGGCGCGCAGCGCGCGCAGCGCCTCGTCGCAGGATTCGTTGCGCGCAGCGAAGTCGGCGCCGAGCGCTGCGAACTCGCCTTCCAGGTAGCCGGCGGCGACACCGAGCAGCAGACGCCCGCCCGACAGCACATCGAGCGTCGCGGCGGCCTTGGCGACGAGGAACGGGTTGCGATAGGGCAGCACCAGCACGTGGGTGAGCAGCCGCAGCCGCTCGGTCGCCGCGGCCGCGAACGAGAGCGCGACGAACGGATCGAGGCTGTGATGCCCACCGGCGGCGACCCAGCGCGCCGGCGGCATCGGGTGATCGGTGACGCTGACGGCGTCGAAGCCCGCGGCCTCGGCGGCGCGCGCCATCTCGGCGATCGCGGCGGCCGAGAGCAGCTCGTCGCCGGCCTCGACGGCGTCGGTCGGAAGTTGAACGGCGAAGCGCATGGCGATATACGATACGCTGCGTTTCGCAGAATCGAACGGGGCGCAGGCGTCTCGAATCTCTGGGCGCTGCGCGCCCTCGAGGAACCCGGTGGATCTCCGCTATTCCGAGGCCGACGAACGCTTCCGCCGCGAGCTGCGCGCGTGGCTACACGAGGCCGTGCCGAAGCACGGCCCGCCGCCCCCGGCGCACGACTGGCCGGCGCGCGTCGCCTACGACACCGGCTGGCAGCGCGCGCTGTTCGAAGCGGGCTACGCCGGGATCAACTGGCCTGCTGCGTACGGCGGCCGCGATCTCTCGACGACCGAGCAGCTGGTCTACTACGAGGAGTACGCCCGCTCCGGCGCGCCGTACGTCGGCGTGAACTTCGTCGGCCTGCTGCACGGCGGGCCGACCGTGATCGCCGAGGGCAGCCACGAGCAGAAGGCGGCGCACCTTCCGCGCATCCTGCGCGGGGAGGAGGTCTGGTGCCAGGGGTTCTCCGAGCCGGGGGCCGGCTCGGATCTGGCGTCGCTGAAGACCCGCGCCGTCCTCGACGGGGATCACTACGTCGTGTCGGGCCACAAGACCTGGTGTTCGTTCGCGCACGTCGCGCAGTTCGGCGAGCTGCTGGTGCGCACCGACCCGGAGGCGCCGAAGCATCGCGGGATCACCTGGCTGATCTGCCCGATGGACGCGCCCGGCATCGAGATCCGGCCCTTGCCGACGCTGGCCGGCGAGAGCGAGTTCAGCGAGGTGTTCTTCGACGACGTCCGGATCCCGGTCTCGGCCCGCGTCGGCGCGGAGAACGACGGCTGGCGCGTCACGAACGTCACGTTGCGCTTCGAACGCGGCACGGCGTTCGCGAGCGAGATGATCCAGCTCCAGAAGCACGTTGCGGATCTCGTGGCGGTCGCGAAACGCGTGACACGGCACGACGCAAGCGCTTGGGAGGATGCCGGCCTGCGCCGCGAAGTCGGTCACCTGGTCGCCGAGCTCGACGCGCTGTGGGCGATGGTGAAGCTGTCGGTCTCGCGCGCCGAGGCGGCCGGCGTGCCCGGTCTCGAAGGCTCGGCGATCAAGCTCTACTACACCGAGTTGAACCAGCGCATCGGCGAACTCGCGATGCGCCTGCTCGGCCGCGCGGGCCTCTCGCGCGACGACGTCGGCGGCCTGCCGGTGCAGGCGTTCGTCGCGAAGCACCTCAACTCGTTGTCGCTGACGATCGCCGCCGGCTCGTCGCAGATCCAGCGCAACATCGTGGCCGAGCGGATCCTCGGTCTACCGAAGGATCGCTAGATGGCGCGCTGCTCATCAGCCAGGAGCGCATGATGGATTTCCGTCTGACGGAGGATCAGGAGGCGCTGCGCGACGGCCTGCGCGCGTTCTGTGACGCGCGCTTCGCCGCCGAACGGCTCGACGAGACCGCCCGCGCGGGAGGCTTCGACGCCGTGCTGTGGAAGGAGCTGGCCGGCATGGGCGTGTTCGGCCTGCGCCAGCCCGAGAGCGAGGGCGGCGTCGGCCTCGGCATGGCCGATGCGGTGCTGGTCTTCGCGGAGCTCGGACGCCGGCTGCTGCCGGGCCCGACGGTGTGGAGCCATCTCGCCGCAGGCCGCGTCGATGGCGCCGCATCGGGCGACGCCGTCGTCGGCGGCCTCGAGGCCGATTCGGAAGCGCCGTGGCTGCTCGAGCATCTCGCGTCGCTCGACGCGCTGCTGGTGCTGCGCGCCGACGGCGTCGACCGCGTCGATCCCCGCGCGCTCGTCGCCGAGCCGATCGCGAACCCGCTCGACCCGCTGACGCCCGTCCACCATGTCGCGGCGGTCGTCGGCGGCGAGCGCATCGGCGGCGCCGAGCTCGTGGCGCGGCTGCGTCTCGAAGGTGCAGCCCTCGTCGCCGCACAGCTGCTCGGCATCGCCGAGATGACGCAGGAGCTGGCGACGGCCTACGCGAAGACGCGCGAACAGTTCGGCCGCCCGATCGGCGCGTTCCAATCGATCAAGCACATGCTCGCCGACATGTTCGTGCGGCAGGAGGTCGCGCGCGCGGCCGTCTACGCCGCCGGCGCCACGCTCGACGACCCGGCGGTCGGCGACGCCGCGCGCGCCGTCGCATCGGCGAAGGTCGTCGCCTTCGACGCCGCGATGAAGAACGCCCGCGCCTGCATCCAGATCCACGGCGGCATGGGCTACACGTGGGAGATGCCGCCGCACTGGTACCTGAAGCGCACCTGGGCGCTGGCGGGCGTCTTCGGCGACAGCGAAGCGTACGAGGAGCGGCTGGCGGCGCAGCTCGACGGCTGACCGCGGGCGGGGACGCCGCGGGCGGGGACGCCGCGGGCGGGGACGCCGCGGGCGGGGACGTTCCTTCCGAAGTTTCATCCCGCCGGGCGAGGTCATCGAGATCAGCAGACCGATTCCCCGGCGGGATGAAACTTCGGAAGGAACGTCCCCCTTCTCCCCCCTCCCCTCACCGATCAGCAGGACTCGAGCGGCTCCGCGGCGGCCGGTGCGGAATCCTCGGCTGCGTCGATGAGGGCCTGCACGGATTCCTGGACGGAGTCCCGCAACAGGGAGCGCCTCACGAAGCCGGGAACGGGAAGCGCGAGATCGGCGCGGACGCGCAGCTCGATCACGCTGCCGGCGTCATCGAGCGGGGTGACGATCCACGTGCTCGTGAAGTCGTCGAGGGCGTGCGGATAGGACGGGTCCAACTCGAGATCGAGACGTCGGCCGGTGGGGTCGAGGTAGACACGCGATGTATGGACGAGCCGGAGACCGAACGACCGCATGGACTGGCGCAGCCACAGCGCGTCGTCGTCGGCAGCCTCCTCGCACAGCGAGACGAGATCCGGGAAGATATTCGGCCAACGGGAGAAATCATTCAGGGTGGCCCAGACCCGATCCGCGCTGATGGAAGTCCGGATCCGGGCCCGATCCTGATCTGCCGCGGCCGCGGATGTCGCGAGGATGGCCAGCAGCAGCATCGCGAGGCCGCGGAAACGAAGCAGACGACGGCGCGCGCGGACCACTCCGGTCGATCGTGCAGCTGGAGCCATCGGGTGCATTCGGTTCCTCCACCGCTCTCTCCAGTCCCGAGAGGCGCTGCTTGGATGCCCTGGCGGCCGAACCGTGACGAGACGATCCCTTCGACATCGTCGGCATCTTTCTCGATCGATCCGGACCCCGCACGGCTCCCGCGTCGCCTTCCGGAGCGTCCCGGATCGCAGACGGCCAGCGCGATGGCCCCGTACGCGAGCAGGAACGACCACAGGGAACCCTTGTTGAGCGGCGAAATCCGCGGCAGGACCAGCAGCACGAGATGGATCGCGAACGCGATCGACGCGAGGCGGGAGGCGCTCTCTCTCCGCCCGACCGAACAGACCGCCGTCAGCCTTCGCGCGGCAACCGGTTCTTGTAGATCGTGCCGTCCTTCATGATCACGAGGAAGCGCGCTTCTGGATCCTCGACCAAGCGGAGGTTCGCCAACGGATCGCCGTCGACGAGCAGCAGATCGGCGAGCGCCCCTTCCTGAACGACGCCGAGCTTCCCGGTGTAGGGACTGCGCAGGCCGGAGAGAGCGAGCAGCTCGGCGTTGCCGGAGGTCGCCATGCGCAGGATCTCGGGCGCCGTGAACCAGCGCGTGAGCTTGACCAGATCGCTGCCCTGCCGCTGGGCGGCCGAGGCGCTGAACAGCGCATCCGTGCCCCATGCGAGTTTGATGCCATGCTTCTTCGCGAGCGTGTAGGCGTGCACGGTGACGTAGGTGCCCCAGTTCTCCGCGGCCTCGACGGCAGCGCGGAGTTCCGCGGGAGGTACTGCGTGACGTCGAGGGGGTCGAAGCTGGACGACACGCCGCCGCCGGCCATGAGCTTCACCTGCGAGGCGCCCAGCGCGAGCTGCTCACGAACGCGCTTGCGCACGAGGTCGGGGCTGTCTGCGATGGCCGCCGCGCCGACGCGCTCGCTGAACGAGAAGCTCCCCGGCGCCGCGGGGAGCTCGTTCGGAAGCCGGAAGTCGCCGTGGCCGCCGGTCTGCGAGACGAACGCGCCGGACGGCCAGATGCGCGGCCCGGGGACGAGCCCGCGGTCGATGCCGCGCTGGAGTCCGAACGCCGGCCCGCCGAGGTCGCGGATGCTCGTGAACCCCCGCATCAGCATGTCTTCCGCCGCCTTGACGGCCGCGACGTTGAGGAAGCCGAGGTCGCCGGTCAGGACGTCCATCTGTGACACCGTCGCGAACATGATGTGGGTGTGCGCGTCGATGAGCCCCGGCATCAGCGTGCGTCCGCCCCCCTCGACACGCGTCACCGACGAGGATTCCGGGACGGCGATCGGGGCGGTGGAGATCGTCTCGATGACGTTGCCCTCGACCAGTACGTGCGAGGGCGCCGAGAGCCGGTCCGCGACGCCGTCGAAGATCCGCACGTTCTCGAAGAGCACGCGGGTCGGCGCGCTCGGCGGCCCTGCGCCCACGCCCCGGGTGCGAGGCCGCCCGCGAGCAGCAGCAGCCATCCGGACAGGAATCTGGAGACCGTCCTGCTGTGCACGTCGCGCTCCCTTCTTCGGCATCGCCCCGCTCGTGGCGCCGCCCCGCACGAGACATGCCGCAGGAATAGCGGAGCGATCGCTCCCGTCGCCGATTCTCGACCTGCGATCAGGTCCCCTTCGCGCGCCGTCCCACGAACATCCGGTAGAGCCACAGCAGCAGCATCGCCCCGAACACCGAGGCGATCAGCCCGGGGCCCGCATCGTCGACGTCGTACCAGCCGATCGCACTGCCGATCCAGCCCGCGACGACGGCGCCGGCGATCCCCAGCAGGATCGTGACGATGATGCCGCCGGGGTCCCGTCCCGGCATGAACAGCTTGGCGAGCGCTCCGACCACGAGACCGATCAGGATCATCCAGAGGAAACCCATCGCGATCCTCCCCTCTCACGACGTTGGTCGTGATGTTGCCACGGTGTTGCGCTGCCCCTCGCGAGGCAGCCGCGATGGAACTGCAATCCGCGGGCCCGCGCCACGCCTGCAGGCGCACTCGCCCCGCTCTCTCTGTGTCGCTGATCTTGGAGTCGACGCTGACCGTCTGGGGGATCGCACCCATGTCCGCCGGCTTCGCCGCGATCCCAGGCTCCCGCACCTCCGGGAGCGGGCCGGCGCGCGGGGCACACGTCGTTCGATCCACGAGCGGACCCTCCAAACCAAAACGTTCGAGATCGGACTCCGAAGCGAGAACAGGATCGTTCTGCCTGCGCTCGAGCGGTGCGACGTCTCGGAACCCCGGAACCCGCTTCCGTCTCGACGCCGTCTCGCCGCCTCCCAACGCCGCCGAGCGGCGGGACGCCGCGGTTCTTTGACGGCCCTCGCCATTTTCTATACGGTCCGTCTCGTAATCGCCGGCGCGCGGCGCGCGCACCGACTTTCGGACGATCGATGCCAGACGATCGCCGCGCACGATCAGGGAGGAACCGCATGGGACTTCTGGACGGCCGCGCGGCCGTGGTGACCGGCGGCGGGCGCGGGATCGGGCGCGGGCATTGCGTCCACCTCGCGGCGCAGGGCGCCGCGGTCGTGGTGAACGATGTCGACGTCGCCGAGGCGCAGAGCGTCGTCGACGAGATCTCCGCGGCCGGCGGCAAGGCGATCGCGAACGGCGACGACATCGGGACGCGCGCCGGTGCGCGGGCGCTGATCGGCGCGTGTGTCGACGCGTTCGGCGGCATCCACGCGATGGTGAACAACGCCGGCAACTCGAAGGACCGCTCGTTCCTCAAGATGAGCGACGAGGAGTTCCAGGACGTGTTCCGCGTCCACGTGTACGGCACCTTCGCCTGCGCGCAGGAAGCGGCGCTGCGCATGAAGGAACAGGGCACCGGCGGCTCGATCGTCAACACGGTGTCGGCGGCGCATTTCGGGAACTTCGGACAGACGAACTATGCCGGCTCGAAGGGCGCGATCGCGTCGATGACCTACACGTGGGCGGTGGAGCTCGCGCGCGCCGGGATCCGCGTGAACGCGATCAGCCCGCTGGCGACGACCCGCATGTCGGCGAGCGCCAAGGTGGACGGCAAGGCGGTCGACGCGCCGTTCTTCGATCCGGTCGTGAACGGCGCGTTCGTCGCGTGGCTGTGCAGCGACGACGCCGCGTGGGTCACGGGCCAGATCTTCGGCACCGGCGGCGATCGCGTGGTGCTGCTCGAGCAGCCGCGCTACGGCACCGCGATGTTCAAGGAGGGCGGCTGGGAGGTGGACGATCTCCGCAAGCACATGAAGCCCTTCTTCGGCGGCCGACTCGAGCCGTTCGGGTTGATGAAGCCCCCGTATGCGTACTACGACGGCGTCAAGCCGCCCGCGAAGGCCGAGTAGCCCGCCGTGCCGGGACTCGTCTCGTACGGCGCGTACGTCCCGCCGACGCGGCTCGGCTTCGCGACGATCGCGGGGCGGCCGGCGGCGGCGGACGCCACCGGGCCCGAGCGCGCCGTCGCGTGGGCCGACGAGGACGCCGTCACGATGGCCGTCGCGGCAGGCACGAACGCGCTGCGCGGCTTCGACCGCGCCGGCATCGACGCACTGTTCTTCGCGTCGGCCAGCTACGCATACCGCGAGAAGCAGGCTGCCGCGCTCGTCGCCAAGGCGCTCGACCTGCGCCGCGACGTGGCCACCGCGGACTTCTCCGGCTCGCTGCGCGCGGGCCTCGGCGCGCTGCGCGCCGCGTTCGACGCCGTCGCCGCGGGCTCGGCGCGCCGCGTGCTGGTGATCGCCAGCGATTGCCGTCCGGCCGCGCCCGGCTCGGCGCTCGAGCGCGCGTTCGGCGACGGCGCTGCGGCATTCGTGGTCGGCGAGGACGACGCGATCGCGCAGCTCGAAGCCACCCATGCGGTCGCGGACGAGATCGTCGACGTGTGGCGCGCCGAGGGCGACCGCTTCGTGCACAGCTGGGAGGAGCGCTTCGTCGTCCAGGAGGGCTACACGCCCGTGCTCGTCGAAGCGCTGCGCGGGCTGCTCGGCAAGCTGGCCCTGCGCGACGGCGACGACGCCTCGACGCGCGCGTGTCTCTACGCGCCGGACGCGCGCAGCCTCGGCGCGGTGGCGAAGGCAAGCGGACTGCGCCGCGAGCAGCTCGTCGATCCGTTGTTCGGCCAGCTCGGCAACACCGGCTGCGCGTTCGCGCCGATGCTGCTCGCCGCGGCACTCGAAGCGGCAACGCCCGGCGAGCGACTGCTGGTCGCCGGCTACGGCGATGGCGCCGAAGCGCTCGCGCTGCGCACGACCTCGCAGATCGAGAAGCTCGGCGCGCGGCGCGGCGTCTCGTGGCATCTCGCGCGGCGGCGCCCGGTGCGGCGCTACGACGGCTACCTGCGCGCCCGCGGCCTCGACGCGCGCGAGTACGACGCGCCGCGTGACCAGGGTCTCTCCGCGACCATCCACTTCCGGGAGCGCGACGACGACGTCTCGTTCCGCGGCCAGCGCTGCCGGCGCTGCCGCGGGCTCCAGTTCCCGATCCAGCGCGTCTGCGAGCGCTGCTTCGCGAAGGACGACTTCGAGCCCGAGCGGCTGGCCGACCGCACCGGGCGCGTCGTCACCTACACGTTCGACTACTTCTTCCCGACTCCGGAGCCGCCGACGATCGTCACGATCACCGAGATCGACGGCGCGCGCGTACACCTGCAGCTCGTGAACGCTCGGCCGGAGGACGTGAAGATCGGGATGCCGGTCAGCTTCCAGTTCCGGCGCATCCACGAGGTCGGCGGCCGTCCCAACTACTACTGGAAGGCCGTGCCGCTCGACGAGGACGATCGATGACCCGCAGCATCCGCGATCAGGTATCCGTCGTCGGCGTCGGCTGCTCGCAGTTCGGCGAGAACTGGAACCTGGCGCCGTCCGACATGATCGTCGACGCCGCCTACGAAGCCTATGCGGACGCCGGCATCGACGATCCGCAGGCCCGGATCGAGGCCGTATTCACCGGCTCGATCTACTCGCAGAAGGGTCCGCACGAGTGCAGCGACGCGCTCAAGCTGTTCGGCAAGCCGGTGACGATGGTCTCGAACTACTGTGCGACCGGGACCGATGCGTTCCGCTGCGGCGTCATGGCGATCGCCGCCGGCCTCTACGACACCGTGCTGGTGGTCGGCTACGACAAGCCGAAGGACCGCGGCGTCTCCGGGCCGTCGGTGATGATGAACCAGGTGCGCGACCTGCCGCAGACGCCGGCGGGGTGGTTCTCGCTGTGCGCGGCCACGTACTTCGACAAGTACGGCGCGACGCGCGAAGACCTCGGCCGCATCGCCGTCAAGAACCACCACAACGGCACGCTGGCGCCGAAGTCGTTCCTGAAGCGCGAGATCACGCTCGCCGAACACGCGGAAGCCCGGATGATCTCCTGGCCGTTCGGGCTCTACGACTGTGCCGCGCAGACCGACGGCGCCGCCGCAGCCGTGCTCACGCGTTCCGACCTCGCGAAATCGTTCCGCGTCGACCCGATCCTCGTGAAGGCCGTGACGGTGATTGCCGGCCCGAACCCGCAGAAGGATCCCGACAACGATTTCCTGTCGTGGAAGCCGACGGGTTGGGCCGCGACGGACGTCTATCGCCAGGCCGGAATCACGGATCCACGCCGCGAGATCCAGGTGGCACAGCTCCACGACTGCTTCACGCTGACGGAGCTGCTGTCGTACGAGGACCTCGGCTTCTGCGAAAAGGGATCCGCCAAGGAGCACATCGCCAGCGGGACCTTCGAGCTCGGCGGGGAGCTTCCCGTCAACACCGACGGCGGGCTCAAGACCTTCGGCCACCCGACCGGCGCCACGGGAGTCCGGATGATCTACGAGAACGTGCTGCAGCTGCGCGGCGAGGCCGGGCCACGGCAGGTGCACGGCGCGCGCCTCGCACTCAGCCACAACATCGGCGGCCACCCGACGGCGTGCGGCATCGCCATCCTCGGGAACTCCTGAGATGGCCGGCGATGCCGTCCTCTACAAGCGCGCCGGCGGCGTCGCCACGATCACGCTGAACCGACCCGAGCGGCACAACGCCTTCACCGTCGCGATGGCCCGGGAGCTGCGCCGGATCTGGACCGACGTGAAGCGAGATCCCGCCGTGGTGTGCGTCGTCGTGACGGGCGCGGGGGAGAAGGCGTTCTGCACCGGCATGGACGTCGCGGACATCGCGGACGGCAGCGCCCGCGAGGAAGCCGCGCGGATGGAGCGCGAGGAGGGCAAGCCCTTCTACCACTTCCTGACCGCGATCCAGAACCGTTGCTGGAAGCCGGTCGTGACGGCCGTCAACGGCATGGTCGTCGGCGGCGGCCTGCACTTCGTCGCCGACAGCGACCTCGTCGTCGCGTCGCAGACCGCAACGTTCTTCGACACGCACGTGAAGGTCGGTCTCGTCTCGGCGCTCGAGCCGGTGGGTCTCGTGCGGCGGATCCCGCTCGAAGCGGTGTTGCGCCTGGCGCTGCTCGGCGGGTCGGAGCGGATGACGGCGGAGGAGGCGCTGGCCGTCGGGCTGGTAGGCGAGCTGCAACCGCCGCATCGCGTCGTGGCGCGCGCACAGGATCTCGCCGCGAAGATCGCCGAGCACTCGCCGACAGCTCTCGCGCGCAGCAAGCAGGCGATCTGGGAGAGTCTCGACGGGGGGCTCCACGCCGGGCTCGAGCGCGCCTCGGACCTTCTCCGCGCCCACGACGACCATCCGGACATCGCCGAAGGCAGCAAGGCATTCGTCGAGAAGCGCAAGCCCCGCTGGGCGCCCTACACGGAAGAATGAGCGACCCCGAGAACATCCGCTTCGAAGTCGAGGACGGCGTCGCGACGATCACGCTGCACCGGCCGGAGAAGCTGAACGCCTACACGCTGGCGATGGGCGACGAAGTGGTCGCCGCGTTCGCGCGCTGCCGCGAGGAACCGGCGGTCCGCGCCGTCATCTGGACCGGCGCGGGGCGCGCGTTCTGCGCTGGAGTCGACCTCGAGCAGCTGAAGGCGCACCAGGCCGGCGAGCTCCCGCCCGACGACGGCCCGAAGCTCGGAGAAGAGGACTTTCTCCGCAAGCTTCCACTCGAACTCGCCGCGTTCCCGAAGCCGGTGATTGCGGCGATCAATGGGCCGGCGATCGGCGTCGGCGTGACGATGATCCTGCCCTGTGACATCCGCCTCGCTGCGGAGAGCGCGAAGCTCGGCCTCACGTTCGCGAAGCTCGGTCTGCTCCCGGGCCTCGGCAGCACCCATCTGTTGCCGCGGCTCGTCGGCATGGCGAAGGCGCTCGAACTCGTGCTGACCGCGCGTGTCATCACCGCCTTCGAGGCCGCCGAGATCGGCCTCGTCAACAAGGTCGTCGGTAGCGACGACCTGCTCCCGACTGCTCGCGAGTGGGCCCGCACGCTGGCGCAGCACCGTCCCGAAGTCCTGGCCGCCGCGAAGGCCGCGCTGCACTTCGGCGCGTCCGCCTCGATGGCGGACGCGATGCGCAACGAGCAGGACGCCAGCGCCGCGCTGCGCCGCAAGCTCGCGACCAGCGACTGAGGGGACGTTCCTTGCAACCTTGCGTTACGGGCACCCCGAAGCCTGCGTTCCGTCTCTGCCCCCGCTGTGCCCGTAACGCAAGGTTGCAAGGAACGTCCCCATCCGGGGCGCGTCCCCACCCGCGTCCCCATTCGGAGCTCAGCGGGACAGGTCGGCGTGAACGATGCGGAGGAACTGCTCGGCGGACAGGAAGCCGCCGCCCCAGCGCTCGTCGAACTCGGCGAGCGGGGCTTCGGCGACCAGCGCATCGGCCGGGAGCCCGCGCCTGATCGCGTCGCGCACGCGCGTCTGGGTCGTGACGAGCAGCTCGCGGTACGCAGCGAGCGCGGGGCGATCCGCGAGCGGCCCGTGGCCAGGAACAATCTTCGTCGCTGGACCCGTCTCGGCGAG
The DNA here is from genome assembly GCA_039794265.1 of Myxococcota bacterium. GTDB lineage: Bacteria > Myxococcota_A > UBA9160 > UBA9160 > PR03 > CAADGG01. Next base: position 36,592 of record JBDIVR010000020.1, read on the forward strand.
CAGCGCCTCCACGCCGGCGATCATGCCAGCGATCGAGCCCCCACTCTGGACGTCGATGAACGGGTATGTGCCGTGAAAGAACAGATCACCGGCGTGGACGGCGTCGGCCTTGCGGAACCAGACCACGGCATCGCCGTCCGTGTGGGCGGCCACGACGTGCCGGACGACGATCTCCTCGCCGTTCCAGTGCAGCGCAACACCATCGGCGAACGTGACGACCGGCAGGGCCCCGGGCGGCGCCGGAGGAACGCTGCGGCCGAAGACCTCCATGAACTGCCCGGCGCTCATGCGACGCCGCACGTTCTCGTGCGCCACGATGACCGCGCCGGTGCGACCGAGCAGCTCGTTTCCGCCCGTATGATCGAAGTGCCAGTGCGTGTTGATGACGAAACGCACCGGCTCCGCCGTCACCTCGCGCACCGCTGCGAGGATCTTCTCGTGCATCGGCGCGTACTGGTCGTCGACGAGGAGCGCACCGTCGGCGCCGGACGCCAATACGAGGTTCCCGCCGACGCCGCGCAGCATGTGGAGTCCCTCGGCAACGCGTACGGTCTCGATGCGCGCGTTCTCGAAGTCCTGCGCCGCCGTGGGCGCCGCGAGGGCGAGCGCCACGAGCACTGCCCATGCCCCGGAAACCCAGCGCGTCTGCGATCCTTCCATTTCGTGCGCCCTCCGCCTTCTGCGAATCCGAAGCTCCGATGCTACAGATCCTCGGCCACGGGCGCGTCCAGGAACGTTTCCACGGCGTGCGCAGGCGAAGCCCGTCGACGACGTCGTCGCGCTGCGCGCATGGAGTTTCCGGTACCCACTCCGGCCGCAGCGGTCGACGAACGCCATGGTCTGGCGATGGGGCCCGAGCGCAAGCGTCCGGTGGGATGCGATCGCTCCGAGCGCGGAGCGCTCAGCTCGCCGCGAATCGACGCCGCGGTCCCGCCGCCAGCACGAGCAGGCCGAGCGCGACGAACAGCGCCGGCGAGGGTTCGGGCACGAACACCGCCGTCACGTGCAGGTTCCACTGCACCAGCGTGCCGAGATCGCCAGCCGCATAGTCGCCGACTCGCAGCGTCCACGACCCTCCAGCCTCCTCGCCGAGAAAGCCCGCGAGCGTCGTGATGTCCGTCGCCCAGCCGTCCGCATCGGGTCGGAAGCTACCGGCAGGAACGGTCCCGTTGTTGCCGATCCCCTGCCCCATGGTTTCCGCAGTGACCAGCGCCGTATCGACGAAGGTGATCGGATCGGTGGGGCGCAGATTGGAGCTGTCGCCGAAGGGACCTCCGCGCTGCTCGTTGCCGATCGCGGTTCCCGGCCTCGCCATCAGCTGGAGTTCGGTGCCGGCCGGGCTGAACAACTCGATCGCGAGATCGCCGACCCATGTGTGGTCCAGCACGAGGTCGAGCGACACGGCCGTCACCATCCAGCCCGGACCGAACCCTGACGTCGTATCGATCGAAGTGAGGACGGCGTTCGTATCGCCGGCGTTGTCCGGGATCGCGGCGTTCACGATGCTGCTGAAGGTCAAGGCCTGGGACGGGACGGCGTTCGTGAGGAGACCGAGCAGCAGTGCGATCGTGAGGGCTCTCATGGTAGGAATGCTCCGGCTGAGTTCGACCTCGTTCTCGGAGTGTTCGAATCCGACCTTGAGGGGAAATAGACACTCCTCGGCGTCGTCCTGCAGCGGAGAGGCAACTGACCTCCGTCGTTGCGCAAACAGTGCCCCCAAGTCGTCCGAGACCGCGATGGGCGGCAAGGCGCTCGCAACCGGCTTCGAGAACCTCCGCGATCCTCACGGCGGGATCCGAGCGGGGAACAAGCCTCTTGCGGAGTACGAAACCGTGCTCGACCCGCTCCGCACCGGGTGGGTACGAGTGGGCTCGCGCGCTGAGCTAGGCTGGTTCGGACATCCCGAGGGAGTTCCGTGGATTTCGATTTCTCTGCCGAGGAGCGCGCTTTCGTCGCCGATCTGGAGGGCTTCCTCGAAGCCGAACGCTCGCCCGACGTCATGGATCCTGCGCCGGAACAGCTGTCGCAGACCGTCGACACGCAGGCCAAGCGCGCGTTCATGCGCGAACTCGCCGCTCGCGGCTGGCTCGGAATGTCGTGGCCGAAGGAGTACGGCGGCCTCGAGCGACCCGGGATCTACGACTTCTTGCTCACGGAAACACTCTCGCGCCATGGCGCGCCGCAGCCCGGCAAGAGCGTCGGCATCGTCGGCAAGACGATCATCCGCCATGGCAACGAGCAGCTGAAGCGATTCTTCCTCCCCCGGATCATACGCGGCGAAGTGGAGTTCGCGATCGGATACAGCGAGCCCGGTGCGGGGTCGGACGCAGCCAACATGCAGCTGCGCGCGGTGCGCGACCCGTCGCGAGGCGGCTGGGTGCTGGAGGGCCAGAAGGTCTGGACGACCTCGGCGCACTTCGCGGACTGGTACTGGGTGGGCGCGCGCACCGACCCCGGTGCGAAGCACAAGGGGATCACTCTGTTCCTGATCCCGATGGATCACCCGGGTCTCACGATCCGCCCCACCTGGACGATCGGCGACGAGCGCACCAACGAGGTGTTCTTCGACGCCGTCTTCGTCCCCGATGCCTTCGTCGTCGGCCAGGTGAACGCCGGCTGGACCTACATCTGCGAGGCGCTCGATCTCGAGCGGTTCGCGATGATGCCGGTGGGACCGCTCGAACGGAAGCTCGAGGCGCTGACGGCCTGGGCGCGTACGGCCCGGCGCGATGGCGAGCCGGTGCGCGAGGATCCGGTTCTCCGGAGCCGCATCGCGACGCTCGTCACGCAGCTCGAGGTGGCGCGCATGCTCCAGCGCCGCGTCCTCGCCGAGGCGGTACTCGGGGGGGTGCCCACAGTCGCCTCCTCGAAATACAAGCTGTACATGAACGAGCTGAGCAAGCGCGTCGCCGACGTGGCGCAGGATCTCCTCGGGCCCTCGGCGCAGCTCCGCTACGGCGAGCCCGAGGCGCCGCTCGGCGGACGCTTCGAACGCTCCTACCGCTACACCGTCGTCGATACGATCGGTGGCGGCACCAGTGAGATCCAGAAGAACATCATTGCGCGCCGCAGCCTCGGGCTGCCGGCGAGTTGAGGCGAGGGCGGCTCGTGGCTACAGAAGAGAACAAGCGCGTGGTCGCGCAGCTGTGGGAATGTCTCTATCGCAAGGACTTCGACGGCGTCGCCGCGTGCATGGCGGACGACGGGCTCTACGAAGACGTCCCGGCGCCGGACCGCGGCGCGCGCGGCCCTGCCAATGTCGTGAAGCGCCTGCGTGTCGGCCTCGATCCCGTGGCGCGCTTCGAGCACGAGATCCATCGTGTCGTGGCCGAGGGCGACAGCGTGCTCGTCGAGCACACCGAGACCTGGCACTTCGAGACCGGAGAACAACTGACCAACCGGTTCGTCACGGTGCACGAGTTGCGGGACGGGAAGGTCGCGCTGTGGCGCGACTACTGGGACCTCAACACGATGATGGCGCAGGCACCGAAGTGGTGGATCGAGCGCATCGCGCGGCACAGCGAAGCCGAATGGAGCTGACGGGCTCGGGGCAATGCCCTGCGCTGCGGTATCCTCCGCGCATGCGATGGCATCGACGACCTCGATGGCGCGGGCCCGCCGCTCCGCTGGCGATCGGCCTGCTGCTGCTCGTCCCCCTGCCCGGCTGCCGGATCACGCCAGACGAAATCCAGCGCATCGAAACGGAGAACGATCTGCTTCGGGAACAGATCCGCGCGATGCGCATGGAATGCGAGCAGTACCGCCAGCTCCAGCTGGAGATCGAAGAGCCGGGCGCCGCGCCGCGACCGCGCGACGAGAGGCCCGACAGCCAGCCGCCCGCCCCGCGCTGAGTGCCGGGGCGCCTCGTCGCCTCGCCAACTGGAGAACGAGACTTGAGCCCGCCCCGCCCCGATTCGGAGACCCCGACGCCCGCGCTGGCACGGACCGGCCGCGCCAGCAGCAAGGCCGAGCGGCGACGCCGACTGGCCGCCGAGAGGGCGCTGCGCAGGCGTCCGCTCCCGAACCTGCCGCTGCTGCTGCCGGCGCTCGCCGGCGTCGCGCTCGCCGGCTACCTGACCGTCGTCGCGCTGCTCGACACCCTGCCGGTTGCGTGCGCTGCGGGAGCCGCCTGCGACGTCGTGCAGAGCAGCCGCTTCGCGTCATTCCTCGGCTTCCCCACGGCCGCCTGGGGCCTCGGGGGCTATGCCGCGCTGGCGCTGGTGGCGCTCTTCGTGCGCAACGTGCCCCGCCACGCGGCGCTCGCTCTCACGCTCGCATCGGCCGCACTGGGGGTCAGCGTGTACCTGACCGCCGTTTCGATCTTCGCGATCGGAGCCACCTGCACCTGGTGCCTCGCCTCGCTCGGACTCGTGACGATCTGCTTCGTCGTGGCGTCGACGCAGCGGCTTCGGACGCCCGCGTTGGGACCGGCGTGGCGCCCACTCGTCGGCTCCGCCCTCGGCATCGTGTTGGTCGCGGGGCTGCTGCACCTGCACTACCGGGGCGACCTCGGCACGGCCGCGGGCCCCGAGGATCCGCGGCTGCGCGCCCTCGCGATCCATCTCGAGGAGACCGGCGCGCGCTTCTACGGCGCGTCCTGGTGCTCGCACTGCGAGGAGCAGAAGGCTCTGTTCGGCGCCTCGGCGCACCGCTTGCCGTACGTCGAGTGTTCGCCCGGTGGCCGGCCGGGGCCGCCGGTCGCCGTGTGCCGCGCGGCGGGTGCGACGAGCTATCCCACCTGGATCATCGACGGAGAGCGCACGACGGGAACGCGGTCCATCGCCGAGCTCGCCGAGCGTTCGGGATTCGAGTGGGACGGCGAGCCCGTGCCGGCGACGGAACGCTGATCCGGACGCCCCTCGCGTCGCGGCCGCTCACCGCCGCCAGAAGCCCGGCTGGAGCAGCACCAGGATCGTGAACACTTCGAGGCGCCCCGCCAGCATGCAGCCGGCGAGCACGAGCTTCACCTGCACGGGCATGTGCGCGAAGTTGTCGTACGGTCCCACTGCCCCGAGCCCGGGTCCGACGTTGCCGATCGCGGTCAGCGCGCTCGAGATCGCCGTCGGAATGTCGTAGCCGGCGCCGGCCACGACGGCGGCCGCCACCGCGGCGATCGCGAAGTACGCGGTGAAGAACGCCCACACGCCCGCGACGACGTCGTCCGGCACCGCGCGGCCGCCGTACTTCACAGGCAATACGGCGCGCGGATGCACGAGCTTCTTCACGGCCACACCGACGGCACGGAAACCGATCAGCACGCGCAGGCTCTTCACGCCGCCAGCCGTCGAACCGGCCATGCCGCCGAGGATCATCAGTTGCAAAAGCACGAGCTGACCGAGCGCCGGCCAGCGCTCGAAGTCCACTGTGCCGTAGCCGGTCGTCGATGCGATCGAGACCACGCCGAACAGCGTGTTCCGGATCCTCTCCTCGACGTCGCCGACGTGCTCCGGCGGCAGCATCGGCGCGATCAACAGCGTCGCCACGAGGATGACGACGACGTAGTATCGCAGCTCGATGTCGCGGGAGACGACTCGCGGCCCTTCGACGAGTGTGCGCCACAGCAGCACGAAGTTGACACCGGCGAGGGCCATGAACACGATCGCGATCCACTCGATGGCCGGCGACACGAAGGCTCCGATCGACGCGTCGCGCGTCGAGAAGCCGCCGGTCGCGAGCGTCGTGAACGCGTGGCAGAGCGCCTCGAAGCCGTTCATGCCCGCGAGCCGGAGGGCGGCCCACTGCAGCGCGGTGAGCCCGACGTAGATCGCCCACAGGCGCCGTGCGGTCTCGATGATGCGCGGCCGCAGCTTGTCCTTCACGGGCCCCGGCACCTCGACGCGGAACAGCTGCATGCCGCCGATGCCGAGCAGCGGCAGCACCGCGACCGCGAACAGGATGATGCCCATGCCGCCGACCCACTGCGACAGCGCGCGCCATAGCAACAATGCGCGGGGGGCGTCCTCGAGACGGATCATCACCGTCGAACCCGTCGTCGTGAAGCCGGAGACCGACTCGAACAACGCATCGATCGGACCGAGCGCGCCGAGCGCCAGGTACGGGATCGCACCGACCCCCGAAGCCGCGAACCAGCCGGCGGCGACGACGAGATACGCGTCGCGCGGACGGAGCACGCGATTCTTCGGGCGGGAGACGGCGCGCACAGCGAGGCCGGCGAGCGCGACACCGCCGCCGCTCGCGAGCCATGGCCAAGGCGACTCCCCGAACCACAACGCCGCGACGAGGGGAATGCCGTGGAACGCGCCGAGCAGCGCGACGAGGACGCCGAGGACACGTGCGTCGAGGCGAAGGTTCACCGCGGACTCGCATCCCGACAGGCGCCCACTAGTCTGCGCCGAGCAGCGAGGAGACGCGCGACGCCTCTTCGATCGTGGTCACGAAGAGCACGCGGTCGCCGGCCTCGATCCGGTCGGCGCCTCGCGGCACCAGGATGCGCCCATCGCGGCGCAACGCTGCGATCAGCATGCCGCGCGGGAGTCCGAGCTCCGCGAGCGGTCGGCCCACCAGCTTCGAGACGGCGCTGCATTCTGCCTCGATCACCTCGATGCGGTCCTCGAGGAGCGCCGCCACCGAGCGGACGCCGACGCCGCGGATGTATTGGAGCGCCAGGCTCACCGCCAGCAGGCGCGGGCTGATGATCGCATCGATGGCGACCTCGCCGATCAGGTGCACGAGGTCGGGATTGTCGACGAGCGCGAACGCGCGCTCGGCGCCCAGCCGACGGGCCATCAGGCCCGCGACCAGGTTGTCCTCGAAGTCCGGCGTCACCGCGACGAAGGTCGAGACGCGCTCGATGTCCTCTTCCGCGAGCAGCGCCTCGTCGGTCGCGCGTCCCTGCACCACCAGCGTGTCGCCGAGCTGCTCGGAGGCGTCTCGGGCGCGCGCAGGATCCTCCTCGATCATCACGACGCGGAAGTCCTCGGCCTCCAGGCGACGCGCCAGATCGAGGCCGATGCGCGTCGCGCCGGCGATCAGCACCCGCGGGTGCTCGCCAGCGGGCCTGTGGCGCGCCGGCTCGCCGCGCACCAACGCGATCACGTTGGTCAGATCGGCGCGGGCGATCGCGAAGTACGCGATGTCCCCCGCGCGCAGCTCCTCGCCGCCGTGGGGCACGATCCAGTGCGCTCCGCGCTGGATCGCCGCCACGAGCGTCGGCGCATCGGCAAACAGCAGACTCATGTGCGAGACGGTGAGGCCGGCGAGATCGGAGCCCTCGCGGATGCGGAAGCCCGCCACCAGCAGTTCGTCATCCATGAACGGCGCGACGTCGAGCGCGCCGGGCACGACCAACAGCGCGAGGATCCGGTCCACCGCGGCCGACACCGGGTTGATGGCCCGATAGTCGCGATGGCGCTCGCGGGCGATCCACGCGAAGCCCTCCTCGTGTCCGGAATCGCGCAGCCGGACCAGCATGCACGGCACCTCGAACAGCGTGGCCGACAGCATCGCCACGACCATGTTGGCCTCGTCGCTCTCCGTCATCGCGACGACGACGTCGGCCTTCTCGATGCCGGCCTCGCGCAACACGCGCGCGAGCGTCCCGTCGGCCTCGATCACCTGGACGTCCAGCTTGGCAGTGAGCCGGCGCGCGAGCTCGCCGTCGCGTTCGATCAGCACGACATCGCGCCCGCTCTGCGCGAGCCGCTCCGCGAGCGTGGATCCCACGAGGCCGCCGCCGACGATCAGGATCTGCAAGCCACCCCCCTCCGGATCGCGGAAGGGTCCGCTTCGCCGGAGCGCTGTCAACGGCCGGCTTCCCGCGCGGCTCTCCCGATCGCCGCGTCGCCGGGTACCATGCCGGCCCGTCCTCCACCGCGATAGGGGAGCCGCCCTGACGACACCTGCCTCACCGCCCGGCTCGAGCGGTCGCCCCGGTGACGTGCCCCTGCATCCGGAGGCCGACCGTCTCTATCGCTTCGCGCGTGCCCTCGTCGCCCTGGCGATGCGGATCTTCTTCCGCCGAACGGTCGTGCGCGGGGCCGAGAACGTGCCGGAGCGCGGGCCACTGATCCTGGCCGCGAACCACCCGAGCAGCATCGTCGACGCGTTCTCGATCGGCCTCGCGACTTCCCGCAAGGTCCACTTCCTCGCGCGCAGCACGATGTTCGACGCGCCCTGGCGCGCGCGGTTGCTGGCGCGGCTCGGCGTGCTCCCGATCCATCGCAAGCTCGATGCCGCCGAGCGGATGGCGGGCAATGTCGAGAGCTTCCGGCGCTGCTACGAGCTGCTCGAAGCGGGCGGCGTGATCGGGATCTTCCCGGAAGGGATCAGCCACGTAGATCCGCAGGTCAAGGAGATGCGAACCGGCGCGATCCGCATCGGGCTCGAGGCCGAGGCGCGGCGCGGATTCTCGCTCGGCGTCCGCGTCGTCCCGATCGGTCTCAACTTTTCGCGCCCCGAGAGGCGCGGACGCGGCGAGCTGACGCTGCGGGTGGGCCCGCCGATCGCGCTCTCGCGACACGCCGATGCGTATCGATCCGACCCGGCCGGCGCGGTGGCCGCGTTGACCGCGGAACTGCGCGGCCGGATCGAGTCGCTGGTGGTGCACCTCGACGATCTCTCGAAAGCGCCGATCGTGAAGGCAGCCTTCGAGGTGTTCGGGCCGGACTTCCTCGCCGATCCGTTGCTGTTGCCCGAGATCGGCGACGAGGCGACGCGCCGGATCGAGCTCGAGCAGGCCGTGGCCGACGCCATCGAGTACTACTCGCGTTTCCAGCCGGCCTGGGCGTACGGGCTCGAGCAGCGGCTCGCGGCCTATCGCGACGCCCGCACGCGCGCGCGCCTCACCGAGGAAATGCTGCGCCGGCGGGTCGGCGCGCTGCCGCTGCTGCGCAGCACGCTGCCGGCCGCGATCATCGGCGTCCTCGGCGCTCCGCTGGCGGGCTTCGGCTGGCTGCTGAACGAGCTCCCGCGGCTCGTGACCGGCTTCATCGCCAAACGGGTGATCCGGGAGCCGAGCCAGCTCGCCACCTACGAACTGTGGATCGGCCTGCAGGCGTTCGCCGTGTTCTACGCCGGCTTCGTGCTGCTGCTGCGGCGCTGGACGGAGTTCGGACGGCTCGAGCTCGCCCTGGCGGTCCTGCTGTTTCCGCTGATCGGATACCTCTCGAGCCGCTATTTCGCATTGATGCAGCACTACGCCGAGAACTTGCGGCTCACGTCACTGCAGGTGCTGCGACGCGGACGCCTCGAGCAGATCCGCTTCTGGCGCCAACAGCTCGGTCGCGACGAGGAGAAGATGCGCCGCTTCCTCCGCGGCGAGCGCGACGCCGGAGCCGCGATCGACTGACGTCAAGAAAGGGGCCGGGTTGGATTCGTCAACTTTTCCCCCTTGGGGGAAAAGTTGACGAATCCAACCCGGCCCCTTTCTTGACGGCCCCCTTCTTGACGGCGGTGGGTCGTCTGGCGTTCGATTTACAATACGCTCCGTCTCGTATATATTGGCGATGGCCGTTCCGGGCCCTGGAGGACGCCCCCTTGGACTTCGAGCTCAGCGCCGAGGAGCAGGCCTTCGCCGAGGAGGTCGAGCGCTTCCTCGACGAGCATGCGACGCCGGACGTGGCCGACGTGACGCGCGAGAACATGGCGCAGATCGTCGACACGCCGCCGCGCCGCGCGTTCATGAAGAAGCTCTCCGCGCGCGGCTGGCTCGGCATGACGTGGCCGAAACAGTATGGGGGGCAGGAACGGCCAGGCATCTACGAGTACATCCTCAACGAGGCTCTCGCGCGCCGCGGCTGCCCGCAGATCGGAAAGGGCGTCGGCATCGTCGGCAAGACGCTGATCCGGCACGGCTCGGAGAAGCTGAAAAAGGAGTTCCTGCCCCAGATCATCCGCGGCGAGATCGAGTTCGCCGTGGGCTATAGCGAGCCGCAGGCCGGCTCGGATGCCGCGAACATCCAGCTCCGCGCGGTGCGCGAGGGCGAGGGCTGGCGGCTCGACGGCCAGAAGATCTGGACCACCTCGGCGCACTTTGCCGACTGGTACTGGGTCGGCGCGCGCACGAACCAGGACGCGCCCAAGCACGACGGGATCAGCCTGTTCCTGATCCCGATGAACCATCCGGGACTCACGATCCAGCCGATGCCGACGATCGGCGACGAGATCACCAATACGGTGTTCTTCGACGGCGTCTTCGTGGACGACGACTATCGCGTCGGCGACCTCGGCGCCGGCTTCCGCTACATCTCGGAGGCTCTCGACCTCGAGCGCTTCACGATGTTCACGTTCTCGCCGACCGAGCAACGCCTCGAAGAGCTGGTGGACTGGGTGCGCGGCGCGACGCTCGACGGCGAGCCGGTCCGGCGCGATCCGCACGTCCGGAGCCGCATTGCCCAGCTCGCGACGCAGTGCGAGGTCGCACGCGTGCTGGGACTGCGCTTCCTCGCGGCGGCGCGCAGCGTCACCGGCAAGCCGCCGACCGTCGAGGCGAGCGAGTACAAGCTGTTCGCGACGCAGCTCTCGCAGCGCGTCGGCAATGCGATGCTGGACCTCGCCGGACCCGGCGCCCAGCTGCGCGTCCACACGACCGACGCGCCGATGCGCGGGCGCCCGGAGATGTCCTACCGCTACTCGGTCATCGACACGATCGGCGGCGGCGCCAGCGAGATCCAGAAGAACATCATCGCCCGGCGCAAGCTCGGCCTGCCGAAGAACTTCTGAGCGGGAAGGCCGTCGTGCCCAGACCTCCCGCGCTGCAGGACGTCACGGTCCTCGACCTCTCGACGGTCGGGCCTGCGACGCGCTGCACTCGAATCCTCGCGGACTACGGCGCGCGGGTGGTGAAGATCGGGACGCCCCCGCGGCGAGCCGGCGCGCAGATCGAGCCGGCCTGGTGGGCCTACGGAGCCGCCCGCGGCTGGATGCGGGCGCGGATCGACCTCAAGACGGACGAGGGTCGCCACGCGTTCTTCGCACTGGCGGAACGAGCGGACGTACTGATCGAGAGCTTCCGTCCCGGCGTCGCAGCACGGCTCGGCGTCGGCTACGAGGCGGTCTCCGCGCGCAACCCAGCGATCGTCTACTGCTCGACCTCCGGCTACGGCCAGACCGGCCCCTACGCGCAGTGGGCCGGCCACGATCTCGATTACCTCGCGATCGCTGGATACCTGGACTGCTCCGGTCGCCGCGCCGATGGCGGCCCCGCGCTGCCCGGCGCCACCCTCGCGGACTCGGCTGGCGGAGGCATGCATGCCGCCCTCGCCATCCTCGCGGCGCTGCTGCGCCGCGCCCGGACCGGGCGCGGAGAACACCTCGACGTGTCGGTCGCCGATGGAGTGCTGGCGCTGATGGCGCTGCACGCGGACGAACATCTGGCGACCGGCGCCGAGCCCGGGCCCGGCAGCGGCCTGCTGACCGGTCGCTACGCGTGCTACGACGTCTACCGGTGCGCTGACGACCGCTGGCTCGCGGTCGCCGCCATCGAGCCGGCCTTCTTCGCCAACCTGTGCAGGCGACTCGACCTCGAGCGCTGGCTGCCGCATCAGCTCGACGACGAGCGGCAGGACGAGCTGCGGAGCGACCTGGCCGCGGCATTCGCCGAGCGCGACCGCGACGCGTGGGTAGCCGAGCTCGGACCGGGAGACGCGTGCGTGGCCCCGGTCCTGAGCGTGGGGGAGGCGTGCAAGGACGCCGGGTTCGCCGCACGTCACGCATTCAGCGAAGCCGAGCACCCCCATCACGGGCGCATTCGCCAGGTGGGTGCGGTGCTCGCCGGCCAGACACCGCCGGAAGCCGCCGTGCGTGCCCGAGAGGCCGCCGAGACCGACACCGACGCGCTGCTGCGCGAAGCCGGTCTCGCGTCGGATCACATCGCGAAGCTCCGCCGCGACGGAGCCATCGCGTGAAGCGTCAAGAAAGGGGCCGGGTTGGATCGTCAACTTTTCCCGACGGGAAAAGTTGACGATCCAACCCGGCCCCTTTCTTGACGGAGGGGATCGAGTGTCGGAGCTACCGAAGGACGTGCAGGGCTGGATCGGCGAGCGGCGCTACGAGCAGGCCGGCGAGTTCGACGTGGAGCGCGGGTACGTTTTCACCAGCTGCGCGTCGGTCGAGAACGGCAATCCGCTGTTCTGGGACGACGCGGTCGCGCAGGAACTCGCGGACGGCTGGATCGCGCCGCCGACGATGCTGTCGGTGTGGTTCCGACCGCACGCGTGGGCGCCCGACCGGAGCGGAACGGCGCAGCCGCTGCAGGTCCACTTCGACCTCAAGGACGCGCTGGCGCTACCGGAAGCGGTGATGACCGACAACACCATCGTGTTCGGCGAGCCGGTGCGCCCGGGGGATCGCCTCGTGACGTGGCAGGTTCTGCGCTCGGTCTCCGAGCCCAAGCGCACCAAGCTCGGTCTCGGACGCTTCTGGGTCATCGACGTCGAGTACGTGAACCAGCATGGAACCTGGGTCGGCACCGAGACCTACACCGGATTCGGATACCGGAGGGCATCGTGAGCCCGACGCGTGTGCGACTCACCATCGACGACGTGAAGCCCGGGCTGGTCCTTCCCGAGCTGGGCATCGACGTCACGGCGACCACCGTCGTGCTCGGCGCGCTGGCGAGCCGCGACTGGCGGCCGATGCATCACGACAAGGACTTCGCGCAAGTGCGCAACGGCGTGCGCGACATCTTCCTGAACACGCCGAACCTGGCCGCGTGGTACGAACGCTACGTCAGCGACTGGACGGGGCCGACCGGTCGCCTGGGGCGGATGAAGTTCCGCATGCGCGACTCGATCTTCCCGGGCGACCGGATGGTGTTCCGCGGCTCCGTGGAGCGCGTCGAGACCGACGACGTCGGATGCGCGTGGGCGGAGCTGATCGTGCACGTCACCGTCGGCGATCGCGCTTGCACGGAGTGCAGCGTCCGCGTCGCATTGCCGAGCGCGCCGGGAGACAACCCGTGGCGTCGCCGCGGCGCCGACTGGAAGCCCTGAAGGAGACTGGAATGGATCTCGAGTTCACTGAGGAGCAGCAGCTGCTGCGCGAGACGGTTCGGCGCGTCTGTGCGGAGCACGCGCCGCTCGACGTCGTGCGGCAGATGGAGGACGACCCGACCGGCTACCCGGCGACGCTGTGGAAGCAGCTCGCGGAGACCGGCGTCATCGGTCTGTTGATCCCCGAATCGCACGGCGGCGCCGGCATGGACCTGCTCGATGCAGCGATCGTCTACGAGGAGTTCGGACGCTCGCTCGCGCCCTCGCCCCACTTCGCGAGCGCCGTCGTCGGCGCCGGTATCCTGCTCCTCGCGGGCGATGCGGAGCAGCAGCAGGCCTGGCTGCCACGCATCGCGTCGGGCGACGCGATCCTGACGCCGGCGTGGTTAGAGCCGGACGGCAGCTTCGGCCCGCGCGGGGTGCGACTCGGCGCCGCCGCGGACGGCGATTCCTTCATCCTGCGCGGCGCGAAGCGCCATGTCGCATTTGCGAGCGCTGCCAGCCGGCTCGTCGTCCTCGCGCGGACCGGCCCTGCCGACGACGCGATCGATCTCTTCCTGGTCGACCCCCACGCGCCGGGCGTCACGATGACCCAGCAGCGGAGCCTGGCGTCGGATACGCAATACGAGGTGCGCTTCGACGACGTCCGGATTCCGGCGACCTCGCGCCTCGGCGCCGCCGGCAGCGGCTGGGCGACCTGGGATCGCGTGCTGCTCGACGGCATCGTCCTGCTGGCCGCGCTGGCGATGGGCGGCGCCGAACGCGCACTCGAGATCACCGTGCAGTACGCAAAGGATCGCAAGCAGTTCGACAAGCCGCTCGGCGCCTTCCAGGCCATCGCGCACTATCTGGCCGATGCCGCCACGGCCGTCGACGGCGGCAAGACGCTGGTCTACGAAGCGGCGTGGGCGCGTAGCCACGGTCGCTCGATCGAGCGCCTCGCGCCGATGGCGAAGCTGTTCGCCTGCCAGACCTGGCGAGACGTCACCGCGATGTGTCAGCAGGTCTGGGGCGGCGTCGGCTTCACGATCGAGTACGACATCCAGCTCTACTTCCGCCGCGCGAAGCAGCTCCAGATCACGTGGTGGGACGCCCGGTTCCTGGAACAGCGCATCGCCGCGGACGTCCTCGACGGCGACGCGCCGTTCCGGTCCGGACTCTGAGCCGATGACGAACCGCCCGCCTCCGCTCGCCGGCCTGCGCGTCATCGAGTCCTCGCTGCTCGGTCCCGGCGCGATCACGACGCATCTCGCGGACCTCGGCGCCGACGTCATCAAGGTCGAGGCGCCCGGCGGCGACTACATCCGCGAGATGACGTGGCCGATCGTCGAAGGCGTTTCGCTGTTGCACCTCCACGTGCACCGCGGCAAACGCTCGATCGTCCTCGATCTCCGCCAATCGGAGGCCGTGGCGGTGTACGAGGATCTCGTGCGCGGCGCGGATGTCGTCGTCGAAGCGATGCGGCCCGGCTCGCTCGCTCGACGCGGCCTCGGCTTCGAACGACTCCGCGAGCTGCAGCCGCGCATCGTCTTCTGCAACATCTCCGGCTACGGGATGACCGGTCCGTACAAGGACCTGCCCGCGCACGGCATCGCATTCGACACCTGGGCCGGCATCGTCGGAGTCGCGCGCGACGAAGAGGGTCTCCCGTTCATTCCGGAGCACGCGTCGATGGGCATGCATGCGGGGCCGCTGTTCGGCGCGCTGGGTATCCTGGCCGCCGTGATCCGCGCGCGCGCCAGTGGCGAAGGCTGCGCTCTGGAGATCGGCCAGAGCGACGCCGCAGCGTACATGGACTGGTATCGCATCGAAAGCTGGAAGGCGTACGAGCGGCCGGAGACGGAGGTCACCGGCAACAAGGCCGACGGCTACGAGCGGCGGGCGCCCGGAACGGCGGGCATGCGCGATGGGGTCCGGTACCAGATCTACGACAGCCGTGACGGATTCGTGCTGTTCATGGCCAGCGAGCAGGTTTTTTGGAAACATTTCTGTGACGCCGTCGGGCGATCGGACCTCTTCGAACGCTGGCCCGGCTCGAAGTTCGCCGACCACGCGCGCGGCAACCGCGAGCTGCAACGCGAGCTGCACGCCATCTTCCGGACGCGCAGCACCGCGGAGTGGATCGCGCTCGGCGGCGAGCACAACTTTCCGGTGGCGCCGGTCAACACGCCGAAGACGATCGCCGAGGATCCGCAGTTCCAAGCGCGATTCCCGTGGTATCCGCACGAGCGGCACGGCGCCGACCTGCTGCCGTTCCCGGTGCGCTACTTCGACGAGACGCCCGTTGCGCCGTCGCGGGCGCCGACTGCCGGCGAACACACGGACGAAGTGCTCGAGAATCTGCTCGGCTATGCCCCCGACCGGATCGCAGAGCTCCGGGAGCGCGGAGTACTCGGCTAGCCGAGCAGCGCCCTCGAAGTCACGAGATCCCCGCGGGAGTCATTCGGGCACGAGATGGGTCTAAAAAGACCCTGCGTACCGTCGATTCCGCTTGATTCACCCCCTGCGCGCTGGCAAGCTGTTGACCTTACGGTAGAACCAGTCGGGAACGGGGTGGGGGGTGCCCGCCGCGCTTCGCGGCGTCGCGGCGGTCGGAGCCTCACTTCGGCCGCAGGAAGAGCGCGAGAAGGGTTGGCCGCTGCCTGCTCGACCCCTCCGTCTCAGGTCTGGGAGAATCCAGGAATGCCCATCCGCCGACACCTCACACGGATCGCGCTCGCCGCCGCCCTGTTCGCGGGCCCGGCGCAGGCCGCGGACTTCGTCACCTTCGAGTCGGGGCCGGTCCGGCCCCTCGCCATGTCGCCCGACGGGACGCGGCTGTTCGTTGCGAACACACCGGACAACCGGCTCGAAGTCTTCCAGATCGGTGCTGGCGGCGTCGCCAAGATCGGCTCGGTGCCGGTCGGTCTCGAACCCGTCGCCGTGGCGACGCGAGGCAACGGCGAAGTCTGGGTCGTCAACCATTTGTCCGACAGCATCAGTATCGTCGACGTCGCCACCGACCCGCCGCGCGTCACACGAACGCTGCTGGTCGGCGACGAACCGCGCGACATCGTGTTCGCGGGCCCCGGGGGCCAGCGTGCATTCGTGACGACGGCGCACCGAGGCCAACACCGCACCCACCCGTCTCTCGCCGGCGTCCCCGGCTCTGGTGATCCCGAGCTCACGACGGCCGGCATCGGCCGCGCCGACGTCTGGATCTTCGACGCCGGAAGCCTCGGCTCCGCGGTCGGCGGCGTTCCGCTCCGCATCGTGACGCTTTTCGGCGACACGCCGCGCGCGCTGACCGTGAGCCCGGATGGCAGTACCGTGTATGCCGCGGTCATGGCCTCCGGCAACCAGACGACGGTCGTCAGCGAAGGCGTCGTCTGCGCGGGCGGCATCGACACGCCGTGCACCAACTCGCAGGGTCTGCAGAGCCCCGGCGGCCGGCTGCCACCCTTCACCGACCACCTCGGCAACAACGCGCCAGACATCGGCGTCATCGTCGAGTACAACCAGAGCAACGGCCGGTGGGAAGACGAGCGCGGCCGCGACTGGAGCCAGGTCGTGCGGTTCGACCTCCCTGACCGGGACGTTTTCTCGATCGACGCCACGACGCTCCTCGAGACGAATTCGTGGTCCGGTGTCGGCACGATCCTGTTCAACATGGCCGTGAACCCGGCGAACGGAAAGGTCTACGTCGCGAACACGGACGCCCGGAACCAGGTTCGCTTCGAAGGTCCCGGAACCTTCGTGACCCAGCAGGGCTCGAAGCCGGCCGGCGTGCCTGCCACGGTGCAAGGCGACCTGCATCGCTCGCAGATCACCGTCCTGGACGGAGCGAACGTCCTGCCGCGCCATCTGAACAAGCACATCGACTACTCGATCCGACCGGCGCCCGCGGGTACCGCACAGCACAGCCTCGCCACGCCGGTCGAGATGGCCGTCTCGGAAGATGGAAGCAAGCTCTACGTCGCGGCCTTCGGATCTTCCAAAGTCGGAGTCTTCGATACCACCACGCTCGAGGACGACAGCTTCGATCCCACCGTCCAGAGCGCGCAGTATCTCGCCGTGAGTGGCGGCGGCCCCGGCGGTCTGGTCCTCGACGAGGCGCGCAATCGACTCTACGTGCTGACGCGCTTCGACAACTCGGTATCGGTCGTCGATCTCGGCACGAGCGCCGAGATCCTGCACGTCGCGCTCCACAACCCGGAACCGCCCGCCGTCGTAGCAGGTCGACCATTCCTCTACGACGCCATCGAGACGTCGAGCAACGGCGAGGCCTCGTGCGCGAGCTGCCACGTCTTCGGTGACATGGACCAGCTGGCATGGGATCTCGGCGACCCCGATGACGCTGCGAAGCCCAACCCGATTCCGATCCGGCTGGGCCAGTTCATCGACTTCCTGGGCTCGAGCGCCGGCATCAACGGCACCGGCAACGTCGCCGAGTTCAGCGCGCTGAAGGGCCCGATGACGACCCAGACGCTGCGCGGCATGATCAATAGCGGCGCCATGCACTGGCGCGGCGACCGGGCCAACGGCTTCTTCGGCCAGGACCCTTTCGACTCGGACCTCTCGTTCCGCAACTTCATCGTCGCGTTCCCCGGCCTCGTCGGTCGCAATGGCCTGCTCGGAGTCGGCGACATGCAGGCGTTCAGCGATTTTGCGCTGCAGCTGACGCTGCCGCCGAATCCCGTGAGGAACCTCGACAACTCGCTGACGCCGGCTCAGGCCAACGGCCGCAGTTTCTACTTCGGCCAGAACTTCACCGCGGGCGGTCCCGCTCCGAGCCAGACCGGCGCCGGCGGCAGCAACGTCATCGGCCGCCGGTCGGACGGTGCGGCAGCCGACGTGCTCGGATTCGAGACCGGTTTCACCTGTGAGGGCTGCCACCGTCTCGATGCGTCCCAGGGCTTCTTCGGAACCGATGGCCAGGCGAGCTTCGAGAACGAACCGCAGATCGTGAAGATCGCCCATCTGCGCAATCTCTATCAGAAGGTCGGAATGTTCGGCATGCCGGACGTCTCCTTCAACAACCCGCTCGACACACCGCACCAGGGCGATCAGATCCGCGGATTCGGATTCCTGCACGACGGCAGCACCGACACCGCGTTCCGGTTCTTCCAGGCGACGGTCTTCAACCAGGCCAACATCCTCGGCCTCGGACTCACCGGTTTCCCGTCCGGTAGCGCCGGCGACGGCGTGCGCCGTGACATGGAGCAGTTCGTGCTCGCGTTCGATACGGATCTCGCGCCGATCGTCGGCCAGCAGGTCACCCTCACGAGCTCCAACGCGGCAGTCGTCGGATCGCGCATCGACTTGCTGCGGACCCGTGCCGGCACGCCGTTCGTGTCACAGATCCTCGGCGCCGGCGTCAATGAGTGCGATCTCATCGTGAAGGGTGCGCCGGGCGGCGTCGAGCGGGGCTGGCTGTACGAACCGGGCCCGGGGACCTTCCGGCCCGACGACGGGGGCCCGAACGTCAGCGACGCAGCGTTGCGCGCGCTGGCCGCCATGCCGGGAGAGGAGCTCACGTACACCTGCGTCGCGCCCGGTTCGGGGCTGCGCGCCGGCATCGATCGGGACCGCGACGGTGCGCTCGATGGCCTCGACAGCTGCGTCGACGTCCCGGACGCCGCCCAGATCGACGGCGATGACGACGGGATCGGCGACGCCTGCGACAACTGCGTGGCGAAGGCGAACGCGGACCAGGCGGACACCGACGCGGATGGCGTCGGCGACGTCTGCGACGATCGTTGCATCGCGGACGAAGTCACCTCGTTCGGCAGCCTGGTGGCTACGCAAGGATGGATCGGGCAGACGGTCGCGTTCACGGGAACCGGCTTCGGCCCCGCTGCGGAGGTGCGGATCGGCGGGACTCCCGCGCTGACGACGCGGCAAGGCGAGTTCCTGTTCGCCGTCGTTCCCGAGGGCCTCGCACTCGGCTCGCATCCGGTCGTAGTGGCGAATCCGGAGGGCTGCGAGACCCAGCAGGCGGTCGCGTTCGAGGTCAAGACACGGCCTACGGCGTCTTGCGGACTGCTCGGTATCGAGACGTTCGCAATCCTCGGTCTCGTCGGCTTCGCGCGGCGACAAGTGCGGCGCCTGCGCGGCTAGTGTCCTGTCTCACCCCGATCGCGGGGCGGGCAGGGCTCCGGTCGATCTCGGTGCGCCTGCCAGGTGACGCCGCAATCGCGGCAGCGCAGATCCGGATCGAAGCGGTGCCCGGAAGAGGCCGGCCGCCTGGGAGGCTTCGGAGCCGGGGGCGGCGCGGGAGGATCAGCGGGACGGCGCGGAGGCTGCGTGAACGGCTCCCGTCAGCGCGCGTCGCGGTCGTCGTGGTCGAGCATGGGGCGGGCGATGCCGTAGCCCTCGAGATCGTCGTAGGTGGCGACCGGTGCGCCGGCATTGTCGCCGGCGTCTCCGCCACGGGCGGCGTCTCGGCGCGCGCGCTCCTCGCGCTTCTGGGCGGCGCGGTCGGCCTGCTTCTTCTCGCGTTCGCGCTTCAGGACGGACGGTCGTTTGCTGGCCATCGGTAGCTCCCCAGGAGGCGGGCTCGGATCGAACGGAGAATCGAGCGGAGGCGGGTCCGCTCCCGACCCGTGCGGATCGGGAGCGGACGCTGAACTGGACTGCTAGCGACGGAAACCGCCGCCACCACCACCGCCGCCGCCGCCGCCGCCGCCGCCGGCGCCACGGGCTGCGGCTTCGTTGACCCGCAGCGCGCGGCCGCCGAACTCGCGGCCATCGAGGCGAGAGATCGCCGTGGCCGCGCTGTCGCCGTCGCCCATCTCGACGAAGGCAAAGCCGCGCGGGCGGCCCGTCTCGCGATCGGTGATGACTGCGACGCTCGACACCGAGCCGTGCTGCTCGAAGAGCTGACGCAGCTCCTCTTCGGTGGTGTTGAAAGAAAGGTTTCCGACATAGATCTTGTTGTTCAAGCGAACTTCCCGAAGCGATCCGGTTCGCGCCCAGTGGCTGCGAGTCGAGACCGCCCATACGACTCAGGTTCTGATTCGGAGATTCCGGCAGAGAGCCCGAGCTTGAATGGCACCGCCGCGACGCGAGGAAGCACGGTGCTTCCGGGGTGGGCGATGCAGGGCTCACGTGGAGACGACAGGCGGGCCGCAAGGGCCCGAAATCGGCGTCGTCCAGGAGAACTCTTGGCGAGTGGGTACACCATCCGGCAGGAATCACCAAATCGGCTGCCTCGAGCACGACACCCCGGGGGCATCCGGTCGTCGAGAGGTCACTCGTGATGAGTCGCGACACGGACGTCGAAGCGGGCCTGCGAACGCACG
This sequence comes from Myxococcota bacterium, assembly GCA_039794265.1. Lineage (GTDB taxonomy): Bacteria > Myxococcota_A > UBA9160 > UBA9160 > PR03 > CAADGG01. The sequence continues at coordinate 56,825 of JBDIVR010000020.1, forward strand.
AGGCCGCCTCGTCCCGCCGAACCGCGTGGGATCTGGCACCGAGCCTACTGGCCGAGCGCGTTGCCGAGCGACGTCGCCGCGGGCTCTCTCTGATCGATCTCACGGACGCGAACCCCACGCGCGTCGCGCTGCGTGAACCCGCAGCAGCAGTGACCGAGGCTCTGGCAGCCGTGGCCGAAGACGCCGGGTCGCGGGTCTACCAGCCAGAGCCCCGCGGCCCGGCTCGCACGCGTGCCGCCATCGCGGCAATGCTTCGGGAAGACGGCGCCGTCGTCGACCCCGAGCAGGTCGTGCTGACCGCCGGGACCAGCGAGGGCTACGCGCACCTGTTTCGCCTGCTCGCAGATCCCGGGGAACTCGTCCACATCCCGGCGCCGGGCTATCCGCTCTTCGAGCATCTCGCCGCGCTCGAAGGCCTGGAGACGGCGAGCTATCCGCTGCGCGAGCCACGCGCCGGCGCCCGTTGGCGCATCGACCTCGATGCGCTCGCGGCATCCCTCGAGCCGCGCAGCCGCGCGCTGCTCGTCATCCATCCCCACAACCCGACCGGGAGCTTCGTCGATCCCGAGGATCTCGCGGCGCTGCGCGCGCTGGCCGCCGAGCGAGGCCTGGCGATCGTGTCGGACGAGGTGTTCGCAGGCTCTTCGTTCGCAGAGGATCCGCCGCCGAGCGCGCTCGTCGGCGCCGCAGCGGGACCATTGCACTTCGCACTCGGCGGCCTCTCGAAGCGCCTGGCCCTGCCGCAGCTGAAACTCAGCTGGATCGCGGTCGGCGGACCGGCTGCGCAACGAGACGAAGCGCTCGCGCGTCTCGAGTTCATCGCAGATGCGTACCTCTCGGTGTCGCCCTTGCTCGCGGCGACCGTGCCGATGCTGTTGGAGCGTAGGCACGCCATCGCCGGCGAGCTACGCGCGCGCATCTCCGGCAACCGGGCCCGACTCGGCGACGCCTTGGCCGGCGGCGCCATCGAAGTGCTGCCCGCGGAGGCCGGCTGGGCCGCGATCCTGCGCGTGCGCGGCAGCCGAGACGAGGAAGCGCTGGTCCTCTCGCTGCTCGACCGCGGCCTCTGCGTCCATCCGGGTTCGCTGTTCGATGTCGAACCCCGGGATCCCGACGGCGCTCCGAGCGCGCACCTGGTCCTCCAGCTGCTCGCCGAGCCGGCCGTCTTCGACCGGGCGCTCGCCCTCCTCTCGCGGGAGCTGGCCCGCTGCTACGGTTCGCTCTCGTGACGCGCGGCTTTCCGACACTCGATCCGGCGCAGCGGGCGGCGCGACTCGCGCCTCCGGCCGGCCCCGTTGACGTAGTCATCGACACCGACGCCACCAACGAGATCGACGACGAGTTCGCCGTGGTGTGGGCGCTGCTGCATCCGGAGCGGTTGCGCGTTCACGGCCTCCTCGCCTCGCCGTATGGCTATTCGGCGGAGCTGTTGGCGTCCGGACGGGTGCTCGCGGACCTCGACGCGCGACGCCTCGCGCGCAGACTCGCTGCCGCCGGCATCGACGTGACCCGGATCCCGGCGTTCGCCCCGGGCGACGGAATGCGGCGCGCCCACGCCGAGTTGGTGCGCATCCTCGAGCTCGCGCGCGATTGCGGCGTCCCGTGCGCCGCGCGGGCGCATCTCGGCGCCGACCGCCATCTGCCGGATCCCGACACGCCCGTCGACAGCGCCGGCGCGCGCTTCCTGATCGAGACGGCGAACGCACTCGGCGATCGACCGCTCTACGTCGCCGCGATCGGCTGCGCGACCAACGTCGCATCGGCGCTGCTGCTCGATCCGAGCCTCGTCGAACGGATCGTCGTCGTGTGGACGGCGGCGTATCCGTCGTTCTGGCCGGGCGTCAACACGTCATTCAACTTGGCACAGGACGTGCCCGCCGCCCGTGTGTTGCTGGATTCGGGCGTCCCGCTGGTGTACCTGCCCGGGTACTACGTGGGGGAAGAACTGCGCGTGTCCCGCGCGGAAATCGCAGCGCATGTCGCGGGGCGCGGTCCGTTCGGAGAGTACCTGCACAGTCTCTACGAGCGGCACCCGCGCGGCGGCCACGCGCTCGGGCAATCGAAGGTGCTGTGGGACCTGATCAACATCGCGTGGCTGCTCGATCCGACCTGGTTCAGTGTGCAGTCCGTCCCCACGCCCTCGCTCGATGAGGACCTCCGCTGGGTCCCGCACGGACCCGAACGCCATCCGATGCTGGAGGCCATCGACGTCGATCGGGACGAGATCTTCGCGGACTTCTATCGCTGCCTCGAAGAGCACGCGGAGCGCACGCGCGACTCCGCCGCGTTCGACGATGGACTCGGCGACAGCGACGGGAACCGCCTCGGGCGGCGCGGCGTCTAAGCAGCGGCCCGGCGACCGACGCACTCCGAAGACGCGGAGACGGCGGGAAACAGCCGCGTTCGTGCCGTTCTCTCGGCAGCTTCGAAGAATCCCAGGAGCCTCGACGATGCGCCGACCCGATCCCGCCGACGATGCGTTCGAGGTCCGCCCGCGCGCCGCGCCGGACCGGCCCGGGCGACTGCGGCGGAGCTCCGGCTCCGGATCGCCCGTCCGCCCGCGGCGATCCCTGCTGGTCCGGACCGCCATAGGCGCCGGAGCGCTCGCCCTGCGCAGCGGCTTGTATCGGACGGAGTTCTCGTCCGCCCGGCTGATCGCCGCCGCGCAGAGGAAGACCCGGTTGGACGATCTCGGAGACGGGTTCTCCGAAGACGGGTTCGACCGGTTGCTCCGGTCCTACGAGAGCGAAGCGCGGCTCCACGCGATCGGACGGATCGCCGCGCATGCGGACACGTTGACGCTGCTGGCGAACCGGCTGCGGATCGTCGCCGACCGCACACGGCACCCCGAGATCGCCGATCAGCGGCTCGAGCGACCGGTCTTCATCGTGGGCCTGCCGAGGACCGGAACGACGCTGTTGCACCGGCTGCTCGCGCAGGATCCCGCGCACCGCGTGCCGCGCACCTGGGAGATCCTCTACCCCTCCCCTCCTCCGCAGCGAGCGCGCGCGGCGACGGACCCTCGGATCGGCCGCGCCGAGCGCGGGATCCGCCAGCTCGACCGACTGGCGCCGCAGTTCCAGCGGATCCACGCCGTCGGCGCACGCCTGCCCGAGGAGTGCATCGCGATCCTTGCGCACAGCTTCACGAGCGATCGCTTCGTCGCGATGCACCGGCTGCCGAGCTACCAGGCGTGGCTCGACCGGCAGGACCTGCGCTCTGCCTATGCCGACCATCGGCGCTTCCTGCAGCACCTGCAATGGCGGCACCCGGGCAAGCGTTGGCTGTTGAAGGCTCCGGCGCATCTGCTCGCGCTCGAGGATCTCCTCGAGATCTATCCCGATGCCACGATCGTGCAGACGCATCGGGATCCCGTTCGGGTGCTGGCATCGCTGGCCAGCCTGATCGCGACACTGCGCGGCGCCTTCAGCGACGCCGTCGATCCCGTCGAGATCGGGCGCGACGTGGCCGCGCGCTGGGCCGAAGCGCTGCGTCGAAGCATTGCCGTGCGGCACGGCCCGTACGCCGATCGCTTCGTCGATGTTCACTACCGGGAACTGCTCGGCGACCCGATGGCTGTCGTCCGGCGTCTGTACGATCGGATGGAAACACGACTCGAGCCGGAGACCGAGCGCGCGATGCGCCGATTCCTCGAAGAGAATCCCCAGGATCGCTTCGGGCGCCACCGGTACCGACTCGATTCGTTCGGGCTGGACGCAGCCGAGGAACGCCGGCGGTACGGATCCTACCGCGCCCATTTCCAGGTCCAGGACGAAGACGACCCCGAGCCTGGCGAGCGCGCAGAGGGATCGTGAAGATCTCGCGGACGACCTTCGCGGCCGCGACGACGGTCACCTTGTGGGGTCTCGGGATCCTCGGCGTCGGCTGGCTGCTGGTCCACCACGGGATCGACGACGTGCGCGCCGGCCTCGCCGTCGCCGGCTGGGGACTGCTCGCGGTCAGCGCCTATGCCGTCGTTCCGCTCGCCTGCAATGCCATGGGTTGGTGGGTCGTGATCCCCCGCGCCGTCCGCCCGACGATCTCGCACACGCTGTTCGCGCGCTGGATCGGCGGCGCCATCAACGACTTGCTTCCCGTCGCCAAGATCGGCGGAGACGTGGTCCGCGCGCGGCTGCTCGTGGGACACGGAGTTCCGGGCGCATGGGCGGGTGCCAGCGTCGTGACCGAGATCACCGCGGGCATCAGCACGCAGCTGGCCTTCGCGCTGCTCGGGATCGTGTTGCTGGTGCAAAGACCAGGAGCGGGAGAGACGAGTCGCACCGTGGTCCTCGCGATCGCGGCGTTCGCGGTCCTGCTCGCCGGTTTCTATGCCGCGCAGCGCGCGGGCCTGTTCCGAAGCGCCGCGCGCGCGCTCGAGCGGATCTTCCGAACCGACGGGACGACGATGCTCGCCGACAGCGCGGGCGCGCTGGACGCGGCGATCGTCGCGATCTACCGGCGCCCCGGGGCGTTCGCTGCGGCCGCCGCCTGGCGCTTCGCAGGCTGGCTGGCGGGAGCCGGCGAGGTCTGGCTCGCGCTCTACCTGCTCGGGCATCCGGTCGGACTCGGCGAAGCGATCATCCTCGAAAGCCTGATCCAGTTCGTGCGCAACGCCGCGTTCCTCGTGCCGGGCGCACTCGGCGTCCAGGAGGGCGCCTTCGTGATCCTCGGTCACGCGCTCGGTCTCGGCCCCGACACGAGCCTCGCGCTGTCGCTCGTGAAGCGCGTCCGCGAACTCGTCCTCGGCCTCCCGGCCCTCGCCGCCCTCGTCGTGTCAAGAAAGGGGCCGGGTTGGATCGTCAACTTTTTCCTTCGGAAAAGTTGACGATCCAGCCCGGCCCCTTTCTTGACGGAGTGCGCGGAGGCCTTCATCGACGGAGAGCTGCGGGGCGTAGCCGAGGTCCGCGCGGGCTTTGTCGTCGCGGAGCGTACAGTCGCAGCAGAGCAGCGCGACGGCGTGGCGCGTGATCGGCGGCTCGCTGCGGATGCCGAGCGCGCGCCAGGCGCCCTCGAGCGCGGCGGCGAGCGGGAGGACGAGCCAGCTCGGCAGCGAGCGATCCGGCAGCGTGACGCCGTGCGCGTCCAGCAGCCGCGTCAGGAAGCTCTTGAAGTCGTGCACCTCGCCGTCGGTCACGAAGTAGGCCTCGCCGGACCGGCCGTTCTCGAGCGCCAGCTCGGTCGCGGCGACCAGGTTGTCGACGTGGGTCGTCGACGTGCGCGCGCGCCCGCCGTCGATCCACGTGAACGCGCCGCGCTCCACCATGCGCCGGGCCTCCGGCACGATCGTCTGATCGCCGGGCCCCCAGACGAATCGCGGTCGCAGCGCGATCGTGTGGAAGTCCGGACCGGCCGCCGCGAGCACGTGGCGTTCCGCTTCGGCCTTGGTCTCGGCGTACAGGAACGGCGTGGTCTCCGGGTACGGGTAGGTCTCGTCGATGTCGCGCAGGTGCTGGCCGCGCCACAGCACGGCCTCGGTGCTCATGTGCACGAAGCGCCGCGCGCCGGCAGCCCGCGCCGCGGCGAGCACGCGGTCCGTCCCGTCGACGTTGCCGCGGACGAAGTCCTCCCGCGATCCCCAGGACTTCACGTACGCAGCACAGTGTATGACGGCGTCGCACGGCGGCAGCTGCCCCGGGGCGAGCGTGTCGAGGTCGCAGCGCACCGGCTCGACGCCGAGCGCCGTGATCGCCGCATCGCTCGCGGCCGAGCGCGACATCGCGGTGACCTCGTGCCGCTGGGCAAGCCGGCGCGCGATGGCGCCGCCGATGAATCCCGAAGCTCCGGTGACGAAGATCCGCACGGCTACGCTCCTCCCGTGTTCATCGTGAAGTGCGCCAGCGCGGCCTGCGCCCGGCGCGGCGCGAAGCGCAGCGAGAACACGGCGAGCTTGTTGGCGACACCGGGAATCACCGACGGGCGCCCCCGCAGCGACGCCCGCAGCCCGCTCTCCACGACGTCGCGTGCCGACATCATCGTCATCCGGTGGAAGGGCCGGAGCGGTTGCCCGGACACCTCGAGGAACTCGCTCTTCGTGACGCCCGGCGACAGCACCGTGCAGCGAACGCCGGTGCCGCGCAGCTCGTAGTCGAGCGCCTCGCCGAACGAGAGCACGTACGCCTTCGCCGCGGAGTACGCGGCATAGGTCGGCGACGGCTGGTAGGCGCCGATCGACGCCACCTGGAGTACGCGGCCCCGCTCGCGGCGCAGCATGTCCGCCACGTAGAGCTTCGTCAGCTGCGCCAGCGCGACGATGTCGAGCTGCAGCATCTGCCGCTCGCGTTCCCACGGGATCTCCATGTGCGGGCCGTACACGCCGAAGCCGGCGTTGTTGACGAGCAGGTCCACCGCGAGGCCCGCTTCGCTCGTGCGCCGGTACAGCTCGGCCGGCGCGTCGGGCCCGCCGAGATCCAGCGCCTCCACGTCGACGCGAACGCCATGCGCCTTCCGCAGCTCCTCGGCGATCAGCTTCAGCCGGTCCTCGCGGCGCGCCACCAGTACGAGGTCCGCACCGGCCTCCGCGAGCACGCGCGCGAACTCTTCGCCGATCCCACTCGACGCGCCGGTCACCAGCGCGGTGGCGCCCTTCCACGTCGTCATCGGGGTAGTCGTCATCACGGGTCCTCCTGCGCAGAGACCGGCCGGAACAGGCGCCAGACCGATTCCTCTGCGTGTTCGATGGCCTCGTCGTCGAGGCGGACATGACCGGCCTCGGCCTCCTTCATCAGCCCGACGAACGCGCCGAACGCGAGCGCGATCAGCAGCTCGGGCGGCTCGGCGCGGACGGCGCCCTGCGCCTGCGCGCCGCGGACGAACTCCGCGACGTCGGCGAACACGCGGTGCGCGACGTCTTGGCTCGCCTCGTCGAGATACGGCTGATGCCGGTGCAGCTCGAGGAACCGGAACGCCGCGGGATGCTGGCGCGCGAACGCGAAGAGCCCGCGCCACAGCCGGCCGAAGCCGTCGCGCGCGGACTCGGCGCCGGCCAGCGCCTCGTGCAGGAACCCCTGCATCGCGAGCTTCGCCTCGCGATAGACGGCGTTCGCCAGCGCGTCCTTGCCGGGGAAGTACCGGTAGATCGTGCCGATCGCGACGCCGGCGCGCTCGGCGACGGCCGGCACCGGGGTCCCGCCGAAAGAGGATTCGCCCATCAACTCGCAGGCGGCGGTGACGATGGCGGCGCGCTTGTCGGGAGAGGGGCGCGGGTTCGAGGGAGCGGCGTTCAGCACGTTCGAATGAATATTCATTCTTCTCGCGACTGTCAAGCTCGGGGGTCTCCACCGATCCCCCGCAACTCCAGCTCCGAGCACCGGCTTCGTAACGCCTTCTTCGGCTTCCCGTCGCCGAGCCGTCAAGAACGCCCTGCACTTTCCCCGATCCCATGATGAAACCTTCCGCTCCGATCGCCCTCGCCATTCTCCTCTCCACCACCGTCGCCGGCTGCGCGACGTTCGGCGTCGGCGAAGCCACCCGGCTCCGCAACGAGGCGGACGCGCTGCTGCAAGCCCGCGAATACGAAGCCGCCTACCGGAAGCTGGCGCTGATCCGCACCCGCCATCCCGATAGCCGCGAAGCTCGGGAGGTGTTCCCTGCCGCCGCGCTGGTCTTCCAACGCCTCTGGTGGCAGAACCGCTACACGAACCCCGAGTCGCCGTGGCTGACGACGGAGCCGCGCTTCCTGTTCGAGTGGTTCGAGAGCTTCGCCGGCGACGAGTTCCCGCAGCGCGAGGCGGAGCAGCTGCTGGTCGGCATGCCGGGCGGCTTCTACGACGAGTACCGAGCCTTCGCCGAAACCCGCCCGGCGCTGGCGGGCTGGCGTCTCGAGGTCGAGGAGGACAACGGCATCCTGGAGTCGATCGCGGCCGTTCGCGCCGACTAGCGCTCCACTTTCTCGACGGGCACCGCGCGATCGATCGCGGCGAGTAGCTCCGCCGTGACTTCCGGCGTCCAGCGGCGCTGGAACAGCAGGCGGCCTTCCGGCGTCTGCAGGAGGATCGCCGGCGGCTCGATGCCATCAGGGAGCAGCGTGTTCGTGTACGGCTGCGTCAGGTGGTCGTAGACGAACGGAATCGGCCACTCCGCGGCTCGCACGCGCTCGTACACGCTCGAGTCCGGGCGACTTCCTTGCGGGAAGAAGATCGTCAGCAGCCCCGCGCGCTGCCGCAGCGGGGCCAGTGCCGCCACCAGACCCTCGAAGTCCTCGCCCTGCGGATCTGCGAAGACACTGAGGAAGGCGCCGTGCGCGCCGACGTCGCGAAACGGAAACCCGCGCGGCGGATCGGCCGCGGCATCGACGAGCCGCGGACCGATCGCCAGGACGTAGTTCGGCGCCATCTTCTCGAGCTCCCCGCGCCGGACGCGGTTGGCCAGCTCGACGATGTCCGTCGCGGAGACCGGCACCTCGAAGAGCCCGTCACGGCCGAAGTCGATACGCGCCTGGCCTGCCTCGTCGATGCGGATCAGGACGCCGCGCGTGCCGAGCGGCAGCGGCGTCTCGCGGCCTTCCGGCTGCCAGGCCCGGACCAGCCCGACGTGATACGGCCAGAAGCGCTCGTTGGCGAGCAGGCTTGCCTCCGTGACGATCGCGGCATCGGGGTCCCCCGCGTGGTACTCCGGCAGCTCGCCGGAGTCCAACGCGGGCCCCTCTGCGCGCGTGGGAGGCGCCGCAATGAGCAGCGACAGGGTCAGCAGCAGTCGCACGCGCGAGGTCATCAAGATGGGATCCGGCTACGCGCGTCGGCGTCGGCAGGCGAACAGGCCCACGAGCGCCGCGACCCCCGAAGCCAGCCCACCCGCCTCGGGAACCGAGATCGCCACGTTGTCGATGATGGGCGCGTCTGGCAGATCGCCTGGGAACTGTGCGGGGTCGAAGCGAAACCGAACGAAAACCGTCTGGCCTGTCGCCGGTCCGAGGTCGACAGAGAATGGCGTATCCGACTCCGTCAGCTCCGAAGCCCCAGCGGCCTGGAAGCCAGAGCCATCGTCCGAGAAGTCGATGCCGACGAGCGACGTGCCTTTCGTGGTCCTGCCGCCGAAGCTGAGAATCCAGTTGCTCCCAGCCGGAGGCGGATTGCCATGGTCGGCTCGGAAGGTCACGTCGACGGTCTCACCGACGATCATCGCCAGGGAGTTCGCTAGGAACTGGCCCTGGTTGATCGCAACCTCGAACGAGTCGAATTGGTTGTCCCCGAACTTCCGAAGGGGCGCCTCCAGGTTCGAGGCGAGGGAGGGATTGATGGGAACGATCTGCTCCGAACCCGTCCCGATCGGAACTGCGGTCGAGCCGAACTGGCCATTGATATACATCCTTCCGAATGCGCCCGCGCCGATGCCGGTGGTGAAGCCTGTCGTCAACAGGTTGGAGTAGTTGGCGTCGAGCGTATCGGTGAATTCAGCGCCGTCGATCGAGAGAAGGTTGGGACCGAGGTATTGTGAGAAGTCCCAGCCGGCCACCAGCTCGTTCGGCGAGAATTCCAAAGCCTGGCCGAATGCTTGCTGCGGGAGCAAGACAGAAGCCATCGCAGCGAGGGCCACGTTCCGGACTGTCATCCGAAAGGATCCGATCTTGATGCGCATGGCGGTGTTCCTCCTCCATGGGGAGAGTCGCGCCCGGAAAAGGAACCGCCACCGTTTCCGGTGGCGGTTCTGTGTCGTTCTCTTGAAGACTGCCCGTTAGGCGACGCGGCGCCCGTGTACCGTCAGACCGGCAAGGCCCGCAAGCAACAGGAGCGCGGTGCCCGGCTCCGGAATCAGCGTCGCCTTGATCGCGACGTTGTCGAAGAGAGCAGAGTCCACCTGGAGCTGGTTCGGCGCGTCGATGGCGAAGCGAACGAACAGACGGTCGCTGACGAGGCCATCGCCGAAGTCGAACTCGAACAACGTATCCACTGGGGTCACGTTCGCGGTTCCCACCGGCGCGTAGCTGATACCGTCGGTCGAGAACTCGACGTCGAACCCCCTGCCAGCACTGGCTCCGACAGTTCTAGCCCCGAAGCTGACGTTCCAGTCCGTTCCGGGAAGCGTGGAGCGGAGGTCGACTTCGAAAACGATGTTCACCGCATCCCCTGCGATCATCGCGAGGGAGTTCGCGAGGAACTGGCCCTGGTTGATCGAAACCTCGAACGAGTCGAACTGGTTGTCCCCGAATCCCTGCACGGGAGCCGTCAAGTTCGAGACGAGGGAAGGATTGAGCGGAACCACCTGCTCGAGCCCCGTCCCGATCGGAACTGCGGTCGAGCCGAACTGGCCATTGATGTACATCCTTCCGAATTCGGCCGCGCCGATGCCTGTGTCGAAGCCTGTCGTCAACAGGTTGGAGTAGTTGGCGTCGAGCGTGTCGGTGAATTCGGCGCCGTCGATCGAGAGAAGGTTGGGTCCAAGGTATTGGGAGAAGTCCCAGCCGGCCACCATCACGGCATGAGCGTTCGTGCTGAACATGATCGCGCCGAACATGGCGGCAACTGCGAGCATCTGCTTCTTCATGGCCTTCGGGCCTCCTGTGGTTTCGAATGGTTCGGTTCGTCGGAAGAGGACTCCGGTCCGCCCGCCGGTGAACGGGCGGACCGGAGTCTCGGTTGGGGGCGACTCAGTTCGCGAGCAACCCCGCACGGCTCATCGTCGTCCAGCCGGTCGTCCAGAGCGGTTGAGCAGTGGATCCGGGGAAGGCTCCGCGGAAGACTGCCGTCGCGTCCAGACCCGGACCCCGCGGCGGGGTACAGCCGGCAACGCCGGTCAGACCCGCAGCCGGCCGCGGGTTGATCGGGCTCGACTTGAGACTCGAGACGAGCTTCCCAGCAGCGTTTCCAGTCGGGTCGAACGTGGTGTCCGCGTTCAGCAGGCCCGGAAAGGACGCGCTGTTGATGACGTTCGCTCCCAGCGCGTTCCCGCCGAGCGCCAGGTTCAGCGCATTGCCATTGGCGATCGCCAGGTTCTCGTTCGCCCCCGGCGTCGCGCCACCGGCCAGCGTCGAGCAGACCAGCGAGAGCAGACCGTTCTGCGCGTTCTCGATCGCGTTGAAGCCCGGCGCGCCCGACGTGAGGCTGCCGTCCACCGTGATCCCCGGCTGCGCGCCGGTGTTCACGATGATCGAGTTCCAGACCCCGCCCGCGAAGCCATTGCGGAACTGGATTCCGCGCTTGGTCCCGGTCGGGGTGAAGGCGGGCGTGAAGTCCGGGCTCGCCACCGGGGCGATCCCGATGCCGGTCCAGTTGTAGAAGGTCGCGTTCGAGAGCGGCCACGGAGTCGGATCGAACACGGTCTCCGTCACGTCGGTCCGGGTGCTCACGTTGTCGTTCAGCGCCTGGTTGTCGGGCCGGAAGTTGTCCCCATCCATCTCGCCGATCTTGTCGCCCGAGACGGATCCGAACACGCCGCCGTTGCTCTCGACGAAGAACGGCTGGATCGTGAACACGAACTGGTTCACTCCGGTGTAGCCCTCGTCGACGTCGATCGCGTCGTCGCCGACGAAGAAGACCGCCAGGTTCTTGCCGTTGACGGTCCCGCCGAACCACTCGATGCCGTCGTCGAAGTTGACGTAGACCTCGAGGTTCTGAAGCAGGGTGCCGTCGCCGACGCCGCCGAGCGTGATCCCGTTCAGCTCGTTGCTGTTGCCGATCTCGTCCCCGGCGTGCCGCACCGACACGTAGTTGAGGATGCCCGAGTTGTCGTGCGGCAGGATGCCACCGTAGGTGGCGTCTGCAGCCGGAAAGCCGGGAACCGTGAGGCCCTCGACCAGCGTCTTGCCGAAGCCGACGCCCGACTTGTTGGCATTGTTGGTCGGCGCGTTGCCGAGGACGACCAGGCCGCCCCAGAGGCCGGTGGTGTCGGTCCCGTCCGTCTGGAGCGGGGCCAGCGGCGCCATGGCCGGCGTGCCGTCGAGGAACAGATCGCCGGGCACCCAGGGCTTCTCGAAGCCGTTCGGCGCGAAGTCGGCGACTCCGTCCTGGTTGTTGTCGACGGCTGCAGTGGTCATGATGATCGGGGCCGCCGCCGTCCCGTTGGCGACGATCCGGCCCGTCTGGGTCACGATCAGCGCACCCGGGGAGCCGGCGACGACACCCGCTGCGACCGGCGCCGTCCGCGGCTGACCGCGGACGATGGTGCCGGCCAGGATGGTGAGCGTGGCGCCGTTCTTCACGAAGATCGGCTGCTCGAGCACCACCTCGCCGCTCCAGGTCGTATTGGACGTGACGTCGGCACTGACGACCGTCTGCGCGCCGGCGCTACCGGCAACGCCGACGAGCGCCATGGCCAGCGTCGTGACGAGAGTTGTTCTTCGCATTTCGAGTTCGTCTTCCTCTTTTCTTGGTTTCTGGGAGTTCCGCCGCCCGATTCTCTCGGGAGCGGCGATGCGGAGTATCTCCGGGAGAAGTGACCACGGAGCTACGCATCCGTGACGTTCTTCTACGACGGAAATCTTCTTCGCGACCCGGTTCCGCGTCAAATGCCGAGCCCGCCTCCACGGTTCCGACATTCGCGAGTGCCACGATCGGAACGAATCCCCGGATGGGATCCGAGCTTCTCGTGGTCTCGGGGAGGAGGTCGGAGGAGGCGCCCGAAAGTGGTCGCCCTTCGCCGAACCTTCGCGAAGTTCACCGTTCCTTGACGCCAACTCCTCCGAGCGGGGCGCTCGTCAGAACGAGAACGTGTAGGAGAGCGAGAAGGAGTAGTCGCGACCGATCTTGAACGAGCGCTCCGCGATCTCGTCGCGGGTCTGATCCGGGTCGAAGATGATCCCGCGGGCGCTGTTGGTCAGGTTCTTGGCGCTGGCCTTGAGCGTCAGCTCCCCCGGCAGCCAGGCAGGACGCAGGGTCTGGCTCGCGACGAGATCGAGCTGGTGGAACGAATCGACATAGCGGTCCAGCGTGAAGGCGAAGACGCTGCCATCGGGACCGATGCTGGCGGAGCCGGCGGCGTCGAGGACGTCGCTGATCGCGAAGAAAGCCAGCGTGACCTTGGTGCCCCAATCGGGCTGGTCGAAGCTCAGATCCACGTTGGCGATCCATTCGGGCTGACCGAACAGACGGCGGCTGTCGGAGAGATCTCCGAAGCGCTCGCGGTCGCCGTCGGCCACGCCGAAGAACGCCTGCGACCGAGCCAGCTCCGCCTCGGTGCGATCCACCTCGGCGTCGATGTACGTGAAGTTTCCGCCCAACGAGAAGTACTGCGCGAACTCGAGCTTCGGCAGAAATCCGAGATTCTTCCGCGCCTCGACCTCGATGCCCTTCAGCGTCCCCTCGTTCGGGTTGTTGAAGAAGGTCCGGAACAACGCGTTCGAGGAGGCCTCGAAGTTCGCCGGGTTGCGGACGACGATGCTCTCGATCGGATCGTCGATCGTCTTGTAGAAGACGCTGACGGCGGCGAGGTCGCCGAAGGCGCCCCACGTGTATTCCACGCGGGCGTCCCAGCTCTGCACGTCCGACAGCTGGAGTTGCGGGTTGCCGATGACGAGATCGTCGCTGCCGGGATCCACGGAGACGTAGTAGCCCATCTCGCGGAACGAGGGCCGTGCGACGGTTCGCGACCATGCGCCACGAACGTTGAGCCCCTGTAGCGGCCGATACGTGAGGCCCAGCGAAGGAAGGGTCTTGGTTTCGTCGATCTCGCCGTTCACCAGCGCGTCGATCGCCGCGCGATCGATGAGGTCGACGAGCCCGGTCACCGGATCGATCGGAACGTCGATGCCGAGGAGTTCGTCGTTGAAGGTCGTACCGGGCCGAGTGGGAAACGTGACCTCTCCGCGTGCAGGATTGTCGAGCCGATCGAAGAAGAGAAAGGCGGTCGGGAAGATCGAGGGGGCGCCGAACTGCTGCTCTCCGGTGAACGGATCGTTCAGCGATTCGATGAAGATCTTCTCGACACGGACCCCCCCCGTCACGTCGAAGTCCTCGAAGAACGTCGCCTTGGAGCCGACGTTCCACGCGGTGATTTCGCGCGAGGATTCGTTGCCGGTGTCCCGGGTGCCGATCAGGTCGCCATTCTCGTTTCGCTGGAGAGTGTCGAAGATGACCTCTCCGAGATCTTCGATGGTCGCCCCTTCGATCGCGAACTGGGAGTTCCCGCGGACCGTCGGGCTCTCCAGGAAGCTCGACGTGACGTCTCGATCCGCGCTCTCGTACCAGAATCCGCCGTTCAGTCGGACCGTCACGCGCTCGCCGAGACTGCGTTCGTAGTCCGCATCGATGCGGACGAAATCCTGTGTCTCTTCGATCTCGTTCTGGCTGAAGAAGATGCCCGGGCTGCCCGCGAAGAAGGATCCCGGCCCGAGGCTCTCCGGGGTCGCCGGAAACTGCGTCGGGATCTGGGTCAGGTCGTCGGGTTCGAACCAGATCCGCGCCCCGCGCGAGAGTTCCTCCTGGGTCGTCTTCGCGTGATTCGCGGCCCAGCTGAGGTGCAACCCATCGAGCGGTTCGACGCGATGGTCGCCGTTGACCTGATAGACGATCAGATCCCTCTCGCGCTGGAACGTCTCGCTCTCGAAGAAGCTCGAGAACCACGCGGGACCGCGGCTCGGAGCGGGGGTTTCCGCTTCCTCCCGTACGCCCGAGATCCACGCCGTCGGCGTGGCGGAACCCTCGAAATTGGTGCGCTGGATCGCCTGACCGTCCGCAGCGAGCCTCCCGAGCTCTTCGTAGTCGAAACCCGGAAAGAAGCCATGCTCCTTGAGCTGGACGATCTCCTCGTCCTTCTGGGTGTAGAAGATCGATCCATCGATCCTGTGGTCGCCGGACTCGTCGATGTCGAAGCCCAGCCCGGCATAGCCGGTGCGCTGCTCGGCGCGCTCGCTCTCGGTCAGCTCGAAACGGCCCGACGACAGGCTCAGCTCTCCGAGCGCCAGATCGCCGGAACGAACGACGTCGCCCCGACGGATCTGCGCGAGGCGCGGCTCCCGGCTCTCCTGGAATCCCTCCGCCGTGCGAAAGTCGATCTCCTGATTGAACAGCCCTTTGAAGCGGAGCTCCCGCCCGAAGAACTCTTTGCGGCCCCCGAACGAGCCGCCGAAGTCGCTCTCGATGACGTCCTGCCAGTCCGTCTCCTCCCCCACCGGCGAGCCGTCGTTCAAGCGCAGGAAGCGATCGATCGCCTTCGTCTCGAAACCGCCGCCCCCGCTGATCTTGATCTCGAACTGCTCCGGATAGTCGTGCGTGATGACGTCGATGCCGCCGCCGGAGGTGTTGCTGGGCAGCTCCGGCACGAAGGTCTTCGAGACCACGAGGTTGCTGACGATGTCCGACGGGAACAGGTCGAGCTGGACGGACTGGCGGTCCGGGTCCGGGCTCGGCACCGGCGCTCCGTTGTAGAGCGTGCTGTTGTAGCGGTCCTCGAGGCCACGGATGACGGCGAACTGCCCGCCCACCACGTTGACCCCGGCGACGCGGCGCAGCGCGTCGGCCACGTCTCCGGCTGCGAACTTCGAGAACTCCTCCGCGCTCAGCGTGTTCAGGAACTGGTCCGCGTCGAGGCGCAGCTCGAGCAGGTCGGCTCCGTCCTCGACCGTGGAGGCCTCGATGACGAACGCGTCGAGCTCGAGGATCTGCTCGGCGGTGCCGGCTGCGAGACGCGGCAACGGGAAGTCTGCGCGCGTCGTCTGGCCCGCTTGGACGGCGATGCCTTCGAGTCGCGAGCCGCGGTAGCCGGACTTCGCGAAGCTGAGCCGGTAGCTTCCAGCCGGCAGCGCGGCGAAGCGGAAGGCCCCTTCGGCGTCGGTCGTACCGACTTGCTGTTCGCTTTCGCCGGCCGCGTCGGCGTCCTCGAGCTCGAGGACGACCGTGGCGGTAGCGATCGGGTCCCCCGAGTCGGCGTCGAACACGCGCCCGACGACGGTGCCGGTCCCCTGCGCGGACGCCTCCGCCGCGAGCAGCGCGCACGCGAGCACGAGCAGGCGCACGAGCGCGGCGAGGGGCGAGGGGAACATCGGAGCGACGAGAGTACGGGTGCGTTCGTCCGCTCGTTCGACGTTCCCGGTAGAAGATTGCGGCGATTCGGTGACGAACGTGAGAGGGAGCGGGAGCCGCCCGGCATCGGCCCCCGCTACGGAACGGACAGGCCGCCGAGCGCCGCCGGATCCCCGCCGAGCCGCGCATATGCCGCGACCAGATCCGCCGCGAGCGGAGCGGCGATGCGCAGGCCGGTGCCGGTGCGCGGATGGCGCAACTCGATCTCGGCACAGTGCAGGAACGGGCGGTCGAGTCCGGCGCGCTCGAACAGGTGGCGGTTCGACGCGGCGTGCCCGTAGCGCGCATCGCCGAGGACGGGCTGGCCGATACCGGCGAGGTGCCGGCGGATCTGGTGGGTGCGCCCGGTCTCCGGTGCCACCGACAGCAGCGCGTGTCCCGACGCTACGGCGAGCCGGCGGTAGCGGGTCGCAGCGCTGCGTTCCTTCCCCTCTTCGACGATCGGCCGGGCGATGCGGCCGTGCGCGCGCGCCATCCCGCGAACGAGCGCTAGGTATCGTTTGGCGGCGGACGGATCCGCGAGCGCGCGCTGCGCGGCGCCGGCGACGGCGGCCGAACGCGCGAACAGGCACACGCCGCTCGTGTCCGCATCGAGGCGGTGGACGGGAACCGCCGCGGCTCCTCCCGGAAGCCGTCGCACGTGCTCGAGAAGAGATCCTCTCCGCTCTGGGTGCGGGACCGTCGGCAGGTGCGGGGGCTTGTCCACCGCGAGCCAGTCGTCGTCTTCGAACAGGACCGTCGGCAGGGGTGGGTCCGCGGGCTCGAGCAGCGCGGCGCACTCGACCTCGGCGGTCAGCGGCATCAGGTCGAACGGCACGAGGCGTGTGGTGCGCCAGCCGCGCCACGAGAGGTCGGCGAGATCGCGCGCGAGCGTCTCGGGTTCGCACGAGACGTACACGAGGCGGTCGGTGCAGAGCCGCGCGAGGGCGTCGCGCACGCGCGGCGCGAGACCGCGACGCGGCGGATTCGCGACGGCCGCGTCGAAGCGCTCGCCGGCATCGAGCAGCTTCGGGAGCGCGGCCTCTGCGCTCTCCGCACGCACGACGAAGCCGTCGATCGACTGCTCGCTCGCGGCCGCGAGCGCCGCTTCGGCGGTCGGCTCGAAGGCCTCGATCGCGGTCACGTGGGCGCCGGCAGCGGCGAGCGCGAGACCGAGCGCGCCGCTCCCGGCGTAGACGTCGAGCACGCGTCGACCCGGAGCCGGCGCGAGCGCGGCCTCCGCCACGACCTGGAGTTCCGCGGCCTGCGCGCGGTGGGCCTGCGCGAAGCCGCCGGCGGCCGCGAAGGACCACGGCGCACCGCTCCGCGTCTCGTCGCGGTGCAGGCGGGGTCCGCGGATCGCCATCGGCGGTGTCCCCAGGAGCTGCGGCGAGCGTCCGTCGTGAAAGCTCACGGCGACACCGCGAAGCGACGGGAGGCCGGCGGCCAGCCGTTCCGCGGCGGCGGCCGCCTCGCCGAGGTCGGGATCCGGCGGAACCCGGATCACCAGCGTGACCAGCAGGCCGGCGCCGGCCTCGTCGCGGACCTCGCGCAGGTCGAGCGCCCGGAGCCGGCCGGGTCCGTCCCCTTCGGCGCGCAGGACGGACGGTGCCTCGTCCGGCGGATCGGCGAGTAGGCGGCGCAACGCGACCAACCCCTCCGCGATCACCGGGGCCAGCACGCGACACCCCGGCAGGTCGAGGATCTCGTGCGTGCCGCGCGCATACAGCCCCACGTGCGGGCCGGGACCGACGACGAACTTTGCGCGCGTCCGGTAGTCCGTGGGCGTCGGCGCGGCGCGCACCGGGTCGGGTGCGAGTGTGCCAAGGATCGGGTATGGAGCGAGCGCCTTCGCCACGCGCTCGGCCTTGGCCGCGAGCTGCGCCGGCGCCGTGAGGGTGATCAGCGGGCAACCCGGACAGAGATCCGCGTGCGGACAGTCGACGAGGTCGGACG
>JBDIVR010000021.1:0-72781 GCA_039794265.1 Myxococcota bacterium
AAGAAAGGGGCCGGGTTCGTTCGTCAACTTTTCCTCCGGAAAAGTTGACGAACGAACCCGGCCCCTTTCTTGACGGGGAGGCGCCGGCGAAATCACAGGTCGGACGCGGAGCAGACGTGGTCGCGACCGAGGGATTTCGCGCGGTACATGGCCTTGTCGGCCATGTCGAGCAGCGTCTCGGCGGTGGCGCCGTGGGCCGGATAGGACGCGACGCCGATGCTCATCGAGATCTGCAAGCCGTCGCGGCCGCGCGCCTCGAAGCGACTGGCGGCGACCGACGCGCGGATGCGTTCGGCGACGGCGAGACCGGTCTCGAGACCGGTGTCGACCAGCAGGATCGTGAACTCGTCGCCGCCGTAGCGGGCCAGCGTATCCACCTGGCGGATGCAGCTGCCGAGCACGTCCGCGAGCCCGCGCAGCGTGCGCGAGCCCACGAGGTGACCGTGGTTGTCGTTCACCAGCTTGAAGCGATCGACGTCGAGAAAGAGCAGCGTGAGCTCCGACCCGTAGCGCTCCGCGCGCCGGATCTCGTGGTCGAGCGCGGTGAACAGGTAGCGCGCGTTGTAGACGCCGGTGACGTCGTCGACGAACGCCCGTTCCTTGGCCTGGTGGTAGCGCTCGGCGTTCTGCAGCGCGGTCTGCGCCTGGGCGGACACGAGGCGGGCGATCTCGAGGTCGCGCGGGCCGAACGGCTGGTCGTCCTCGGGGACGACCAGAACGCCCCCCTCCGCACCCTGCCCGCGTGCCGGCACCACGAGTACGCGGGTCGCGCGGGCGCCCGTGGCGGCGAATGCGTCGTGCACGGGTCCCGAGGTCAGGAACTCCGGCTTGGCGATCGCCTCCAGATCAGGCGCCTTCTCGCCGACCAGCAGCGCCCGCCAGGTCTCGATCTCGCGTTCGTCGAAGCCCCGGAACGCCACGTCGTCGCCGCCGATCTCGGCGACGCGGTGAAAGACATTGAGTCCGCGCGTCCGGCCGAGCTGGGCGAGCAGGATGTCGAGCGCTACGAGATGGATCTCGGGCGGGTCGAGCGAAGTCGACAGGCTCCGACACTGCTCGACCGTCGCGAGCAGCCGGCGCAGATGGACGTTCTGCTGCTCGAGCCACCGGCGCTCGAGGGTCCGGCGCACGACGTGCGCGAGCTCGGCCGCCTGGATCGGCTTGCTCAGGTAGTCGACGGCGCCGAGACGAAGCGCCGTGACCGCGCTGTCGAGCGAAGCATGGGCAGTGATCAGGATCACGTCGGTGTGGGGATGCTCGTCGCGGATCCGCGCGAGCAGGTCGGCGCCGGACAGACCGGGCAGCACGAGGTCCGTCAGCACCAGGTCGACCGGCTGCTGGCCGAGCTCCGCGAGCGCCTCCTCGGCGCTGGCGCAGGTTTTCGTGTCCGCGGCATCCCCGACCGCCGCGAGGACGAGCTCGCGATCGAAACGCGAGTCGTCGACGATCAACACACGAGCGCGGGGCGGCCCGGGCTCGCTCGGCTGATCCGTCGCTCTCGACGTCTGCGGTCTCGACACCGATCCCTCCCGAGCCACGCGGGGGAAGCCGCGCAGCGATCCTGGAGGCGACCCTCGCATGAGACGACCCGAAAACCCGACGAGACTCGTGCGTTGCCACTCGGCAATGCGCAGGGGACCACCCTTCGAGGCGCCGGCCCTGAAGGCGGCATCGGCGCCCCCCCGGACTCGCTTGAGGCCCCGGGGGACTCCAGCTTACGCTCCCGGCAGCATCGTGGCCATGATCGACTTCTCCGCAGCCCGAGAACGCCGCCGACGCCGGATGGACGCTTGCGAGTGGAAGCTTCCGGAGCAGCACGTCGAGCGGGGCTCGGCGACGTACGAATCTCCGCACGCGGTCGAGTTCGTCTCCGCGCTGCCACAAACGGTCAGCGGCAGGATCCGTCGCAGGGAGCTGCGCAGCGGCGCCTACCACCTCCGAGGCGAGCGACCGCTGACGAACCGTCGACGGCGGGCTCAGAAGCCCGCACCGACCTCGCGGTCCGGCGGCGGCAGCACGGATGTCCACGTGTCTCCGCCGTCCGCCGTGTGCAACACCTTGCCGCGCTCGCCGACGATGTACCCGCTCCGGCCACCGGGCGCGAACCAGATGTCGCGCATGAACGTGAAGACGTTCGGGAAGCCATTCTCGGGCGGCTTCCAAGTCTGGCCGAGGTCGGTCGAGACGCGGATGTAGCCCTTCTCGCCGACGGCGATCACGCGATCCGCCGTCGGGAACACCGAGAAGATCGCCTGCTTGAGGCCGGTCTCCCGGTAGGCCCAGTTGCGCCCGCCGTCGTTCGTGACCAACACGACGCCGCCGAGACCCGCGATGTAGCCCTCGTTCTCGTTGCCGAAGCGCACGCTGAACAGGTACGGATTCTGCGAAATCGTGACGTTGATGCCGGGCTGCTCCTGAGTCCGGCTCGCGAGGTAGCGCTGCAGGAACTCCGGGTCGTCGTCGATGAAGTCCTCGAAGTCCCACGGCGGTGATCCGCGCTTGCGGATGCGATCGGACAGCATCCCGGCTTCTTCGAGCACGGCGGAGACGGACTGGGTGCGCGCCTCGAGGATGTCGAAGAGCGGAAACGGGTCACTCTCGCTGCCGAACTCCGCGATCTCGCGGGGGCTCGCCATCGGGTCGATGGCGACGTTCAAGTGCGACAGCTCGAGGATGTCCTTGGCGAACTGCGTCAGCTGCGCCTCGTGCTCGGCGGTGATCTCGATCTCGTTGAACGGCAGCTCGATCGGCGGAATCGAGATGTCCTGCTGGATCGAAGCCCGCTCCCAACCGGTGCCGCCGGTCTCGGAGCGGAAGATGTAGCCGAACTCGCCGATGATCCAGCACGACTGGCTGGGCTGCGGCAGACAGAAGACGTCGGTGAGGCCGACGTCCTCGAAGACTTTCTGGCCGGCGCGCACGCGCTCCTGCTCGGGCGGCGACAGCCAGACGAACTGCGGGTGCTCTTCGGTGATCGTCAGCGAGAAGTCCTGCCAGGACTTGCCGCCGTCATCGGTGAAGATCCGCGTGCCCCACTCGCCGACGGCCCACGCGGTGTTGGCGTCGATCGCGTGGACGGCGAAGAGATGCGAGCCGTCGGCTTCCTTGGGGCTCTCCTGCTTCTCCCAGGTCAGGCCGCCGTCTTCCGTCCGCAGGATGATGCCGCCCTGTCCGACGGCCCAGCCCTTCCGATCGTCCGCCATCGAGATGCCGTAGAGGAGGCTGCGCGTGCCGGTTTCGCCGGCCTGCCACGTCTTGCCGCCGTCGTTGCTGACGTACACGGCGCCCCAGTAGCCTCCGGCGACGACGTGGTCCGGCGTCGGCGCGGACACCGTGAACAGGTCGTCGTAGATCTGGATCTCGCCCGCCTTCAGATTCGGGTCGAAATGGACGTCGTGGCAGCCGAGGGAGACCGCTCCCAGCAACGAGAGCATCGCCGCCGTGCACGAAACGCGGCGAGACGAGGGGGACGCGAGCGTCATGCGGCAAAACCTCCGGCAGCGCGGCGCAGGCAGGGCGCCGACTTGATGATCCGATCGAGGACAGGGACCCTGGCGACGAAGCCCTCGAGCAGGAAGTCCCTGAGGCGACGCGGGCACCCCGTGCGCCGTCACCCGGAAACCGAGTTCGACTCAGTAGACTAGGCACAGCAGCGTTGTCAACGATGGATGTCGCTCCGCAGCCCCGCTCCAGCCCCCCTGCACCTCTCCGCTCCGGCCCGCAGCCTGGCCAGCGGGTTGGACGCCGGCGCGCAGGCACGCGATTCGCGCTCCGCGCCTGGGGCGTGACGCAGGGCGTTCGACTCGCCGCGGCCGCCACCGCCTCGGCCTGGGCGGGCGTCGCAGGTGCTGGCGGCGACCTCGTGGCCGGTTCCGAGGCCCGAATCCGCCGGCGCGCGGCGCGACGGATCGCCGCGGCGCGGCGGATCGCCGGCGTGCTCGGAGACCTCAAGGGCCCGTTCGCCAAGGCAGGGCAGTTCGCGTCCTTGCGGATCGACGTCCTCGACCCGGGGATCCGGGAGGCGTTCGCCACACTCCAAGACCGCGTCCCTCCGCTCGCCGTCGCCGAGATCGGCGCGGTGATCGAGGAGGACCTGGGCGCGCCGCTGGCGCACTGGTTCGCGGAGTTCGATCCGGTCCCGCTCGGCGCCGCTTCGGTGGCCCAGGTGCACCGCGCGCGCCTTCCCGGCGGTCAGCCGGTGGCCGTGAAGGTCCAGTACCCATGGCTCGCGCGTTCGCTGCGCGCGGACCTCGCCTGGACCCGGCGGCTGCTCGGCTGGCTGGCGCGCGGCGCCGCCGCGAACGATCGCGCCCGCTTCTTTGCCGAGTTCGCTACCAGCCTCGCCGAAGAGCTCGACTTTGCGCGCGAAGCCACCGTCGCCGGCGAGATCGCGGCCAACCTGTCCGAGGATCCGCAGGTCGTCGTGCCGCGGGTCCATCCCGCCCTGTCGTCGCGACGGGTGCTCACCGTGGACTGGCTACCGGTGCTCGCGATCAGCGACCGCGCCGCGCTGGAGCGGCGCGGCGTGCCGCTCCGCGACGTGGTCGCCGTGCTCGGCCGCGCCTATGCGAAACAGGTCTTCGTCGACGGCCTCTTCCACGCCGACCCGCATCCGGGCAACCTGTTCGTCATCGACGAGCCGGAGGCTTGCGTGCGGCCGCGGATCCTGTTCGTCGATTTCGGGCTCTCGAAGCGGCTCGACCCCACGCTGCGCCGCGAGATGCGCCTCGGCGTGCATGCGCTGCTGCGCCAGGACACCGAGGCGTTCCTCGACGGCATGGAGCGCGTCGGCATGATCGCGCCGGGTGCGCGGGACGGCGTCCGCGCGGCCATCGAGCAGATGTTCGAGCGGATCCGTACGAACGGTGCACCGCTCGGCCTGGGCGGCGCCCAGGTGCTCGCGCTGAAAGACGAAGCCAAGCGCCTGCTCGAGAGCACCCCCGGCCTCCAGCTCCCGACCGAGCTGCTGCTGTGGGCGAAGACGCTCTCGTACCTGTTCGCCGTCGGTGCGCAGCTCGACCCCGACGCCGACCTCACCCGGACGACGCTCCCCTACCTGCTCCGCTGGCTCGCCACGACCGACTGAGCGGCGTCAAGAAAGGGGCCGGGTTGGATTCGTCAACTTTTCCTTCGGAAAAGTTGACGAATCCAACCCGGCCCCTTTCTTGACGCTCTGCGCTCGTACGAGGCCGCCCGGTCAGTCCTTGACCTGGATCTCGTACAGGTCGTTCTCGTCGATGATGCGCTGGATCTCGTCGTCCGAGAGCGTGCCGGTGGCGTTGACGGTGATGGACTGCTCCCGGCCCGTCGACAGGTCCCGGGCGGACACCGAGACGATGCCGTTGGTGTCGATGTCGAACGAGACCTCGACCTCGGGCTCGCCTTTGCGCGCCTCCCGGATCCCGGAGAGGATGAACTCGCCGAGCAGATCGTTTTCCTCGGCGAGGTCGCTCTCGCCCTGCAGCACGCGGATCTTCACGGCGGTCTGGTTGTCCCGGGTGGTCGTGAAGACGTGCGCGCGCCGCACCGGGAGCGTGGTGTTGCGCTCGATCAGCTTGGCCGAATGCCCGCCGTAGGTCCCGATGCCGAGCGACAGCGGCGTCACGTCGAGCAGCAGCATGTTCTGGTTCTCGTCCAGCAGGGACTCGGCCTGGATCGCCGCGCCGATCGCTACGACCTCGTCCGGGTTCACGCCCTTGTGCGGCCGCTTGCCGAAGAACTCGGCGACGCGCTCCTGCACGAGCGGCATGCGCGACTGCCCGCCGACCAGGATCACCTGGTCGATCTGGTCCGCCGAGAGCCCCGCATCGGCGAGACACAGCCCCACCGTCGCCATGGTCCGATCGACGATCTCCGCGGCCAGACGCTCGAGGACCTCCCGCGTGACGATCACCGAGAGATGACGCGGTCCGTCGGCGGCGGTCGCGATGAACGGGAGATTGACCTCCGTCTGGGTCGCGCCGGAGAGGTCGCACTTGGCCTTTTCCGCGCCGTCCTTCAGCCGCTGGAGTGCCATCGGCTCGGCGCGCAGGTCGATGCCCTCGCTGGCCTCGAACTGCTCGAGCAGGTAGTTGACCAACAGGCGGTCGAAGTCCTCGCCGCCGAGGAACGTGTCGCCGGCGGTCGCCAGCACCTCGAGCACACCCTCGCCCATTTCGAGAATCGACACGTCGAAGGTGCCGCCGCCGAGGTCGTAGACGAGCACCGTCTCTTCGGTGTTCTTGCGGCCGAAGCCGTAGGCCAGCGCGGCCGCCGTGGGCTCGTTGATGATGCGCAGCACCTCGAGCCCGGCGATCTTGCCGGCGTCCTTCGTGGACTGGCGCTGCGCGTCGTTGAAGTGCGCCGGCACCGTGATCACCGCCTCGCGGACGGATTCGCCGAGGTATTCCTGGGCCACCCGCTTCATCTCGCGCAGGATGATCGCGGCGATCTCCGGGCACGTGAAGGTCTTGTCGCCGAGCAGGATGCGCGGGTCGCCGTTGGGGCCCTCCGTGATCGAGTACGGGCACAGCTCGCTGGCGCGCCGCACTTCGGCCGAATCGAAGCGACGCCCGATCAGACGCTTCGACGCGTAGACGGTGTTGCACGCGTTCGTGATGGCCTGGCGTTTGGCGAGGTGGCCGACCAACCGCTTGCCGTCGTCCGCCAACGCGAACATCGACGGCGTCGTCTTGTAGCCACCGGTATTGGGGATCACGACCGGCTGGCCGTTGTCCACGACGGCGACACACGAATTCGTAGTGCCCAGGTCGATCCCGATCACGCGACTCATCGCTTCCCTCCGAGCCAGCGAAGCGGAGAGGATCCGCCGGACACTTCGCGCAGCTCTGCGCGGATTTCGTCATTTTCGGGATCGAGCTGTAGCGCCAACTCCAGCTCGCGGCGGGCGTTGGCCGCGAGACCTGCCGCCTGATAGACCTGACCGAGGAGTCGGTGACAGTCGGCGTCGCGCGGCTCGAGCTCGACCGCCTCGAGGGCCCACTCCTTGGCCTGGTGCAGGTCGCCGCCGGTCTGCACCGCCAGATGGGCTGCCCGACGCAGCAGCGAGACGTCACCCGGCCGGTACGGGATGGCCTCTTCGAAGGCGCGCAGAGCGGTCGGGTAGTCGCGCAGGTCGAGAGCGTTCTCGGCTTCCCGCACGAGCTTCCGGGCAGACTCGGCGTGGGCTTTTTGCTGCACATCGGCGAACTGTTCTTTGTAGACGGCGTTCCATGGATCGAACGCGATCGCCAGCCGGACGCCGGCGGCCGCTTCGAGCCAGCGCTCCGCAGCGAACGCGGACATGGCGGACTCGAAGAGGCGCTTGGCGCGCAGCTTGCGATCCTTGCGCACGCGTTCGGTGAACGCGAACACGTGCGGTCGTCGCGGCGCGCGCGGCGCCGTCGGGGCCGCCTCCGGGCGCTCCTCGGTCCCCGCAGTTTCCGGCGTCGCTGCCGACGGGGACGCGGGGGTCGCCGCGGCCAGGGAGCGCTCGATCTCGGCGCGTGCCGTCGGATCCGAGAGCAGCTCGTAGGCCTCGACGATCTTCCGGAACACGCGTTCGAGCGGCTGCTGGAAGGCACCCAGCTGCTTGCGGAAGTAGCGATCCGGGTGGAACTCCCTCGACAGCGCGAAGTACGCGCGCTTCAGCGCCTTGCGGTCGGCGTCGGCGGGAACGCCGAGGATTTCGTGGTAGGGCGCAGCGAGACGCGCGGTCAGCCCGATCAGCTTTTCCTGCAGCGCGACGGGCAGATCGAGAGCGGTATCGATGGCGAGCGACGGGGATCCGTTCGGCCCGGGCGCGCTCGCGACCGCGGGTGCGGCCGGCGAGCGGGACGGCGGAGCGGACGTCGCCGACTGCACCAGCGCGCGCGGCGGACGCTGGCCCCCCTCGACTTCGACGATGCCATCGGCGAGCCAGCGCTCGAGACACCGATCGACCTCTTCCGGGCCGACGCCGCCGATCTCGCGGAGGTCCCGCCACGACGTCCGGCCGTCGATGCGCGAGAGCAGGTACCCTTCGGCGGGTGTCAGCGACAACGCCGTCGGGTCTACACCGGCGGACATGCGCGGAATCCGCGCGGCCGCTGCGTCGCGCTGCTGTGCGAGAGCCATCGCCTCCGTCCTGCACGCGACGACCCCGAATGGAAGGAAGGGCCCCGCGTCGTTGCTCATCGGCCCCCGAACGGAGGAAGCTGAGCTGCCGGAGCGTGTACTCGGCGCGCGGAACGAATCCCCGCGGGGCCAATCGGGTACGGGGGATGGGCCGGCGACGGGCCGGGGCGAGCAGCCGGTCAGCGCGGCGCGGCGAGCAGCCGCTCGAGGATCGCCTTCTGCGCGTGCAGGCGGTTCTCCGCCTGGTCGAAGACGATGCTGCGGGGCCCGTCGAGCACGTCGTCGCTGATCTCCTCGCCGCGGTGGGCCGGCAGGCAGTGCATGACGAAGGCGTCGGGCGCATGGCGCAGCAGCCGGGCGTTGAGCTGGAACGGCTCGAACAGCGCGCGGCGCCGCTCGGCCTCGTTCTCCTGCCCCATGCTCGTCCACACGTCCGTGTAGACGAAGTGCGCGCCGCGCACCGCCTCGACCGGATCCGGGCTCCACGAGATCCTCGCGCCGCTCTGCCGAGCCAGCGCCTCGGCGCGCCGGCGCACCGCGAGCGCCGGCTGATGCGTCGCCGGCGTTGCGAGCCGCAGCTCCCCGCCGAGCACCGCGATCGCGTTCAGCAACGAGTTCGCGACGTTGTTGCCATCGCCGACGTAGGCGATCACCGCCTTCGCGAGGTCGGCGCGTTCCGTCACGGTCTGCAGATCCGCCATCGCCTGGCACGGGTGCAACAGATCGGTGAGTCCGTTGATCACCGGGATGTCCGCCGCGCTCGCCAGCGCTTCGACCAGCGCGTGGTCGAAGGTGCGCGCGAGGATCCCGTGCACCCAGCGCGACAGGTTGCGCGCCACGTCCTCCGGCGACTCCCGGGTGCCGATCCCCACCTGCTCGGGGCGCAGCAGGATCGCGTGCCCGCCGAGCTGGGTCATGCCGGCTTCGAAGGTCACGTGCGTGCGCAGCGACGGCTTCTCGAAGTACATCGCCAGCGTGCGGCCGCGCAGCGTCTGCGGCGGGTCGCCGCGACGGTGCAGGCGCTTCAGCTCATGGGCGCGCGCGAGGATCGCGCGCAGCTCCTCGGCGGGCCAGTCGGCGAGCGACACGAAGTCCTTCGGCGCGCTCATCGTGTCAGCAGCGTGCCGACGCCGCGGTCCGTGAAGATCTCGAGCAGCACCGCATGTTGCACGCGTCCGTCGACGACGTGCGCGCGGCCGACGCCCCCCTGCACCGCCGCCAGGCAGCACTCGACTTTCGGGATCATACCGCCGCGGATCGCCCCGCTCGCGATCTGCTCGTGCGCCTGCTCGCGACTGAGCTGGGCGATCAACTTGCCATCGGCGTCGAGCACGCCGGCGACGTCCGTCAGCAGGATCAGCTTCTCGGCACGCAGGGCCTGGGCGATCGCGCCGGCTGCCTCGTCGGCGTTGACGTTGAACGTGAGGCCGTCCTCACCGACGCCGATCGGCGCGATCACCGGCACGAAGCCCTTCTCGGTCACCGCTTCGATCACGCCCGGATCGACCCCGACGACCTCGCCGACGCGTCCCATGTCCTGCCCGTCCCGCAGCCGGCGTTTCACCCGCAGCAGCCCGCCGTCGCTGCCGGTGAGGCCCACGGCCTGCCCGCCCCCGCGCTGCACGAGCTCGACGATCTCGCGGTTCACCGTGCCGCCGAGCACCATCTCGACGACTTCCATCGTCTCGTCGTCGGTGACGCGCAGGCCGTCGACGAACGTCGACTCGCGGCCGAGGCGCGCGAGCAGCGCGCCGATCTGCGGCCCGCCGCCGTGCACGATCACCGGTCGCACGCCGATCTGCTTGAGCAGCACGACGTCCACGGCGAACGACGCGCGCAGCGCGGCGTCCTGCATGGCGGCGCCGCCGTACTTGATGACGACGGTCCTGCCGACGAAGCGCCGCATGTAGGGCAACGCCTCGATGAGGACCCGGGCTTTGTCGATCGCCGCCTGCATCGCGCTCAGCCGCCCCGCTGTTGCGTTTCGCGCCGTACTTGCGCCACTTCCTCGATGGACTCGACGAGGGAACGGTAGAGGAGCACGTTGCGGAGTGCCGCGGACAGGGCCGCCGCGAGCAGTTCGGCGCTGTCCTCGTCGAGCGCCGCCGTGCCAGCGCGCGGAAAGATCCGGCACACGCCGAGCGTGCGCCCGCGGAAGCGGAGCGGCAGCACCCAGTGCGGTCGGGCGACGCCTTCCGCCGCGCTGTCGACGCTGGCGTCGCAGCGCGGGTCGCGACCCGGCCCGTCGCTCTCGATCGCCCGACCGTCCGAGAAGGCGATCGCGATCAACCCCGCGTCGGACGGCAGCTGCTCGCGATCGCCGGCGCCCTCGGCGGGGACCTGCGCCTCGCGGCGCAGCTTCCCGGTAGCGGCATCGAGCAGGTACACCGATACGGGGGAGGCGTCGAGCTGCGTCGCGACGGCGCCGAGCGCGGCGCGCAGCATCCGCTCGGGCTCGACCTCGGCCGTCATCGCCTCGCACACGGCGCGCGCGAGGTCGGCATCGGCCGACGCGGAGACCCGGCGTGCAGGCTCACCGCCCGTGAGTTCGGCGAGCGTTTCGGGGATCCCGTCGTGCTCGAGCAGCGGCTCGGTGGGATCGAGAGCCGGCGCGAGCGCGAGCGCGAGCAGCCGCAGCAGCGCGACGTCTTCCTCCGCGAAGCCCGCACCGTCGCGGCGGTCGGTCGCACACAGCGCGCCGAACGCCTCGGCGCCCCGGCCGAGCGGCATCACGACGAACGCGCCCGAGTCGTAGCGCGCTGGATCGGAGGCACCGAAGCGCGGATCGCTCGCGGCGTCCTCGACGACGATCGCGGTCCCCTGCGCGACCGCGCGGCCCGCGACGCCGCCGCCGACCGGCACCGAGTCGAGCCCGCCGGGATCCTTGCGCCCGATCGCCGCGGCAACGCGCAGCTGATCGCCGGCCGGCTCGCGCAGCAGCACGCTGGTCTTGCCGGCATCGAGCAGTCGCGACGCGGCTTCGGCGAGCTGCGCCGCCAGCGCGCCGCGGTCCTCCGCTGGCGCGCTCATCAGCCGTTCCACCTCGACGGCCAGCGCGCCGAAGCGCCCGCGCAGGGCACCGAAGCGGCGCGCCAGCTCGTAGGCCTCGAGCGCGCGCCGGACCGAGAGCCGGAGTTCTTCCTCGTGCAGCGGCTTGGCGAGATAGTCACAGGCGCCGAGGCGCAGCGCCTCCAGCACGTACTCCTGATCCGTGTGTGCGGAGAGCATCACGACCCGCAGCTCGGGGCGGCGCTCGCGCAGCGTGCGCAGGACGTCGAGGCCGCTCTGGTCCGGCAGCTGGATGTCCAGCACCACGACGCCGAGATCCGGATCGGTCGCCGCCTCGAGCGCCTCTGCCGCGTTCGCCGCGGCGACGACGGTCAGGCCTTCCCCTTCGAGCAGCTCGCGGATCGCCTCGCGGAAGAAGCGCTCGTCGTCCACCACCAGCACGCGGGCCCCGGTCGTCATCGTCGGATCTCCGTTCTCACGCGCGCGCCAGCGGTCGCATCACGCGATCGCGTCAAAGGATGTAGCGCGACAAGTCCTCGTCGCCGGCCAGGGTGCCGAGGCGTTCGCGGACGAAGTGTTCATCGATCACGATCGTTTTGCCACCCAGGTCCGGCGCATCGAACGACACCTCGTCGAGCAGTCGCTCCAGTACGGTGTGCAGCCGGCGGGCGCCGATGTCCTCGGTGCGGGCATTCACGGTGGCGGCAATCTCCGCGATCGCGCGCACGCCCTCGTCGCGGAACTCGAGCGCGACGCCTTCGGTGGCCAGCAGCGCAACGTACTGGCGCACCAGCGCGTTGTCCGGCTCGGTGAGGATCCGCACGAAGTCGGCTTCGGACAGGCTCGATAGCTCGACGCGGATCGGGAAGCGCCCCTGCAGCTCCGGGATCAGGTCCGACGGCTTGGCCACGTGGAAGGCGCCAGCGGCGACGAACAGGATGTGGTCGGTCCGCACGGCGCCGTGCTTGGTCTGGACCGTCGAGCCCTCGACGATCGGCAGCAGATCGCGCTGCACGCCCTCCCGCGAGACGTCGGGACCCTGCTTGCCGCCCCCGGAGACGGCGATCTTGTCGATCTCGTCGAGGAACACCATGCCGTTCTGCTCGACGCGCTCGATCGCGCTCTCGCGGACCTTGTCCATGTCCACGAGGCGCGCCGCCTCCTCGGCGATGAAAGCGTCGCGCGCAGCGGGAATCTTCATGCGACGCCGACGCGTGCGATTCGGGAACAGGTTGCCGAGCAGGTCCTTGAACTGGACGCCCATCTCCTCGACGCCCTGGGGCGTGAAGATCGACATCGAGGGAACCGATCCGGAGTCGGCGACCTCGACGTCGATCTCCCGCTCGTCGAGCAGACCGTCGCGGAGCATCCGGCGCAGCTTCTCCCGCGTCTCGGCGCCGGGCACCGCGCGCTCGCTGCCGCCACCGGCCGGCAGCGACGGCGCGCCGCCGGGAACCGGCGCCATCGGCGCGGGCGGCGGCAGCAGCGCGTCGAGCACGCGCTCCTCGGCGCGGGCCTCGGCCTTGGCCTGCACGCCGCGCTTCTCTTCTTCCGTCACCATCTTGATCGCCAGCTCGGTCAGATCGCGCACGATCGACTCGACGTCGCGGCCGACGTAGCCGACCTCGGTGAACTTCGACGCCTCGATCTTCAGGAACGGCGCCTGCGCGAGCTTCGCGAGGCGCCGCGCGATCTCGGTCTTCCCGACTCCCGTCGGCCCGATCATGATGATGTTCTTGGGAGCGATCTCGTCTCGGAGCTCGGGGTTCACCTGCTGGCGCCGCCAGCGATTGCGCAGCGCGATCGCCACCGCCCGCTTCGCATCCCGCTGCCCGACCACGTAGCGATCCAGCTCCGAAACGATCTCCCGCGGCGTAAAGGAGTGTACGTCAGTCACCGCTCTGCCCTCGGCACGGGAACGTCGGGGGATCGGGGACGGGGATCGGATCGGGGACGTTCCTTGCGAGATTTCGTTGTCCCCAGCAAGGGAAGTCGATTCCGCAACTTGGTTGCTGGGGACAACGAAATCTCGCAAGGAACGTCCCCGTCTGATGACTCGCGATCACCGCGGTCCCCCCGCCGGATCGGGTAGCGTCATCACCTCGATGCGGTCGTTGGTGTAGATACAGATCTCGGCGGCGATGCGCAGCGCCTCGGAGGCCAGTTCGGGGGCGGGCAGCGTCGTATGGCGCAGCAGCGCCCGGGCGGCGGCCAGCGCGAACGAGCCGCCCGAGCCGATCGCCACCACGCCATCGTCGGGCTCGAGCACGTCGCCGTTGCCGGAGACGACGAGCAGCGCCTCGGGGTCGCCGACCAGCAGCATCGCTTCGAGGCGCCGCAGCACGCGGTCCGAACGCCACTCGCGGGCCAGCTCCACGGCCGCGCGCCGGACGTTGCCGGGATGGGCCTCGAGCTTGGCCTCGAGCCGCTCGAGCAGTGCCAGTGCATCGGCTGCCCCGCCGGCAAAACCCACGAGCGCGCGACCTTTCGCGACGCTGCGGACCTTCAGCGCGCCGTGTTTCACGGCCGCCTGACCGATCGTGACCTGCCCGTCGGCTGCGATCGCGAGACGGCCGTCCCGCAAGACGCCGAGCACGGTGGTAGAACGAACCCTCTCAACCACCGCGGCGGCCCTCCACGCCCTGCCCTTCGCGCAACCGGGGACCGCGCCGCGCACGGGGATGGGCTTTGTCGTAGACCTCGAAGAGCCGCGCGGCCGACACCGCGAGGTAGCGCTGCGTCGTCGTGAGGCTCGCGTGACCGAGCAACTCCTGGATCGAGCGTAGATCCGCGCCCGTGTCGAGCAGATGTGTCGCGTAGCTGTGTCGGAGGCGATGCGGATGGACGTGGTCGACGACGCCGGCGCCGCGCGCGCGCTCGGCGAGCAGGCGTCGCACCGAGCGCTCGCCGAGGCGTCGTCCCTTCGCACCGGGCCGGAACGACACGAAGAGCGGCTCCGCCTGGTAGCCGGCCCGACGGCGGATCGCGAGCCAGGCGCCGAGCGCTTCCTGCGCCGCCTGCGGCAGCGGCACACTCCGTTCCTTGCTGCCCTTGCCGAGGACGCGCACCTCGCGCGCGAGCACGTCGACGTCACGCACGTCGAGCGCCACCGCTTCGCCCACACGTAGCCCCGCGCCGTAGAGAAGCTCGACGAGCGCGCGATCGCGCAACAAGGCAACGCCCGGGGGCTCGGCGCTGCCGGCGCTCTCCATGAGCGCCTCGCAATCATCTACCGAAAGCGGTCGCGGGAGGCGTCGCGGGAGCTTCGGAGGCGACAGGCCCGCGCTCGGATCGCGCGCGAGCGGCTGCTCGCGGGCGAGCCAACGGTAGAACGCGCGAACGGCGGCGAGCTTGCGCGCGATCGACGCCGGCTGGAGTCGGCGATGGCCGGCGGCGAGGAACGCGCGCAGATCATCCGTCTGCACCGCTTCCGGGCGAGCGCCGGGGCCGAGATGCTGCACCAGCTGGGCCAGATCCGATGCGTAGGCGCGGCGCGTGTGGGGCGAGCAGTTGCGCTCGGCCGCCAGGTGCCGCGCGAATCCCTCGAGCGCTTCGGGAAAGTTCATGCCGGCCGCGCCGCCACGGCCTCGAGCCACGGCTCGAGATCCGAGAGCGCGCGCTGCGCGAGACGCGCGTTGCGTTCCGGTCGCTTCTCGCGCCGCGGTCGTGCGCCCGGCTCGGGCGCGACGACTACCGGCTCGATGGCGGGGAACAGGCCCCAGTTGACGTTCATCGGCTGGAAGTGACGCGGATCGGCGTCACGCAGGTGACGCAGCAGCGCGCCGTGCGCCGTCGTCGCGGGCGGCAGCCGCGGCGCCTCGCCCCGAACGGTCGCCGCGGCGAAGAGCCCCGCCAGCCCGCCGAGCGCCGCGGACTCGACGTAGCCCTCGACGCCCGCCATCTGACCCGCCACGCGCACCGCCGGCCGCTCGCGCAGCTCGAGCGTCGCCCCGAGTTGCCGGGGAGCATTCAGATACGTGTTGCGATGCACCGAGCCATAGCGAGCGAACACGGCCCTTCCGAGCCCCGGCAGCATCCGAAACACCCGCTGCTGCTCGCGCACGCGCATCTTGGTCTGGAAGCCCACCAGGTTGTAGAGCGCACCGGCGGCATCCTCCTGGCGGAGCTGCACGACGGCCCACGGGCGCTGGCCGGTGTGCGGATCGATGAGCCCGACCGGCTTCATCGGTCCGTGCGCCAGCGTCTCGCGACCCCGCCGGGCCATCTCCTCGATCGGCAGGCAGCCTTCGAAGTACAGCGCCTGCTCGAAATCGTGGAGCGGCACGGTGTCTGCCGCGAGCAGCGCCGCAACGAAGGCCTCGTAGCCAGCGCGGTCGAGCGGCAGGTTCAGGTAGTCCCCTTCCCCATCCTGCCAGCGAGACGCGCGGAAGGTCGGCGCGAGCTCGATCGAATCCGCGTAGACGATCGGCGCGATGGCGTCATAGAAGTACAGCGACTGCTCGCCGCACAGCGCCTGCAGCTGCGCCGCCAGCTCGGGGTCCGTGAGCGGACCGGTCGCCAGGATCACGTGCTCGTCGTCGGGAAGTTTCGCGACGCGTTCGCGGCGCAGCTCGATCCGGGGATGCGACTCGATCGCGTCGTCGACGTGCCGCGCGAACGCCGTGCGATCCACCGCCAATGCACTGCCCGCAGGGACCGCGGTGGCATCGGCCGCGCGCAGGATCAGCGAACCGAGCCGGCGCATCTCCTCCTTCAGCAACCCGACCGCATTGCCGAGCTGTGCCGAGCGCAGCGAGTTGCTGCAGACCAGCTCCGCGCAATCCGCCGTCGCATGCGCCGGGGACGAGTGCGCCGGCCGCATCTCGTAGAGCCGCACGGAGATGCCGCGCTGCGCCGCGTGCCAGGCAGCCTCGCAGCCGGCCAGACCCGCGCCCACCACGACCAGCAGCGGTGTAGAGCTGTCCCTGGACGTCGTCCCCATCGACGGCGCAGAGTAGCGCTCAGCGAGCGGCCGAGAATCGCCGAGAAAAGGGGGGGGCCGTGGAGCAAGCGGCCGCAGCTCTCAGCGCGGAACGATCCGCAGCCGGCCGGCGCGATCCTCGGCGACCAATCCCTCGAGTTCGAGCGCCAGCAGCGGTGCGGAGAGCTGCGCCGCCGTGAGCCCCAGCCGCGCGGCCAGCTCGTCGCGGGTGACCGGGGCACGGCGCAGCGCACTCACGACCGCGCGTGCGTCCGGAGGCAGCGCGACGAGCGTCTCCGCGCCGCGCGTCCGGCGCCGCAGCCAGGCCTCCGCCTCGTCGGTCCGGCCGAGCGCGCGCAGCACGTCGCTCGCATCGAGAGCCGGCGCGGCGCCGTGGCGCAGCAGCAGGTTCGGCCCTTCGCTGGTCGACACGTCGACGGGTCCGGGGACGGCCAGCACCTCGCGACCCTGCTCGCCCGCGTGCTCGGCCGTGATCAGCGAGCCGCTGCGCGCCTTGGCCTCCACGACGATGACAGCGCGCGAGAGCCCGCTGATCAACCGGTTGCGCAGAGGGAAGTGGTACTTCAGCGGACGCGCGCCCGGGGGCAATTCGCTCAACACCGCCCCCGCCACCAGCATCTCCGCCGCGAGCGCCTGATGCTCGCGCGGATAGACGAGATCCGGCCCGCAGCCGAGCACTCCGATCGTCACGCCGCCAGCCTCGAGCGCGCCGCGGTGGGCAGCCGCGTCGATCCCGAGCGCCAGACCGGACACGATGCCGAAGCCGAGTCCCGCCAGCTCTCGCGCCAGTCGGCGCGCCACACCCACACCGTAGGGAGTCGGCCGGCGCGAGCCGACGATGCCGACGTGCACGCCGCCGAGCCGCGCCGGGTCCCCGCGCACCGCGAGCAGCAGCGGGGCATCCTCGAGCGCCGCGAGCGACTCGGGGTAGGCACGCGCACCGAAGGGCACCAGGCAGGTGCCAGATGCGGCGAGCTTCCGGACGGCGGCCGCAAAACGCGCGTCATCGAGCAACGCCGCAGGCGGTTGCTTCGCGAGTCCGCGCAAGGCGGCCTCAGGATCCCCGCGTGCCTCCACCAGCGCTGCACGCGACGCCACGGGACGCAGGGCGCCCCAGCTCTGGAGGGCAAGCCACGCGCGCACGAGCGTCCGCTGCCCCGCGTCTTCGGATGCGCTCGCAAGCGGCGAACCCGGCGCAGCGAACTCCCGCGGGTCGAGCACTCCGTCGCCATCCGGCACGGTCGTCTCCCGGGACCGGGAGCGACCGGCAGGATGGCAGAGACGCGTGGCGCGGCAACGGAGGCCGCGCGTTCGCGCTCAGCGCGCCGAGGAACCCCGGAAGTCCTGGCCACGCGAGAGCTCCTCGCTCGCGTGCATGACGACCGCGACCGCCGTGTCCGGCTCGGCCGACACGACGACGAGATTCGCGAGCACCTCGTCCGGCAGCAGGCGCCGCAGTCCCGTCTCCGCATCCCGCGCTTCGCCACCGGGACGGAACACCTCGAGCGGACTGCCCACGGAGAGGCCGTCCTCGCTCCCGCGGTTGAGGAACACCAGATCCTGTCCGGCATTGATCGTCCGGGAGTTCGGGAGATGCGCGATCTGGCCTTCGACGGCGGGCGCCGTCTGCTGGACGGCCACCTCGGCGGCCGACTCCGTACGCGGCAGGATGCGGTCGCCGATGCGCATCTCCTGCGCCGACGAACGGATCACCGCCTCGGCGCTCTCGGAGTGCACCTTCGTCACCTCTACCCAGCCCAGGCGTTCGACGTGCACGCCGATCACGCGGCGGGTCTCGGGATCCCGCACCTGCTCGGAGGCACGAACGACGGTGAAGCGATCGCCCTTTTCGACCTGGCCCTCCCCGAGGCTCAGATAGACGGGGAACTCCGCGCTGTACAGGGTATCTGGACGGCGGCTGCCGAGAATCGAGCCGGACGCCGCGAGCACATCCGCGCTGACGAAGCCCACCGCTTCGATGGTCGGGACGGAGAACGTGCGCAGCGGCGCCGTTCCCGCGTCTTCCACCGACGCCGGCAGTTCGCCCTGGTTCGCGAGGAGTTGCTCCGCTTCCGCGTCGGTCAGGCGGCGCATCGACGTCGGGCTGATCCAGATCCTGTCACCAGGGAAGATCCGGTGCGGATTCGGCACGTCCGGGTTGTCCTGCCAGATCGACGGCCACACCCACGGCGTCCCGAGGTACGCGTCGGACAGATCCCAGAGCGTGTCTCCGGTCGTCACGGTATGGATGCGGCCGCGCTTCCCCGCGGCGTCGTAGCCCACCGGCCCGAGCGAAGACGGCTCGACAGCCGCGGCGCCGGCATCGGCGGCGGTGGGCTCCAGCGCGCGAACGGTCCCGGCGACGGCGCACGAGACGACCCCAACCACGAGCAGACTCACGATCCGCATCGAACTCCCTCCCGAGGCTCACCGGAGATCGGCGAGCCGGGGCCGACCGAGGTGAAAGGTCGGCCCAGAGGGCGTATCGGCGACGGTCCCGGCCGGCTGAAGCGCTCCCTTGGGGGATCGATGGTGCTCGTCAAGAAAGGGGCCGGGTTGGATTCGTCAACTTTTGCCTCCGGCAAAAGTTGACGAATCCAACCCGGCCCCTTTCTTGACGGCTCGATCAGCCTGCTGGCGGAGCCGCTCCGGCCGGGAGCTGGTCGCGCAGCGCGCGCGCGTCCTTCGCCCAGCTCGGATCCGGGATCTCGCCCTCGAAGCCCCGCTCCCGCGCTGCCGCCTTCTGCTTCTCGAAGTCCGCGAATGCGCGATCGAGAACCTCGCGTGCCTGCTCGGGCTGCTGGTTCGCCTGGTAGGCCATCGCCAGGTGGTAGCGGACCCAACCAGCGTCTCCGTGGCCAGGCGGGAAACCGCTCTCCGCCTCTCGCAGATAGCCGATCGCCGCCTCCGGAATGCCCTTCTTCAGCAGCACCCAGCCGAGCGTGTCGGCGGCGTTCGGGCTCTCCGGCATCGCGGCCTTCGCCTGTTGGGCGAGCGTGAGCGCACGGTCCAGATCCTGCCCGCCCTCGGCGAGCAGGTAGGCGAGGTTGTTCTTGGCGACGGCCAGCGTCGAGTCGATCCGGATCGCCTCCTCGTACTCGGCAATCGCCTCGGCGCGGCGGTTCTCGGCTTCGTACAGCGTACCGAGCGTGAAGCGCAGCGGCGCGGCGTCCGGCCGCGACCGCACGGCTTGCTCGTAGGTCCCGATGCTCTCGGCGCGGCGCCCCGAACCGAGCAGGTAGCGCGCCAGCGCCTGGTAGGTCTCCAGGTCGTTCGGGTTCATCTCGATCGCCTGACGCAAGCGGCTCTCGGCCTTGGCCCCTTCGCCAGCCACGATCAGCGCGACGCCCTCGAGGCGCACCAGAGCGCTGTTCGCCGGTTCGACCTGCTGCGCCTTTCGCAGGCGCTCGAGCGAGTCCCCGATGCGACCCGTCGCGGCGTCGATCTGCAGCATCGACTCGAGGATCTCGGGATGATTCGGCCGCTCCTCGAGGGCGAGGGCCAGCTTCTCGCGCGCGAGGTCCGCCTTGCCCTGGAGCATCGCGATGCGTCCGAGCGCGAAGTTCACGTCGACGCCGCGCTCGTCGAGCGGGATCGCCTCGAGCTCCACGCGCGCGTCTTCGGGCTTGCCCTGGTTCACGAGGTTCTGCGCGAGCAGCACGCGGATCTCGTGATCCCCGGGCCGCTGTCGCAGGATCCGGCGCGCCTCCTCGATGGCGAGGTCGTTCTCGCCGAGCACGGCGTGGATCCGCGCGAGCAGGCGACGGGCCTCGAGGAACTCCGCATCGATCT
Organism: Myxococcota bacterium; assembly: GCA_039794265.1. Lineage (GTDB taxonomy): Bacteria > Myxococcota_A > UBA9160 > UBA9160 > PR03 > CAADGG01. Next base: position 19,838 of record JBDIVR010000021.1, read on the forward strand.
GGATCGCCCGCAGCGCCTCGGCGCGCGCCTGCTGCCGGTCGCCCTGTACCAGCAGAGCAGACGCCAGCAGGAAGTGCGCCTGCGCCCAGTCTCCGCGCACTTCGATCGCGCGGCGCAGCGCGGTGACCGCCTCCGCCGGTTTGCCCTCGGCGAGATCCAGCTTGGCCGCCACGAAGTTCCCCTCGGCGGAGTTGGCGTCCTCGGCGAGCACGGCCGCGACGATCGCGCGGCCCTGCGCCAGCTGCTCTCGCGCGCCGTCCTGGACGCCGCGATCGATCAGCAGCTCGGCCTTGCGCAGCCGCGCCTGCGTATGGGTCGGCTCGAGCGCGATCGCGCGCTCCGCCGCCTCGAGCGCTCCAGCGACGTCGCCGTTGCGACCGCGATAGGCGGACAGGATCAGCAGCGGCTCCACTTCGTCGGGACGTGCCTGCGTCGCCTCCTCGATCATCTGATCGGCGCGGTCCTTGGCGCCGCGCGAGTGGTAGAAGCGGGCCAGCGCGTAGATCAGCTCGATGTCTCGGTCCGAGGATTCGATGCCTTCCTGCAGCGTCTTCTCGGCCTCGTCGTAGCGCTCGCGCTGGTAGTAGAAACTCGCGAGGCGCTGGTAGGCGTTCGATCGTTCGTCGGGCTTCGCCAGCTCGAGACCCTTGCGGAATGCCGTCAGCGACTCCTCGTCGCGGGCTCGGTCGAGGCTCAGGAAGGCGGCGAGCTGGAACCAGGACGGAGCCGTCGGATCCATCTCGACGAGTCGCCGGAACAGCGGCTCGGCTGCGGCGTTTTCGCCCTGACGCGCGAAGAACGCCGCCAGCATCCGCAACACGTCGGCGTTCTCGGGCTGGACCTCGACGGCCTTCTCGTAGTCCGCCTGCGCATCGTCGAGCCGCTTCAGGTTCTCGAGCGCGCGGGCCCGGATGGCATAGGCCTCCCACTTGTCCGGCTCGCGCTCGAGGATCGCGCCGGTCTGTTCGAGGGCCTGCTGGAACTCGTCTTCGGAGCCGAGCAGCAGAAACTGGGCGAACGCGAGCCGCGCATCCAGGTTGTCCGGGTCGAGGCGAACGGTCTCCTGGAGCTCCCAGTACGCCTTCCCCACATCCCGAGTCGCCAGGTAGGCCTTGGCCAGACCGAAGTGCGCATCCGCATCGTTCGGCGCGATCTGCAGCGCGTTCTTGTACTCGATGACCGCCTCGTTGGGCTTGCCGTCTTCGAGCTGCCTCTCGGCTCGCGCCATGTGCTCGGCGAGCCTCGCCGCTTCGTCCTGGCAGGCGGTGAGCCCGCCGGCGAGGACCAGCAGCGCGAGGCAGCACAGACTGCGCGCCCCGCGACGCGAACGGACGAACGAGCGGTCGGAAGCGGTCATGACGCCCTCGTGGTTGCCCGAGTGCGTCTCGGGCAGCCAGTCTAGTTATCCGATGGGCGCTTCCTCTTCAACGTCCTGCGCTTCTTCGTCCGGAAATCCCTCCGGCTCGCTGCCCCAGAGACCGCCTCCGAGCGCGGCGGCCGGCTCGGCCCGGTTGCGGCGCCAGGAGGAGTGCGTGATGCCCATGCGCTGGATCATGTAGTTGAGCTTGCGGCGGCTCACGCCGAGCAGCGCCGCGGCGTCCTTCTGGACGAAGCCCGCCTTGCGCAGCGCCGCGAGGACCAGATCGCGCTCGACGGACCGCAGCGAGAGCCCCGCCGCCGGCATGTCGATCCGCAGCCCGGCATCGGCCGGAACCGGCGCCTCCGGCAGATCGATGTCGCCGGCCTCGATGCACTCGCCATCGGCCAGCAACAGCGCACGCTCGAGCACGTTGCGCAGCTCGCGCACGTTGCCGGGCCAGCGATGGGCCCGCAACCGGGCGACGGCGCCGTCGGACAGCGCCCGCGGTGGGCGCCCGAGCTCGGCAGCGAACTCGATGGCAAAGTGTCGCGCCAGCAGCTCGACATCTCCCGGGCGTTCGCGCAGTGCAGGCATCTGGATGCGGATCACGTTGAGCCGGAAGAACAGGTCCTCTCGGAAGCGCCCGGCCTGCATCTCCTGCTCGAGGTCCTGATTGGTGGCGGCGACGATGCGGACGTCCGAGCGAATCGCCTTGTTTCCGCCCAGGCGGAAGAACTCGCAGTCCTGGAGCACCCGCAACAGCTTGGACTGGGTGGCGGGCGCCATGTCGCCGACTTCGTCGAGGAACAGCGTGCCGCCGTGGGCCTGTTCGAAACGGCCGATGCGGCTGCGTTCGGCACCGGTGAACGCTCCGCGCTCGTGTCCGAAGAGCTCGGACTCGAGCAGCGTCTCGGGCAGCGCAGCGCAGTTCACTTTGATGAATGGCCCGTCCGCGCGCGGAGAGAGCCCGTGGATCAGGCCCGCCACCAGCTCCTTGCCGGTGCCGGTCTCGCCGGTCACCAGCACGGTGGAGCGCGACGGCGCCACCTTGCGCGCCATCGAAAGCGCCGCCTCGAGCGCGGGGCTGTCGCCGATGATCTGCTCCGAGCCGAAGCGCGCGGCGCGCTCCTCGCGCAGGCGTCGCACCTCGCGCAGCAGGCTGCCGTGCTCGAGCGCCTTCGCGACGCGCACCTCGAGCTGCTCCAGCTCGAAGGGCTTCTGCACGAAGTCGAACGCGCCGCGTTTCATCGCCTCGACGGCGGTGTCGATCGTGCCATACGCCGTCATCAGGATCACCGCGCTGCGCTCGTCGCGCTGCCGCGCCGCCGACAACACATCGAGGCCGGTCGCGCCGGGGAGACGCAGATCGGTGACGACGACATCGTAGGTCGGCTGCGTCGGATCGCCGAAGCGCGCCAGCGCGCCGGCACCGGTGGCCTCCTCGTCGACGGTGCCGAACCCGTCCGCCAGCGCGCGCGCGATGCCTCGGCGCAGCGTATCGTTGTCCTCGACCACGAGCAGCCGCGCGGACCGGACGGTGTCGAGACCGGGCGACGCTGCGCTCATGCCGTGTCCGTCCCAGCCGCTGCGTCGCGGCTCGTCGCATCGGGCCCACCCGCGGAGACCGGCAGTCGTACGCGGAACAGCGCGCCGCCGCGCGCGTCGCCGCCCAGCTCGAGACGGCCGCCGTGTCCGGCGATGATCTTCTGGGCCTGCGCGAGACCGACGCCGGTGCCCGCCTGCTTGGTCGTGAAGAATGGATAGAACACGCGCTCGCGCAGCTCTTCCGCAATGCCGGGTCCGGCGTCGGCCACGCTGAACACGAGCTCCGGCTCGCGCTCGGAACCGGCGTCGAGGTCCTCGCCGCGCTCGAGACGGACGCCGAGTCGTAGCCAGCGCGGATCCGACTTGGCTTCCTCCATCGCCTCCATCGCGTTCACCATCAGGTTCGTCAGCACGCACTCGAGGCGCTCGCCGTCGGCGAACAGAGCCGGCAGAAGCTCGGCGTAGTCGCGCTCCACGTCGCCTCCGAACGGCACGCGCGCACGCGCCTTGGCGAGAGACTCCTCGAGCAGCTCGATGGGATCGACGACGTCGCAGCGCAGCGCCACCGGGCGCACGAACTCGAGACTCTCGGTCACCGTCTGCGCGGCGCGCCGGATCTCGGCGCTGAGTTCGTTGACCAATGCGAGCTCTTCTGGGTGCTCGCCGAGACGCCGGCGCAGCAGACCGGTCAGGATCTCCATGCCGGCCAGCGGGTTGCGGATCTCGTGGGCCAGGCCTGCCGCCATCTCGCCGAGCGCCGCCAGCCGATCGCGCAGCCGCTCCTGCTCCGCCGTTCGTTCGTACGGCGTGAGGTCGCGGAACTGCAGCACGGCGCCGCGCACGGCGCCGGCTTCATCGCGCACCGGAGCCGTGGTGTAGCCGATCGTCGGGCCCGGCTGATCGCCGCGGCCGACCAGCGACAGCTCCGCACGGCCGGGCGCTTCGTGCCCGTCGAGCGTCGACAGCAGCTGATCGAGCAGCGCCGGCTGGCCGGCGAGGGCGGTGCGACAGTCCTGCCCGATCGCCGCGGCGGCCCCCTTCCCAGCGCAGCCGAGCAGTCGGTGCGCCGCGTCGTTCAGCGCCGCGAGCGCTCCGGTTTCGTCGATCGCGACGAGGCCGGAGCGGATCGACCCCACCAACCACCCCGCATAGCGCGAGTCCCGAACAGGCACGACGGCTTCATCGGACCTCTCCCCTGCCATCCTGAGCCGTCGAGAAAGGGGCCGGGTGGGATCGGTCAACTTTCTCCCCTCCGGGGAGAAAGTTGACCGATCCCACCCGGCCCCTTTCTCGACGTCAGAGCAGTTCGGTGCGGCGGGCTTCGCGGAGGCGGGCGACGAGGCGGCGGACGTCGGCGCTGCGATCGAGCCGGGCGACCAGCAGCGCGTCGCCGGTATCGATGACCGCGAGGCCCTCGACCCCCACCAGTGCGATGGGCCGGTCTGCGCCCCAGACGAGGTTGCCGCGCGCGCCCTCGATCCACGCCTCGCCGGCGACGACACGCGAGACCTCTGCCCCCACGCCGAGCTCTCCCGCCAGGGACGCCCAGCTTCCGAGATCGTTCCAGTGGAAGTAGATCGGCAGGGTCCAAACTCGATCGCTGCGCTCGAGGACCGCGACATCGATCGGCAGCGAAGGCGCGCGCCGGTACGCGCGCTCGAGCTGCGCGCGGGCAGTGCCCCGCGCGCCGCGCTTCGCCATCCGCAGCGGCGCCAGCGCACGGCCGAGCGCCGGCTCGTGGCGCTCGATCTCCTCGAGGATCGTCGCCGCGCGCCATGCGAAGATGCCCGCGTTCCAGAGCCAGCCGCCATCGGCGAGGTAGCGGCGCGCGCGCGCCGCACTCGGTTTCTCGGCAAAGCCGCGGACGCGATGCAGCCCTGCCAGGTGCTTGCCCGCCACCGGCTCGCCGACGTGGATATAGCCATAGCCGGTCTCGGCGCGCGTCGGCACCACGCCGAGCGTCACCAGGACATCGGCGCGCTCGGCGGCCTGGGCCGCGCGCCGCATCGCCGCGGCGAAGGCGCGGCCGTCCGGAATCACGTGATCGGCCGGCAGCATCGCCAGCACGGCATCCGGAAAACGGCGCGCGATGTGAGCCGCGGCGTACCCCACCGCCATGGCGGTATTGCGACCGCGCGGCTCGGCGAGCACACGCCCACGCGGCAACCGCGAAGCCCCGCGCATGGCCGCCGCATTGTCTCCTGTACAGACGATCCAGATCCGATCCGCCGCCGTCATCCGCGCGGCGCGTGCGAGAGTCGCGGCCAGCAACGTCGCACCGTCCGCGACCGGCAGGAGCGGCTTCGGCCGGTGCGCGCGGGACTGGGGCCACAGGCGCTCGCCAGAGCCCCCGGCCATGATGACGACGTGCAGGTCCAAGACAGCCCTTCCGCGCTCAGCTTCGTCCGACACTCTCGTAGCGGAACCCCGCGCGCCGCATCTGGGCCGGGTCATAGACGTTTCGCAGATCGACCAGCACCGGCTCGCGCAGCAGGGCATGAACGCGCGCGAGATCCAGCATCCGGAACTGGTTCCACTCGGTCATCAACACCAGCGCATCGGCGTTCTCGCAGGCCTCGTACTCGTTCTTGCACAGCACGAGACCCGCGATCTCCCGCTCGGCATTGGCCATCGCCGCGGGGTCGAAAGCGCGGATGACGGCCCCCCGCTGCTGCAACGCACCGAGGATCTCGATCGCCGGCGCATCCCGCATGTCGTCGGTCTCGGGCTTGAACGAGAGCCCGAGCACCGCGAGCGTACGACCCTGCACGTCGCCGCCGAGCACGCGCTCGATCTTGTCCACCATGCGCACGCGCTGGCGTTCGTTGACGCGGATCGCCGCCTCGATGATCTCGAAACCCTCGCCGGCCTGGCGTGCGAAGTGCGCCGCCGAGCGGGTGTCCTTCGGAAAGCACGAGCCGCCGTAGCCAGGACCGGGGTGCAGGAACTTCGCACCGATGCGCTTGTCGAGGCCGATCCCGCGCGCGATCGCGTGCACGTCCCCGCCGATCTTCTCGCAGTAGTTCGCCATCTCGTTGATGAACGAGATCTTCGTGGCGAGGAACGCATTGGCGGCGTACTTCGTCAGCTCCGACGTCGGGATGTTCGTGATGACGAACGGAGTCTCGATCAGGTACAGCGGGCGGTACAGATCGCGCAGAATGGCGATCGCCTCGTCGTCGTCGGCGCCGATGACCACGCGATCCGGGCGCATGAAATCCGCGATCGCCGCGCCCTCGCGCAGGAACTCGGGATTCGATGCGACGCTGAACCGGTGACTGGCCCCGCGCGCTGCCAGCTCCTCTTCGATCCAGGCACGCACTCGATAGGACGTTCCCACCGGCACGGTGCTCTTCGTCACCACGACCTTGTAGCCGTCCATCGTGCGGCCGATCTGGCGCGCCACCGCCTCGACCGCAGCGAGATCCGTGCTGCCATCCGCGCCATTCGGCGTCTGGACTGCGATGAACACCACGAGCGCCTGCCCGACGGCGCTCGCCGTATCGGTCGTGAACGAGAGCCGCCCCTCGCGCAGGTTGCGTTGGACGATCGCCTCGAGGCCCGGCTCGTAGATCGGGATCTCCCCGCGCTCGAGCGCCGCGATCTTGGCCTCGTCCTTGTCCGCGCACACGACCTGCACGCCGAACTCGGCGAAGCACGCCCCGGAGACCAATCCGACGTAGCCCGCGCCGATGATGCAGACGTTCATTCTTGCTCCTCAGCGGAGAGAGGGGACGCGCGGAGAGAGGGGACGTTCCTTGCAAAGTTGCATTGTCCCCAGCGGATGACCTGCGAAAGAGGATCTCCCTCGGTGGGGACAATGCAACTTTGCAAGGAACGTCCCCTCAAGCCGCTCAACCTGCGCTCCCGCCGCGCAGGCTCTCGACCGTCCGTCGCAGCCCATCCTCCAGCGACACCACGGGCTCCCATCCGAGCAGTTCCCGCGCGCGGCCGAGGTCCGCGAGGCTGTGGCGAACGTCGCCCGCACGCGGCGGCCCGTGGATCGGCTCGATCGATCGGCCGACGATGGCCTGCAGCGCGGCGAGCAGCTCGTTCAGGCTGATGCGACGCCCGCCCGCAACGTTCATCACGTGTCCGGATGCCTTCGGCGCATCCGCCGCGGCGAGATTCGCCGCCACGGCATCGGCGACGAACGTGAAGTCTCGCGACTGTTCTCCGTCGCCGTGGATCGTCGCCGGCTCCCCACGCAGACAGGCCGTCGCGAAGCGCGGGACCACGGCCGCGTACTCGCTCCTCGGATCCTGACGCGGCCCGAAGATGTTGAAGTAGCGCAGCGCCACGGTGTCGAGCCCGTAGAGTTCGTCGTAGAGTTTGCAGTACACCTCCCCGGCATACTTCTGCAGCGCGTACGGAGAGCGCGGAGTCGCCGGCATGGTCTCGACCTTCGGCAGGACTTCGGTGTCGCCGTAGGCGGACGAGGACGCCGCATAGACCAGCCGCCGCACGCCGGCACGGCGCGCCGCCTCGAGGACCGTCAGGGTCCCCGTCACGTTCGCGCGGTTCGTCTCCACCGGCTGCTCCACGCTGCGCGGCACCGACGGAATGGCGCCCTGGTGGAAGACCACCTCGACCCCGGTCACCGCGCGCGCCGCGGTCTCCGGGTCCGCGAGGTCGCCGCGCAGCAGCTCGATCCGCTCCCGCGACCCGGCGAGGTTCGCCTCCCGCCCGCTCGAGAAGTCGTCCAGCACACGCACCGCCCAGCCCGCCGCCAGCAGCCCATCCACGAGGTGACTGCCGATGAAGCCTGCGCCCCCCGTCACCAGCGCGCGCCTCGGATCCCCGCTCAATCCGTTCTCCTTGCGAGCCACGCACGGAAGCGAGACACGCCTTCCTCCAGCGATACCTTCGGAGCCCAACCGAGCGCCTCGGCGGCCGCCGACACATCTGCCCAGGTCCTCGACACGTCACCGGTCTGCCGCGGCAACCACTCGATCCGGGCCGGCACGCCGAGCGCCCGTTCCAGCTCGGCGATCACATCCCGCAGCGCGACCGTCCGGCCCGCGCCGAAGTTCAAGATCGCGAAGTCGAGCCCGATGTCGAGTGCCCGGACCAGCGCATCGACCAGATCGTCGACATACGTGAAGTCCCGCGTCGCCGTCCCGTCGCCGTAGACCGGAATCGTCTGTCCCGAACGCATGCGCTCGGCGAACTTGCGGATCGCGAGATCCGGACGCTGGCGCGGCCCGTAGGCGGTGAAGATCCGCGCGCACGTCACGCAAAGGCCCTCGGCGTGATGGAAGCTGTGCAGCAGCAACTCGCCCGCTCGCTTGGTCGCGGCATAGGGGGAAACCGGGCGGTCCACGGGATCGCTCTCGCGGAACGGACCGCTCGCCTGCTCGCGCTCGCCATAGACCGACGACGAGGACGCGAAGACGAGCCGCTGCACACGCGCCCGGACCATCGCCTCGGCGACCACCGCGGTGCCGCGCACGTTCACGTCCGCGTACTCCGCCGGGCGCTCGAGACTCGGACGGACCCCCGCGAGGGCGGCGAGGTGCACCACCGCATCCACCCCCTCGAGCGCGCGCGCCACCGCCGCCGGATCGCGAATGTCCCCGACGTCCAATCGGAAGCGGGACGAGCGCGACGCCCGGGCCAGATTCTCGCGCTTCGAAGGCTCCGGGTAGAACGGATCGAAATTGTCGAGACCCACGACGGCGCGCCCTTCGCCCAGCAACCGCTCCACCAGCGTCGAGCCGACGAAGCCCGCCGCCCCGGTGACCAGGATCCGTTCGGGCCGGCTCATCGCGGCGGATCGTCTGCCGGCGACGTCGGCGCGGACGGCGGGCCGACTTCGAAGAAGCCGAGATTGCGCAGGAGCCGCAGCGTCAAGACCACGACCAGCGCCAGGAACACCAGCGCCGCCCAGCCCTCGAGGTTGGTGAACGAGACGGCGATCACGCAGAAACAGGCGGTGAGGAACCAGATCGAGAGCACGGCCGCGCTGTGCGAACCCTCGGACTCGAGCAGCCGGTGGTGGATGTGCTGGCGGTCCGGGGACAGGATCGACCGGCGGCGGCGCAGGCGCCGATAGATCGACAGGGCGGTGTCGAGCAGCGGCACGGCCAGCGCCAGCAGCGGCACCACGAAGGTCAGCAGCGACAGCTTGCGATAGCCCTCGAGCGCGAGCAGCGAGAGATTGAAGCCGATGAACAACGCGCCGGTATCGCCGAGGAAGATCCTCGCCGGCGGGAAGTTGTACGGCAGGAACCCCAGCAGTGCGCCGACGAAGGCAATCCCGGCGAACACACCCACCATCTCGTCGGCCTGCCAGCAGATCCACGTCAGCGTGACGCCGATGATCACGCCGAGCCCCGTGGCCAGGCCGTCGAGGCCGTCCATCAGATTCAGCGCATTGGTGATTCCGACGATCCACAGCAGCGAGGCCGCCCACACCACCGGTGTCGGCAGGGTCCACATGGTCATCGTCACCGGGTCGCTGAAGTGCTCGATGCGGAAGCCGTATCCGATGGCGACGGCTGCCGCGGCGACCTGCACCACCAGCTTCGAGCGCGCCGTCAGCACCCAGCGGTCGTCCACGATGCCGAGCGTCAGCAGGATCAGGCTGCCGAGGATCTGCCCCTCGATGTGATTGCGGTACGGCAGCTGCTGACCCGTCAGCAGCAGCGCGACGGCCAGGCCGACGAGGAATCCGAGCGCCACCGCGATCCCACCGAGCAGCGGGATGTCGTGGCGGCGGTTCACCTTGCGGGCATCCGGCTTGTCGACGATGCCGAGCGTTTTCGCCACGCGTGCGACGATCGGCGTCGCTGCCGCGCTCACCACCGCCGCCACCAGCAGCGGGATCGCCAGACTCGCGATCGTCAACGCGTCCCCCGTTCCCGCCACTCGATCCGATCAGTAGCCGTAGCGCTCGGTGTCGGTCTCGGCGCCGTTCAGCACGACGCCGAGCAGGCGACGGCGATCGAGCAGGTCGAGCGCGGCCAGCACGTCGTCCTCGGGTGTCTCGTCGGCGCGCACCACCAGCACCACGCCGTCGACCAGCTCGCTCACGACCTTGGCGTCCGGCAGCGCCAGCGTCGGCGGCGTATCGAGGATCACCAGTTCGTAGCTGCGCGCGAGCTCCTCCAGCAGGGCGCGCATGCGGGCCGAGGCGAGCAACTCAGCGGGATTGGACGGCGTCCCGCGCACCGGCAGGACTTCGAGCGCAGAGCCTTCCACCTTGCAGATCACCTGGTCGAGACTCGCCCGATCCGTCAGCAGCTCCGAGAGACCGAACTCCGGCCGCAGCCCGAGCGCCGTGTGGATCTTCGGGCGCCGGAGATCGCAATCCACCAACAGCACCCGGCGGCCCACGGCCATCGCGCTCACCAGAGCCAGGTTGATCGCCGCCGTCGTCTTGCCCTCGCCCGGGAGCGCGCTCGTGACGGCGATCGTCCGCATCGGCCGCTCGGCGGCCAGCGAGTCCAGCCGCGCGCGCAGCGTCCGGAACTGCTCTGCGACGAAGGAATCCGGCTGCAGCAGCGTGATGCGGCGCTTGTTGATGGCGCTGGCATCCTCGGCTGCCTTCGTCGTGCGGTCGCTGCGCAGCAAACGCAGCAGCCCGGCCATTCTGCCGGTCCGCTCCCGCGCCGGCATCGCTCCGCGCCGCTCGGCCGGAGCCGGGCTGGCGGTCTGCGGCTCGAGCGCAGGGGTCGGGATCGGGAATCCCGCCGGCGCCGCCTGGCGCTCGCTGCGCTGCGACTCGGCTCTTCGGAGTGCGTCGTAGACCTTGCCCATGGACCTGTTTCTCCTGCCGCCGTGTCAGCGGAACATGCGGCGCAGTCGCCCGCGCCATCCGATCCTCCGGACCGGCGCCGAGCCGGAGGGCGGTGCGACCGCTGGAACCTCTTCGACCAGACCGAGGTCGCGCGCAACCTCGTCGATCACCGCGCCGTCGAGGGTCTCGAGGTCGCGCGAGAAGCCGAGCAGCAGCGAGCCGTCGCAGACGATGTTGATGAGCCGCGGAACGCCCCCGCTCACCTCCTGGACGCGCTGGATCGCCGACCGCCGAAAGAGCCCCTTCCCGGTGTAGCCCCCGAGCAGTAGCCGCTCCTCGATGTAACCAGCCGTCTCCTGCAGATCGAACGGCCGCAGCCGGAAACGCAGGACGATCCGCTGGCGGAGCTGGCGCAGCTCCGGCCGCTGGAGCATGTCCTCGAGCTCCGGCTGTCCCACCAGCATGATCTGCAGCAACTTCGACTTCGGCGTCTCGAGGTTCGAGAGCAACCGGATCTCCTCGAGCATCTCCGCCGAGAGATTCTGGGCCTCGTCGACGATCAGCAGCGTCGACTGCCCTTCCCGCAACCGCTCGATCAGGAACTGGTTCAAGGCCAGCAGGTACTCGCCCTTGCTGTGGCAGACCTTCTCGATGCCGAGCTCGTCGAAGAGGACGTGGAAGAAATCGAGCGGCTCGAGGCGCGGGTTGAACAGGAACGCCGATGCGGTATCGGGATCGAGCTGCGCCAGCAGAGCGTGCAGCAGCGTGGTCTTCCCGGTGCCGACCTCGCCCGTCAGCATGACGAAGCCCTTGCGCGCGCGAACCCCGTACACGAGCGTCGCCAGCCCTTCCTGATGGGCTTCCCCCAGATAGAGGAACGCCGGATCGGGCGTCATCTCGAAGGGCTGACGAATCAGTCCGTAGTGCTCGAGGTACATCGCGCGCCTCGTCCTCGCTCAGCCGCTGGTCGGCGCCGCCGGCGCACCGGCGGCCGGCGGCGGGGGCGGCGACAGGAGTCCGGACGGCACGCTCGGCTCGGGCCGCGGCGGCGCCGGCGCCGTGCTGGCGGTCTCGGCCTCGCCGCGCCAGAGGCCCGGCAGGTTCACGTAGACGTAGCCGACCGCGGAAACGAGCAGGATCGTCCCGGCCACGGCGGCGGCGGCGAACGCTTCGCGGAACTGGCGCTGGCGACGCGCGCGGCGATCCGCCTCCAGCAGGATCGACGGGATCGCCGCCAGCACCGGGATCCGCAGCGCCTCCTGCAGCCGGCGGGGCGAGTGGTACGAGGTATCCACCGCCTCGCGCAGGAACGCCAGCCCGCCGCCGAGCAGCAACCCGAACAGGCCGCCGGCCAGCACGATCAGCGGCCGATTCGGCGACGCGGGTTCCGGCGGCACGAACGCGGCCTCGAGCTTGCGGAACTGCTCGCCCTTCTGCCGTCGCTCCATGTTCGCCGCCACGCCGGCCTCGAGGCGCTTGCTCGCGAACGTCTGGTAGCTCTCGTTCAGCGAGACCCACTCGCGCTGGAGCGCATCGAGCTGCTCCGCCACGCGCGGCGTCGCGGCGAGACTGGTCTCGATCGTCTCGATCTCCTGCTGCAGCCGAGCGACTTCGCCACGCGCCGCCTCGGCCCGCTGGCGCGCGCGTTCCACCTGCGCGAGCGCCTCCTGCTCGGCGATCGACGACGGGACCGACGAACTCGCGTCCTCATTGTCCATGTTGGTGCGGATCTCGGCGGCCTCCGCTTCGGCGATGATGATGTCCGGATACTTGTCGGTGAGACCGCGCGCGCGCAGCGCACCGAGCTGGATCTCGAGCTCGCGCAGCCGCAGCGCCGGCGTCACGGCCCGGCCGATGACGTCGCCGCGCCCGCCTTCCACCAGTCGCGCGACCTTGGCCTGCTGCTGGTAGAACGCCATGTCGCTCTCGGCCTCGCCGAGCCGCTGCTGGGCGAAGCGCAGCGCCTCGTAGGTGCGGCCGAGCCGGGTCTGGCTGGGCATCATGTCCTCGGGAAGCGATCCGACGTTCTCGCCCTTCACCCGCGCGATCTGCGCCTCGACCTCCTGGGTGCGGGTGCCGAGCCGCGCGAGCTCCGCCTCGATGAACTCGGCGGTGTCGCCGGAGGCGCGGACGCGGTCGCGGAGATGTTCGTCGATGAAGTCGTTGGCGAGCCGGTTCGCGACGTCCGCCGCGGTGCGCGCGTTCTCGTGGCGGAAGAACAGCCGGAACGTGTTGATCGTGAGATCGCTCCTGCGCGCGCGGCCGACCTCGAGCTCCGGCAGCACCGGCTCGACCCAGATCTGGCTGCGCATGTACTCGATCACCTCTTCGCGCGTCGTCGCCTTCGACTCCTCGGGATAGAGGCCGAGGTCCTGGATCACGCGCGAGAGCCGGTCGCGGCTCAGGATCTGCATCGTCAGCAGATGCAGGCGGCCCATCAGGTCCGCCTCCTCGAGCCCTCCTTCGACGAGCCGTTTCGAGACGGACTGCGGCTCCACCAGCATCGTCGTCGACGCCACGTACCGGTTCGGCAGCAGCGCCGCGACCAGGATCGCGAGCAGCACGGCGCTGCCGGCGGTGGCCGCGAGAATCCGCCAGCGGCGGCGCAGCATGCCCATCACGTCGTCGAGCCGGAACTGTCGTTCGTCCATCACCCGTTCTCCCTCGGTCTCACAAGCGGATCGGATCGAAGGTCCAGCGGACTCCGACCTCGACGCGCACGGAGTCCGTCGTGCGATCCGCTTGCAGATCCCCGGACGTATCGAAGCGGAAGAAACTCAGTCGACCGCGCGCCGTCAGCCGGCGGCTGATCTGCCGCGTGGCCACGAACTGCGCCTGGTAGGACGTCGATTCGAACGCGGAGTCCGTGCTTCCCGCCTCCCGCACGCCGGCCGTGACGACCGCGCCGTCCGCGCGAAACACGGCGCTCGCGGGATCGCTGGTGACCCGGAAGTCGTTGTCCACGAAGATCGGGTCCGCCGCCTGCTCGAAGACGAGCGCCGTGATCGGAAAGTCCGACGCCGAGGTCTGCAGCGTCCAGCCCGCCGTCCACCGGAGCTCCCACTTGCGCTCGGGCCGCCACGTGAAGCTGGCGCTCGCGAGCGTGAGATCCGTGCTGATGCCGTTCCCGGACGCCGCGCTGGTCCGCCGCTGCACGCGCAGCTCCGCCGCGGACCGGTCCCACTGCTTGCGCAGCGACCAGGCGCCGAACAGCGTCAAGGCGTCATCGGTTTCGGGATCGCCGTCCAGGAACGAGGCCCGGACGAGGGGGACGCTCTGGGGGTTCACGAGCGCTGGGAGCCCGAACGAAGTTCCGGTCGCCACGTCGCGAGCGTCCGCGGGGGCGCAGCCCGCGAGGCTGCCGCTGGCGAGCGCCGGGCAGCTGGCGGCATCGACGAGCGACGGACCGAACGCACTTCCGATCGTCGGGGCGCCCGGCGCCAGGCGACTGCTGTCGATCTCGTCGGGCCGGTTCAGCGCCGGGCCGAGGCTGGTGCTCATCACCAGCGTCGGCGTGATCTGGTAGTTCCAGATGCCGAAGACCTCGATGATGTCGGCGCCGCTTCCGGCGCTGAAGGTCGAGTCGTCGAAGTCCTGCCGCGTGAACGCCGCGCCGACGCCGACCGCCATGCGCGGCGTCAGCGTCCGGAGGACCTGGGCGGCGGCGCGCGTCGAGACGCCATCGGCGTCGTCCTCGTCCTCGAACTCGAAAAGCGAGTTGTCGACCGACGCCTCGAGCGAGAGGAGCGGCGAGAGCTGATGCGCGAACGTGAGATTCGCCTGGTTGCGCAACACCGACTCGGTCCCGGCGCGCACCCCCTGGCCCGGCGAGGCCAGCCCGCCGGTGTCCTGCACGACGAGCTGCGAGGTGATCGAGTCCGTGCGCGCCAGCGAGTTCGAGAGCCGGATCTGGTTGCGGGCGTCGATCTGCCACGCGCCGTCCAGATCCACGAAGTGCTCGAAGTTGTCGGCGCCGCTGGTGTCGAGGAACCCCTCCCACAGGCTGCTCCACCGGAGCCGGCCGGTGACGTCGCCCTGCCGCTGGTGGAGCTCCAGCAGCGGCCCGGTGCGGATCGAAAAGTCGTCCTGCTCCTCGTCGGACGAGTTCAAGACATTCGAGTCCCAACGCGTCGCCGCGTCCCAGCCGAGGATCACCTCGACGGCGCGCGCGTCGGGCGCCGCCAGCGCGGATCCGAATGCCAGGACCGTGACGAGCACCCTCCCGCGCATTCGCTAATCCGGCACCACGATGGTGTCGCCCGGGAGCAGCTGGATGTTGGATCCGGGATCGCTGCCGCGCAGGAAGGCGTTGTAGTTGAAGCGGTACTCGACCACCGAGCCATCCGGCTGCCGGCGCAGGATGCGGACGCTGCGCTTGTTCGCGAACGGCGAGAATCCTCCCACCGCGGCGATCGCGTCGAGCACGCGCATGTCCACCGTGAGCCCGAGCGCGGCGGGTCGCAGCACCTCGCCGACCAGATAGACCTGCTTGCTGTTGATCGCGACGACGATGACCGTCACGTCCGGCGCGGTCACGTACTCCGCCAGCTGCTCGGAGATCGCGTCGCGCAGCTCCGCCGTGGTCCGACCCGCCGCCTCGATGTCGCCGAGCAGCGGGACGGAGATCCTGCCGTCGGGACGAACCGGAACGTCGATCGAGAGCTCCGGGTTCCGCCACACCCGGATGCCGAGCACGTCGGCCGGACCGATGCGGTAGTCCTCGCGCGCGGCGGCCGTCTGGTCCTCCACCGGCGGGACCGCCAGGGGCGTCCGCGCGCATCCCGCCATCCCGAAGATGAGCCCCCCGATGGCCGCCAGCAGCACCGACGGCGCGCAGCGCATCGGGCGCCGGGCACCGTTCTCCCCTCTCCTCCGCGTCATGCGTCCCTTCCCTTACGCCGACGGTCACGTTGCCGACTGCCGTTCCGCGGACCGTTCGAGCGACGGCTCAACCCGACGGGTTGAGCCCGTTGTCTTTCATCTTGTAAAGCAGGGCTTTGTAGCTGATCTGGAGGCGCTCAGCGGCTTCCTTCCGGTTCCATCGGGTCTGGTCCAGCACCTTCTTGATTACCCTTTTCTCGGCTATCTGGGCGGCACGTTTGGCAATTGCCTTGAGATCGACACCTTTGGCGTCACTCAGATCCACCCCGAGGGCCTCGAGATCCAGCGAGGCGGGGCCACCGCTCGCGGCCTCCGCGGCGGCCGCCCTGTGGGCGATTTCCTCCAGCACCGCGGCCTCGTTGCCGAGAACGACCATGCGTTTGACCATGTTCTCGAGCTCTCGAACATTTCCGGGCCACTGATGCGTGTGGAACACCTCGAGAGTCGCCTGGGAGAGGTGCTTCAGATCCTTCCCGTACTGGCGGTTGTACATGTCGAGGAAATGCCCGACGAGCAGCGGGATGGCGTCCTTGCGATCGCGCAGCGGCGGCAACTGGACCGTCACCACGTTGAGCCGGTAGAACAGATCCTCGCGGAAGCTCCCGTCGCTCACGGCCGTCTCGAGGTTCCGGTTGGTGGCCGCGATGACGCGGGCGTCCACGTGCACGTCGCTCTCCCCGCCGAGCCGGGAGAACTCCCCGTCCTGCAGCACCTGCAACAGCTTCGCCTGCAGTGACGGATGCATCTCGCTGATCTCATCGAGGAAGATCGTCCCGTGGTTGGCGTACTCGAACTTGCCGAGCTTGCGGCGCTGCGCGCCGGTGAACGCCCCCTTCTCGAATCCGAACAACTCGCTCTCGAGCAGCTCGGACGGCAACGCAGCGCAGTTCACCTTGACGAACGGGCGGTCCGTCCGCGTCGAGAGCCGGTGCAACGCGCGCGCCACGAGTTCCTTCCCGGTCCCGCTCTCGCCACGCACCAGCACGGTGATGTCCGTATCCGCCACCTGCTCGATGATCTCGCGAACCTCCTGCATCTTGGGATCGTCGCCGCACAGCATCAGCAGCTCGCTCTCCGAGCGAACACGGCCGCGCAGCTCCTCCACTTCCTTGCGTAACGCGCGCTTCTCGAGGGCCTTCTGGAACGCGAACTCCAGCTCTTCCACTTCGAAGGGCTTGCGCAGGAAGTCCGCCGCTCCCAGCTTCATCGCCTCGACGATGCTGCGCGCCTGTCCGTGGCCGGACAGCATCACGACCGGGACATTGGGCAGGCGGCCCTGGAGCTGCCCGAGCGTCTCGAGCCCATCCATGCCGGGCAGCACGAGATCGAGCGTCACGAGATCGGGCCGCGTCTGATCGAGCGACTCGAGGGCGTCCTCGCCGGTCGCCGCCGTGAAGACCTGGTACCCGCGGCTCGCCGCGAGCGCCTCCAGGTAGTCACGCAGACCCGGGTCGTCATCGATCACGAGCACGCGCAGGGGTTGCGCCATGCCTAACCTTCCTTCTCGCCTGCCGAGGCCTCTCGAACGGTGTCGGTCGATCGTCGCTCCGAGCCGAGCGCGCGGGAATCGGCAGGATGCGCGCGGGGGAGCTGCAGCATGGATCCGCGGGCGCCGTAGGGGCCGGCACCCACAAGAGCCGGAGTGTCCAACAGGATTCCTCGCTTGGGAAGGTGGCTTCCACTTGGGAACGCGCTTTCCGTTGCCGAGCTAAGGTAGGTGGTTTCTGCGCCCGAGAAGTGGCGGACATCCTGCCGCTGGTGGCGGAAGGAACCGCTTCACGCCCCCCGAGGGGGTGGCCTGCGGTTGCCGGAACGTGGGGAATCGACGGCGATCCGCACGGAGGGCGTTCGTTTGGTCACACGAAACCGGGCGAGTATCCTGTCGGGTCGACCTCGGCGAGCGGGATCCAGAGCCGATGCGCGGACCGGTGGGAGTGAAGTATCGATGAGCCCGACCCCTTCGCTGGCCCGCCGGCTGCTCGACGGCTGGTTGCAGATCGTCGCGCGCTTCGGCGAGGTCCAGACGCTGGTGTTGCTCGGACTGATCTACGGCCTCGTGATGGGACCCGCCGCCGTGATCGCGCGAGCCGCCGGCAACGATTTCCTCTCGAAGCGCCGGCTGCGCGAGGCGGGCAGCGCCTGGCGCCCGTCCGACTCCCGCGCGCCGCTGCTCGAACACGTCAAGCAGCCCTTCTGAACCTCCGACCCGTCGAGCAGCTCATGAGCGCACGCGCACGAAACATCCTGGGCCTCTCCTGCTTCTATCACGATGCAGCGGCGGCGCTGCTGCGCGATGGCGAGCTCGTCGCGGCGGCCCACGAGGAGCGCTTCACGCGCAAACGTCACGATCCCGACCTGCCGAAGCGTGCGGTCGAGTACTGCCTGGCAGAGGCCGGCATCGGGATCGACGACGTCGAGTTCGTCGCGTTCTACGACAAGCCGTTCATCAAGTTCGAGAGGATCCTGCTGACCTACCTGGCGACCTTCCCGAAGTCGCTGCCGTCGTTCTCGAAGGCAATCCCGATCTGGCTCAAGGAGAAGCTCTGGGTTCCGCGCATCATTGCGAAGGAGCTCGGGTTCCACGGCGAGGTGCTGTTCGCCGAGCACCATCAGTCCCACGCAGCCGCGGCGTTCCTGCCGTCTCCGTACGAGGAGGCGGCGATCCTCACCGTGGATGGCGTCGGGGAGTGGGCGACCGCCACGCAGGCGATCGGCCGCGGTGGCAACATCGAAATGCTGCGGGAGATCCGCTTCCCCCACTCGCTCGGGCTCCTCTACAGCGCCTTCACCTACTACCTCGGCTTCAAGGTGAACAGCGCGGAGTACAAGGTGATGGGCGCCGCGCCGTATGGCGAGCCGAAGTACTTCGACTTGATCATGAAGGAACTCCTCGACGTCCGCGAGGACGGTTCGTTCCAGCTCGACATGAAGTACTTCGCGTACGACTACGGGCTGACGATGACCAACGATCGCTTCGCGGAGCTGCTCGGCCAGCCGCGCCGGGATCCAGAGTCCGAGATGGAGCAGTTCCACTGGGACTGCGCCGCCAGCATCCAGAAGGTCACCGAAGAGCTCATGCTGCGCATGGTGCGGGATCTGCACGCGCGCACCGGTCTCGAGAACCTGGTGATGGCAGGCGGCGTGGCGCTCAACTGCGTCGCCAACGGCCGGATCGTCCGGGAGGGTCCGTTCCGCAACCTGTGGGTCCAGCCGGCGGCCGGCGACGCGGGCAGCGCGCTCGGGGCTGCGCTGTTCGTCGAGAACACCGTCCTCGGCCACCCCCGCAAGTGTCGGATGGACCACGCGTACTGGGGCCCTTCCTGGTCCGATGACGAGATCCACCGCTGGCTCGACGAGCGGGGGTATCCGTATCGCGCGCTCACCCGCGAAGAGATGCTCCGGGAGACCGCGCGCCAGCTCGCCGAGGAGCAGGCAGTCGTCGGCTGGATGCAGGGGCGCCTCGAGTGGGGCCCGCGCTCGCTCGGCATGCGCAGCATCCTGGCCGACCCGCGGAACCCGGAGAACTGGAAGCGCGTGAACTTGAAGATCAAGTTCCGCGAGAGCTTCCGGCCGTTCGCCCCCGCCGTCCTCGCGGATCGCGCGGCCGAGTGGTTCGAACTCGACCGCGAGAGTCCGTACATGCTGCTGGTCTGCCAGGTCAAGCCGGGCCGCGAGATCCCCGCCGTCACGCACGTCGACGGCTCGGCGCGCGTGCAGACGGTGACGCGGGAGACGGCGCCGGAGTTCTACGACCTGATCGCGGAGTTCGATCGGCAGACCGGTTGCCCGGTCGTCATCAATACGTCCTTCAATGTTCGCGGCGAGCCGATCGTCTGCACGCCCGAAGACGCCTATCTCTGTTTCATGCGCACCGACATGGACGTCCTGGTGCTCGGCAACCACCTCCTGCGGAAGGCCGAACAGCCGAAACTCCAGGAGGACGTCGACTGGCGCGAGCTCTACGCGCTCGATTAGGAGAGCCCGACCATGGCAAAGAGCAGCGGCGGACGACTCGCGAGCCTCGGCATCTTCAAGGATCTCTGGGCCTTCATGCGCGTGCGCAAGAAGTGGTGGCTCGGCCCGATCCTGATGACGATGCTGCTGCTGTCCTTGCTGATGGTCCTGACACAGGGCTCCGCGGTGGCGCCGTTCATCTACGCGCTGTTCTAGTGGAACCATCGGGATCGAGATGACGACGAATACAACCACGGCCGTTCCGCGCATCGGCGCGCTCACCGGTGCGGAGCGGCGACATCATCTCGTCGGCCTCGTGGCCGTCGGCCTCGCCTTCGTCGTCTATGGCCCGATCCTCTACTACATGGTGCTGCACTGGAACGCCGTGGCGGACTACTCGCACGGCTTCCTGATCGCGCCGTTGGCGCTGTACTTCGCGTGGGAACGCAGGCCGCAGCTCGCACAGGCCCGGGTCGAGCCGAGCTGGTGGGGGCTGCTGCCGCTGGCGCTGTCCACGATCACGCTGGGCATCGGAAGGCTCGGCGTCGAGCTGATGAACATGCGGGTCTCGTTCGTGCTGGCGCTGATCGGTCTCGTGCTGCTGCTCTGGGGTCGCCAGGTCTTCAAGGTCCTCGCGTTCCCGCTGTTCTTCCTGTTCCTGATGGTCCCGTTGCCGCAGTCGCTGGTGAACGTCGTCGCTCTCCCGCTGCAGCTCATCGCGGCGGACTGGGCCGTCGACCTGCTCTATCACCTGCAGATCCCTGCACTGCGGGAAGGCAACATCATCCACCTCCCGGAGACGACGCTGTTCGTCGCCGAAGCGTGCAGTGGCCTGCGGTCGTTGATGGCGCTGGTGACCCTCGGCGTCGTGTTCGCGTACTTCTTCCGCAAGAGCTGGGGCGAGCGGATCATCATCGTCGCCTCCACGATCCCGATCGCCATCGTCGTGAACTCGTTGCGCGTCGCGCTGACCGGAATCCTGACCTACCGCTTCGGCGAGAAGGCCGCGGAGGGCGCGATCCACGAGTTCCAAGGACTCATCACCTTCGGGGCGGCATTCATCCTGTTGCTGGCGCTCGCCGCTCTGCTGCGGATGATCTGGCCGGATCGCTGGCGCGGCCGAACGGGCCGACGAACCCGGCCCGCTTGAGGACGAAGTCATGCTGAAGCCGCTGGTCGCACTCGCTTTCCTCGGTCTGAACTCCTACGTGTACTTCGCGTTCGCAACCGATCAGGTCATTCCGCCGCGAAATTCCTTCGCCTCGTTTCCGTTGGAGCTCGAAGACTGGCACTGCGCCGAGCGCGAGCAGATGGATGAGAAGGTCCTGCGGAACCTCGGTGCCAGCGATTATCTGATCTGCACCTACCAGAACGAGAAGGTCGGTACCTGGGTGAACGTCTACGTCGGCTACCACGAAAGCCAGGTCCGGACGGAGGGGGGAGGTTCCGGGGAGAACTCGATCCACCCCCCCGCGCACTGCCTGCCGGGCTCGGGCTGGGACATCATTGGTCACGAGAAGGTCGTTCTCGACCTGGACGGCATGCCCGAACGGCCCGCGGCGGTGAACCGCCTCGTAATCGCCCAGGGAGAGGTCCGCCAGCTCGTCTACTACTGGTACCACGGCCGCGGTCGGGTCACGGCGGACGACTGGAAGAAGATCCTCTTCCAGTCCTGGGACCGTGCGCGTGAGCAGCGGACCGATGGCGCCCTCGTCCGCTTCACCGCACCGATCCATCGCGGAGGCGAGGAACAGGCGAACGAAGCGCTGCTCGAGCTCGTAGCTCGCGTCGTTCCGCTGCTTCCTCCCTACGTGCCGGAGTAGCCGTTGACGCTCGTTTCTTCCGGAGCGAGGAGGATCCGCATCCTCGCCGTTGCAGGAGCGCGACCGAACTTCATGAAAGTCGCGCCACTCCTGCGTGCCATGGCGGCGAGAGCGCAGATCGACCGGTTTCTCGTCCACACCGGGCAGCACTACGACGCCAGCATGTCCGACGCCTTCTTTCGGGATCTCGGCATGCCCAAGCCCGACGTGAACCTCGCGGTCGGCTCGGGATCCCACGCGTCCCAGACGGCCGACGTGCTGCGGGCCGTCGAGCCGGTGCTGCTGGAATGGAAGCCCGATGCAGTCGTCGTGGTAGGCGATGTCAACTCGACGCTTGCCGCCACGATCGCGGCCGTGAAACTCGGCATCCCCGTGGCGCACGTCGAGGCGGGACTGCGCTCCTTCGATCGAACGATGCCGGAGGAGATCAATCGGATCCTGACGGATTCGGTCTCGCGGTGGCTCTTCACGAGCGAGCCCGCGGGGGCTGCGAACCTGCAGCGAGAGGGGATTGCCGCGGAACAGATCCACTTCGTCGGAAACGTCATGATCGACACCCTTCTTGCCTGTCTCGGCACCGCCAAGGAACGCGCGCCGCTCGAGCGCCTGGGACTCGAGCCCAACGGCTACGGCCTGCTCACGCTCCACCGGCCGAGCAACGTCGATGATGCGCAGCGTCTCGAACGGCTCTTCGCGGCGCTCGAGCAGATCCACCAGCGGCTTCCGATCGTGTTTCCCGTGCATCCCAGGACCCGCTCGTCGATCGAGACGAAACTCGGGGGCCGCGCGCCGAGGCTCTTGCTGACGGACCCCCTCGGCTACCTCGACTTCCTCGGGCTCATGAGCCACGCACGCCTGGTTCTCACCGATTCCGGAGGCATCCAGGAGGAGACGACCGCCCTCGGCGTTCCTTGTCTCACGATGCGAGAGAACACGGAGCGGCCCGTCACCGTCGAGCGCGGCACGAATCGCCTGGTGGGCAGTGACCCGGCGGCCATCCTGGCCGCGAGCTGTGAGATCCTCGATGGAGAAGCGAGACCGGGCAGGAAGCCGGAGCTCTGGGATGGGCGCGCGGCCGAGCGAATCGTCGATGTCCTCGAGCGAGATCTCTCGAGCTAGATCGATGAAGATCCTCTTCGTCAGCCACTACTTCCCACCGGAAGTGAACGCGCCGGCAAACCGTACGCACGAACACGCGCGGCGATGGGTGCAGGATGGCCACGACGTCACCGTCATCACCTGCGTCCCCAATCATCCGCGCGGCGAGGTCTTCCCCGGCTACCGCAACGGGCTGATCCAGCAGGAACGAGTCGACGGCATCCGGGTGATCCGCACCTGGACCTACGTCACGCCGAACGAGGGGTTCCTCAAGCGGACGCTCAACTACGTGCTGTTTGCTCTCGCTGCCGTGCTTGCATCTTTCCGAGTGGAGCGCCCCGATCTCGTCCTGGCAACGAGTCCGCAGTTCTTCGTCGGCATCGCGGGCGCCGTCATTGCGAGAGTTCGTCGCCGTCCCTTCGTCCTCGAGGTTCGCGACCTCTGGCCGGATTCGATCGTTGCGCTGGGCCAGCTCCGGAATCAGCCGCTGATCCGCTTCCTCGAATGGATCGAAACCCGCCTCTATCGCAGCGCGCAGGGGATCGTCGTGAACACGCGCGCTTTCATCGAGCACATCGCGTCCCGCGGAATCCCTCGGGACCGCATCGAGTTGATCTACAACGGAATCGATCCCGCGCTGTTCTCGCCCCGACCGCCGGACCGCGACCTGCTCGCCTCTCACGGGCTCGCGGGACGTTGGCTCGCCGCGTACATCGGGACCCTGGGGCTGGCCCACGGACTCAGCACGGTACTCGATGCCGCCGAGCGGCTCCGTGATCAGCCCGACGTCTGTCTCCTCTTCATCGGCGATGGCGCCGACCGCGCCCGGCTGGAGGCCGAGGCGGCAAGTCGCGGCCTCGACAACGTCCGATTCCTGGGGCTCCTGCCTCGCCACGAACTCCCAGCATGGATCGCCTCGATCGACTGCCTGCTCGTGATGCTCCGCGACCTGCCGCTCTTCGAGACCGTGATTCCGTCGAAGATCTTCGAGTTCTGTGCGCAGGAGAGGCCCGTGGTCGTAGCGGCTCGTGGGGAGATCCGGCGGCTCGTCGAGGAAGCCAAGGCTGGCTTCGTCATCGATCCCGAAGACGGCGAGCAGCTCGCCGACATGCTGCGACACATCCGGAAGAACCCCGGGGAAGCGGCCTCTCGCGCGCGCGCCGGACGGGAATGGGTGGATGCGAACTTCCAGCGCGACCATCTGGCCGGGCGGATGGCCGGATTCCTCGATCGAGTCCGGAGCGGCGGCGCGTGAACGCGCTCTACGCGCGATCGCCGGTAGCGCTCCAGAATGCGGCCTGCACGTGGGCCGGCTGGCAACGCGCCAGAAGCCGATTCACCCCGCATTTCCGTCGCCGACTTGCGGAGTGGATGGTGAGTGGCCAGAGCTCCCTCGCAAGGCTCCAACAGATTCAACAAGAGCGCCTCGTGGAACTCGTCCGCCGCGCGCGACTCTTCGTGCCCTACTACGCCGATTTGGGTCTTCCGGACCCCGAGCCCGACCCGGCCGATCCGCAGCGCGGCATCGATGCCATCCTCGCGGCGGTTCCCGTGCTCGAGAAGTCGGCCTATCGCGACGCGCCCGAGTCCTTCATCGCCTCGGACATCCCAGCCAGGCGCCTGCTCCGAGGCAAGACGAGCGGCACGACGGGGAGCGCGCTTCCGCTCTGGTACACCCCGGAGGCGCTTGCGGAGGAGTACGCGGCCGTGTGGCGACTCCGCCGCTGGCTGGGCATCGAGCTCTACGACCCGCACTTCTCGTTCGGCGGACAGCTCCTCGTTCCGCACCGGCAGAGCCGCCCGCCGTTCTGGCGACACAACGCGTGGGGACACCAGACCCTGTTCTCGCTCTATCACATGACGGCCCACAACCTGCCCTTCTACATCGACGCGATGCACGATCTTCCCGCCGTCTACGTCCAGGGCTATCCCTCCTCGCTCCACCTTTTGGGCCGTGCGATGCTGGAGCGGGGACGCCCGCTTCCTCGCGGTAAGCTGAAGGCGGTCCTTCCTTCCTCGGAGTCACTGTTGGCGTTCCACCGCGAGGTCATCGAAGAGGCGTTCGCTGCTCCGGTCTACGATCGCTACGGAACCAGCGAGTTCGCGGTCTCGATGACCGGCTGCACCGAGGGGCGCCTTCACGTCGACATGGAGTTCGGGATCGTCGAGGTCGAAGTCCAGGAGGAAACCGACGAGTACGTCCGCGGGCCACTGCTCGTGACGGGCCTCGCCAACGATGCGACACCCTTCCTCCGCTACCGGATCGGCGACGTGGGAACCCGCTCGAAGCAGCCCTGCGCATGCGGGCGCCCCGGGGACGTCTTCCTCGATGTCGATGGCCGAATCGAGGACTACGTCGTCACGCCCGACGGCCGCTGGGTCGGACGACTCGACCACATCTTCAAGGAGCAGCTGGATGTCGCGGAGGCACAGATCCTCCAGGAGGACGCGGACGCCATCGAGATTCTCGTCGTGCCGCGATCCTCGTTCGGCGCGCGGTCCGAGGAGGCGCTGCGCAAGGAAATTCGCACGCGACTCGGGGAGGCGATCCGGATCGAGGTCCGCCTCGTCGACGCGATCCCGCGGGAGCGCAATGGGAAGTTCCGCGCGGTCAAGTCGAGAGTGGGGAGAAACCTCGGATGATCCGCGTGGGGCTCGCCCGCTGTCGCCCGAGCTACGAAGGACTCGCCGCACCGTGGGGTCCGGGCAAGCACTATCCCGAACTCGAGCGCCTGCTCGGGGATCGCAGTGGCGAGGGACCGGTGAACGAGGTCTATTCCGCCGTTCGTTCTGCCCTCTACGGCCTCGGGCTCGATGCTGCCCGCTATGGCAGTCCGGACTGGAATCCGATCGGGGATCTCGTCGGCCCGGGAAAGCGGATCGTTCTCAAGCCGAACCTGATCCGCCACTGGAACCCGGCGGCCGACGGTCGTGGAGGCACGGAACAAAGCGTCATCACGCACGGCTCCGTAATCCGCGCCGTCGCTGACTACGCGATGATCGCCGCCGGTCCCAGCGGGAGCGTCGCGCTCGCCGAAGCGCCGCAGATGGATTGCGATTTCGATGCGATCCGCCAGATCGTGGGCATGGACGAGATCGTGGCTTTCTACGATGACGTGCTCGCGCGCGAGTTCCAGGTCATCGACCTGCGCCGGGAGGCCGTGGTCTTCCAAGATGGAGTCATCCGAGAACGCAAACCGCTTCCGGGCGACCCGGCGGGATACCGCGTCGTCGATCTCGGAGCGACGAGCTTCTTCACCGGCTCCGGCCTCGCGCCCGAGCGCTTCCGCGGCGCCGACTACGATCCCGGCCCGACTGCCGAGCATCACAGCGGCGGGCGAAACGGCTATCTCCTGTCCGAGACCGTACTCTCTGCAGACCTCGTGATCAATCTTCCGAAGCTGAAGACGCACAAGAAGACCGGCGTGACGCTCGCGCTCAAGAATCTCGTCGGCATCAACGGTGACAAGAACTGGCTTCCTCATCACAGTCTGGGATCCGTGAAGGACGGCGGCGACGAGTTCCCGGACGACCGGTTCATCGATCGGCTCCGCAGCCGCGCAACGGAGATCGCGCGGCCGCTATTGGCGAAGGATCGCATGAAGGGATTCTTCCGATGGGCGCGCACGGTCGAGTCCGCCACACGAGGCGACCAGTTCATCCGCAGCGGAAACTGGCACGGCAACCAGACGACCTGGCGGATGTGCTGTGATCTCAATCGCTGCCTCTACTACAGCGACCGAGAGGGCCTTCACCTCGATGCGCCGGCGCCCGTGCGAACCGTCCTGACGATCCTCGATGGGATCGTCGCGGGCGAAGGCGAAGGGCCGCTCGCTCCGGTGGACGTACCGCTCGGCGTCGTCCTCGCCGGCACGGATCCGGTCGCGGTCGATCTGGTCGCCGTGCGACTGATGGGTTTCGACGAGCGGAAGCTCGCCAAGCTGCGGGGGCCGATGGAGGATCCAGGACCGCGGATCACCCGAGTCCGGCAGCCCGCCGACGTCGAGGTCGGCGAGATCGCGCACGGCGCTGCGGCGGTCGCGATGCGAACGCTCGATGAGATCCGCTGGCACCGGACCTTCGTACCGCACGCCGGCTGGATCGGGCATGTGGAACGGGGCGCGTCGTGAAGCAGCTCCTGCAGAATGCACGAACGGGGGCGCTCGAAGTCGTCGAGGTCCCGGCACCGGCACTGGCCGCCGGCCTGGTGCTGGTTCGGAACGTCTACTCCGTGATGTCGCCAGGCACCGAGAAGATGGCGATGGACTTCGCGCGCAAGTCCATGCTCGGCAAGGCCCGGAGCCGACCCGATCTCGTGAGGCAGGTCACCCGGAAGCTGCGCCAGGAGGGACCGCTCCCGACCTATCGCACCGTGATGAATCGCCTCGATGCACCGCAGCCGCTCGGCTACGCAAGTGCTGGAATCGTCGAGGCCGTGGGGGACGGCGTTCGTTCCCTCGCTCCGGGCGATCGCGTCGCATGTGCGGGCGCCGGGTACGCCAGTCACGCGGAACTCATCGTCGTGCCGGAGAACCTGACTGCGCACGTGCCCGAAGGCCTCGACCTCGACAAGGCTGCCTTCGCCACGTTGGGCGCGATCGCGATGCAAGGCCTACGCGTCGGCGAACCGACGCTCGGCGAGGTCGTCGCGGTGATCGGGCTGGGGCTCATCGGCCAGCTCACCGTCCAGCTGCTGCTCGCGAACGGTTGTCGCGTCTACGGCGTCGACCTCGACCCGAAGCGCGTCGAACAGGCGCTCGCCCAGGGGATGGACTTCGGAGCCAGCTCCGGCGATGACCACGCCCCGTTTCTCTCACACGCGACGGGGGGGCATGGGGTCGACGTCGCCATCGTGACCGCAGCCTCGGAGAGTGCGGCCCCGCTGCAGCTCGCCGCCGAACTCTGCCGCCACAAGGGCCGCGTCGTCGCCGTAGGCGCCACCGGGATGAATCTCGATCGCCGAACCTTCTACGAGAAGGAACTCGAGCTTCGCATGAGCATGTCCTACGGGCCTGGCCGCTACGACCGGCGCTACGAGGAGATCGGCCTCGACTATCCGGTGGCCTACGTCCGTTGGACCGAGCAGCGCAATCTCCAGGCCTTCCTCGACCTCGCCGCCCGCGGCTCGCTCGATCCGATGAAGATGGACGTCGAGACCGTCGCGTTCGAGCGGGCAACGGAAACCTACGAGGCGCTGGCAAAGGGAGAACGCAAGACGCTCGCGGCGGTGTTTCGCTACGCAGAGAATGTCGATCACCGGAGGATTCAGCACCTCAGCTCGCAGAGTCCGCTCACCGTCGGGCAAGCGAAAGGATATCCCCGAGAACTCGGTGTAGCTTTCATTGGCGCCGGAAACTACGCCAAGGCCGTGCTCCTTCCTCTTCTGAAGCACGAGAACCACATCGCGCTACGACATGTCGTCACTGCGACTGGCCCCTCCGCCCAGCGCACGGCTCAGCGCTTCGGATTCGCGAGCTTCGGCACGGATCCTGATGACGCTCTCGGCGATCCCGCAGTCGATGTCATCTTCGTCGCCACCCGCCACGATACACACGCGGCTCTAGCCAAGGCTGCGATGCAGGCAGGAAAATCTGTCTGGCTCGAAAAACCTGCTGGCATCACCCTGGCCGAGGTCGAGTCACTCGCCCGCGCCGTCGAGGAGACCAACGGCTTCCTCATGGTCGGCTACAACCGTCGCTTCTCCCCGCACGCACGTGCCGTGCGAGAGGCCTTCGTGAACCGAACAGGGCCGATGGCAATCCAGTACGTCGTCTCTGCAGGGCCTACGCCGGGCGGGACATGGCTCACCGACCCATCGGCAGGTGGTGGCCGAATCATTGGTGAGATGTGTCATTTCGTCGATCTGTGTAGGTATCTTGTCGGGCAATCTCCAAGCGGGATCCATGCAAGCGCGCTAGGGCGGAGCTCGGAGGCCGATGATTCGTTGGTGGCACTTCTGTCCTACGCGGACGGTTCGACGGCCAGCATCTCGTATCTCGCCAATGCGAGCTCGGATCTACCAAAGGAACGCTGGGAGGTCCATGCCGATGGAAAGAGCGCCCTTTGTGACAACTTCCGCATCACCCGGTTGCCGGGCGGAAGGAAGCTCCGGGGCTTGAACCAGCGCAAGGGTCAGGCGGAAGCGATTGCGGCGTTCTTGGAAGCAATCCGCCACGCGGAGCCGAGCCCGATCAGCATTCACGAGATCCTGGAGGTCTCGCGTTCGACGTTCGAGCTATCCGGCCGGGCCGGGCTCGAGTCGCATGGAGCCGCGTAGCCGCGCCCACCCCGCCTCCCCGTCCATCGATCGAACGGAGATCTGCGAAGAACTGACGCCCGATCGAAGATCGATCCAACGGCAGGGAAGAGTATGAGTGACGCGCGTGTCCGTGAACGGACGCTTCTGGGTACCCGGCTGTGCGTCTCTGGTTCTCCACGATCTGCGTCAAGCAGTCGAGGATCTCGAGTCCTTCGCCAGCAGGGCAAGCGATGCGCGCCGCCGGGAAGCAAGGGCGGCTGCACCCTTGCCGGCCAGGGCTATCGCCGCGAGTTCCCATCCGATGCCACATGCGGGCCCAGGTCCAGCGATGATCATGCGATCGCCTACGACATTCCTGTACTCGATCTGTTCGCCACTGGGAAGAGTAAGCTCCACACGGTCTGCGATCTGATGAGGTCCGAGTCCGAAATGGAGAATCGATGTGTTCTGTCCTCTGCGATGGTAGCCACCGTCATGGACTCGTACCTGCCGGACGCCGCCAGCCTCGACGACGACTTTGGCACCATGCACGCTATCCGAAGATCCGCGAGGTCCGCGAACCAAGACTGCAAGCCAATGGTTCTGATTCCCGCAGTTGCGAAAAAGTTGATTCGGACCGATTCGAAACGGGTCGCCTCCGAGTCCGTTCGTCACGAAGAGATCCAGGAACCCGTCACCGTCGTAGTCAGCCGTGACAACCGTCTCCGCGCGGCCGACGCTCGTGCCTTCGGCATTGCCGGCGCCCTGAACCTTGCGAAATCGGCCCTCTCCAATGTTTTCGAGAAGGACGTTCGGCCGGTTGCGGACCGGGCCAGTGCACGCCAGGTACAAGTCGACGTCCATATCGTTGTCGAAATCCCCAGCGACGACCGAGTGGCACGCCATGCCGAAACCGAGTCCGGCATCCGTCCTGCGCTCGACGTAGCGGCCGCTCTCCAATCGGTACAGCGTCGGCCACGGCTCGATAGCCACCGGATCGAACCCGATCGTTTCGAGGTCTGTGATTGCGGACTCCGCCCTGGCGGTGACCCGCAGTTCCTGTGGTACCGGACTCGAGAACCGCAGAACCCATCTGCCTGAAGATGGATCTCTACCGAGGAAGACACCGAGATCTGTCCCCGCGATGAACGACGGCATGCCGTCCACCAGGGGATCGTCCGGTTCGAGTGTGAACGAAAAGGCTGCTGGAGAAAAGCCACTGGAGCCGATCCGTACGCTCGACGCAGATCGATCGAAGATCTGATTGACCGAGAACGCGACGGCGCCCTCCGCAAGGAACGAGAAGCCTCTTTCGCCGCCAGTCGTCACGATCGAGACCCAGGCCTCTGATGGGCTGATGAGCTCGGCACCGTTGCTCGTCCCGCCGCGAGTCAAGAACAGTTCCTGTACGCCATCGTTGTCGAAATCGGCAAAGACCGTATCGGTACCACTTCCATTCTGCGGCGAATAGGTCGTGGCGGAGGTCAGATCATCGAGCACGGATCCGATCCGGTAGATGGCCCGTGGCGGGATGAGGGCCTCCACGATCAGGTCAGGACGACCGTCATTGTCGGGATCCGCAATCGATGCGTAGTTTGCCGGTGCCCCTAGGAAGCCCGCAGCTTCAGTCGAATTCTCGAAGCTGCTACCGCGATTCATGAACACGGCTGATCCCGAGAATGGCCCGGTTCCTCCGAGGTCGCTGAGGAGTACGAGATCCAGCCTCCCATCGCGATCGAGATCGAGCCAGCTCGCAGATCGCGAACGAGCACCGGGGAGATCGACGCCGTAGGAAGACGCGCGATCTACGAGAAGTCCACCGCTGTTCTCATAGAGCAGGTTCGGGCTGGCGCCGCCGACCACCTGGATCAGATCGTTGTCGCCGTCTCCGTCGAAATCTCCCCATGCTGCCCCGTGCTTGTCGCGCGGTGTGTTCGGAATCACCAGGTCGTCCGAACGGCGGAATCGTCCGTTGCCGAGATTCACGAAGAGGGATGCCGGGAACTCGTGATTGCTCACCCAGAGATCCTGCTGCCTGTCTCCGTTGAAGTCTCCCCATGAGGCGCCGTACGATGGCCCGGTGAACGAAACGCCCGCCAGCTCCGTGGTCTCTTCGAAGTGCAGTCCCGCCGACGACTCACACGCCTCCGAAGGCCCCGCATTCGTGGCAGCGATCGCAAGAATCAGGAAGAGTCCACGAACGATGTTTGTGCTCACGTTGAATCTCCGCGGCGCTTCCGATCTCACGAACCCGAGAACGCTCGAACGAGACCCGACAGCGAGCGCTCGGTTGAGTGCCGAAGGGCGTCGCGCCGGATTCGTCTGTCCAACCGCCCCCCCCAGAGGGGCGGGCAGGTGAGAAAGGGCATTCTATATCGCCGGGCGGCTCTACCAGTCCAGAATCTCCGCGTCAACCGGATTTCGTGGGGTTCTCCGCGTCTGGAAGGCCGTGTGAGCGGCCCGAAAAGAACCACGGGAAGGGCCCCCCCCCCCCATCCGCGACCAGGAACCGACCTTGGCCGCCCGGCAGCCGGAAAAGCCAAGTGATTTCGGCGGATCACCGCGTCATCTACCTTCCGAGATCAAGGGAAGGCGACAGTGGGCGAGCCGAGTGAGCGAGGTGCGACTCGAGCGGTCAGAAACCGGGCTCCAGCAACGCCGCACTGCTGTCGAAGAATACCCCAGGAGTGCCGGCCCCTGCGGCCATAGAGATGCCGATCTCATCAGGCGGGAGTGTCACCGACCCAGGCTCCGCAAAGGATCTAGATCGATCGACTCGCCGGGAGCGGCAGGGGACGCTGAGACCACGACGCCGCGATGCCGCGCGAGAACCGAGTCGCCGAGGAGCCCTACCGCGGAACGCCGGCGGTCGGATGCAGATGCGAGCCGTAGAGCCGTATGCCCCCCTCCGAATCGCTGGAGCCCCTCGCCACCCTCACCATTCTTCGCGGGGTCTGGAATGGAAGACTCTTTACCTGCTCGACCTCCTCGCAAGGAAGTTGAACGACTCCCTGCTCGGCGCAAAATCGCGAGCAGCAGTCGTTCGAGCCTTCCTTTTCGGAGCCGATGTTGATCGTCGGAATCGACGCATCGAACCTCCGCGAAGGTGGCGGCGTAACTCATCTCATCGGACTGCTCGGCGCCGCCGAGCCTTCGGAATTCGGAATCCAGAAGGTCATCGCATGGGGCGGGAGCAACACCCTTGCGCGACTTCCGATGCGGCCTTGGCTCTCTTGTCAACACGACCCGCTGTTGGATCGCTCCCTACCCTTCCGGGTGTTCTGGCAGCAACGAATCCTTCCGTCTCTCTGTCGGCAGATCGATCTCCTCTTTTCGCCCGGAGGATCCATTCCCCGATCCGTCCATCCTGTGGTCGTCATGCACCGGAACATGCTTCCTTTCGACTGGAAAGAACTCCTTCGTTACCGAATATCTCCCACCATGTTCCGCCTGCTCCTCCTTCGTCACCAGCAGATCGCATCCTTTCGACGCGCGGACGGCATCATCTTTCTCACCCGCCATGCGGAGCAGAGTGTCCGGCGGGTCGCGAACATATCGTCCCCGAGCCGTGTGGTCGCCCATGGCTTGAATGAGGCATGGCTTCGAGGTCCGAGGCCCCGCCATGCTCTCTCTGACGTTCGAACGTCTGAACCGATCACGATTCTTTACGTATCCACGATCGATGTCTACAAGCACCAGTGGAACGTAGCTCGCGCAGCAGCGCGACTGCGCAAGGACGGGATCCCGGTAGCCGTTCGGTTCATCGGCCCCAGCTACGCCCCTGCCCTTCGGCGTCTCCGTGCGGTATTCCGGCAGGAAGATCCGGCGGGGTCTTTTCTTAGCTATCTGGGGCCGTTGAAACACAGCGACCTCCTAGCCGAGTACGCTAGGGCCGATGTCGCCGTGTTGGCGTCGACGTGCGAGGCCCTTCCGAACGTGTTGATCGAGGCCATGGGGGCAGGTCTTCCGATCGCAAGCTCCTGCCGTCCGCCGATGCCAGAGATTCTTCAGGACGCCGGCGTCTACTTCGATCCCGAGTCGATCTCATCGATCACCGCCGGTCTCCGTAGGCTTATCGCAGCGCCTGACCTCCAAGGGATCCTCTCGGCTCGTGCATTCGAGCTGGCAAGGAAGTTCTCGTGGGAACGCTGTGCAAGTGAGACGCTCGGATTCCTGACCGAAGTGCAACGTACAGCCGGACAGACCAGATCCCGCGCCGCTAGGTCCGCGCCTCATTCTGAGGACGGGAATCAGCCCCTCGACCGGCTTTCGTCATCCGCTGGCGACCTAGGGGGCATCGATGCGTCGATGTGCCGCCGTAGCACGTCCCCTTCCAGAGACGTTTCCGCGCGAGACGCGCGGGAGCTTGTATGAGACGTTCATTGCAACTCATCGATCCCCGTGGACTCGACCTCCTAGGCGCGACTCTTTTCGGGACCGTCTCCATCTTCCTTAGTTTTCTGATCGCGAGCTCCCCTCAACACGGAACGATCTCCCCAGAGATGACCTCCGTGTTTGCACTCGTTCTGTTCTCGACGCACATCGCTCTCGCCGGGAGGCGTCTCGGAACCTTCGATTCTGCGGTATGGATCCCCGTCGCCATGCTGCTCTTCTATTTCGGCATGCCCTATGCGCGCGCGCTGGGCGCCCCTCTCTCGTACGAAGCCTGGAGTGTGGATCCACCCTCCAACCTTGGCAGAGGCTTCGAAGCTGCGCTTCTGACCTTATCTGCCTTTCTGACCGGGCTTCATCTACGCGGTCTCCCCGATCGCTCTCGATGGAATCCTGAGTCCCAGACTGATCAACGGTGCATCAGAATCGCCTCGTCGCTCGTTGTCACAACAGGCATCGTCTTGATGCTCGCCGGAATCTTCATCGCAGGCCCCGCCCGTGTCCTCGGCGACTACGGCGCGGTCTATGAAGCGAAGGCCTACGGAGCGGACTTCCGCTTCTTCGACCTCGGCTTCATTCTCGCGAAGACGGGGCTGCTGGGAATCCTGGTGACGCACACTCCGAGAACCCGACGATCTACTGGATTCGCGATCGTCGTAGCGGCATTTCTCCTCTTG
The DNA here is from genome assembly GCA_039794265.1 of Myxococcota bacterium. Lineage (GTDB taxonomy): Bacteria > Myxococcota_A > UBA9160 > UBA9160 > PR03 > CAADGG01. The sequence continues at coordinate 53,547 of JBDIVR010000021.1, forward strand.
TTCTCTGCTCGCCTCGGCGATCGCGGCGGGATCCTGAGCTTCCTCCTGCCCGCCGGATATATCGCCTCCCAGCGGATCCGTCAGGTCAACCGCATCTGGATTCTCCCTTGCGTTCTCGCCGCCTTCATCCTGTTCCCTGGACTGAAGGAATACCGCGAGACCGGCACGATCACCCACACCCTCAGCGGGGGGGTGCTCCAATCGACGAGAGCGTCCCTCTACGAGGCAGGCAGTTCCGTCCTGACTTTCTGCTACACGCTCGACCTGATTCCGTCAGAACGATCATATGGTCTCGGGATCAGCTACCTGCGAGCCGCACTGCATCTGATTCCGAACATCGGCCTTTCGCCTGGCAAGGCGTTTCTTCCGGATCCTCTCGTGGCAGACCCAGCAGCGTGGCTGGTAGAGAGAATCCATCCGGCAAAGTACGCACAGGGGGGTGGCTACGGATATGCCGCCGGAGCAGAGTGGTATTTCAACTTCGGAATCCCAGGAGTCCTGCTGGGGATGATTCTGTTCGGGTACCTGTTTGCCGGCATTCGATCCATCGACCAACGAGGTGCCTACATGCTTCTCGTTTCTGCGGTTAGCTTTTCGGTCGGACTACTCATTGTCCGAAATGTCGTAGCTGCGCCGCTCAAGTCTGCAGTCTGGTCGCTCGCGGCGCTCGTAGTCTATGATTTCTCGGTGCGACTCCTCTTGCGGGATGCTCGCCAGCGGAGACCATCGGATACAGAACCGATCCGTGGCTGAGATCCATTCGCCGCGACAGTTGGATGTCGCTCTAGTCATCGGCGCGCTGGCGCCTGGTGGTGCCGAGCATTTCGTCGTCGACCTCGCATCGGCGCTCGCATCGAGCGGTTCGCATGTAGCGGTGCTGGCACTCAGCGAACGCGGGGATGAAGCAGAAGCTATTCTCCGGGATCACCTCGGGCTTCGAGGCGTGTCGGTGTATTTGGGGCCTTCTCTCCGAGTCCGGGCGAAGACGGTCCGCTGGCTCGGAAGAACGCTATTCCACCTCGCACCACGAATCGTCCATTTGCATACTCCCAACACATACCTGGCCCACTTGCTCGCGTGGCCGTGGCACCGCGGTCGCGCGGCGATCATATGTACGATCCACACGACCAAGATCCGGCGATTCTCGCCCGAGCACGTTGCGTCATCGCTCCTGCCAACCAGGGCTTTGGTCGCATGCGGCCAATCTGCCTTCGAGGCTCATCGTCTGTACGCTCGCGAGTCTTTGCAGGTAATCGTGAACGGAGTCGACTTCCGATGGCCTCCCAGGAGCATCTCGCGAATCCCGGATCTTCGCAGGCAGCTGGATCTCGCGGAGAACCACGTGCACTTCGTTGCAGTTGGCAGCATGAAGGGAAGTCGACCGGAAACAGCCGCCAAGGCTCATGACGTCATGATCCGGGCCTGGCGCCAGATCGAGAGAGACCATCCGGACGCCGAGCTTCACTTCCTGGGAGACGGATCCTTGCGGCAACGCCTTCAGACGATGGCCCGCAGCTCGCCGACGATCCGGTTCCACGGCAACAGGACTGATGTCCACCTCTGGCTCGGCGCCGCGGACTGCTTCCTGATGCCTAGTCGCTGGGAAGGCCTCCCGATTGCTGCCGTCGAGGCACTGGGGGCGGGAATCCCTGCGATCTTCTCCGACATTCCGTCTCTACGCGAGCTCGAATGTCCCGGAGTCCTCTTCGTAGCCCCAGGATCGCCCGACTCGCTCTCGGGAGCAATCCGGCGCTTCTTGGACCGACCCCTTCTCCCGCCGAGTCTCGAGGACACTCTTGCTTTCCGTGACCGTTTCGGGATCGAACGGGCCGCTCGAGAGTACGAGAAGATCTACTCCCTCGCGGTCCCTGACTGAGCGTCCTCGCGGAGCCACCTGCTGAGATCCCGGCCTGTGATGATCTCGAGTCTCTCGAGATCTTGTCGGAATCTGACCCTGAGCGCCCGTTCCGTATCGGGCCTCATCGGCGCGTATGACGTCGGCCGTCGATTGAGCCGCAGGAGCATCGCTACGATACGTGACCGCCAGGCAGCAGGGAGAACGCGACGTAGCTGTCTCAGAGACGGGGTTGGCGAGCGAATCCAGGCCTGGAGGCTGGCCGAGCGGGGACTCGCTGACTCGTTTCGCCTCGAAATCGACAACGAGTCTGTCAGCCCCAAACCGATGAAGGCACACACCTTGCGAATCACCGACGACAGATCGGACTCGAGATCCTCCATCAATACGTAGAGGAATCTTGCCCGCGGAAGCGCGATGATCCACTTCTCGAGCTGATGAGCATAGAGTCCGCTCGAGACGTATTGGAAGCGCAGTGTTCCACGCTCGGCAACCGCACCGCCAAACCTGGCCGAGCGCTCCTCCTCGGCCTCGAGTGCATCCTCGAACGCGAGATTCTCATGTCCCTCGTACCGCATATTCCAGTACAGAGAGTATGCCCGCGCGACCGGATCTCGGATCATCACGATGAAACGCTGATTCTCTTCCGGGATTGTCTCAGCGATTCTTCGTGCAGCCTTCGCGTAGAACAAGTAGTGAGGGGTGGCGTCTAGCCGCACGGGAAACCTCTCCGCCCCTCGGTAGTGACGTTCCACGTACTTTCCCACGCCCTCGCGCCAAAGCAGATCGCTCGAGAAGAACTGCGGCTCCTTTGCAAACGGTACATACACATCGGGGTGACTCTTCAAGGCACTCGCGAGAGCCGTCGTGCCTGCCTTCGCAAAGCCCGGAATGAAGAGATTCGGAAGTCGGATTTCAGCGGATTTCTTCTCCGATCGGTCCATCTTGCTATCCCTCGCCGACCCGTACGTCGAAGCTCCGCAGGATCTCCCGGATGAGAACAACGTTCCACAGCAGCTTCCCTGCCGACGCAACCGCAACCGCAACCGGAGCGCCGATCAGTCCGATCCAGGGGATCAAAGCCGCCGACGCGCCAATCGTCACCAACATCGCGATCGCGTTCGAAAGTGCCAGACCTCGAAGACGCCGGGCAGCCGTAATCGCGACCCCGAGGATTGAAGTCGCAAATGTGACTGCAGTGGCGGCCATCATCGCCACGAGGAGATCGCCGTATCCCCTGAAGGCCTCTCCGTACACGGTCGCGAGCAGCTCCGATCCCGCTGCCCACGCGAGTGCTACTCCGGCGATTCCGAGAACGGATCCGATTCCAAGGTGCTTCGCCAGCAGCGCCGAAAAGGCGCTGCGATCGCCGTGGAGTACGTGTATGGCCAGAATCGGGCTGATCGACTGCGAGATCGCATCCACCACCATCCGTCCGACGATCGAAAAGTAGAAGACCCCTGAATAGAAGCCGACCTGTTCGGAGCCAAGCGCCCTCTGTACGAAATAGATCGGAACGTTGTGCGAGATCGTGATCATTGTCGTGACGAGCCCCAGCGGGAACGCAGCACGTGCGAGAGTCAGACTTGCCTGATCGAGCACTAGAGAACGCCGCTCGCGCAAGCGCAGCGCGTGCCGCAGGTCGTGCGCTAGCAGAACTACGAGCCAAACCGTGGTCATGGCCGATACGGCCAACCAGATCTCTGCACCAACCGCCAGGGCAACGCCAAGAGCAATCGCACCGAGAACGCCCCGAAGCACTAGAGACCGGGATATGAGCTCCATCTCCTGATCGCCCTGGAACTTCCCGTACGAGACGTCGCTGATCGCTTCGAATGCCTTCGCCGAGCCAACAGCAACCAGGACGAGCCAGGCAGTTCTGCTCTCGATCCAGACCCCACCGAGCAAGACTAGACTCAGCCATGCGACCATTGCGAGAGCGACTCTAAGACCCAGATACTGTGAAAACTCGAATCTCCGGGCAGCGTCGGTTGCTTGGTAGGCCCGAAGGTTCAGACTTGTTAGAACGAAAACCGGTGTCGCGACGGCCAGCGAGAACGAGAACATCCCAACTGCCGCAGGTGACCCGAGTCGTGCAAGGACTGCAATCATCGACCATTGTGAGGCGGCGAAGATCGCGTTTCCGAAGAGCATCCAGGCGAAGTTTTGCCGTTGGCGGGATTTCATGGTCGCTCTTTCGGAACGACACTCGGTTCGATCAAGTCGAGAGCACGATCGGACCGCGTGATTTTCGCATCGCAGCCCCCGAGCGTATCGAAATCACGGCAGCTGATCGAAGCTCCTTCGTGGAGCCCGTACCCTTTCGTGCCTGTCTGGTTCCCTTCGGCGCGTGACGGGCGACCGGAGCGTCGCACGAACAGCTGGGGGAAACGGTCTCTGCGCGAGACCCAGGAGAAAAGAATGCCCCGAACGGCAAGATTCCGGAGTCGCTCTGCGCAGTCGACCATAGTGCTGCTCACCTCGCTGGCAATCTGCACACCGAGTGGCTCCGCGGCGGAGAACGATCGGCCGAGCGGACGTATGGAGAATGCTCCCGCCGGTTCCACGCGTCCGAGCCTTGCCCGCGCCGCTACGGCAACAGAGTTCTCCCGTAGGGCATCCTCGGCCTTCGGGGAGTCTCCCTGTCTCTTCGACACGAAGGAAGAGGCGGAAGTTGAGATCACAAGCTCATCTGAGCACTCGGTACCGGCTCCCTTCACCGTGCTCTCGGTCGAGCAACCCGGCGACAGGGTAATCGTCGGCGCCTGGGGACGTCGATACGAGTTCGAAGCGGGGCCTCTTCCAACATCGATCCTATCGCAAGACCAGCAGCTGCTTGCGGCGCCTGCGAGACTGGAGTTTGGCGGGGCCAAGATCGATTGGAGTCCCGTCGAAGTGATCGAGGCTGCTCCGGATCGCATTTGCCTCGCAACAAGGGGACGCTCCGATACAGCCCTCGTCGAGGCGACCGTCACGATCGAATACGACGGAATGATCCAGCTCGACCTCGCGATCCGAGGACCCGCACAGTTGCCGGCGCTCAGCTACGAGATCTCCCTCCGCAACGAGCAGTCTACTCTGTTCAGCCATCACATGGTCTACGACTATGAAGCCGGGATCACGAACCGTAACGACGTGCTGAAGACTGCCGGCCGTACGCTCCGGGGGAGCCGAAGGTTCCGTTTCGTTCCGTCGTTTGCGCTCGGGGATCGAGAAGTCGGCGTCGAGTGGTGGTCGGAATCGAATGCCGACTGGCACGGTCCCAGAGTGAGAGACCCCTACGAACTCGAGAGAACCGAGGAGATGACTACGTTGAGGGTCGAGCCGATCTCGGCACCTCTGGAGATCCGCAAGGGTACGGTTTGGCGAGATCGAGCTGCAATTTTCGCGCTTCCGTTGCGCCCGCCGCCAAAGAACTGGCGCTCCGTTCGATTCGTCGCGTCAGGACCCAGTGCTCCGAGTTTCGCCTCGAACATCGAGACTCGCCTGGCGTGGGTTGCATTCGGATCGAGTTTTCAGCCCTACTGGCACGGACTTCCGGCTGCGCACAAGGATCTCCCCGAGCACAAGCAGCTACGGCGGCGCTTGCGGGACCGCGGAATCGCGTACATCCCGTACGGAAAGCTCGTTGCGACCCCGACCCTTCATCCAGAGGCACGAGAACGCTTTTCCGAGTGGTCGGCCGATGGGGTCTGGTGGACGGGCCCGCTACCGAGTGACGTGGCGTCCGTGCTCGAGTTCAACGGAATCTCCTGGGCTCCGCGACAGCCGCATACCTACGCGCCATGCATGGGCGTGCGGAGCTATAGCGACTGGATCTTGTCCCAGAATCTGGCAACCCTGGATGACGAGCATCCCGACGGGCTGTACTTCGACCATGCGACGATTGCGCGGATGTGTCGACTGAGTCCGAGACTCAAGGGAAAGCAGGATCGTGAGATCTGGGAGTATTTCGCTGTCCGTGATTTTTTCAAGCGCCTCTATGCGGAGATGAAGGCGAGGAATCCGGATGCGCTTCTCGTGGTCCACTCACCCGGGCATCCACGCGCGCTTGCGGGAGCTGCAGATTTCATCTGGACCGGTGAACAGCTCTCGGCGGTCTTTCGAAGGGGAGCAACTGTCGAGAGGGCGAGTTCTGATCCATCCGCCTATCGGCCCGAGTACCTCGAACTTCCGAGTGGATACATGGACGCCGCCATTGGCCCTCATCCCGGAGGTGCATGGGTGCTGATTCCTCAGGTCAGCCGCAGTTTTCTCGGACAAACAGATCCGGAGCAAGGTCGGCGGTACCATCGAGGGATGCACGGATGGGCGCTCGCGAACGACGTGCCGATTGTCCTAGGGAATACCATGAAGGATGAGGCTGAGACGATTTATCGAGCACTGGACCGTTTCGGAAGCTTCTCTGGGACGACGGTCTATCCAGGGTGGTCGAAGGAACTCGGAACTCCGGGAACACAAGACGGCATCGTCTCGACAGTCTATGTGGCCGGGAACCGAGGAATGATCGTTCTGCTCAACCCGCGTTCGGATGCCGTCGTGACGACCGTTGGCCTGGATTCACTTCCTGCTGCCCTTCGCGGTGCGCGCAGAGTTGTGGATCTCGAGAGCCCGGTAAACGAGATTCCCGTCAGCGACGGTTCGTTCTCGGTTCCCGTTCCAGGTAGAGACTTCAGGATCATTGCAGTCGAATAGGCCCGGCCTTCGTGTGGCTGTCGGCCGATCGACACGCAGCCTCCCGCATCCAGCCCCGCGATCAGCTCCCCTCCGGCAGCCCCGCGCGAAACGCGACGCCACTGCCGGTCACCGCGTAGGACCCGGCCGCCGCCGGGATCGCGCAGGCCTCGCCGCGTGCGAGGATCGCGGTCTCTGTGCCGGCGAGGACGTGGATCTGGCCTTCCGCGCACAGCAGGATCTCGGCGCTGCGGACCGGGACGTCGATCCGGATGCCCGGCTGCGGGGCGAGACGACCGAGCTGGAAGGCCTGGCAGGGGGTGGGATAGTGCGTGTGGGCGTGCGCGCCGGCGTCATCCGGCGCGGTGGTGGGCGTCACGGGGTGCGGGGCGAGGACGGCCGGCGCGTCCGGCTCGAAGCGCCCGATGGCGAGCAGCTCATCGACGTGGACCGGCTTGGGGGTGAGGCCGGCTCGCACCACGTTGTCGGATGCCGCCATCAGCTCGATGGCGGCGCCGGACAGGTAGCAGTGGAGGACGCCGGGCGGGAAGAACAGCGCCTCGCCCGGAGCGAGCACGACTTCGTGCAGCCACACGGGGGCCAGCAGGCCCGGATCCTCCGGCCACAGCGCGGCCAGCTCGCACACGCGCCGGCTGATCGCATCGGACAAAGCTCGGCGCTCGGCGTACGCGCGCAGTCGCGCGAGCGGCGCGCGTCGCTCGTCGGGTGACGTTCGCAGCCAGTGGGCGAGCGAGTCGCGGATCGGCGACGCGGAGTCGTGTCGGTCGCCAGGACGCAGGAGCTCGGCGAGGCCGGCGTCGGCGAGCCACGCGCGGATCTCGGCGAGCGGGCGGATGCCACACAGCGCCTCGAAGCGCGTCAGCGCGCAGACCAGCTCCGGCTTGCCGTACGGATCCGTGTAGCGCTGCTCCGCGGCCAGGAGCCCCCTGTCCTGCTCGTACACCGCCGCTGCGCGCGCGTCGTCGGGATGGGCCTGCAACGACAGCGGCTGTTCGACCGCGAGGACCTTCAGCAGGTACGGCAGCCGCGGGCCGTGCGCGGCGATGCTCTCGGGCCCGAGCCAGGGCTCGGGATCGTCACGCAGGACGGCGTCGAGCGGCCGCCACTGCTTGCCGATCTCGAGCAGCGCCGGGCCGCGCGGATGCGCGCCGAGCCACAGCTCCGCCTCCGGCTCCGGCGACGGCGAGGGGCGACCGAGCAGCTCCGCGAGCACACGCCGGGAGCCCCACGCGTACGGCTGGACGACGCCGCGCAGGCGGTGCGCGTGGCGCGGCATGGCGGGATGAGCGCTCCCTCGAGCGGGGGATCGACTTCGCATGGTTCGCGGATCGCTGCTCTCTCTCGGGGCTTGCCAGCGCGCGGATGATAGGCCGGGGCCGTTCGAGCGGCGAGCGAGCGACTCGGACGCGGGAGGCATCGAGCCGTTCTGCCTCGCCTACCCCGTGTGGCCCGGCAAATCGTGTCTGAGGAAGTCTCGGAGCCGATCGATGCGCGAGCGGCTCGCAGCTTGTCGTGTGGAACGATCGCGTCGTCGCGACTCGGCTGATGCACTGGGCGGTCGCCGGGGCGCTACTGGATCTCCGAGCCGGCGACCCCGGCGGCGACCGGCTCTGTGCGAGATCGTGCGCCACGTGTTCTTCCTGCGCGACCACCTGGCTATCGACCTCTAGGAGAACCAGCGGTGAGCAGCGTCAACTTTTCCTTCCGCCGGAAGAAGAAATTGTCGTTCGTCACACAGGATCGTGATACAAGGGGCCTCGCGGAGCAAACAACCACGGAAGGCTGAGAACCGGAGCCAACGTCGCCCACCCCGCCGTTCACGATCCGCGATCGAGGTGTGCACGACGGCCGACCTGGCGGATCACGCCCCCGATCCAAGTGGTCCCGATCGCCGACACGCGCGTGAGGCGAGGCGACAGGCAGATTCCGCCGCACCCGTCCCGTACGCGTCGCCAGGGGGTTGAATCCAGAAGCGGGCCTTCTACGCGTCGCACCGAGGCGCTGCGCACGAGAGACACATGAGATCCCTTGTTCTAACCCTCCTGTTCCTCGTCCTCCTGACCAACTGCCTGACTCTCACTACGCGCCCCGCCTCCTTCGATGTCTACACCCTCGATCTAGCCCTCATCCCGTTTGCCACCACTATCTCGGTCTGGACCTTGCTCCAGTCAAATCGGCGTCGATTCCGTCTCAGAGGGTTCGACGTGCTCCTCTTGGCTGTCGTCGCGCTTGTGCTTCTCTCTCATGCATTCAGCGTGGATCGCGTCCAGAGCCTCAGCCACGCGATGGACTGGCTGCGGTTGGCACTTCTCTACTTCGCCCTTCGCTTGTCCGTTCCCACACTTCTCGGCTTGCAAGCTCTCGGCAATGCCTTCACGGGCCTGGGCGTACTCCTTCTGCTGATCGGCTTGCTGCAAATGATAACTGGAGAGCCCATCGGCGTCGTCGCCAACTACTTTGGCGAGACGCTGCATGAGGCCCCGTGGAGTCGCGTGAGTGGAACGACTCCGAACTCGAACCTCTATGCGAGCTGGCTCATCATCTACGCGGGGTTCCCCTATGTGTCCACCCTTGCGCGAGGCCAGGTCGTCCGCTCATTCGTCATCTGGACACTCACACTGGTAGTGCTCTTGTCCACCCAATCTCGTGGGGGCGTGGGTGGGTTTCTTCTCCTGTCGATCGTCGCCCTCTGGCTGAATCGCCAGCAGACTCTCCGACCGACTTTCGTGCTCAGCGGCATGATCGCCGCTACGGCATTCCTCCTGCTAGTTGCGATCTCAGTTCTCACCAGGTCCTCCATACCATTGGCAAGCGGCGTTCGAACTCTCTACGAGCGGCAGGAGCAGGCGGGCGACTTCTCGAGAGAAGGGCTCCGCCGCGGGCTCGCAGCGGTCGGAGTCCAGCTACTCCAGGACCCGAAGGTCGCGCTTGTCGGGTCCGGATCCGAAAGCATGATCCGAGCAGCGGAAGCAGCGCACATGTTTCTCCCACCTGCCGTAGCGGAACTCGTTCACAACGTTGAAGGAGGAAATCGAACGGGAGTTCACAATGCGTGGCTTGCCACGGCCGTCGAGAATGGCCTCCCCGCCGCGGTCGCCCTGGCCACGATGTTCTCGCTCCTCTCCATTCGCCTTTGGCGCTGGCGGCGACGCTGTAGCCGAACGGATCCTGTGTGGACCACCTACCTGCTTGCCATCGCGGCCTGGTACATCTTCGTGGCATCTCAAATCTATCTCATCTCCGCGCGGCTTCCGGTGCTGCTCCCGCTCGTTCTCATCATGGCGTTCTTCGTATCCGAGGACCGGGAATCCGAAAGAGTTCTGGAGGTTGGGCCTTCGCCGCTTCCGTGGCAGCCCGTGCAGCCGGCGAGCTACTCGATGCCGCCACTGCGACAGTACGGCTCGTTGCCCCCGAGCGAACGCATCCGCTCGCCCGGTTCGACGACGTAGAAGCAGCCCCTTGGCGTAGCCCTTGCTGGAAGCTCTCCTAGCTCGGGCACGAGGAGCCTGAAGTCCGAGCGGCTGCCGAGGGGGGACTGGACGAGGAATAGCCAGCGGCGGGCGTTAGCGGTCCCCTGGGTACGAGCGATCGCCCAGATTGGAAGCGCCAGGTCCGGCTCCCATGGCTGTTGAGGGTCGACGGTCGTGCTCAATAGGAACCAACGCGGAGTGTCGGCATACGCCTCAGGAATCTGTTGAGCGTAGGGATGTCGCCGAGTCTGGTTGGCAACCAAGTCGCTGGACTCCCAGAACGACTGCAGCACGGGGTCCCTGTGGACCTCGTCGATGGCGTGGGTCGCGGAATCTAGGTATGGCTGTCGTTCAGCCAGTGAATCTCTCCGAAGATTGAAGACACGAACCGCCTGTGGCCGCGCGATCCACATCCCCAACCGCAGGAACCCTTCGTATCGCTCCTGCAGGGACGCCAAGCCGGCAGTGCGTACACGGGCTGCGAAATCCGGGTGGAACCAGCTCGTCAACTCCCAGTAGTACCCGGGGATCTGCCGGCAGGCGAAGTCCAGCTCGATCGGCAGATTCATGAGCTGCACCTTCGGTGAGAAGAGCGTGTAGTCATCTGATAGGCGTCGAACGGTCGCGTCGACGTAGTAGCTCGCTGCGATTCCATCCCAAACGAATGGCGCGATGTTCAAGCGACCCGGAACCGGGAAGCCTCCGTTCGGGAGGTCGCGTTCCAACCAACGCTTGCGACCGAACTGCAAATTCGTGCCACCCCAGCCAACGATGATCGCTCGCGACTGCCATGCGGTAAGGCTTCCGCGCAGGGCCTCGAGCATTGCTCTGTACCGCTCGATGTAGCCATCGCCGAGCAAGCGGCGGCGGTCCTCTGCTGACTCGTGCGGCCGGAGAGTGGCCAGGTCGCGCTGGCCGAGCCTCTTTGATTCGTTGTTCGAGATGAGGACGACGAAAGGAGGGTCCGGATAGATCCTCTGTAGTGCTGCAATGACTGGGGAACCTCCCCAGCCAGCGCCTGCCTCTCTCCACGCCCGGAGAGAACCGAATGGGCTCAGCTTCCCCAGGGATCGGCCCCGCCCGTCGAAGGCAAGGGCGCTGGCACCTCTCTGTGCGTCCTTCCATGGCGAGTGGTCGTAAAGGACGTGCTCCCACTGGGTTGCGACCAGGGCTATTGGGAGCTGGCGCCGACGTGCCTCTTCGAGCGCCGGCCGGTAGTAGGCATCAAGAGCGGGTGTCCACGACTCTCGGAAGTCGCCCCACCAGAAGGTGGGCATCCATTGATTCCCTCTTGCGGCCTGCGCGATCTGCCAAGATGGCCCGGTGATGCCCTCTCGATCGTGCGGGGGCCAGTTGGCGGCCAGGGGAAGAGGGAACTTGCCTTGACACGGGCTACGAAGAAACGGGTGCTCGGATCTGCTCTCCTGGTGCCGATCCGCCTCTGCGCCGACAAGTGGAGCAATCACTAGAGCGGCAGTCATCGCGACTGCAGACGCGAAGACAGCCGTGCGTTGTCTAGGATGACGCAAGGATGAGCCGTCCCGCAGTGGTGGTAGGATCGCTCCAGCAACGCGGCATATCCGTATCTCATCGCGATGAATGGAATCGGCACAATTGCGAGTCATTCAGGGCGCCGTAGAGAAAGCACGCGCCACCGTCTCGCGCTCAACCGTCTCTAGAATCCACGGGGCCCGGAAACCATAGCGCGTCCGGCTTTGCCCGAATCCACAACTCTCCTCCGACCGATACGCCGAGAGCAAGAAGATGACGCGCGAACCTCAGAACGATCTGAGCTCACAACTTCGAAGCAGGATCTTCCATCGACTTTCTCCGCCAGCTTCGGCCGGACCCGGGTGACACCTATTATACACCGAAACGCGACTATATTGGAAGACCTCTCCAGATCGCTGGTCTTCCTGCGGCAAGGCGCGCGACCTCGGCATAGCCGTCGCTACGGCGAGGGAGCGCAACGCGGCGAGCGGCGCGGAGACGCGATCGAATGCAGGCGGACCTCTGAGACAGGACACTAGGAGCTCCCGGCGCAACCACTATAGGGCGGGGCCGTTCGAGCGGCGAGCGAGCGACTCGGGCGCGGAACGGGACGCATCGAGCGTTCTGCCTCACCCACCCGGGATCTGCTTCGGCGTCGGCTTCATCTCGTCCGCAAGCGGGGCGAGCTGCTGGCCCACATCCAGATGACGAGCCACCAGTACAACCTGCCGCCACTCGGCAAGCGCATTGCGTACCCGGCGAACCGGGAGGGCGTCGCCGCGCACTTCGAGGACCCGGCCGTGCGCAAGAGCATCCGCCTCGATCTGCCCCTGCTCGAGCGCTACCACGAGCTGATCCAGAACCTCGAGCTCGATCTCGTTCGCCGCGCGAAGCAGCACGATCCGCAGGCCCTCCAGCGCCTGCGCAGGGTCCCGGGCGTCGGCAAGGTGCCGGCGCTGACGATCCTCTACGAGATCCACGACGTCCGCCGCTTCGATCGCGTGCAGCAGTTCGCCTCCTGTGCACGACTCGTGAAGTGCGCGAAGGAGTCCGGCGCGTGAGCCTCGGTAGCGAGGTGTTGGGTGCAGGGTCCAGCGGGCGCTGCACCGACGAGCGAAGCGAAGACGGAGCGAGAGCCCGAGAACAGGGAGCAGAAGCCGCGACCCGAGGTCGCGGCCGGAGGAGAGCAATTTAGCTGTTGCCGGGAGGGGGCGTCATCGGTGTTGGCTGGCGTGTTGCGCGACGTCGTATTCACTCATGCTCTCGATGATCCGGCTCCTCGACCAGATGGCGCCAAGGCTCTCCCTTGGTATGGACGCGAAACACGATGATCCTCGCGCCCTTGGCCCCGGCGGTCGCTTGGTGCCGCTGTCTGAACTCGACATGCCCGACTGTGCCGGGCTTGCCGATGATGGGTGAAGCATTCCCGAGTTCGATGACGGGGTCACCTTCCAGGTAGTAGTGGAATTCCTCTCCGGGGTGCCAGTGCCAGTCGAGCTTCTGGTTGGGAGGGATCTCGACGAGGTCGATCAGAACCTCGCGGTCGGGCGTGAACTCCGTTGCAAGTGGTGCGGTAAACAGGTTGGTGACCTTGGATCTGGCCGAATCGCCGAGGACCGGCAGGGCCGCTCCAGCGAGCGCGCCAGCTGCGAACACCGAAAGGAAAGTCACGATCTTGCGCCGATTCATCGCAGCCTCCGCACGCCCGTTCACGCCAGCCAACGGATGGCCGCCAAGCTGCGGCCCCGCGTGATACTACAACGCCGCCTGTCGAACTCGGCCGCCCGCGCGGCTGAAGCCCGCGGCCGGCAGCTTCAGCGGCTTGGGCTGCGTGCGCGTCGCGCTCACCAGGACGCCGCGGGGGCTCCGCACAGCAACCCGTCTGCACTGAGATCCTCGTCTACATCGGGCCACTGGATGCCCGCTCCATCCCCGAGAAGCTCGAAACGTGCACGTTGTCGAGGCGTTGCTCTTGGAAGACGAGGGAACCAGGCAAGCGGGGTGGCAAGTCGACGGCCGGCGCTCTGCTCGAACTTCGCCGCGCGCGGCGACTGCGTGTTCTTCGCCATTCCGGCGCGGAGTTCCCGCTCGCGATCGTGTCTCGGCTTCGCCATGACCTGAGCCCATATCATGGTATCTATCAGAGCACGAACCCAAGCCCGGAAGGCCCGGCGAAGCGTGTCCGAGGGCGCCTCGGACCCGATCGCTGCGCAGGCGGGCCCACCAGGGGAGCGGGTCCTCGGGCGTTCATTGGTGCGCCGGGGCGCCGTGCCTATAGTGCGCGGTCACGCGAGAGGCGAATGGATGAGCCCTGTGGACGTCGGCCGGTGGTGGCGCACGATCCGGCCGCTGCGACCCGTACAGCTCTGGTGTCGCGTGCAGCGCGTCGCGCAGCGGCGCTGGGCGGCGCAGCACCCCGAGCGGATCGATCGTCGCTATCGCGAGCGTGCGGCGCCCGGGCGCGTGGACTGGAGCCATCCCGGCCTTGCCGCGCTGGCGATCGCGCGGAGCGCGCGCAGCGATGCCACCGCCGCGCGGCGCATCGCCGACGGCGCGCGCGAGGGCCGCTTCACGCTGCTCGGCGAGTCGCTGTCGCTGGGCCGGCCGGTGCCGTGGGAACGCCCGGATCTCCGCGAACGGCTGCTGTGGAAGACGCACCTCCACGAGTTTCCCTATGCCGTCGCGCTGGCGAGCGCGGCGCGGGCGTCGGACGATCCGTCGTTCGCCGAGACGTTCTTCGAGCTCGCGCGCGAGTGGGTGACCGCCGAGCCGATCGGCGCGCGCGGATCGGAGCTCGTCGCGTGGAACGAGCGCGTCGTCGCGACGCGGCTGATGAACTGGGTCGTCGCCGGCTCGCTGCTGAGGCTCCCAGCCGGAGACCCGGACGGCGACTGGCTCGGCCGCGAGATCGTCCGCCATGCACTCTTCCTGCGCGACCACCTGGCCCTCGACCTCCAGGCGAACCACCTGTTCCGGGACTGCGTCGCCCTCGCCTTCGCGCACGAACTCAGCGGCTGCGCCCCGGACGCCCTCGCGCTGCTCGAACGCGAGGTCCGCGAGCAGATCCTGCCGGACGGCGCGCACTACGAACGCTCGGCGATGTACCACGCCGTGTGTCTTTCGGACCTGGCCGACTTGCAGCTGCTGCTCGGCGAGCGCGCGCCGGAGTGGCTGACGGACGCGGCGCGGCGGGCCGGCGGCTTCCTCGAATCGATCCTGCTCGGCGATGGCGACGTCCCGTTGCTGGGCGATGCCTGGCGCGGGGAAGTGGACGCCGCCGCGCTGCTCGCGCAGACACGGACCGCTGTCGGGCCGCTCGTCGAGCCGCGGGAGCCGGAGCGGTGGAGCGGCTTCGTGCGGCTCGCGCGCGGGCCGCTGCGAGCGGTCGTCCGCGCCGGGCCGCACGGTCCGGATCACCAGCTCGGGCATGCGCATGCGGACCTGCTGTCGTTCGAGCTCTCGTTCGGGGCGCAGCGCATCGTCACCGACACCGGAACGGGGATGTACGCGGCCGGTCCCGCGCGCGACTGGCTGCGCTCGACGGCGGCGCACAATACGGTGCAGATCGACGGCGAGGAGCTGCTCGAGGCATGGTCGAGCTTCCGATCGGGGCGCCGCGGTCGGGCGCACTGCCACGGGCGCGGCGAGACGGCCGGCTACACCTGGCTCCATGCCTCGCACGACGGCTGGCGCTGGCTGCGCGGCGCGCCGGTTCATCATCGGCTCCTGGCCGTCGGCGAGGACTCGGTCCTCGTCCTGGATGCCGTGCTCGGCCGTGGCGTCCATCGCCTCACGAACCGCCTCCACTTGCACCCGGATGCACCGACCGGCGGCTGGTCCGCGTTCGCGCTCGCCGGGTCGATCGAGCGCGGGACCGGGCCGGTGCACGAACACTTCGGGGAGACGCGGGAAGCCGCGATCCTCACCGTCGACCAGCACGGGGAGCTGCCGTGGCTGGGCGGCTTCTGGTTGCGCTTCGGCGCGGCGGTCCCGCCGGAGATCGCGCTCTCTTGGGGCGACGAGGTCGCGTCGCTCTCGGTCTCGGGCGGCGGCCGTCGGCTCCTCGTCCGCTGGGCGCCCGTGCGCGCGGAGCTCGAGATCGGCGTGCTAGATTCGCCGGCATGAAACGCTGGTTCGTCCTCTCCGCGATCGGCCAGGACCGCCCCGGTCTCGTCGCCGAACTCGCCCAACTCGTCTACGACTGCGATGCGAATCTCGAAGACTCGCGCATGACGATCCTCGGAACGGACTTCGCGGTCATCCTGCTCGCGTCGTCGAGCGGTGCGGGTTGTGCCGACCGGCTCGCACAGGGCGCCAAGCGCCTCGAGCGCGACCACGGTCTGACGATCCTGCTGCGCGCGCTCGACGGCGAACCGCGCAGCCCCGTGCCGGCGCCGGGCCACGTAGCGGCCCGCGTCACGGCCTCCGGGCAGGACCGCGCCGGCATCGTCGCCTCCATCTGCCGCGTGCTCGCCGAGCACAGCGTCAACATCGCGGACCTGACGACGCGCAGCCGCCCCGGCTGGGGCGGCCAGCCACACTACGAGATGACGGCGACCGTCGAGGTCCCCGAGCGCCTCGACCCGACCGTGTTGCGCGCCGCGCTCGAGCAGGAAGCGGACCGCCTGCTGCTCGATGTGGAGCTGGCGCCGCTCTAGCCCCGCCGGCCCGCGGGCGGGCCCGGGCGGGAGTCATCCGCCTCGCTCTTGCGTCCAATAGGCGATCGGAACGCTCTCGACGCGGCGCACCGGAAGGCGCGGGATGTGCCGCCGGCTCGGAGCCCCGGGAGCGGAGCCGCAAGAGGGGGGGGGGCGTCCACCATGTCGTGTCGAGGGATCTTCGTCCTGGCGCTCTGCGCGCTCTTTTCGGCTGCGGGCGCCAACGCCACACCGGTGGCCTTCAGCGCAACCCTGACGCTCGAATCGAGCGTCTTCGATCCGATTCTGCTCGTCCGTTCGGGCGTCGCCGATTCGGGCGGCGGAGGAGCCGTGTCGCTTCCGGCAGGAGCCTTCGTCGACGGCTTCGTGTCCCTCCCCGCCCGCGAACCGTTCTTCGGCCTCTTCCCCGGCCTCGCCCTCTGCGCCCCCGGCGCCGGGATGCAGGCGGCGTTCCCGGTTCCCGCCGGGTTCGGCGAGTCGGTCGCGGATTGTGCGCCCGTCGCCAACCCGTCGATCGAGGACATCACCTTCGACGGGACGGGGACGGCTCGCGGCGGGCTGAACGCCGCTGTGTACCTTCTGGACGAAACCAACACACCGCTGATCTCGGTCCCGCTCGGCGTCGTGGGGGCCGGCGGCGTCGAATCGCTTCTCGTCGTCGGCTTTCCCGCATCGGTGACGGGAAGCCTGTGGACCACGGGAACCGTCTCGGTGGCCGGTCAGCTCATCATCGAGCGGTTCGAGACCGTCCTGACGGCCACCGGCAGCGACGAGCGCGACGCGAACGGCGACGGGCGGCTCGTGCTCGTCGCGGCGGCACTCATCGAAGTCTCGGGACCCGGCAGCGTCCCGCTGCTCGCGACGCTCGACCTCCATTTCGGTTCCGGGCCGGGCGAGGCGCGATCGCAGCCGGTTCCCGAACCGGCGACTCTGCTGCTGCTCGGAAGCGGCGTGGCCCTCCTGGCTGCGTCGAGGCGCCATCGACGCTGACGGGGTTCCCGGAACTCGGACGACACGTCCGGGTGTGGGGCGGGAACGCCATGTTCTGGAGGGAGGCAGGTCTTCATCCGCACCCTGCCCGTCCCCGTCGGTTCCCGGAGCGCAGCCGCGTCAGCCCCAGCAGACTCACGAGCGCCGCGGCGCCGGTCAGCGCTCCTGCCGGCTCGGGCGCCCGCAGCGCCACCGTCACGACACCGCCGTTCACGCTGAGCGCCGAGAAGTTCACGAGCACCTCGCGCGGGCCGAACGTCACGCGATCGGACGTGAAGCCCGGGATGTTGGTCTCGAAGAAGACCTCGGCCACGGTGAGGTCCGGACGATCGAACCAGTCGAGGTCGCTGACGACGACCCCGTTGAACGGAAGGTTGGAGAAGCCGGTCGAGGCGATCGCGATCGTGAAGCTCGACGCCTCGACGTCGATTGTATTGGGGAAGGCCTCCGTCCCGCCGATCTGCGTCACATCGCCGTCGCCCGCTTCGACGACGATCGGCACCGAAGATCCCGCGAGTCCCGAGCCGGTGTCCGAAAAGAACCCCGCCTGGGCCGTCGTGCCGACGAGGCACGGGCGGGAGAGGGATCCAGCCTCGATGGACCGGAACGGCGAGCAGTTGAAGCACTCCGTGTTGCCGGAGTTGGCCGTGAAGTCGAGCGCGACCTCGCAGGCGGCTTCGGCGGGCAACACCTCCGGCGTGATCCGCAGCGTACGGGTGCTGTCATTCACCTGGAAGTGGATCCGCCGCTCGAGTCCCGCCACGACGAACGTCGACGCCTGCGAGTTCGTGGGGTCGAGGACGATGGGCGGGAAGTCCGCCTCGTTCCCGCCGCTGATCGCGAGGCTCCAGTCGGTGGGCGTCTTCGCCGGCGTGTCGATCGCGAACGAGCCCGTCGCCGTCCCGCCGTCGGTGAACGAGACGTCGAGGTCCCAGAACGCCGGCAGCGCGTGCGCCGGCGCCGCGAACGACAGCGTTGCGGCAGAGATCCCGGAAACGGCGCGAATCGCGAACGCGGCGCGCAGCAGACTTAGCGTCGAACGGTACAAGGCCCCTCCCTTCACGTTTGGCTCGCAGCGACGACAGCGCTCGAGTGCCGGGAGTCTACGAGCAGCGCGCAAACCGGCAAGTGATCGCCGGCTCTCCTCGCTCGCGGCCTACGAGTCGTCGTCCAGCGCCCCGGTGCGGAATGCTTCCAGGAAGGCGAGATCCTCGGGGCGTCCGCTCGCTTGCTTCGACTGCAGCAGTTTCTCGATTTCCGGCGCGAGAAACGCGTCGAGGTCGAGCGTGGCGAACGCAGCGGCGGGCGTTCGCGCGTAGCAGTTGATCCCGCCGACGCCGGCGAGTACGAAATCGACGCCCTGCTCGCGGAGCGCCGCGAGCGCGCGGACGAATCCACTCGCCGTCTCAGACACGCTTCGCCTGGCGGACCTCTTCCCGGAAACGATGCTGCGTCCACATGGCGTGGAGCACCCAGGTCTTGTCGGTCCCGGGCCGGTTCCACGGTTGTCTCTCGATTCGCCGCGCGATCTCGCTCAGTTCTTCCGACATCGTGTGGCCTCGCGAATCGGTGGCGCCCTCCGAGAGCAGGCGTGCATCGGGCCTCGAGCCCGTGTGTCGACGGACGAGCGCGAAGGTAGATGAGAGGCTCGAGGCTTCACAAGGAGGTGTCTAGATCGGGATTCGACGGGACGGCCACGATCGACCCATCTGCGCCCGAGAGACGGAGTCGCCGAGCGCAGAGTTTTCGAGTTGACTTTCGTCTTTTCTTCGTCTATTGTCGTCCGTGTTCCCGGGTGGCTCGCGAGAGGACCGCTATGGATCGTGCAGACCCTTCGCCGGACTCCGTCGATCCGTCCCTGCGACAGGAGCCTTGCGAGGAGACGCGGCCGATGGCGATGGCTCGCGATCGAGTCGTGGCGGGTTCCACGCCGGAGTCCGAACTCGCGCAGCTGACGGCGGCGGGCGGTCCGCTGCGCCGGACGCTCGCGGCACTCTGCGCGCGGCTACTCGATACGCAGGCGATCGAGCGGCTCTGTTACGCGCGGCTCCGCGACTACGCGCGCGAACGCGTCGG
>JBDIVR010000022.1:0-69166 GCA_039794265.1 Myxococcota bacterium
GCGAGCCGACGCCGCCGGACGCGATCACCGGGATCGGCACCGCGGCAGCCAGTGCGACGGCGCCGTCGAGGTCGGGGCCGCTGCCCATGCCGTCGCGAGCGATGTCGGTGTAGATCAGCGCAGCGACGCCGGCGTCGGCGAACAACCGCGCGGCCTCGAGCGCCGTGGTCTCGCTGGTCTCGAGCCAGCCCGACACCGCCACGCGTCCCGCACGCGCATCGAGCCCCACTGCGATGCGGCCGGGGAAGCGCAGCGCGGCCTCCCGCACCAGCGCCGGATCGCGCAGCGCCGCGGTGCCGAGGATCGCGCGCTGAGCGCCCTCGGCGAGCGCGTCCTCGATCGCCGCGAGCGTGCGCAGGCCGCCGCCGAGCTGCACGGGAACGCCGCTGGCGGCCGCCGCGGCGAGGATCGAAGCGCGCGCCGCACGATTGACGGCGCGGCCATCGCGTGCGCCGTCGAGGTCGACCACGTGCAGACGGCTCGTGCCCGCGGCCAGGAACGCCTCGGCCGTCGCGCCGGGATCCTCGCCATACACCGTCGCGCGATCGTAGTCGCCCTGCGCGAGACGCACGCAGCGCCCGCCCAGCAGGTCGATCGCGGGGATCAGCTCGAAGGGGGTCATGGAACTGCGTTCATGGAACTTGCCGGACTCCGGATGCGTTCGGTCTCAGCGCGCGACGACCGGTTCCGCCACGAGCGGCACCGCCTGCGCCACCTCGCCGGCGCCGAAGCGCGCGAGCTCCTCCGCACCGAGCCAGCGCATGCCGCCGCCCGGATAGCGCGGCGCGCGCAGCAGGTTGGCGCTGAACGCCACCTGCGTCTCGTCGAACGCGCCCGACCACAGCAGCGCGCCGGCCGGCGCCGAGACGATGCGCACGTCGAAGCCAACGCTCGACGGATGCGTCGATCCCATCGCCTCGCCGGAGCGCTCGCGGAAGCGGTAGACCGCGCCGAGCACGACGGCGTCGGCGCCGAACTTCCGGTGTGCCTCGGCGGCGACCGCGCGCGCGTCGAGCGCCTCGCGCGGCGGCTCGGCGAAGCCGAGATGGCTCGCGAGGTCACTGGCCGGCACGACGTCGAGGCCGCGCGCCTGGAACGCCTCTCCCACGTAACCCCCGACCAGCGCCGCTGCGTCCGCCGGCAACGGCGGCGCGCCCGGCCGATCGGTGATCCGGAACGGCGCGATCGCGAGCCGTTGGATCGCGAGCGGCTCGGAGCGCGCCTCGCGGACCTGGACGAAGCGAGTTTCCTGCGCGCAGGCGAGGGCAACTGCGGCGACCAGCGCCGCGAACGCGGCCCGTGACACCGCGCCGGATCGCAATCCCGTTCCCTTCATCGCAGGTCTCCGATCCAGCGGGCGAATGCGTCGAGGAGCCGCTTGCCGGCCGCCTGGCTCTTCTCGGGATGAAACTGCACGGCGAAGATCCTCTCGCGCGCTACGGCGGCAGCGAACGGGCCGCCGTAGTCGGTCCAGCCCACCACCGTGTCCGCGTCTACGGGCACTGCGCGGTAGGAATGCACGAAGTAGTAGTGGTCGCGCGCCGGAAGCGCCGCCAGCATCGGATGACCGCCTGCCTCTCCTTCCCCGCCCCAGCGGACCTCGTTCCAGCCGATGTGCGGCACGAGCAGCCGACCCCCGTCGCTGCCGACCTCCGGAAAGCGCGTGACGCGGCCCCGGAAGAGGCCGAGCCCCGCCGTCACGCCGTGTTCCTCCGCCTCCTCGAACAGGAACTGCAGTCCGAGGCACAACCCCAGGTACGGCTTCCCGGCCGCGATCGCCGCCAGCACGGCGTCGTCCAGGTGCTTCGCCGCCAGGTGCTCGCGCGCATCCCGGAACGCGCCGACGCCGGGCAGCACGATGGCGTCGGCCCGCCGGACCGCGGCCGGATCGCTCGTCACGTCGACGGCGAGCGCCGAGCGCTCGAGCGCCTTCGCGACGCTGCGCAGGTTGCCGGCGCCGTAGTCGAGCAACGCGATCTGGAGGGGGGCGATTGCCACGGCGCTACAGGACTCCCTTCACCGACGGCACGCCGGGCGCGCGCGGATCGAGCTCCACGGCCGCCCGCAGCGCCCGCGCTAGGCCCTTGAAGATCGCTTCGACGGCGTGGTGCGGGCTACGGCCGTAGCGCAGCTCGATGTGCAGATCGAGGCCGGCGTGCTGCGCCAGCGCCTGCGCGAAGTCCTCCACCAGCGCCACGTCGAAGTTCCCGACGCGGTCGTTGCTCAGCTCGACGCGATACACCAGGTAGGGTCGGTTCGAGACGTCGACGGCGACGTCGACGCGAGACTCCGCCATCGGCAGCACGAAGTAGCCGTAGCGGCGGATCCCGTGCGCGTCGCCGAGCGCCTGCCGGATCGCCTGTCCGATCGCGATGCCGACGTCCTCGACGGTGTGGTGCAGGTCCACGTCGAGATCTCCGGTCGCCCGCAGCCGCAGGTCGAACGCGCCGTGCTTGGTGAACGACTCGAGCATGTGATCGAAGAACGCGATCCCCGTCGCGATCTCGTACTGGCCGCTGCCGTCGAGGTTCAGCTCGAGCTGGATGTCGGTCTCGCGCGTCTTGCGCGCGAGCGAGGCCTTGCGCTGGGTCGTCATTCCGTGTCTCCTTCCGCGTCCCGGGCCGCCTCTCGTTCGCGTCGTTCCCGCCGGATCTTCAGCAGTCGCATGTCGACGGAACGGGCGTGCGCCGTCAGGCCCTCCAGTTCCGCGAGGCGGATCAGGTCGAGCCCGAGCTCGCGCAGCTTCGGCGGCTCGAAGCGCACGAAGCTCGAGCGCTTGAGAAAGTCCTCGACGCCGAGCGGCGAGAAGAAGCGCGCGGTGCCGCCGGTCGGCAGCACGTGGTTCGGGCCGGCCAGATAGTCCCCCACTGCCACCGGCGTGTAGTGGCCGAGGAAGACGCTGCCGGCGTTCGTGACCTTCTTCAACGCCCCGTCCGGATCGTCGACGGCCAGCACCAGGTGCTCGGGCGCATAGCGATTGCTGAGCTCGATCGCGTCGTCGAGATCCCGCGTCACGACGATCGCGCCGTGCTTCGCCAGCGACGCGCGGATCACCGCGCTGCGCGAGAGCCCGGCGAGCTGCTTGGCGATCTGCTCCTGCACCTTGGCGGCGAGCGCCTTCACCGGCGTGATCAGGATCGACTGCGCCTGCTCGTCGTGCTCGGCCTGCGACAGCAGATCCGCCGCGACCCACGCCGGTGTCGCCGTGCGATCCGCGACGACGACGACCTCCGTCGGACCTGCCTCGGCGTCGATGCCGACGTGGCCGAAGACGAGGCGCTTGGCCGCAGCCACCCACTGGTTGCCCGGCCCGGTGATCTTGTCGACGGCCGGTACCGACGCGGTGCCGTACGCAAACGCCGCCACCGCGTGCGCGCCGCCCATCTTGAAGATGCGGTGCACGCCGGCGAGGCGCGCGGCCATCAGCACCTCCGGCCGCAGCGTGCCGTCCGGCTGCGGCGGCGTCGCCATCTGGATCTCCGGCACCTCGACGACCGACGCCGGCACTGCGTTCATGATCACCGACGACGGGTACGACGCCTTGCCGCCGGGCACGTACAGGCCGACGCGCTGCAGCGGCCGCACGCGCACGCCCATGTACGCGCCGCCCTCCTCGCGCATCTCCCAGCTCGCCGGCACGCGCTTGCGGTGGAAGTCGCGCACGCGCATCGCGGCCTTGCCGAGCGCGGCGCGGTCGGCGGGATCGACGGCGTCGACGCCTTCGTCCCACTCGGCCTTGGTGACCTCGACCGCGTCGAGCCGGGCGCCGTCGTACTTGCGGATGCACCCGAGCAGCTCCTCGTCGCCGCCGTTGCGCACGCGATCGAGGATCTTGCGCGCACCCCGCTCGACCTCCTCGCGATCGCTGTCGCGCCGCTGGATCAGCGCTTCGAACGCGCGCGCAAAGCCAGGCTCGCCGGTCGTCAGCACCCGCAGCGTGGCCCCGCCGCTCGCCGCACGGGGCTTGCCGGTGCTCTTCGCTGCGCTCTTCGTCGTACCCTTCGGCGCACTCGCCTTCGCAGCGTCGGCCTCGACCGGAGTCGCCCTCGCCGCTCCGCTCCGGCGCGGTGCCTTCTTGTCGGCTCCGCCCTTCGCAGACCGCTTCGCCGCCATGTTCATCCCTCCCGGCGAATGTCGGCGCCGAGCCGCCGCAGCTTCTCTTCGATCCGCTCGTACCCGCGGTCGATATGGTAGACGCGGTTGACCACGGTCTCGCCATCGGCGGCGAGGCCGGCCAGCAGCAGGCCGGCCGAGGCGCGCAGATCGGTCGCCATCACCGGCGCGCCGGACAGCGCACCGACGCCGCGCACGTGGGCGGTCCGGCCGTCGACGGTGATGTCGGCGCCGAGCCGGACCAGCTCCGGCACGTGCATGAAGCGGTTCTCGAAGACGGTCTCGGTGATCGTGCTGGAGCCGTCCGCGAGGGACAGCACGGCCATCAGCTGCGCCTGCATGTCGGTCGGAAACCCCGGGTACGGCGCCGTCACGGCCTTCACGCCGTGGCCGCGTCCCCCCGCTCGCACCGCCACGCGGTCGGGGCCGATGTCGATCTCGGCGCCGGTCTCGCGCAGCTTCTCGAGCGTCGCGTCGAGCAGCGCCGGGGCCACACCCGTCACGGTCACGGCGCCGCCGGTGATGATGCCGGCTGCCAGCAGCGTGCCGACCTCGATGCGGTCGGCCCACACGTCGTGCTCCGTGCCGTGGAGGGTCTCGACGCCGTCGATCTCGATGTGGTCGGTGCCGGCGCCGCGCACGGCCGCGCCCATCGCCTCGAGCACCGTCGCGAGCTCCGTCACCTCGGGCTCCCGGGCGGCGTTGTCGATCTCGGTACGACCGCGCGCCAGCGTCGCGGCCATCATGACGTTCTGCGTGCCGTTGACCGTCGTGATGTCGAAGTTCACGCGCGCGCCGTCGAGGTGCGGAGCGGCCGCCTCCACGTAGCCGTGGTCGAGCCGGATCTTCGCGCCGAGCGCCTCGAGCCCCTTCAGGTGCTGGTCCACCGGCCGCACGCCGATCGCGCAGCCGCCGGGCTCCGACACGCGCCCGATGCCGCAGCGCGCGAGCAGCGGCCCGAGCACGAGGAACGACGCGCGCATCTGGCGCACCAGATCGTACGGCGCCTCCGGATGCGTCGGTCGGCCGCCGCCGCCCGGACCGTTGATGCGCAGCGCGTGCTCGTCGTCCGGCTCCCACTCCGACGGCACGCCGAGCGCCGCGAGGATCTGCCGCATCGTCGCGACGTCGCGCACGCGCGGGACGTTGCGCAGCACGGTTTCTTCGTCGGTGAGCAACGCCGCGGCCATCAGCGCGAGCGTCGCGTTCTTCGAGCCCGACGCGCGCACGGTCCCTTCGAGCCGTTTTCCGCCGCGAACGATGATGCGATCCATGACGAGCCTCCTACGCCCGCGGCCGGCGTCCCGACACTACACGCGGTCGCTGCGCCCCATCCCGGTGTATGGTAATCTCGACGAGCCCGGCAGCGCCGAGCCAGCCGGCCACGGCGTCGGCCTGCCGCGGATCGAGCTCGAACGCGGCGAAGCCTCCGGGTACGAGAGCACCGGGGACGCCGGCCGCCAGCACCCGCAAGCCATCCGTGCCGTCGTCACCGCCGAACAGCGCGCCATCCGGCTCGTGACGCAGTTCCGGCGGCAACGTCGCCGCGTCGCGACGCGCGACGTACGGCGGATTCGAGACGACCGCGTCGAAGCGCGCGCCGGCGGCGAGCTCTGCGGCAACCGGGGCGAACCACGAACCTTCGAGCAGCCGCACGCGGTCCGCACAGCCGAGCGCCTCGGCATTGCGCCGCGCGACCGCGAGGGCCGCCGGCGACACGTCGGTCGCCGTGATGCGCGCGTTCGGCCGCTCGTGCGCGATCGCCAACGCGATGGCGCCGGAGCCGGTCCCGACGTCGAGCACGGAGAAATCCGCAGCGCTCTCCGGACACGCGTCGAGCAGCGCCGCGACGAGCGTCTCGGTCTCCGGCCGCGGCGTCAGCACGTCGCGCGAGACGGCGAGCGACAGCGACCAGAACTCGCGCCGCCCGAGCAGGATCGAGACCGGCACGCGCTCGCCGGCGCGCGCCTTCACCAGCTCTCGAAAGCGCGCACGCTCCGTCTCGGCGACCGGCTTCTCGTAGTCGACGTAGAGGCGCAGCCGGTCGCAGCCGAGCGCATGCGCGAGCAACAGCTCCGCATCGAGGCGCGCGCTGTCGATGCCGCGCTCCTGGAAGTGACCGGTGGTCCAGCGCAGCAGCTCGAGCACGGTCCACACGCGCGGCGCCGAACCCGCGGTGGCCGCGGCAGCAGACGGCGTGGTCATCTCACGCGTCCTCCGCCGCGCCGCGCACGCCCTCGGCGAGGTTCAGCGACACCGCGTCGAGCAGCTCGTCGAGATCGCCCTCGAGAATCGCCGGCAGCTTGTGCAGGGTCACGCCGGCGCGATGATCGGTGATGCGCGACTGCGGGAAGTTGTACGTGCGGATCCGCTCGGCGCGCTCGCCGGTCCCGACCTGCGAGCGGCGATCGGCGGCGCGCTCGGCATGGGCGCGCGCCTGCTCCTGGTCGAGCAGCCGCGCGCGCAGGATCTGCATCGCCCGCGCGCGGTTCTTCAGCTGCGACTTCTCGTCCTGGCACTGCACGACGAGACCGCTCGGAAGGTGCGTGATGCGCACCGCCGAGTCGGTCGTGTTGACGCTCTGGCCGCCCGGGCCGCCGGCCCGCATCACGTCGATGCGCAGGTCCTTCGGGTCGATCTGGATCTCGACTTCCTCGGCCTCCGGCAGCACCGCGACGGTGACCGTCGACGTGTGGATTCGCCCCGCCGACTCGGTCGTCGGCACGCGCTGCACGCGGTGGACGCCGCGCTCGTGCTTGAGCCGACTCCAGACGCCGGCGCCGAGCACCGATGCGATCGCCTCCCGCATCCCGCCGGACGCGCCTACCGAACTCGCCAGCAGCTCCACCTTCCAGCCCCGCCGCTCGGCGTAGCGACAGTACATGCGGAACAGATCCCCGGCGAACAAGGCGGCCTCGTCGCCGCCGGTGCCGGAACGGATCTCGACGATGACGTTGCGCTCGTCGTTCGGGTCCGGCGGCACCAGCAGCAGCCGGATCTCGCGCTCGACCTTGTCGAGTTCGGGCTCGAGGCGCTCGAGCTCGGCGCGCGCCTCCTGGCGCAGCTCCTCGTCGTCCTCGTCGAGCAACGCGCGGGCGCCCTCGACGTCGGCGAACAGCTTGCGATAGCGCGAGCCGGCATCGAGCATCCGGCGCAGCCTCCCGAGTTCGCGGGCGAGCGTCTGGTACTCCGACGAACGACCGGCCATCGCCGGGTCGGCGAGCTGTTCCTCGAGGGCGCGCGCGCGGCCCTCGGTCTCTTCGATGCGACGGAGCAGCTCGGACATGAAGCGCTCGGGATCCCCTCGATCTCGTCGATCTCGTCGATCTCATCGATCTCATCGATCTCATCGAACCGGGCAGAGACAGGGGAGGGAATCGTGGAACGGGGGAAGGAAAGGACGACCGGGCCCCGCGGGGCCAGAACGCTCGGGGCGCTAATGGACCGCGCTGTGATGCCGCGGAGAAGCGGGGGTACGCGGGCCGTTTTCCGGGAAGGTCGTCACCAGGTGGAGGTAGCGAACCCGCGGGGCCGTTGCACGCGGGCGGGCGTGGCGCGCGTCGCGGAAGTCGTCGACAGGACGTTGGAAGCGGCGTTGCCACGAGAGCGGCCGACCCACCCACCTCCTCCGGGGACGGAGACGACTTCTGGCCGGACGCGGCAGCAAGAACCGCTCGATCGCAGCGCTGGCTGGGTTGTCCAGCCTGGCCGCTGGCCTCGCGTGGACGCCGATGCGCGCCGACGCACTCGTGCTCGCGACGGATCCCGACGACGGCAGCGTATTCCTGAATCTGTTCCGGCCCACCGGGCAGTTCGACGAGACGGGCCTGTCCGGCTTCGAGTTCCTGATCTCGTCGCGCACCGGCGAGTTCCGCGAGAACGATCAGTTCTTGATCGCCGGCGAGGCGACGCTTCCGGAGACGTCGCTCGGCAACGACCTCGGCAGCGTCGTGGATCTCTCCGGCACGCCGTTCGCATTCTCGATCCGGCACAACCTCAGCGGCGGGAGACACTTCGCGTTCAGCCTGACCGATCTGACGTCGAACGCGACGAGCGTGTTGTGCTGGGGCCAGAACTGCCCCGTCGGCTCGATCGCCAGCGAGCGGCTGAACGGCCTGCGACCGATCCAGGACTTCAACGGCCTGCAGATCCAGGCGCGCGCGCAGGACGTGCCGGGCGCGAGCACGACGGTAACGATCACGTCGCTGCTCGGGCTGGACGTGGTCGGCGCGGATCTCTTCGATGAGACGGTGACGCCGGACGTCCCCGGCACGATCTTCCCGTTCGACCTCGGACGCCGCGGGCAGTGGCTGCTCGCCGACGAGCTCGACCTCGTCCTGAAGGAATGGGAGCTGACGGGGCTCGTGACGCTGAGCCGACCCGACGCAGCGCTCACGGACGTGACGAAGGTCCGGTTGGCCGTGGACTTCGTCCGCGATCCGCGGCTGCCGTACCTGCCGGTTCCGGAGCTCTCGAGTCTCTCGCTGCTCGGCGCGGGGCTACTGGCGTTGGCCCTGCGCGGCGGCCGAGCGTAACACCAGCACCGTCGGTCTGTTGGCGAACAGCGGCATGCGCTGGCCGATCCACAACGGCCGCGGGAGGAGGGCCTGTGGCGGAGACGAAGCTGGATGCTCCGCACGCCGCCTCGCTCCGCGAGCCGATGCGGGAGACGCCGGTCCGCCACGAGACCGACGTGCTCGTCGTCGGGGGCGGCGCTGCCGGCGTCGCCGCGGCCGTCGCCGCAGCGCGCAGCGGAGCCGACGTGTTGCTGGTGGAGCGCTACGGCTACCTCGGAGGACTTGCGACCGGCGGCCTGATCATCCTGCTGCTGACGCTCGACGACGGTCGCGGCCGCCAGGTGATCCGCGGGCTGTGCCAGGACGCGACCGACCGGCTGTCGGCGCGAGGCGCCGCCTACTTCCCGCCGCGCGAGGAATGGGGCAGCGACGACGCCGGCGCCATCGAACGCGCGCAGCGCTGGGGCCTGGTCTGGGGCCGCGCGCCGCATCGCGTCCGCTACTCGGTCGCGTACGACCCGGCGATGCTGACGGGCGTCTTCGACGACATGCTGCGCGACGCCGGTGCGCGCACGCTCCTGCACGCATGGGCCTGCGAACCGCTGCTCGACGGCGACCGGATCTCGGCCGTGACGTTTCAGGGCAAGGCCGGTCGCTTCGCCGTGCGAGCGCGCGTGGTCATCGATACGACCGGCGACGGCGACGTGTTCGCGGCCGCCGGCTGCGCGCACGAGACGGCGCGGGTGTTGCCGTGGCTGTGGTTCACCGTCGGCGGCGTCGATGTCGAGAGAGCGCGCGCGGCCGGCGCCGGATGCTTCCAGACCATCGGCCGGGGCAAGGTGCTGTTCCCGTGGGGCGCCGTCGAGAAGACCGGGCGCATCGACGCGACGGTGCCGGAGGATCTGACCCGCGCCACGCTGTCCTGTCGCCGGCTGGTGCTCGAAGAGTTCGATCGGCTGCGCCGGGAGGTGCCGGGCTTTTCAGACGCTCATCTGTGTCGAATGGCGGACCAGCTCGGAATTACGGAGAGCCGGCGACTGATCGGCCGTCACGTGCTGCGCCGCGAGCACATGAACTGCGCCAGCGACGACGCCATCGCCGTGACGGGCCACTGGACGAAGTACGGCACCGTCTACGAGATCCCGTACGGCGCGCTGCTGCCGCGCGAGCTGCGCAACCTGCTGGTGGCGGGCCGCTGCATATCCGTCGACGCCCGCGTGCACCAGGCCACCAAGGAGATCCCGGCGTGCATGGCGACCGGCGAGGCGGCGGGCACGGCCGCGGCGCTATCGCTGCGGTTCGGCGTCGACCCGCCCGATCTGGACGTCGCCGCCCTGCGCGGCGCCCTCGCAGGACGCGGGGCGATCGTCTCTCTCGACGCGAGCGGCTGATCCCCGTCTTGCTGCAGGGGGGGCCTACGAGTTCATCGACTCCAGGAACTCATCGTTGCTGTCGGTCGCCTTGATCTTCTCCAGCAGGAACTCCATCGAGTCCACGGGATTCAGCGGCGAGAGCACCTTGCGCAGGATGTACATCCGGCCCAGCGTCTTCTCGTCGAGCAGCAGCTCTTCGCGCCGCGTCGCCGAGCGGTTGATGTCGATGGCCGGATAGGTGCGGCGGTCGGCGAGCTTGCGGTCGAGCACCAGCTCGCTGTTGCCGGTGCCCTTGAACTCCTCGAAGATGACCTCGTCCATCCGCGAGCCGGTCTCGATCAGCGCGGTGCCGACGATCGTCAGGCTGCCGCCCTCCTCGACGTTGCGCGCCGCGCCGAAGAAGCGCTTCGGCTTGTGCATCGCGTTCGAGTCGACGCCGCCGGACAGGATCTTGCCGGAGTGCGGCACCACGGTGTTGTGCGCGCGCGCCAGCCGCGTGATCGAGTCGAGCAGGATCACCACATCGCGCTTGTGCTCGACCAGGCGCTTGGCCTTCTCGATGACCATGTCCGCCACCTGCACGTGGCGCGTGGCCGGCTCGTCGAAGGTCGAGCTGATGACCTCGGCCTTCACGTTGCGCTGCATGTCGGTCACCTCCTCGGGCCGCTCGTCGATCAGCAGCACGATCAGGTAGACCTCGGGGTGGTTCTCGACGATCGCGTTGGCGATGTCCTTCAGCACCATCGTCTTGCCGGCCTTCGGCGGCGAGTTGATCAGCGCGCGCTGGCCCTTCCCGACCGGCGCGATCAGGTCGACGATGCGACCGGTATAGCCGCTGCGCGGCGACTCGAGCTTGAACTTCTCGTCCGGGTAGAGAGGCGTCAGGTTGTCGAAGTTGATGCGGTGACGGACCTGTTCCGGCGCCTCGAAGTTGATGGTCTCGACCTTCAGCAGCGCGAAGTAGCGCTCGCCTTCCTTGGGCGGCCGGATCTGTCCGCGGATCGAGTCGCCGGTGCGCAGACCGAAACGGCGGATCTGCGACGGCGACACGTAGACGTCGTCGGGCCCGGCGAGGTAGCTCTCGTCGGGGGAGCGCAGGAACCCGAAGCCATCCGGCAGCGTCTCCAGAACGCCGTCGGAGTAGATCCGACCGCGCGCATCGGCGTTGGCCTTGAGGATCGCGAAGATCAGATCCTGCTTGCGCATCCCGGCCGCGTTCTCGACGCACAGCGACTCGCCGAGCTCCGTCAGCTCCTCCATCGGCGTGCGCTTGAGATCGGCGACATCGAGGCTTCCGCCCGTTTCGCCGTCGTCGAGCAGATCTTCCTCGGTCAGCTCGTCGGCGACATCGAGGATGTCCATCGGCGATGCGCGTCCAGCACGCGCGACGCCGTTCCCGCCGCCACCGCTCGCGCCGCGGGGACGCCGCCTGCCACGGCGGGGCCGGCCGCCCTGCATCCCGCCCATGTTCGAGTGATCGCCGGAACGTTCCATGCTCACGGGTCGCCTCTTCGTCGCTGTCGTCGGTGGTTGCAGTCCGGTGCGCGGTCCAATGGGGTCCTGTTCGTGATCCAGTTCGCTCTGGGGGATGAGATGCTGCAGCAGGCCGGTCCGCGATTCGGGGGACTCGTTCGAAGCTGCGCGGAACGCGTTCTCGTTCGAGTTCGAGTTCGAGGCTGTGGATCTCAGGGGGGCGCGTCGACGGGGCCTGCACTCGAACTCGGGGCCGGGCGGGAATCTCGACGACTCGGTCGGAGAGGCGTCTGCCCTGGCTCACCGTCTGGCTCGGCGGCCGCGTTGGTCGCGTGTGGTTTCCGCGTGGAGTCCGAAGGGGTCTTGGCTTCCGCCTCTCGTTCGGATCTTCGGTCCCGAAGGTTTAGCGCCTATTGCTGTCGATCGCGGTCGATCGCGGCCGATCGGAGCTGGCCGGTGCCGATCGGGAGTCGATCGGGAGCCGATTGCGAGTCCAGGAGGGCCGCGATCGGGCCGGGGGAGGCTCTGCGATTGCCCTCGGACGCTGTCGGGAACGAATCGTTGGGAAGGCTATGCCGGGCCGATTGCCGTGTCAAGACCATTCGCGCAGTCGTCACGAGACTCGTCACGCCGGGTCCGGCCGTGCGGCGATCCAGTGGAAGAGCCGTCCGGAACGCGGTCCATCGCGGCGGTAGCTGTGGAAGCGCTCGGCGTCGCATGCGGTACAGACACCGGCGAGCGCAGCGACGCGATCCGCAGCGACACCGCTACGGACCAGGTCCACGCACGCGAGCGTCGCCAGGTCGAGCTGCCAGTGGCCCGGCCGCGTCGCGACGAGCGCCGTGTCCACTGCGCCGGCGAAGCGACGCGCGAGCGCCTCCGCCACGGGCGCATCGATTTCGTAGCACCCACTGCCGACGCGCGGACCGATCACGGCCGATGCGCCGGTGATCCCGTCTGGCGTCAGCGCTGCCAACGCGGACAGCGCTTCGCTGATCACCCCGGCGGCGAGCCCTCGCCAGCCGGCGTGCACCGCGGCCACGGATCCATGCGGCGTGGCGACGAGCAACGGAAGGCAATCCGCCGTGACGACGCCGATCGGAAGCGCCGGTCGCTCCGACACGATGGCATCCGCTTCGCCGATCTCCACCATCATCTCGCGGCGCAAGACGACGACACGCGTGCCGTGGACCTGCCGTGGACGCACCAACGCCGGCGGCGGCGAACACGCGCGCGTGCCGAAGCCGTGCGCGACTCGCTCCCCCGCCAGCAGCGGATGGGTGATCCAGCTCACAACGCCGAAGTCTCGCGCCTGGCGAGCCAGGCGAGTGCCGCGGCGAAATCCGCCGGCGGCGGGGCTTCGAAACGCAGGCGGCGGCCGTCCCGTGGATGGCGAAAGCCCAGAACCTGCGCGTGCAACGCCGGCCGCGTCAGCACGAGTGACGCGAGCCCGTCCGTCGATCCGCCGCGCGCTCGCCCGTACACCGGATCGCCGACGATCGGTAGACCGATCGACGCCAGGTGGACGCGCAGCTGATGCGTCCGGCCGGTCGACGGGCGCAGCGTGATCCACGAGATGCCGCTCGCCGGGAAGCGGCGCTCGACGCTCCAATCCGTCACGGCCTCGCGGCCGCCGCTGGCGCGGATCGCCATCCGCTTGCGATCCCGCGGATGCCGGCCGATCGCGCGCTCGATGCGGCCGCCCTCGGCGCTCGGCGTGCCGCGCACCAGCGCCACGTAGACCCGCTCGATCGTGTGGTCCCGGAACTGCTCGGCCAACGCAACGTGGGCAGCGTCGTGTTTCGCCGCGACCAGTACGCCGGAGGTGCCCTGATCGAGTCGATGCACGATGCCGGGCCGAAGCACCCCGCCGATGCCGGCGAGATCCCGGCAGTGGTGCAGCAGCGCGTTGACGAGCGTCCCGTTCGGGTGTCCCGGCGCCGGATGTACGACGAGCCCCGCAGGCTTGTCGATGACGATCAAGTCCTCGTCCTCGTGCAGGATCACCAGCTCCATCGCTTCGGGCTCGAGACGCGCCGCCACCGGCTCCGGAGGATCGGCCTCGAGCGCAGCGCCCTCGTGAAGCCGTTGTGATGCGCGCGCCGACATGCCATCGACACGGACGCGACCGGCAGCGATCCAGCGCTGCGCCTGCGCGCGCGGAACCGCGGCGAGCTCGGCAAGCGCAACGTCGAGGCGACGACCGGCTTCGGCTTCCGACGCCACGAAGCGGAGTACGGTCCTCTCCACGGACTCGACGGGCGCAGCCGGCTCAGCGGCGGCCGTGCGCGCGGCCTTGCGCTTGCTTCCCTCGATGCTGTTCACAGCGCAGAACGTAGCTCGGCGCGACGCGTGACGGATCGAGCCCCAGCAGCCGCGCGTACGCGACGACGAAACCGCGTACGTACACGACGGCCGGCAGCTGGTCGAAGCGTTCGTCCTCGAGGAAGCGGAGATAGGTCGGATTGACCTTCGTGACGCCCGCGACGTCCTCGATCTCGAGACCGCGCGCGAGTCGCGCGCGGCGCAGTCGCGGGCCGTCCCACGCCGCGTCCGCATCGCTCTCCTCGAACGATTCGAGCTCGCGCGGAGCGACGCGTGCCGGCATCGGCGTCTCCTCGACGGCCAGCGCGCGGTCCCGTCCGTGCCAGCCGGAATCGCCGGCGAACGACGGCAGCGAGTTCGGCGCCTCGGGGAGCGGCGCCGGCTCGCCGGTGAACGCGGCGCGATCGCCGAACTCGCCGAACTCGCCGGACGCGCCGGACGCGCCGGACCTGTCAGCGAAGGGATCCTCGTCGTCGCTGCCGTCCGCAGCGCCATCCAGCGCGGCGTCGTAGGCGCGGCGCCGGTCGGGATCCGACAGCACCCGCCAGGCATCCTCGATGCGCTCGCGCCAGAGCTTCGTCTCGTCGGGCGACAGCACCGAGTACGCGGCGAGCGCGTCGTCCCCGTACGCCGCGCGCACCAGCGTGAACGCCCGCTCGATCTCGTCGCGGCGCGCTTCCCGCGCCACCTCGAGGACCTCGTAGTGGTCCAGTTCGTCGATCGTCTTCATCATGGCGAAGCCCCGGGTCTACAGCGGCGGGCGCGGCACAGCGGCAGAGGCAGGTGGAAGGTTCGGCGCGCGCGATCGCGCAGCGGTCTGCTGGCTCCGCGCGCGATCGTCGATCAGCTTGCGGGCGATCCGATTCAGGTACACCGAAGCGTCCGCCTGCGGATGACTCTGCACGACCGGCTGGCGGGCGCGGATCGCCTCGCTCACCGCGTCGTCATGATTGACGTAGCCGAGGTACTCGGCCTCGAGACCGAAGTATTTGCGACAAACGCTGCGAACTGCGAAGCCGAGGCGCACGTCCTCGGCGCTGCGCACGCCGTTGATGACGAGCCGCGGCCGGAACCCCTGCACGGCGTCGACGAGACGATCGCCCTCGACCGAAGAGATCCGGCGCACCTCGCGCAGCAGGTCGAGCGGCGTGCGGATGCCGCGTTCGTTGCCCTGGTCCATCGCCTGCGTCACCAGCTTGCGCGTCGCCTCGTCGGACATCGCGAGGCGCAGGCGGCGATAGAACGCGGCGCGCAGGAAGGAGTAGGCATTCTCGACCGACGTCGGCTCCGGCGTCAACACCAGGATCCCGTCGTCGCCGACCAGGAAGTAGTCGAGCACGGACGGATGCGTGCCGGCGCCCAGATCCACGAGCACCCAGTCCGCCGCCAGCTTGCGCAGCTTGCCGAGCAGCTCGACGCGCCGGAAGTGCCGCGGATGCGCGACGCCGAGGTGGCTCTGGGTACCGGCGATCATGCGCAGGCCGGGTACCGGCGTGTCGATCACCAGCCGCTCGAGATCGAGTTCGCGCCGTGCGACGAACTCCGCGAGGCTGACCCGCGGCGTCGGCACGCCCACGGCGGTGTGCAGGTTCGCGCCCTCGAGATCGGTGTCGACGGCGATCACCCGCTGGCCGGCGCGCGCCATCGCGGCCGCTACGTTCGCCGCCAGCATCGTCTTGCCGACGCCGCCCTTGCCGCCGCCGACGGCGATCAGCCGCGGGCCGAGCGTGCGCGGCACGGGCGAGCGGTCCGCGCGCGGCGTGCGATTCATCCGCGGGACCCGTCGACGCCGCGCGGCCCGTCCGCCGTGCGCGACCCGTCCATGCGGGACCCATCCATCCGAGACCCGTCCATGATCCGGAGATAGACCCGCCACTCCTCGAAGCGGGCGGTCGGCAGCGACGACAGCGGCGTCCAGCGCGGACGTGCCGGCGGACGGCGCAGCCGCAGGCCCGCCTGCTCCGGCGTGCGTCCGCCCTTCGAACGATTGCATTCGACGCAGCTGGCCACGACGTTCTCCCACGTGCTGCGGCCGCCGTGCGCGCGCGGCACCACGTGATCGAGATTCATCTCCGAGCGCGCCGGCCGCTCGCCGCAGTACTGGCACGTGTGCGCGTCGCGCACCATCACGTTCGAGCGGCTGAAGCGGACGTGGCGGCGCGGCATCCGGTCGAACACCGTGAGCAGAACGACGCGGGGCAGCCGAACCGGCCCGCGGCTCGTCCCGATCCCGTCGTGACCGTTCACCACGGGTTGCAAGATCCACTCCTCGAACCCGAAGGTCCGGTGTTCGGCGTCGACGACCCGAGCGAGGCCCTGGTACACCAGCGAAAACGCTCTCTTCGCCGAGGTCACATGGATCGGCAGGTACGAACGGTTGAGAACGAGTACGGGCGAGTTCAGCATCTCGACTCGAGGCGCTGGCACGGTATCCCAGGCGGTACCTTCCATCAATCCGAAGCCTCCGGCGGTTCCGGCGTCACGGGCGATGCGATCTCCGCCAGCGCAACGCCGAGTGCCACCGCCACCGCCTCCACGTCGTCGTCGAGCAGCGTGCGGGCGTCGAGGAGCACGGCGCCCCCTGTGACACGAGTGATCACCGGGATCGGCGCTCGGCGCAACCGCTCCGCCAGCTCGCCCGCGCCGAACGCGTCCGGCTGAAGCGCCAACGACCAGGACGGCAGTTCGAAGCCCGGCAACGCGCCACCGCCGACCGGCACGCAGGTCTGTTGCAAACCCGCCTGCAAGTGGCCGGCGCGGGCGATCGGCTCGATCTGCTCGGCCAGCCGCTGCGCGCGCCGCGCGACGGCTTCGAGGGGTTCACGGAGCATTCGGAGAACGGGGACAGCATCCGTCTCGCCGGAGAGCAGCGCCGCCGCGGTCCAGTCGAGCGCGGCGAGCGTCATCTTGTCGAGACGCAGCGCGCGGGCGAGCGGGTGCCGGCGCAGCGTCGCGACGAGATCCGCGCGGCCGACGACGATCCCGGCCTGGGGGCCGCCGAATAGCTTGTCCCCGGAGAAGCACACGAGGTCCGCACCGAGCCGGAGCCGCGCCGGCGCGTAGGACTCCTCGGGCAGACCAGCGCCTCGCAGATCCACGAGCGCGGCGCTGCCGAGATCCTCGAGCAGCGGCAGCCCGCGTTCGCGAGCGACCGCCGCCAGCGCCGGCAGCTCGACGTCGGCCGTGAAGCCGCGGACTTCGAAATTGCTGCGGTGCACCTTGAGGAGCAGCGCCGTGTCCGGCCCGATTGCGCGCCGGTAGTCCTCGAGATGGGTCCGATTCGTCGTCCCGACTTCGACGAGCCGGGCGCCGGCCGCCTCGATCATCTCCGGCAGCCGGAACGAGCCGCCGATCTCGATCAGCTCCCCGCGCGAGACGAGGACCTCGCGGCCGCCGGCCAGCGCCTGGACGGCCAGCACCAGCGCTCCGGCGTTGTTGTTGACGGCGAGCGCCGCTTCGGCGCCGGCGAGCAGCGCCAGCTTGCTGGCGACGGCATCCAGGCGGTCGCCGCGGCGCCCGGTCTCGAGGTCCAGCTCCAGATCCCCGTACCGCGTCGCCGCGAGCGCGGCCGCCGCAGCGGCCGGCGGCGCCAGCAAGGCGCGACCGAGATTGGTATGGAGCGCGACGCCGGTCGCGTTGACGACGCGGGTAGGACTGGAGCGGGCCAACCTGCGGGCGCGAAGCAGCGCAGCGGAGCCGAGCTCGGCGAGCGCCGGTGGCGGCGCCGCGGGGCCAGCTGAAGCGCGCTCCCGGGCCTCTGCCAGCGCGGCGCGAACGCCGGCGGTGACGGCCCACGCGGGCAGGTCCGCGGCCTGAGCCCGTACGGCAGCCGCCAGCCTCTCGACGGCGGGGAGTGCGCGGCGCGGGTCGGATGCAACGGTCGGCGGCATCGTCGGCACCGTACACCGGCGCGCGGCCTGCGACCATCGAACCCCCGAGGGGGATCTCCTCGTGGCAGTTGCACTCGAGAACCCGATGGGGGATCGTACGCCTGATTTTGTCGACGATTTCGCTGGGTGTAGGATCCGGGCTTCCCGGACGAAACGGTACAGCTCGAGGGACTTCGAGCCTGAAGGGCTTCGAGCCTGAAGGGGCTTCGAGCCTGAAGGGGCTTGGAGCCTGAAGGGGCTTCGAGTCCCGGATGGACCGTACCGCAGGCTCCGGGTGGGTAGACGGGCATCGGGGTGCAACGAGCCCACGGCCCGGATCGAGCTGGAAACGACAGCGGGAAACGACAGCGGACTCGTCGTCGAAAAGAACCGATCCACCGAACGCAACCACAGACAGACCGCGACGACAGCGATCGAAGCGGTTCGAGACACCCAGTGCGAGTCGAGCAGCCGGGCGCAACGCCGCCCGCCGGGACAACGAAGAAGAGCAACCAACGCCTGTCCGGAGGCCGCTAGCCGGCCTCCGCACCCCTGTTCTGCACCCCATCCACGCCCCTGAGGCCAGCGGCCGAACGAGGCCAGAAGCCAGAAGGGCAGACCGCTCGAACGTTGCCCGCGCCGGCTCGCCAGCCAGGCCGGGGCGATGCACAACGAAATCGTGATCAACGCGATCCGCGGCGAAACGCGGGTCGGCATCCTCGAACGAGGCAGCCTGAGCGAGCTGCTGATCGAGCGTGCCGCCGGACGCAGCATGGTCGGCAACGTCGTGAAGGGGCGCGTGAGCCGGGTGCTCCCGGGCATGCAGGCTTCCTTCGTCGACATCGGACTCGAGAAGGCCGCGTTCCTGTACGCGGGCGACTACTTCGAGTACGACCGCGACGTCGATCTCGGTGACGACGACAACGGCGCCCGCGGAGGCCGCGGCGGTGGCGGGCGCGGCCGGGGTCGCCCCGGGCGCAACGGCGGCGGCCGCCAGGTGCCGCGCATCGACACGATCCTGTCCGAGGGGCAGGAGATCATCGTGCAGGTGGCGAAGGAGCCGATCGGCACCAAGGGCGCGCGCATCACGTCACACGTCGCGATCGCCGGGCGGCACCTGGTGCTGACGCCGTCGGGATCGCGCGTGGGCGTCTCGCGGCGCATCGATTCGGACCGCGAGCGGCGACGGCTGCGCGACATCGTCGAACGGGCCCGGCCGCGCGACGTCGGCTTCATCATCCGCACGGCCGGCGAGGGGGTCCGCGAGGCCGACCTCGAGGCGGATCTCAGGTACCTGGTCTCGGTCTGGGAGCAGATCAATAGCCGGCGCGAGAGCGCGCGTGCGCCGGCGGTGTTGTACGCCGAGCCCTCTCTGCCCCTGCGTGTCGTACGCGATGTCGCCAGCAGCGAGACGCGGCGCATCGTCGTCGACAACGAGGCGGTGTACGAGGAGCTGCGAGGCTTCGTCACGCGCTTCTGCGCCGAGCCGCGGCCGCGCGTCGAGCTGTACAAGGGGACGCGGCCGATCTTCGATCATTTCGGCATCGAGGCGGAGATCGATGCAAACCTCGGCCGCAAGGTGTGGCTCAAGTCCGGTGGCTACCTGATCATCGACCAGAGCGAGGCGCTGACCGCCGTCGACGTCAACACCGGGCGCTACGTCGGCAAGCGCGATCTCGAGGACACGGTGCTCAAGACCAACCTCGAGGCCGTGAAGGAGGCGGTCCACCAGCTCCGCTTCCGCAACATCGGCGGCCTGATCATCCTCGACCTGATCGACATGGAGACCGCGGAGAACCGCGAGAAGGTCTATCGCGCGCTGCAGGACGCACTGCGCCAGGACAAGGCCAAGACCAACATCCTGAAGATCTCCGAGCTCGGCCTGGTCGAGATGACGCGCAAGCGCACGCGCGAGAACCTGGTGCAGCAGCTTTGCGAGCCGTGCGCGCACTGCCAGGGCCGCGGCTACGTGCTCTCGCGCGAGAGCGTCACGTACAAGGTGCTGCGAGAGATCCGCAACGACCTCCCGCGCTTCTGCGGCCGCCGCATCGCCGTCGCGGTGAACCCGCGGGTTGCCGAGGTATTGCTCGGCGCCGAGCGCGAGTCGCTCGCCGAGATGGAGGAGAAGCTCGGTCGCTCGATCGAGGTGCGGGCCGTTCCGGGCGTGCACCAGGAGCACTTCGAGGTCATCGCACTCGAGGAAGGACCGCCCGTCCCGCTGCGCCTCCCGTGGCTCGGTCTCGGCGAGGACTCACCGGACGAGGCCGAGCCCGTCCTGTTCTCGGAGCCGTTCGAGGACGAGACGCCTGCGCCGTCCTCCGCGCCGGACCCGATCGAACCAGGCCTCGTCGAGCCAGGCCTCATCGAAGGCCGGCCCGAGGTGGCGCTGGCGGACGCGGCACCGGATCCGGAGCCGGAGCCGAACAGCGCGAAGAGCTCGACGACGCGGGAGATCGGTCTCGCCGGAGCCGAGGAGCCCGATCCGACCCATGCCGTCCCGACGGACGAGCTCGCGCCGCCGGAGCGCCGGACGCTGGTGGCTCTGGCGTTGTCACCCGTTGGAGCCGGCGGCGTCGACGCAGACGTCCAACCGGTTGACGAGGCTCCGGAATCACGGATACTGCCCGCCTCCTCGGAACCCGAGGCCTAAGGCGCCCACAGCCGGGCGACCCCGAGCGAGGCCGGCTCCGAGCGAGGCCCGCTCCGAGCCGGGCCAGATCGAACAGGAGCGTCGACGATGTACGCGGTGGTCCGCACAGGCGGAAAACAGATCCGGGTCAGCCCCGGCGAAGCGGTCTGGGTGGAGAAGCTGCCCGGCGAGATCGGCGAGCAGATACAGCTCGACGAGGTGCTGCTGCTCGGCGGCGAAGGCGAACCGAAGATCGGAGCGCCGCAGGTGCCGGGCGCTCGCGTCGTCGCGACGATCACCGGACACGGTCTCGGCGAGAAGCTCGTCGTCTTCAAGTACAAGCGCCGCAAGCGCTACCGGCGCAAGCAGGGACATCGACAAAGCTACACGCAGATCCGTGTCGAACGGATCGAGGCGTAGGACCCCCTTCCATGGCTCACAAAAAAGGACAGGGAAGCTCGCGCAACGGCCGCGACAGCCACGGCCAGCGCCGCGGCGTGAAGCGCTTCGGTGGGCAGCAGGTGAACGCCGGCACGATCCTGGTCCGCCAGGTCGGCACGCGCATCCATCCGGGCCGCAACGTCGG
This sequence comes from Myxococcota bacterium, assembly GCA_039794265.1. Lineage (GTDB taxonomy): Bacteria > Myxococcota_A > UBA9160 > UBA9160 > PR03 > CAADGG01. The sequence continues at coordinate 20,886 of JBDIVR010000022.1, forward strand.
CATGGGGCGGGACTACACGCTGTTCGCCCTGATCGACGGCACCGTGCAGTATGGGCCGTCGAAGGGCCACGTGACCGCACGGGTCGAGCCGAACGCCTCCTAGGAGCCCCGACGTCGCGAAGGCGGCGAACGGAGCGCCGGTGAGCCCGCGGTGAGCCCGGCGATGAACTCCAGTGAATCCTTCATCGACGAAGCCGTGATCGAGGTCGTCGCGGGTCACGGCGGCAACGGCTGCGTCAGCTTCCGGCGCGAGAAGTTCGTGCCGCGCGGCGGACCCGACGGCGGCGCCGGCGGGCGCGGCGGCGATGTCGTGTTGGTCGCCGACCTCGGCCTCTCCACGCTGCTCGACCAGAAGCTGCACCCGCTGGTGCGCGCGCCAGACGGGGTCCACGGCGCCGGCGGACAGCGCGACGGGCGCGCGGGCGACGACCTCGAGCTGCGGCTGCCGGTCGGGACCGTCGTCTACGACGCCGATGCCACGATCGGGGCCGAGGTCTCGCCGCCGATCGCGGATCTCGTCGAACACGGGCAGCGCGTGTTGATCGCCCGCGGCGGGCGCGGCGGGCGCGGCAACCGCAGCTTCGCCACGCCGACCCGGCAGACGCCGGACACCGCCGAGCCCGGCCGCAGCGGCGAGGCGCGTCGGCTCCGGCTGTCGCTGAAGCTGCTCGCCGACGTCGGGCTCGTCGGCTTGCCCAACGCCGGCAAGTCGACGCTGCTGCGCCGGCTCTCCGCGGCCCGTCCGCGCGTCGGCGCGTATCCGTTCACGACGCTGGTGCCGTCGCTCGGCGTCGTCGAGGTCGGCGAGCGGCGCTTCGTGACGGCCGACCTGCCGGGCCTGATCGAGGGCGCCAGTCACGGCGCCGGTCTCGGCGATCGCTTCCTGCGCCACGTCGAGCGCACGCGGGTGCTCGTGCACGTGCTGGACGTGGGCAGCGCATGCGCGCACGAACTCGACCCGCTCACGCCGCTCGCCGATTGGCAGACGATCCGAGGCGAGCTGGCCGCGTATGCAGCGACGCTCGCGGAACGGGCGGAGATCGTGGCGCTCAGCAAGATCGACCTGATCCCGGCGGATCTCCGCGATGCGCGGCTCGGCCCGCTCGAAGCCGCGCTGCGCGCGCACGGTCGCGAGGTGGTGCGCGTGTCCAGCCCCACCGGCGAGGGCATCGACGCGCTGCGCTTCGCGATGGCGCGTGCGCTCGAGGTCGCGGATGTCGCGCTGCTCGCCGGCGCCGCGCACGAGGCGGCGCGATGATCGCGACGGAGGCAGAAGCGTGAGGACCGCAACGCGCAAGGCGCGACGCATCGTCGTGAAGGTCGGTAGCTCGATCCTGACGGCGGCCGGCGCGGCGCGCGCGCGTGTGTTCACCGAGCTGATCCGTCAGGTCGCGGAGCTGACGGACCAGGGCCGCGAGGTCGTCGTCGTCTCGTCGGGCGCGATCGCGATGGGCGCATACCGGCTCGGCTGGTCGCACCCGGGCCGCTCGATCCCGGAGAAGCAGGCCGCGGCGGCCGTCGGACAGATCGCGCTGATGGAGCGCTATCGGACCGGATTCGCCAAGCGCGGGCGCCAGGTCGCGCAGGTGCTCGTGACGCGCGCCGGCATCGAGGATCGCGAGCGTTTCCTGAACGCGCGGCGCACGTTGCTGACGCTGCTCCGCCTCGGTGTCGTTCCGATCGTCAACGAGAACGACACCGTCTCGACCGAGGAGATCCGCTTCGGCGACAACGACAACCTGTCGGCGACCGTCGTGAATCTCGTGGCCGGCGAGCTGCTGGTGCTGCTCACCGACGTCGACGGTCTGTACCGCAGCGCACCGACAGCCGCCGATCCGAAGCCCGCGCGCTGGGAGGTCGTCGAGCGCATCACACCGGAGATCGAGCGGGCCGCCGGCGGCAGCGACCACGCGTTCGGCCGCGGCGGCATGATCACGAAGCTGCAAGCGGCCCGGACCGCGGCGCGTTCCGGCGCGGCGACGGTGATCGCCAACGGGCGCCGTCGCGGCGTGCTGTTGCGCGTTGCTGCGGGAGAGCCCGAAGGCACCTTGTTCCTGCCCGGACGAGAGCGCCGCCTCGGGAGTCGCAAGCATTGGCTGGCCTTCACGGCGCGACCGCGCGGGGAGCTGCGCCTCGACGCCGGCGCCGCGCAGGCTCTGCTCGAACGGGGCCGCAGCCTGCTGCCGGCCGGCATCCGCGCCGTCGTCGGCCAGTTCGGCATCGGCGATCCGGTGCTGTGCACCGATCCCGACGGGCGCGAGATCGCGCGCGGGCTGGTGGCCTATTCCGCCCAGGATGTCACGCGGATCTGCGGCCTCTCGACGCGTCAGATCGAGTCGGTGCTAGGCTACACGAACGGCGGCGAGGTGATCCATCGCGACGATCTCGTCGTCCTCGACGGCGAGAACCAGAACCATACCCAGGACCAGGACGAAACTTCGTGATGTCGGAGCCATCGGCCATGAGCGATGTCGACCGCCAGCAGCTCGAGCGGCTCGAGCAGCAGATTGCCGACATCGCCACCGCCGCGCGGGCGGCATCGCGCCAGACCGCAGAGCTGACGCGCGCGCAGAAGGACGCGTGGTTGCTGCTCGCCGCCGAGCGGCTCGAGGCCGCGCGCGAGCGCATCCTCGAAGCCAACCGCGCCGACATGGCGGAGGCCGAGCGCGCCGGTCTCGAGGCGCCGATGGTGAAGCGCCTCTCGCTCGAAGGCGCGAAGTGGCGCACGATGATCGCCGGCCTGCGCGACGTGGCCGCACTGCCGGATCCCGTCGGGGAGAGCACCGGCATGTGGGTGCGGCCGAACGGACTGCGCGTCGGGCGCATGCGGATTCCGCTCGGCGTGATCGCGATCATCTACGAGTCGCGCCCGAACGTGACGGTCGACGCCGCGGCGCTGTGCCTGAAGGCCGGCAACGCGGTGATCCTGCGCGGCGGCTCCGAGGCGATCCGCTCGAACCTCGCGCTCGGCGAGGTGCTGCGCGCCGCGGCGCGCGAGGCCGGTCTGCCGGAGGATGCGATCGCGATCGTCCCGACGACGGACCGCGCTGCGATCGACTTCCTGCTCGTCCGCGACCGCGAGATCGATCTCGTGATTCCGCGCGGCGGGCCCGGCCTGATCCGCAAGGTCACCGAAACCTCCACGATCCCGGTGATCAAACACGACGCGGGCGTGTGTCACATCTTCCTCGACGCCCGGGCCGACGTCGAGATGGCGACGGCGATCGTCGTCGATTCGAAGATCAAGCAGATGGCGGTGTGCAACGGGCTCGAGACGCTGCTCGTACACCGCGAGTCGGCGCCGGTGCTGCTGCCGCGCGTGCTCGGCGCGCTCGCCGCCGAGGGCGTCGAACTCCGCGGCTGTCCGGCGACGCAGGCGCTGTTCCCGGGCGCCAAGCCGGCGACCGAGGAGGATTGGTTCGCCGAGTACCTCGCGCCGATCCTCGCGGTGCGCGTCGTCGACGACATCGACGCCGCCATCGCGCACATCCGCCGCTACGGGTCGAATCACACCGAGGTGATCGTCACCGAGGACTACGCGTCCTCGCAGGCGTTCGTGCGGCGCGTCGATTCCTCGACGGTCGGCGTGAACTGCTCCACCGCGTACGCAGACGGCTACCGCCTCGGCCTCGGCGCCGAGATCGGGATCTCCACGTCGAAGCTCCACGCGTACGGACCGATGGGGCTCGAGGGGCTGACCGCGCAGAAGTTCGTGCTGTTCGGCGACGGCCAGCTGCGGCCCGACTGACGTTGCGCCTAGTCGGCGTCTACGGCGGCACGTTCAACCCGATCCACGTCGGGCACCTGCGCGCGGCCGAGGAGGTAGCGGAGGCGCTCGCTCTGGCGCGCGTCCTGTTCGTGCCGAGCGCGGTGCCGCCGCACAAGGCCGACGACGCGGGCGGCGCGATCGCGCCGGCCGTCTTGCGCCTCGACTGGGTGCGGCGCGCGATCGCCGACAATCCAGGCTTCGCGGCCGAGTCGATCGAGGTCGATCGAGGGGGCGCCTCCTACCTGGTCGACACGCTCGCTGGACTGCGAGAGCAGCTCGCGCGCAGTGACGAGGAACCGGTATTCCTGGTCGGATCCGATGCGTTCGCGGAGATGGGCGCGTGGCGGGAGCCGGCGGCGCTGTTCGCGCTGTCCCACTACGCGGTGATGGTGCGTCCCCCCCTGCGCACCGGCAGCCTCGCCGAGTGGCTTCCGGAGGCCGTGCGCGACGACATCGAGCTGGCGCCGGACGGCCGCTCGGGCCGGCATCGGCAGGCCGGCACGTGGCTGCGCCTCGTCGAGATCGCCGGTTTCGACGTTTCCGCGTCGGATCTGCGTGCGCGCCTGCGCGACGGACGTTCCGTGCGCTATCTCCTGCCAGAGTCGATCCGAGACGCCGTTCTGGAGAGTGGGGTCTACGGGGCCACGCCGGGCGCCCCCCACGGCCCCGGAAGCGATCGGTTCGATGAGTCCCGCGAAGACCAGCAGGACGAAGACCAGCAGGAAGATCGAGAACAGGGTCATCACACGGGAGGACGAACCGGAGTGCAGGCGAGCCGATGACCTCTGCGGAGAAGACGCGAATCGCGGTGGATGCAGCGCTGGACGTGAAGGCAGAAGACGTGATCGCCCTCGACGTCGGCGAACTCTCGTCGTTCGCCGACGTGTTCGTCATCTGCACGGGCCGTTCCGACCGACAGGTCCGCGCGATCGCGGACGCCGTCGAGCAGGCTGCCAAACGCGCCGGCGAGCCGCCTCTCGGCACCGAGGGCTACAGCGAGGGGCGCTGGGTGCTCGTCGACCTCGATGACGTGATCGTGCACATCTTCGAGCCGGAGGCGCGCGAGCACTACGACATCGAGCGGCTATGGAGCGACGCGCCGCGGCTCGAGACGGCGGCGCCGGCGACCGCGGCGGAGAAGGCCGCGCCGTGACCGAGCGTCGTGGTCCGGTGATGCTCGTGGTCCTCGATGGCTTCGGACTTGGCGATCGCGGGCCCGGAGACGCCACGGCGCTCGCACACGCGCCGTTCTTCGCGCGCGCGGACCGGGAGTTCCCGCACGCGCGCCTCGAGACCTCCGGTCCCGCCGTCGGCCTTCCGCCCGGCCAGATGGGCAACTCCGAAGTCGGTCACATGACGATGGGCGCCGGCCGCATCATGGATCAGGACATGACGCGGATCTCGAAGGCGTTCTCCGAGCAGAGCGCCGAGGCCGTGCCGGCGATCCGCGATGCCCTCGCCGAGGCGAAGCGCGGCAAGGGCCGCCTGCACCTGCTCGGGCTCGTCTCCGATGGAGGCGTGCACAGCGCGCTCGATCACCTGGTCGCGCTGATCGAGGCCTGTGGCCGCGAAGGCGTTCGTCCGGTTCTGCACGCGTTCCTCGACGGCCGCGATACCGCGCCGCGATCGGCGCTCGGCTTCTTGAAACAGCTCGCGTCGCCGCTCGCCGATGCCGGCGGCCACGTCGCGACCGTCATGGGCCGCTACTTCGCGATGGATCGCGACAACCGCTGGGACCGCATCGGCCGCGCCGTCCGCGCGATCGTCGATCGTGAGGGCCAGCATGCCGCGAGCGCCGAGGACGCGGTGCACGCCGCCTACGATCGCGACGAGAACGACGAATTCGTCCAGCCGACGGTCGTCGACGGCGGGGACGCCCTCGAGAGCGGCGACGTCGCGCTGCTGTTCAACTTCCGCGCCGACCGAGCTCGCGCGATCACCAACGCACTGACCAGCGCGGCGCCCGACAAGTTCGCCGGTCAGCTCGAACTCGCGAAGCCCATCCGGCCGGCGCGCTTCGTGTGCCTGACCGAATACGACGCGGATTTCGAGCTCCCGGTCGCGTTCCCGCCGTCGACGCCGAAGAGGATCCTCGGCGAGATCCTCGCCGACGCCGGGCTGCCCCAGCTGCGCATGGCGGAGACCGAGAAGTACGCCCACGTGACGTTCTTCTTCAACAGCGGCCGCGAGGAGCCGTTCGACGGCGAGGATCGCGTGCTGGTCCCGTCCCCGCGCGACGTCGACACCTACGACCATCGCCCCGAGATGAGCGCGCCGGCCCTCACCCGCGCGATCCTCGAGAAGCTCGACGAGCTCGACTACGCGTTCGTGCTGGTGAACTTCGCGAACCCCGACATGGTGGGACACACGGGTGTCCTGCCGGCCGCGGTGAAGGCCGTCGAGACGATCGATCAGTGTCTCGATCTCGTGACGGAGAAGCTGCTCGCGCGCGGGGGCCAGGCGCTGATCACCGCCGACCACGGCAACTGCGAGCAGATGATCGATCCCGATTCCGGGGGGCCGCACACCGCGCACACGACGAATCCGGTGCCGATCTGGTGGATCACGCGCGATCCGCACGGCGGACGTCTGCGCGACGGCGGGCTCGCGGACCTGGCCCCGACGGTCCTCGAACTCCTCGGCCTGCCGGTGCCCCGCGAGATGAGTGGAACGAGCCTGATCGTCTCGGCCTGAACGAACCAGACGAGATCTCGTCGCGTCCTCGACCTCCCCCGCTGGTCCCGGTGGAGTCCCCGCTGCGCAAGTCGTTCTCGGCGCTTGCGAGCGCATGGCTGGATCTGCTGCTACCGCGCGCTTGCGCGCGCTGCGGTGGACGCATCGATGGAGACACTGATCTATGTCGTCCGTGCGCCCGCAGCCTGCCGCGGCTGCCGCGCGTCACTGGGGGCGAGCCGCGGCCTCCGGCTCCACTGACATCGTGGCTGGCCGAGGTCGCGTATGCCGGGGAAACCGAGCAGTGGATCCACCGCTTCAAGTACCCACAGCCAGGGCTCGCCGGACTCGATCCCCGGCCCGCGGCACTGCTCGCGACGCTGGCCGCGGACGCCGCCGCGCGGCTCCCGCACCCGCGTCCGCAACTGGTCGTCCCGGTCCCGATCCATCCGCGACGGCTTCGAGCCCGCGGTTTCCACCCGGCGGGCGTCCTCGCCGACGCCGTCGCGCGCGCACTCGCGGCGCGCTGCACGCACGGCGCCCTCGTCGTGACCCGCGAGACCGCGAGCCAGACGGGACTCGACCGCGCGGCGCGCCGGCGCAACGTCCGCGGCGCCTTCGTCGCGCGACCCGGTTTCGCCGCGGAGCGCGCCGTCGTGTTGGTCGACGACGTCGTCACCACCGGGGCCACGCTCGCCGCCTGCGCGCGCGCGTTGCGCCGCGCCGGCGCGCGCGAGATCCATGCCGTCTGCGTCGCGCGCAAGCTGTAGCCGCACGCAGGCGCTCCGGGTCCTAGGCGCGGCGCGCCGCCAGCGCCTCGACGAGCTTCTCGCGCAGTCGATCCGGGTCGACGGGCTTCTTGAAGATCACGCCCTCGAGACCCTCCAAGCGGCTGCGCTTGATGACATGATCGCGGTCGTAGTGGAAGGCGGTCATCATCAGCACGGGCAGCGTCGGGAAGCGCTTTCGGACCGCCAGGAACAGCTCGTAGCCGTCCATGTTCGGCATCACCACGTCACTGAGGACGATGTCGATGCCGCCCTTCTCGAGCACGGCCAGCGCCTCGACCCCGTCGCCGGCCGTCTCGACGTGGCAGCCCTCGCCCACCAGCAGCTCGGCCAGCGACTTGCGGATGCCGAGGTCGTCGTCGGCGATCAGGATGCGCGCGCCGGCGAGGCGCGGATCCGGCTCGTGGGCACCGGGTTTGTGCGGCCGCAGGTCCACCATGCGCGCGGGGCCCACGTACTCCACGGTCTCGTATTTCTCGCCGGCCGCCATCTCGCCGACCCGTTCGACGATCTCGGCAATCCGGGCGATCTCGCGGCGGATCGCGTCGAGGCGCTCGGTCTCGACCGAGCAGTCTCCCTCGCCGGCGAGCCGGTCGACATCGCGCTCGAGCAGCTCGGCCTGGTTCAGGATCACGGCGAGCGGGTTGTTGATCTCGTGCGACAGGCCGATCGCCACTTCGCCGAGCGTCGCGAGCTGATCCTTCTGCAGGATCTCGCGCAGATCCTTGGCGAAGCCGATCGTCCCGTCCTCGCGACCCTGGTCGTCGTGGAGGATCGTGCCGGAGATCGCGACCGGGATCTCCTCGCCGGCCTTCGACAAGAAAGTGGTTCGAAAGTGCGCGGCGATCCCGCGGCCGCCGAACTCGGGTCGGCGCATCGCGGACATCACGCGCCGCGCCTCGTCGAGGCTCGGATACAACTTGGCGACGAAGTGCCCGAGGATCTCGTCGGGCCGGTAGCCGAGGATCTGGCTCGCCCCGTCGTTGTAGTAGTCGACGACTCCTTTGCGGTCCGTCGCCACCACGATGTCGGTGGAACTGGCGATCAGCTGTTCGAGTCGTTCTCGGGTCAGCGCCATCTCGGTCCGTGTGCCTCCGCTAGTCGCAGCAGCGCCTAGTGGATTCCCTGCGCCGCCAGCCAGCGCTCGGCGTCGATCGCCGCCATACAGCCCGTTCCGGCAGCGGTGACGGCCTGCCGGTAGACCGGGTCCGTCGCGTCGCCACAGGCGAAGACGCCGTCGATGGTGGTGTACGTGGAGCCGGGCTTCACGCGGATGTAGCCGACCTCGTCGGTCTCGATCTGGTCGCGCACCAGGGCCGTATTCGGCTCGTGCCCGATCGCGACGAACAGCGCGCCGACGGCGAGCTCACGGGTCTTTCCGGTCTTCACGTCCCGGATCCGCACGCCGGTGACGAACTCGTCGCCGAGCACCTCGTCCACTTCGGCGTTCCACGCGAACTCGATCTTCTCGTTCTTGCGCGCGCGTTCGGCCATGATCTTCGACGCGCGCAGCTCGTCGCGGCGATGGATCAGCGTGACCTTCGGCGCATACCGAGACAGGAACAGCGCCTCCTCCACGGCCGTGTCGCCGCCGCCGACGACCGCCATCTCCTTGCCCTTGAACAACGCTCCGTCGCAGGTGGCGCACGCCGACACGCCGCGGTTCGTCAGCCGCTCCTCGGACGGAAGGCCGAGCCACTTGGCCGACGCGCCGGTCGACAGGATCACCGCATCGGCAGTGAATGATCGTTCGGTCGTCTCGATGCGGAACGGTCGCTGCGCGAGGTCGATCCGCGTCGCGTCCTCCTGGTAGACGCGCGCGCCGAAGCGCTCCGCCTGCTTCTGGAAGCGCTCCATCATGTCCGGGCCGGACAGCGCCTCGGGGAAGCCGGGGTAGTTCTCGACGTCCGTCGTCAACATCAGCTGTCCGCCGATCGCGAGGCCCGCGACGACGACCGGCTGCAGCTCCGCGCGTGCGGCGTACAGCGCCGCCGTCCAGCCGGCAGGTCCCGACCCGACGATCACGAGCTTCACGTGCTCGGCCGCACTGCCGCCGCTCGCGCCCGGCCCGCCGCCGGTGATCCCGAGCAGGCCGTCGAGCTGCCCAGCCTGGTCGAGCGCCGAAAGGTCATCGAAGCCGCCGACGTGGCGCTCCCCGATCCAGATCTGCGGCACGGTCCGCTGCCGGCTGCGCTCGATCATCTCGTCGCGCCGATGCGGCTCCGCCTCGATGTCGATCTCGGTCCAGGTCTGCCCCTTCGCCGTGAGCAGGCGCTTGGCCATGTCGCAGTACGGGCAGGACGGCTTCGAGTAGATCGTGATTGCGGGCATCGAACCTCCGGGGGCGCCGTCGAAGATGAGGGAGGGTAACGGTCCGCCGCATCGCCAGCGAGCGGGCGGCCCCCCCCGGGCCGACGCCCCGGCGCCACGGGCGCGGGCCGCTCAGAGCGGCTCGGTGATCGGCAGGTCCTCCCACAGCAGCTGCAGGAAGGTCCCGATGAACAATGACAGGAACGTCATCAGCAGAACTGCAGTCGGAAAGGCGTAGACCGGCTCGAGGCCCATGATGCGCGGCAGTTCGCCGAAGAATGGAGGCGTCGTCAGACGCAGGACCTCCATCTCGATTCCGGGTTCCGCGCCCCACGTGCGCGACACCATGAAGCCGCCGAGCAACGTGGTCACGACGACGCCGAGTCCGAGCGCCTGCAACACACCCAGCAACCAGATCCGCCGGGCGCGGAAGAAGGCTTCCTGTGGATCGGGGATCCGGCGGCGGACCTCTACGTAGAGGTACAGCAACGTCATGAAGCCGAGCAGGACCACGGTGACCCCGAGCGGGAACCACGGCCGTCGCGCGAGATCCCAGACCTCGTCGATCAGGAAGACCGGAAGGTAGCCGACGATGATGCCGGCGCCGATCCGCGGCACCGCGCCGTGGAAGAACGACAGATCCTTCTGCACGACGAAGCGAACCAGCAGGTACCAGAGCACGACGCCGAGTACCGCCAACACCTGCAGCGTGCACGCGGCGTCGAAGAAAACCGGCGCGCGCTCGTAGGCGAACACCGCCCCGACGAACGGCCAGATCAGCACGAGGATCGCGACGCAGTACGCCTGCGTCGAGTGCCACGAGAGCATGCCGCGGAACTGCCCGTTCCCGCGCGCGAGGTTTTCGGCGTGCCGGATCACCGCCGCCGCGCGCGGCACGTCGTAGCGGCGGAGGAACCACACCTCGAGCTTACGCAGCAGGCGTTGGCAGTCGCGCGAGGCCACGCGACGCAGGAACGGCGAGAGATGCGCGGTCCGGCGCAGCCGTCCGGTGGGCTCGATGACCGCCGCGGCGAGCACCTCCTGCTCGCGCGTGTCGAACGGCGAATCCTCGCCCTCGAAGGCTTCGTTGCTCTCGTCGAGGCACGTCTCCTCGAGCCAGTCGTGGAACGCGCGCGCGCCGAACTCGAGCAGCAGCGCATCGGCGCGCGCGTCGGGGGGAGCGGCGAGCGCCTGCAACAAACCCCTCGGCGTCGCCTCGGGCGCAGCCGCGGGGGTCGCGCTCCCGGCGAGCCACGCCTCGATGGCTTCGGGTGCAACGCGCTCGCGCACGAGCAGATCGGCGCCTCGGCACACGAGTTTGCGCAGGTGGAGCGCCGCGAGGCGCAGCGCGGGCTGGGTCGCGAGCTCCTTCTCGGCCAGGAACCCGGCGATCTCCTGCGCCAGCACGACGAGGTCTCCATGGATGCGCACGCTGGCTGGCCCGGACAGCGGCCGGCTTGCCTCCAACCCGTCGAGCACGCGCTCTAGATACGCCGGCACGCCGGCGAGCAGTCGGCGCACGGCGGCCTGGGCTTCGCGTCGCGTCGCGCCTTCGCCGAGTCGGCGTGGATCCGACCACAGGTCTTCGAGCTGGAGATGGAACTCGAACGGATCGTGATGTTCGAGATGGAACGAGAAGGTTTCGGCGAACAGCGGCGTGGCGGCGGCGTCCGCTGCCATCGGCAGCCGCTCGAAGCGGAGCTCGCGCGCGTGGAAGGCCCAGCTGAAACGCAGGCGCATTCCGAGCCGCTCGATCTCGACCTCGAGCGGCGCGATCCTCCGCGGCGCCGGTGCCGCCATGGCGGCTCGCTCCGATGCCGCGAGAGCGGCTTTCTCAGAGGACGGGCTGGCCAGGATTCTCGCCGCTCTGGTAGTAGGCCTCGACCCGCTCGCCGAGCATCCGCACGCGTTCCGGAATGCCCTCGGGAAGCGGCCAGCGCGAGCCGGCGACGCGCATCCGCTCGACCAGCAGCCGCGCGTCCGGATAGCCCTCGCGGACCAGCGCCTCGTCGACGGCGAGCCAATGCTCGATCGCCGTGCGCGTCTGCGAGATCCGCTCGGCCAGCTCGACCATGCCGGGCGAGGCGATGCCGCTTTGGCGCACCTTCGTCGCGAACTCGCCGAGCTCCTGCAGCGCCTGCTCGAGGCGCGGGCGCAATCCCTCGTCGGCCGAGCGGATCTCCTGGAGGATGTCCTCGAAGCGCCGGCGCAACGGCTCGTGCGAGATTTCCCGCATCAGGATCACGCGCCCGAGCGTGCCGCGCGCGGAGTCCGCCAGCGTGCGCACGGCGACGCGCAGGCGCAGCGACACCGCGCCGGTCGTGATGTCGAGCTCTTCGTACGCCGGCTTCGGATCATCGGATGGCTCGCAGCCGACGCCGAGTCGCCGGGACACCTCACGGACCTCGCGCAGCGCGTGGGCGCCGAGCACCTCCTCGAGCGGACGCCCGCTCGGGTCCTCGTGCAGGCCGAGGTACTCTCGCCCGGGTCGGTTGGCGGCGCGCACCACGCCGCTCGCGTCGATCACCAGCGCACCGATCGGGATCTCGTCGATCGCCGCGGCGAGAAACACGTTGGCGCGTTGGAGATCCTCGAGCAGGACGTCATTCTGGACGCGCAGCCGATGCAGCTCGACAGCGCGATGCACGAGCTGCTTCAGGTCTTCCGGCTCCCACGGCTTGGTCACGTAGGCGTAGACGTGCCCTTCGTTGATGGCCCGGACCATCGCATCGCCATCGGCGTAGCCGGTGAGGATGATGCGCGTCGTATTCGGATGGCTCTCGCAGACGAGCGCCAGGAACTCGACACCGGTCATCTCGGGCATGCGCTGATCGGTGATCACCGCGGCGATCGGCGAGAGATCGGCGAGGATCTGCAAGGCCTGACGCGCGCTGGTGGCGGTCAGGACGTCATAGTCGTCCTCGAACGTGAAAGCCATCGTTTCGAGGATGGCTTCCTCGTCGTCGACGATCAGGATGCGCGGGCGGGAAGGGTTCATGGCAGTCCAGTCGAAGCCGGGCCGGGCGACGGGCCGCAAACCGGAGGCTACCACCAGGAGAAGGGCCGCTCCTTCTTCTTGCGGTCGACTTCGGCGCGGATCTTCTTCCGGTAGTCGGCGAGCCGCTGCGGGAGGCGCTGGCGCGCGACCGTCGTCCACGGCCGCTGCTCGGCGCCGGTGCGGAACTTTCGGAACTGCCGGTACCCCCACAGCTCCTGTTTGAACTCGTGCTCCAGCATCTTCATCATGATCGCGTCGTCGAGAAATCCGAGGCCGGGGATCTGATCGGGGATCAGGTCTTCCGGATTCACGAAGTACGACAGCGCGGCGAGGATCTCGTTGCGCGGCCCCCTCGGAAGTTCGTACTCCGCATCCTCGAGCATCTGCTTGAGATCCTCGAGGACCGCCACCGACTCCTTGACGAAGGTCGGCGTCTTCTTGGCCTTCTGGACCTTCTCGACCAGATCCTGGACGGCCTTCAGGACCTCGGCGATGTCTTGCTCTTCGACGGCCTTGCGCGAGCTGCGGAACAGCTTCCGGAAGTAGGCGATGTCGCCCTCGTCGAGACTGAACGAGATCTTGAAGCTCTGCGACATCGGATCCTCCGTCCACGATCGGCCGTCGCGGCCGTCGCCGTGGCTGCGGACTCTATCAGTAGCGCGCGTACTCGATCAAGCGATCCGGGCGGCCCGCCCAGTCTCCCTGCCAACGCGCGAGGATCTCTTCCCCGGGGCTCGTTCCCCGCGCGACGACCTCCTCGAGCGGCTCCATGTAGCCGGTCTCGTCGACGCCCGGAGGCGCCTGCCGGCGCAGCCCCTCCCGGGCGATCGCCACCAACTCGCGGGCCAGCGAACCCAGCGGGGTGCCGTCGGGCGCCGCGGCGGCCAGGCCGCGCCTCGCCACATCGAGGTGTACGGCGTCGCGCTCGCGGACGCTCCACGGGGCCAGCGCCGCCGCGGCGGCGCGCGCCTCGGCGTCGTAGAGCAGGCCCTTCCACAACGCTGGCATCGCACAGAGCAGGCTGGGCGGGACTCCATCGGCATTGCGCACTTCGAGGACGCGCTTGACCCGGACCTCCGGAAAGATCGTCGTCAGGTGACGATCCCAATCCTCCAGCGTCGCGCGCTCTCCGTCGAACCCCTCCTGCCAGAAGCGCCGGAACGGTATGCCGCCGAGAGCGCGATAGGCGCCGCCGCGGACCAGGAAGAACATCGGAATGTCGAGCGCCCACTCGGCGTAGCGTCGGTACCCGAAGTCCGGCTCGAAGGCCTCCGGCAACAACCCACACCGATCCGGATCCGTGTCGCGCCAGATCGCCATGCGGCGAGAGATCCAGCCACTCGGATGACCCTCCCAGAGACTCGAGTTCGCGAACAACGCCGATGCAATCGGCGTCACCGCAAGCGCCATGCGCAGCTTCTCGACCAGATCCGCCTCGTCGCTCCAATCGAAGCTGGCCTGCACCGAGGCGGTGGCGTGCATCATGTCCATCGCCAGCGCACCGCGCGTGGGCAGGTACTGGCGCATGATGCGATAGCGCTCGCGAGGCACGCGCGGCAGCTCGCCGAGCTTGTGGAACGGGTGGCAGCCGAGACCGAGCCAGACGATGCCGAGCGGCTCCGAAACGCGGCGCAGGAACGCCAGGTGCTCCTGGAACTCGGCGCACACCTCGGACATGGCGACGAGCGGAAGCCCGTTCTGCTCGAGCTGCGCGCCGGGCTCGAGCGAAACGCTGCCCGGCCCGTCGAGCCCCATCAGATGACCGTCTTCCTCGATGCCGCGCCACGCCGGTTCTGCAGGCTCCTGCGCGATGCGGCGCAGCAGATCCTCGATGCCGCCTGGACCGTCGTACGGAACCGGCTGCACCGCGGGTATGCGCAGCCCGAGCTTCTCGTGCTCGACCCCGAGACGCCAGCGCTCGCGCGGCTTCTCGCCAGCGCGAAAGTAGTCCACCAGATCCTCGAGCGATTCGATCGGCCGCGCGAGTTCTGCCGGCGCCTCGCGATCGAGCGTCACGGCGTGCTCGCCTCTTCGACGAAGCGTTCGAGGAACTCGCCGAGCGCGGTCTCGATGTCGGCCTCGGCGTCCCTCGGCAGCGATCGGCACGGGCCCTCGGTCTTGCCGATCCGGAACGGACCGACGAGCGTCAGCTCGCCCTTCGCCTTGGCCACGACGATTCCGGCGTGTCGTCCGCGACGAATCTCGAACTCCATCGCACGCACGTGTTTCTCGCCGAGGCGCGGCTCGCTGACCTCGATCCGGAGGTGCGGGGCGCCGGCCGCGGACACCTCGGCATGGAAGGCTTCGACCGCCGCGCAGACCCGCTCGTGCCACACGAGGCAATCGCGGCGGGCGACCTCGAGCGCTGCGCGGTGCTGGGACTCGCGCTCGCCGAGCGTGCGGCCCGCAGCAGCCAGCCGCTCGCGGAGGGACTCACACCGGGAGAGAGGGGCACCGGCGGGCCTGACGGGACCCTGTGCCGGCGCCGAGGGGGAGGCGTCCATGGCCCGGATCGTCGCACACGACCTCGCGACCCGGTAGAGGACGAGGGGCGACCATCCGGCCAGGCCGGCATGCCAACCAGGGGCCGCAGCGCCTACATGGCCTCGTCGACGGAGACGAGCGTCGTCGGAACCAGCTGCGCGAGACGCGCGTCGCGGATCGTCTCGAAGTCCTGGCGCTGTCGCCCCGCGATGCGCTCTCCGGAAGGAATGCGAGTCGACGCGGGATCGACGAACTTGTCGTTCTTGGCGATCCGGAAACAGACGTGCGGCCCCGTCGACAGACCGCTCGAGCCAACGTACCCGATGATCTGCTTCTGGCCGACCTTCTGACCCACCCGCAAGCCATTCGCGAAGCCCGAGAGGTGCGCGTAGAACGACTCGTAGCCGTCGGCGTGCTTGATCTTCACCAATCGGCCATAGCCGCCCTGCCAGCCCGCATGGATCACGCGGCCCTCGGCGACCGCCCAGACGGGGGTCCCCACCGGCGCCGCATAGTCGATCCCGGGGTGGGGTCGCGTCTTGCGCAGGATCGGATGAAAGCGCGCATGGGTGAACGACGAGGAGATGCGTGTGTACTTGACCGGCGCGGCCAGGAAGCCCTGCTGCACCGGCGTCCCGTCCTGTCGGTAGTAGTTGCCGACGCCGGGCTCCGTCTCGTAGTAGATCGCCTCGTGGGCGCGGCCGCCGCTCTGGTAGCGCGCGGCGAGGATCCGCCCGGGGCCGACGTAGCGAAGGCCGCCCCCGGACTCGCGCGCCACGTAGTTCCGCTCGTACAACAGATGGAACTCGTCGCCAGAGCGGACGCCCTTCGCGAAGTCCACGTCCCACGCGAAGATGTTGGCGAAGTCGGCCGCCAGATCGGGCCGCTCGCCGAGATCCCCGATCGCGTCGTAGAGGGTCGTCGCGACGACGCCCGCAAGGCGGGCCTGCTGCCGGATCACCCCGCGTTTGGCGGCCCGCGTTTCCCAGCCCTCGGCCTGCTGGGTGACCTCGTAGTGCTCGAGATCCGAAACTGCGTAGCGGAAACCGACCAGCGCGCCGTGCTCGTCCCGCTCGATGCGGTAGCGATGGCCCGGGCGCGAGCGGCGCAGATCGAAGTGCGGCTCGAGCTCGCGGGCGATCGCAAAGGCCGTCGATGCCGCCACGCCGTGCCGGGCGAGTGCCGCGAGCAACGTGTCGCCGGGCTGGATCGCGTCCTCGACGAGCGGAGCCAGAGCGAGAGACTCGACCTGGGTTTCGGCGGGGGAGCCGGGCTCGGCAGCGGTTCCAGGCGCTCCGTCCGCCGCCATCGGCGCCGTGGCGCGCGGCGGATCGCTGGGCAGCGCGGCCAGGAGACCCGCGACGAGTACCCCGGCGACGCCACTCTCGGGTGTCGACACCGGCGTGATCTCGAGCGTCTCCTCGAGCGATCCGCCCATGGCGAGACCGGGCACAGCCGTGTTGGCCACCGGAACGGCCTTGTCGCGTGCGAAATCAGCGGGAACCTCATGGGTCGATCGAGCGACGAACAGAGCGAGTCCGATCCCCGCGACGAGCGCGGTGGACAGGTACGCAGCACGCAGCCAACGGCGATTCGATCGCCGCCGTCTCGTCTCGCTCAAGATCTCCTTGAGGACGTCATCCGACCAAACGTCCACGGTCCCTCCTGACCCGCTCGAAGCGGACGCTACTGTTAGCCGATCGTCTCGGGTTCGGCAGATCGAGCGTCCCGCTGTACGTGACACCCCGTCATCCCACGCGGCTCCGCACAGGCGTTGCGGCTGAGCTTCCGGAGACCTTCTCATGCGTCGTCCGGTAACGGGCAATTCCCGATCAGGGACCCGCAACGCAACGAAACCTGCGCGCCGGCCGCGACCGCCCGCTTCCGATCGATCTGTGGTCCGGGCGGCCGCCGGGCTGGCAGTTGCGTGTTTTTTTACCCTCGCTTCGAGCCCAGCATCGGCGCTGTGGCCGTTCAGTCGCAGCGCTCCGGCGCTCGATGACGATCTGACGGGGGCGGCCGCGGACCTGCTCTCGCGGGCGATCCAGATCGACACGACGAACCCACCTGGAGACGAGGCTCCGCTCGCGCGGCTCTTCGTCGACATCGCGAAGCGCGAGGGACTCGAGGCGCAGCTCGTCGAGACTCCCTCGGCGGGCTCCGAGATCGGTCGAGCGGCGGCATGGGCGCGGCTTCCCGGCCGCGGGCAGCGGCGACCGATCGTGCTGCTGTCGCACCTCGATGTCGTCCCGGCCGATGGCGAGGGCTGGGTCGTGGATCCGTTCTCTGGACTCATCACGGCAGGCTACGTGGTCGGACGAGGCGCCCTCGACGCGAAGGGCGTCTCGGTCGTACATCTGCTGGCGATGGCCGAGCTGGCGCGGCGCGACACCAGACTGGACCGCGACGTCATCTTCCTGGCGACGCCGGACGAGGAGTCTGGCGGACACCGCGGCGCCGGTTGGCTGGTGAGGCGAAAGCCGCAGCTGCTGCGCGGCGCCGAGTTCCTGTTGACGGAGGGTGGCGGAATCCTCGCCGGGGAAGCCGGCGAGTCCAACGTCTGGGGCGTCGGCATCGCCGAGAAGGGTCCCTGCTGGGCGCGGCTGGTGGCGCGCGGGGCGCCGGGCCACGGATCGACGGCCGGACCCGCCGCGGCGGTCCCGCGGCTGGTCGCGGCGCTCGAGCGGGTGCGGCACATGCCCCTTCCGATCCGCGTCGTGCCCGAGGTCGCGACGATGTTCGCATGGCTCGCGCCGATCGCCGCGCCCGCGGATCGCGCCGGCTACGCGGATCTGGCGGCGGCGCTGCGCGACGATGAAGCGTTCCGGCGCCGCTTCCTCGCCGACAGCGCGCGCAACGCATTGGTGCGCAACACCGTCAACATCACCGTGCTGTCCGCAGGCTCGCACACCAACGTCGCGCCCGAAGAGGCCAGCGCGGATCTGGACGTGAGGCTGCTTCCGGGCGAGAGCTGCAACGCCTTCCTCGACGGATTGCGCCTCCTCATCGACGATCCGGCCGTGCAGGTGCAGTCGCTGCTCGCCTTCGAGCCGCTCGCGTCTCCAGCGCGCACGGAACTCTTCGATGCCATCGAAGCCGTCGCGGCAGAGATCGACCCCGGAGCGCTGGTGTTCCCGCGCGTGATTGCGGGTTTCACCGACGCGCACTGGTTCCGGGAGCTCGGGCTCGTCGCCTACGGCTTCGTCCCGCGCTGGCTTCCGCCGAGCGAGACGGTGGGCATCCACGGCTCGAACGAACGGATCGCGATCGACAACCTCGAGCGTGGCGTCCGCACGATGGTGCGGATCCTCGAAGTGCTCGGCAACGCCGAGCGCGGCGAGCGCTGACCGCACACCGCAGGGCTTTCTGCCGTCGCTAGCCGCGCAGCTCGCGGATCGCCTGATCGAGCGCGGCGAAGAGCGGCTCGACCTGCTCGATCTCGAGGCACGAGAACGCGACACGGATGTCCGTCGGGCTGGTCGCGATCAGTCCGACCTGGTGGCGGTCCAGCAGGTGCAGCCGCAGCCGTTCGGCATCGACTCCCTTCACCTGCACGCACATGAAGTAGCCGCTGTTGAACGGGTAGGGCTCGAAGGTGTCGCGAAACTCGGGACGACCGACCACCTCGTACACCTTGGCGGCGCGGGCGCGCAGCGTCTCCGCCTTCTCCTTGCGTTCGTCCGCGATCGACGACGTCTCCAGCGCGCGCTCGATGAGCGTCTGCGACAGCATCGGGCTGTTCGAGATGGCGCCACGAATGGCGCCGCGGCTCTTGGCGTCGAGCACGTCGCAGACGGTCTCCGCCGTCGCGGGGTCTCCCGGCCCGAACGTGAGGAAGCCGCAGCGCAGCCCCCAGACGAAGAGCTCCTTCGTCGCGCCATCGAGCTTCACGGCCAGCAGGTTCGGATCACGCCCGGTCAGCAGCCCGAACAGCGACTCCGTCATCGACTCCGTACCGAGGTGATAGAACAGCCCGAAGTACGCATCGTCGGTGACGGCGACGAGTTTCGTACCGCGCCCCGCCTGCGCGGCGAGCGCGTCCGCGATGCCGCGGCCCTCCGCCGGCGTCGGCATGTAGCCGGTCGGGTTGTTCGGGAAGTTCAGCAACACGATCAGCTTGTCGCGCCCCTGTGCCTGTTCGGCGAGCGCCGCGGCGAATCCATCGACGTTGAATCCGCCGCCCGCGTAGAACGGATAGGTCACGATCTCGGCGCCGAGACGGACTTCGTAGGTCAGCCGGTAGTTTCCCCACAGCTGGTCCGGCAGCAGGATCCGATCGCCTTCGCCAACGAACAGATCGCCTACCAGCGACAGGCCGTGCGTGAGCGCGCTCGTCACGATCGGCAGGCCGAAGCTCTTGCCGCGCAGGGAAGGGTTCTCGGCGAGCAGCTTCTCGCGCCAGTGCTCGCGCAGCGTCTGGCGACCTGCGGGCGGCGCGTAGTTGTAGGCATCGGCCGGCGCGACGCCCGCGAGGTGTCGGTGCATCGACGGCAGGTACATCGGCCCGCCGCCCTCGGTGGCGATGCCGATCGTCGCGTTGAAGCGCTTCGCCTTCTGCTTCGCTTCCGCCGTCTGCGACAGGATGCCCTTCGGGAAGTACAGCCGGCGGCCGAGCGGCGACAGCATCGCGAACACGGAGGGCGCCGCCTGCTCGATCCGCTCGTTGAGCTGTTGGGCGATGGGGTTGGTCTTGAAGGCCAAGGGGGGTGCTCCCGACCGAAAAAGGAATACGAAGAGGGAAGGCATGGGACGCGCGCGGAGAACGCTCCGGGCGCGACGGAGGACACGCGAGAACTATAGCCGCCGGTCCAGCACGTTCACGAAGCCGGTGAAGCCGAGCGAACGCCAGAACGCATCTCCTGCCGGGTTGCGGGCGGCCACGCGGACCTCGACGCGGCGGACGTCGAGCGCCCGCGCCCAATCGAGCGCGGCGTGCGCGAGGGCCGTTCCCACGCCCTCGCGGCGCGCTGCCGGCACGACGGCGATCTCGGTGATCTCGATGCGCTGTCGCTCCGCCGCTGCGGGCGGCGCCGTCCTGCGCTCGGCTGCACAGAAGCCGGCAACTCCTTCGGGGCCCTCCCATACCCAGAGGCCGGCGGCGGGATCCCGTAGGATCCGATCGACGGCCGCAGGCAGCCCGGCGCCTGCGCCCGGCCGCACCGCGAAGGCCGCGTCGAGCGCGGCATGCTCAGCGACCAGCGCGCCCCACAGCGCCGCGACGGCCGCGCGATCGGCGAGACGGGCGGGGCGCACGTTGCCCCGCGGCGGACTCACGGCAGCAGCTCCCCCGCTCCCAGCATGCGCTGCACTTCTTCGAGGCTCTTGCCCTCTTCGAAGATCTGCTGCTCGATCTGCTTCGTCAGCGATTCGATCTGCGGAGCGAAGCGACGCAGATCCTGCCCCTGCTGCCGATACGCCTCTTCCACGCTGGTGCGGATCTGGCTGCGCGCGGTTTCCCGCTCTTCCGCCGGCACCTCGACGCCGGCCGGCACGCGGCCTTCCGACAATGCGCGGATCTGATCGTCCGTGAGGTTCAGCCCCACCTGCGCGGCGAACATCTGTCGCAGCCGCTGCTCCTGCGTGAGGCCGCTACCGCGGACCTTCTCGGTCTCGCCGGAGCGGATCAACCGGAAGCGGCCGACCTGGGTTCCATCGCGCTGGTAGCGACCCACGAGTTCCTGTCCGTCCTCGTGGACTTCTTCGGTTCGATACTCGGTGCTTCCGTCCATCGATTCGGCCATGCCGCCGCCGAGCGAATCCTCGCGGCGGAAGAGCGGCCTACCGTCGGGGTCCTCGATCGACCAGTCTTCGCTGTAGGTCAACATGACGGCCGAACCGGGGGCGGCGGCGCCCGCCGTCGAGCGCCAGACGCGCCCGCCGTCGCCTCCGGACGACTCGAGCGTCTTGATCTTCACGCCGCGCGAGTTCACCTGGAGTCCGTTCCGGATGTCCGCGAGCTGTGCTTCGTCGGGCTGCCAGGCGGCGAGCACGCGAGACCGCCGATTGCCGCCGCGCGCTTCGAAGCGACCGGCCTCGCTGTCGAGGACGACGATCGGCCACTCGGTCCACTCGAGCTGGTCGCCCTGACGGGCGAAGCGCCAGACCCGGTCCTCCCAGCGCCACGCCTCCGGGTTGTTCGAATCGGAGTCCTGGTAGTGCACGAGCATGTACCACGTGCCCTCGAGATCGAGTGCGCGCGCCGGAGACGCCGCGAGCAGCAGCACGACGCCAGCCAGGGCCGCGATCACGGTCCTGTGGACAGGCGGCGTGCGCCGGCAGCGCCGGTCCATCAGAGCCTCCGCTCCACATCGGGGAAGTCCCGCCAGACCGGCACTCCGCAGAAATGGCTGCCCTCGGTGCAGCGTGGTCGCGCGAGTCCGTTGCGCACGAAGCAAGGAGGGCCGACGTGGCGCACCAGCTCGGGATGCACGTCTCGCACCTGCGCCAACTCGTCCATCGACGCCTCGTAGATCTCGCGCTGCGCGTTGAGACACGTCCGCATCGTCCACTTGTGGAGCAGGTGCAGCAGCGAACCCGACTCTTCGAAACGAACCGCGAGCGCGTTGGGCAACACGTAGAGCGCCAGCTGCGGCGAGACACCGAGGGTCGACAGGCGCGCGCGGGCGTCCCACGCCACCTCGACCGTCTCCCGGAAGAGCGCGTGACAGGCCGGGTCATCGCCGATCAGCTCCGGCTCCACGACATCCACCGCGGCGGGTACCGTGCGCGACAGCAGCGGCCGCGAGCCCGGTACCATCCGGTGTCGCTGATCCTGCGAGTCCGCCGTGTGCGAGAGCTTCTTGCGGAAGCTGTAGTGGGCGTGATCGAGCGCGCGCATGACCGGTGCGTGCGTCGAGACGTTGAGCGTATCGAGCCGATGGGGATTGCGGGCGGGATCGAGCGCCAGCGCCAACGCGTCGGCTTCGGTGAGATCCGGTCGACCGAGCACGTGGCGTACGGCATCCGCTACCACTCGAGGCGCGCGGGCGCCCCAGTCCACGAGCAGCGCGCGGCGTCCGCCCAGCGAGGCGTCGAACGCGGCGGCAGCGGCGGCGCTGCCGACCCCGGGCGGCGCGATGTGGGTCTCGACCGCATCCTCCTCGCGGAGCGCCGGGTCACCGATCTCGGAGAAGAACGCCGGGTCCACGCGCTCGACCTCGGCCAGCATCCGGCCGACGACGTCGCGGGCCTCGTCCGGCGCGTCGCAGGTGGCGGCCATGCGTCGCAGCCGGTGCAGCACGAGACCCGAGACGGTGTAGACCATCGCGGTGTGCGAGGCGATCGGAAGGACGTAGCGCGCGGTCTCGATCGCCTTCTTCTCGGCTTCCTTGGCGACGTTCTTGCCGAACGCCTCGTTCTTGCGCTGGTCGAGGCGCCAGAGGTCGGCGAGGCGTTCGCGCGTAACGGGCACCAACCGTCGCGTGAGCTCGCGATAGGCTTCCCAGGCCTGCGCCACCGCCGCCACGTAGACGGCCCGCGCTTCCCCGCCGAGTTCCGGCGGCACGTGCGCCCGCACCTCGTCGAGCCGGACATAGCGCTGGCTCTGCTGCTCGGTGTTGTAGAACGGAAAGGCGTGCAGGAAGCACCACACGAGCTGCCGCGAGATCCCCGACAGCGAGAACTCGAAGGTCGCGTGCTGGTAGACGGTGTGGTGCCCGCCCTGGAAGGTCAGCGGACCGATGCTGCGACGCTGGCGCGGGGTGATCTCGTCGGCCTCGATCACGCGCGGCGAATAGCACGTGCGGGCGGCTGCGATGGCGTCGTCGTACGGGCGTTCGAACCAATTCCGGAGCCGGACCTCGGGGCCGGCGTCTCGCACCGGGGAGGCCGCCGCGTCGCACACGGCCGCGTGTTCGTCGATCGCGCGAGGGAGGGTCGCCAACCGGAGCTCCGTGGATGGATCGCCGTACTCTCGCAGAGGCCCTCCACAGCAGCAACGGCGGCGCTGCGGAACAGGGGACCCACGCGCGACAGGCGATGGATTTCTCATTTTGGGCAGGGAGTTCCCCCTGCCGCCGCGTACGACCCGCCGGCCGCGCACCGCCGCAGTCGGCGATCCCGTCCCGGGTTCCGGCGCGCGTGGCTGCGGTTGCGGCCGCGGATGCGCTAACGCTGCGCGTCCGTGGGCCGCGCGCCAGCATTGGCACGCGGCTTGCCCCTTCGCCCGTGGCGAGCCGTCTGCTCGCAGATCGCAGCAGCGCGGAATCTCCACAGCGAGGTCTCGCCATCGCTCGCCCATCGGGCCGGGAGCAGCGGAGACAGCGGAACTTGGCGGCGAGCTTCTGGATCGTGCATCGCGACCCGCGTTGGCGCGAGGCGCTTCGACGCCTCGTCGGAGGCGCTCCCCTGCTCGGCGACCCGGCCGATCCCGGCGCGTTGGCCGACGCGCCGCGGCCGGACGCCATCCTACTCGGCGCGAGTGGCGACTTCGAGGCAGAGCTCGCGTGGGCGCACCGCGCTGCGGCGCAGCAGCAAGCGGGCCGGAACCGTCCGGGCGGGGCCTCCCCGCCGCTGTGGCTGGTGCTCGTCGAACCGCGGGACGCGGAGGAGGCGCGGCGCCTGTTCGACGGGGTCCCCGCGGACGTACTGCCCCTCTCGGGCGATCTCGCGGAGCTGCGTACGACGCTCCGCGCGGCGCTGGCGCGCCGCCACGCGGCGGCGCTCTCCGAGCGCCGACTGCGCGATCAGCTGAACGCGCGCTTTTCGCGTTGGCTAGGAGATCTCGACGCTCCGGAGCTGTTGGCGGCCATCGATCCCGCGCGCCGGAAGATCCCGTTGCTGGTCCGGGGGGAGTCCGGGACCGGCCGCGGCCTTCTCACCCGCTATCTCCATCTGCAGGCGGGGACGGGCGGCGAAGCGGTGGGCTGCTTTGCGAGCGTCACCGGCGGCCGGGATCTCGCGGCCGGGCCGCTGCTCGCCGGGATCGTTCCGGAGATCGGGAACCCGAGCGCCGCGCGGGCATTGACCGTTTGCGTCGAGGAGGCCGACGCGCTCGCGCCGGCCGTGCAGCGGCGACTCGCGCATTGGATCGAGAACGGGCCTCCGCCGGGTCTGCTCCGCGGCTCGCCCGTCCGCTGGATGGCGACCGCCGGGGATCCCGCCCGCGAGGACCGGCTCGAGCCGGACCTCGCCCGCGCGCTGGCGGGCCTGCTCGTGCGCATCCCGCCGCTGCGCGAGCGGCCGGCGGCGATGACGCGCATCGCCGAGGAGACGGCGCGCGAATGGATCGGGCTGCGCGGAGGACACCAGCCGGCTCGGGGCACGTCGCACTTCTCCGATGACGCGCTCACCGCGCTTCACGGCCATGCGTGGCCTGGGAATGCCCGAGAGCTCGAGGCGGTCGTGAGACGCACGCTGGCCACCACGCGGAGCGAGCCGGTGCGCGAGGCGGACCTCGTCTTCGAGACGCTTGCATGGGGACCTCCCGGCTTCGTAGAGGACGCGGGAGCGAGGCATCCCGACGCGGACGTCTCGCCGGTGCCGGGATCCTCCGCTGTGCCGGGCGCCGCTCCCGCGCCGGCCGAGCCTCTCTCCCAGCGCTTCGACCGGGAGCTGTCGGACGTGTCGGCCGGAAGCGTGGACACTCCGTTCCGCCGGCTGGCCGGAGCCGTCGCCCATGAAGTCGGGAACCCGCTCGTCGGCATTCGCACCTTCGCGCAGATGCTGCCGAGCCGCTTCGACGATCCCGAGTTCCGCGAGCAGTTCGCGACGCGGGTCGAGGCGGATACACGCCGCATCGAGGCGGTCGTCGATACGCTTGCGCGACTCGGCTCGCTGCCGCCGCCCGAGCGCACTGTCGTCGACGTCTCGAACTTGATCTCTCGGCTCCTCCAGCTGCAGCGGCCGCGGATCCAGGAACGGCGCCTCGTCGTGCTGGAGGAACTCGACCGGGAGTTCCCGCACGCGCTCGGCGATGCCGACCAGCTCCGCTTTGCACTCGGTCTCCTGCTCGAGGCGGCTCTCTCCTGGTTGGCCGAATCGGGAGATCTGTACGTGGCGACGACGCATCAGCCGCCGGCCGAGCCGGGGGCGGATGCTCAGCTCCGGATCCTCGTGCGCTCGCGCGGCGGTCCGCGACAGGCGGCGGACGTGGGATGGCGAGTGAGCGAGAACACACTCGCCATCGCGGCCGTCGAGGCGGTCGTGCGAGCGCACCACGGCCAGTTCGCGGTCGAGTCCGGCGAGGCGGGAGAAACCCTGGTCCTGATCGACCTGCCGGCTCCGTAGCCGCCGGCCGCGCGGGCATTCGCGGGCGGGGGTGATTCGCTCGCTCCGCGGTACCTTGGGCGCCGGAATGAGCCGGGTACTGGTGGTCGACGATGAGCACGGGGTGCGGGAGTCCCTGCGCCTGCTGCTCGAGGACGAACACGAGGTTGCCGCCGTCGGCAGCATCGACGAGGCGCTGTGCGCACTCGACGAAAGTCCGGCCGACGTCGTTCTCCTGGACCTCGTGATGCCGGGCCGCAGCGGCCTCGAGCTGCTGCGCGAGCTCGCCGAGCGCGGCGAGGGCCCGCCGGTCATCATGGTCTCGGCAACGCGCGCCATTCCCGCCGCCGTCGAGGCGATGAAGCTGGGCGCCGTCGACTTCGTGACCAAGCCGTTCGAGGTCGAGGCGCTGCGCATCAAGGTGCGGCAGATCCTCGAACACCGGAAGCTCGAGCGGGAAGTCGTGCGTCTGCGCGACGAGATCGCCGAGCGCTCGCGCCTCGGGCGCCTGATCGGCCGAAGCGATGCGATGCGCGCAGTGTATCGGACCGTGGAGCGGGTGGCCGCGTCGCGCGCCAACGTACTGATCACCGGGGAGAGCGGAACCGGCAAGGAGCTCGTCGCGCGCGCGATCCACGAGCTGGGGCCGCGGCGCGATGCGCCGCTCGTCGTCGTCAACTGCGCCGCGATCCCCGAAACGCTGATGGAGAGCGAGCTCTTCGGCCACGAGAAGGGCTCGTTCACCGATGCGCGCGAACGCAGGGTGGGCAAGTTCGAAGCGGCGGACGGCGGGACGATCTTTCTCGACGAGATCGGCGAGCTGCCGCTCAGCGTGCAGGCCAAGCTGCTGCGGGCGCTCCAGGAGCGCAGCATCGAACGCGTCGGCTCGAACCAGCCGATTCCGGTAGACGCGCGGGTGCTCGCCGCGACCAACCAGGATCTCGAGCGGGAGGTCGCCGCGGGTCGCTTCCGATCGGACCTGTTCTACCGGATCCACGTGGTTCCGATCGCGCTCCCGCCGCTGCGCGATCGCCGCGAGGATATCCGGCTACTGGCCGAGACCTTCCTCGCGCGCGCCCGCGCCGAGGCTGATCGCGGCCCGTCGCGGATCGACGCCGCGGCGGCCGCCGCGCTCGAACGTCATTCGTGGCCCGGCAACGTCCGCGAGCTCGAGAACGCGATCGAGCGCGCCGTCGCGCTGGCCGACGGGGACGTCCTCGACCTGACCGACCTGCCCGAGGAGATCCAGCAAACCGCCCGGCACGAGGGGCTGCGCGCCGAGGTCCGCGCGGGTCGCGTCGATCTCGAGACGGCCGTGGCGCGTTTCGAGGGCGATCTGTTGCGCGAGACGCTGCTCCGCACCGGGGGCAACCAGACGCGCGCGGCCGAGCGGCTCGGAATCACGCGGCGCGTGCTCAAGCTCAAGCTGGACCGCTACGGCATGGCGTCCGCTGACGCCGGCGATGGCGATGGCGATGCGAACGGGTTCGCAAAACCTGAGACCTAGCGCTTCCGTTCCTGGCGTTCCGATCGGAACGGTTCAGTTTCCATAATGAAACCAATTACTTGCGCTTCCTCTGGCGGATCCGGCGTTCGCATCGGAACGTTTCGCGCGGCGCCCAGCGAGCGGCATCGGAACCAAAAAACCATGAGCGGGCCAGCGCTTGCGAGCGATTCGGAGGATCGCTGGCCGCTGGCACGCTCCTTGCGAGCGATCTCGGAGGCTCGCGAGGCCAACCCCCCGGAGGCTTCCCGTGATCGATCGATGCCAGCCGCGAGCCACCGTGCTCGTCGTCGACGACGAGCGCGGACCGCGCGAATCGCTCCGCATGATCCTGTCGCCGGTCTACCGCGTGCTCGCAGTCGCGAGCGGCAGCGAAGCCATCGAGGTGCTGCGCACGACACCGGTGGACGTCGTGACGCTGGATCTGGCGATGCCGGGCCTGCGCGGCGCCGAGCTGATCCGGCTGGTCCGCGGCGAGTTTCCCGATGTCGAGCTGATCGTCATCACCGGCCACGGGACGCTCGAGTCCGCCACGGAGGGAATCCGCTGGGGCATCTCGGACTACCTTCAGAAACCGTTCGACGTGATGCAGGTGACGGCCTCGGTGTATCGGGCGCTGGCGCGGAGGAGGGGCCGCACCCGGCTCGTTGGCTTCCTCGAGGAGCTCGGCGATACGGTGGGCCGCGACGCCGATCTCGCGAACATCCTGGCGCGCGTCGAGGACAACCCCGATCTACGCGGCCGGCTCGGCGAACTGCTCGCCAGGCAGGTCGGCGATTCACCAGCGTCCGACGGCTTCGATCCGGACCGCGTGCTGCCGTTCTTCGAGGTGCTCGCGCAGGCCGGCGAAGCCCAGGATCCGTATCAACGCGGCCACGGTCGACGCGTGGCATTCTTCGCGACACTGCTCGCCGACCGCTTGTGTCTGTCCGCGGATCAGAAGCGCAATACGCGCATCTCGGCGTTCCTGCACGACATCGGCAAGATCGGTGTCCCGGCCGAGATGCTCGCGCGCCGCGGCGAGCTGATCGAGCCGGAGCGGCGGATCATCGAACGGCACTGCGAGATCGGCGGTCGCCTGCTCGAGCCGCTCGGCCTCGGTGAGGAGATCGTCGGCGCGGTCCGCCATCACCACGAGCGTTGGGATGGCTGTGGCTATCCGGACGGACTCGCCGGCGAGGCGATTCCGCTCGGTGCCCGCATCGTGCAGATCGCCGACGCCTTCGACGCGATGACGACGGACCGGCCTTGGCGAGCGGCGCGCACGCAGGCGGCTGCGATCGGCGAGCTGCGCCGTGAAGCGGATGGCCAGTTCGATCCGACGCTGGCCAAGGAGTTCACCGCGATCCTCGAGAGCGGGGTCTGCGACATGGACATCGAGCGCGTAGCGGATGCGATGGCGTCCGCTGCCGCGACCACGCGTGTCTCGGCTGCGCCGTCGGCGTTGCGGAAGGCAGGATGAGCAGAGGGGGGCAACCAATGCGCGGGGCAGGGGGTCAGCTCGCGTTCGATTTCGGGGGAAACGCGAGCGCCGAGAGACCTCGTCCGGTTCGCAAGGTGCGGCGGGACGAGACCGTGCGACTGGTGGAGTTCGCGTCGTTTCCGCGGATCGAGAGAGATCCTCGGTGGCGGCACGGCTACACGCTCGACCTCTCGCCGCGGGGCCTGTGCATCCGGGCGAAGGAAGTCGCGCCGATCGACTCCCTGCTACGCATCATCCTCCGCAACGTCGACGGACAGCCCGCTCTCGATTGCGTCGCCCGCGTTGCGTGGTCCGAGCACGCCCCGGGCGTGGTGCCGCGCATGGGGCTCGAGGTGATGGCGAGCAAGGGGCCGCGGCGCGCACGCCGGGAAGCGGGAGCGCCCGAGGTGGCGCCGTCACGAGTTCAGCAGCCGGCCTTCGTGCCGCGGGTCATCGCACCGCCGCTCGCGCTCGTACGCGGCACCCGACAGATCGTCAGCGCCGCCGCGGCCCTCGCCTCCTGACCCGGTCCCCGTCCGGCCTTCGTCAGCAACCTGCTAACTTCGCCGCAGTCCCAAGAGACGCCGCGGAGTCACCATGTTCGGGATCGGGATGACGGAGCTGCTGGTAATCCTCGTCGTCGCCCTGATCGTATTCGGGCCGACGAAGCTCCCCGAACTGGCCCGCTCGCTGGGCAAGGCGATGAACGAGTTCCGGCGCGCGTCGAGCGACCTTCGCGCGACGTTCGACGAAGCCGTCGAGCCCCCGCCCCAGCCGAAGCTCCCGTCGGCGGCGCCGGCGGCTGGAATCGCGGAGTCGTCGACCCCGAAGGATTCCGCCGGCGAGGCGCCGGCAGCAGAGACCCGCGAGCCCGTGGCCGACGGCGTCGCGCCGCGCAAGCCCGGAACCGACCCGGTCCATGGATGACAGCCGGCTCCCGCTGACCGAGCACCTCGCCGAGCTGCGGAGTCGGTTGATCCGCTCGCTGCTCGCCATCGCCGTCGGCTTCGCAGCCGCGTGGACATTCAAGGAGGCGATCTTCCGCGCGCTGCTGGCGCCGGCCGTCGCCGCCCTCGGCGCCGAGGGAGGCCGCCTCCAGGCGATTGCGCCGGCCGAGATCTTCTTCACGTATTTGAAGGGCGCCCTGCTCGGCGGCTTCGTCCTCGCGCTCCCGTACGTGTTGTGGCAGGTGTGGTCGTTCGTCGCGCCGGGGCTCTACCCGAGCGAGAAGCGCATGACCGCGCCGTTCGTACTGGTCGCGACGCTGTTGTTCGTCGCCGGCGCGCTCTTCGGCCACCAGATCGTGTTCCCGTTCATGTTCCAGTTCCTGTCGGAGTTCGAG
Organism: Myxococcota bacterium; assembly: GCA_039794265.1. GTDB lineage: Bacteria > Myxococcota_A > UBA9160 > UBA9160 > PR03 > CAADGG01. Next base: position 50,422 of record JBDIVR010000022.1, read on the forward strand.
GCCGACTTCGTGCAGCCGGCGTGGAGCATGCGCGAGGTCTTCGCGCTGACGACCCGCATGTTCCTGGCCTTCGGCATCGCGTTCGAGCTACCGGTCGTCGTGTTCTTCCTGGCGATCGCCGGCATCGTCAACGTGCCGCGCCTGCTGCGCGGCTTCCCGTATGCCGTTCTGATCATCTTCATCGTCGGCGCGATCATCACGCCGCCCGACTACATCAGCCAGATCATGATCGCAGTCCCGATGTGCCTGCTCTACCTGGTCGGCGTCGGAGTCGCCTGGCTGTTCGGCGGCAAACGCGCCCGCGGGACCGCCACGTCTGTCGACGACGCCAAGGCGCCCGCCGGCGCCTAGCGTCAAGAAAGGGGCCGGGTTCGTTCGTCAACTTTTCCGTCGGAAAAGTTGACGAACGAACCCGGCCCCTTTCTTGACGGCCGCTTTCTCGACGTCAGAGCCGGGCGAGGCGGGTGACGATGGCGTCGCGGGCGGCCGGCGGATCGACGCCGGTGGCGACCGTCATCTCGCTGCCGAGGTCAGTGCCCCGCGGCGCCTCGATCGTGCGCAGGATGCCGCGCTGGATGGTCGGCACGATGCGCAGCGTCTCGAGCCGCAGTGGCGCGCTGTCGACGAGCGCGAGAGCCGTAAGGGGATCGTGGAGGAAGGCCGCGAAGTCCGCGGGCTCCTCGCTGCCCCACGCGGTGAACAGCTTCTTCTGCGCGCCGGACCAGACCCGCAGCATCTCGCCGAGCGCGCGGGCAAAGACGCCGGGAGCCGCTTCGAGCCGGGCGACGTCGGCGGGACCCATCCACGTGCGCAGCGTCACGTCGGCGGTGACCAGCGTGGTGCGGAAGCCGGCCCCGAGGACGGCCACCGTCGCCTCGGGATCCGAGCACAGGTTGTAGTCGATGCCATGCGGCAGTTCGCGATCGCCGAGGCGAACGCTGCGCACGTGCCCGCCCATGATCCACAGCGCGGCGACCCGCTCCGGAAGCCTGGGATCGAGGGCGAGTGCGCGCGCCAGATTGGTCATCGGCCCGACGGCCACCAGCTCGAGCCCGGGATGCTCGCGCGCCGCGCGGACGATGCGCTGCGCGGCCGGCTCGTCGGACAGGATCGCATCGGGCGCATCGGGCAGGCCCCGGCCTTCGTGGCCGAACCAGACGAAGCGGTCGCGCGCGCGCAGCAGCGGCGTCTCGTCGCCCGCGCACACCTCGACGTCGCGGCGCCCGGCCGCGCCGAGCAGTCGCGCCGCGATGCGCGCGCGCAGCCGCGTGTCGCCGGCCACCGTCGTCACGGCCACGAGTTCGAGGTTCTCCGCCTCGGCAAGCAGCACGCCGAGCGCGAGCGCGTCGTCGACGTCGCTGCCGATGTCCGTGTCGAACAGGACTGGCCGGCTCAGGCGTCCGGCCCCCCGCCGCTGGCCGACTCCGGCGCTTCCGGCGGTTCGACGACGAAGAGCTGCGCACCGCTCTCGACGGTCTGTCCCTCGGCGACGCTGATCTCCGTCACGACCCCGTCGATCGGAGACTTGATCTCGTTCTCCATCTTCATCGCCTCGAGGATCAGCACGCCCTGGCCTTCTTGCACCGTCGCACCGGCCGAGACCACGATCTTCACGACCTTGCCGGGCATCTCCGCCTCGACGCGCTGCGGCCCGGTGATGACCGCCTTGCCGGTCGCCGCCAGCAGCTTCGAACGCTCGTCGTAGGCCTGGAGGTGCAGCAGCTGCCCGCCCACCAGCACGTCGAAGCCGCGCGAACCCTGTTCGTCGATCATCACCTCGAACTGCTTGCCGTCCTCGATGATCGAGTAGATCGTCCGCCCGCTGCGGGCGACGTCGACGTGCACGGTGGCCCCGTCGATCGTGACCTCGAACTGGTTCTCACTGAGCTCCTCGAGCCCGACGGTCTTCGTCTCGCCGCTCTTCGCGGAGACCTCGAACTTCACCGCAGGCCTCCCCGCATCTGCGAACGGCGGCCGAACTGCTTCCATGGATCCCCGCCGCCGGATCCCGCCGCCACTGCCGATGCGACGGCGGCACGCGCCTTGTCCCGCTGATAGGCGGCGACCGCAGCCATCATGAACGCGACGCGACGCGCCTCCCGGCTGTCCTCGCTCTCCGGCCGCGGGTCGCCCTTCCCGCCGGCCAGATGCTGCTCGATGAAGCCGGTGTCGTACTTGCCCGCCAGGAAGACGGGATGCTCCACGACCTTCTGGTGGAACGGAATCGAGGTCTTGATCCCCTTCACGACGAACTCCCGGAGCGCCCGGCGCAGCCGCTCGAGCGCCTCTGCGCGATCGCGGCCCCAGACCACCAGCTTGGCGACCATCGGGTCGTAGAACACGGTGACGCGCGCCCCCTGGTAGACGCCGCTGTCGACGCGGATGCCGGGCCCGGCGGCCGGGCGATACACCAGGATGTCGCCGGGCGACGGGATGAAGTTGTTGTCCGGATCCTCGGCGTAGATGCGCGCCTCGATCGAGTGTCCGCTGATCGAGAGATCCTGCTGCCGGAACGGAAGCGACTCGCCGGCCGCCACCCGGATCATCGTCTTCACGATGTCGATGCCGGTGATCATCTCGGTGATGGCGTGCTCCACCTGCACGCGGGTGTTCATCTCGAGGAAGTAGAAGCGGTCGTACTTGTCGACCAGGAACTCACAGGTGCCGGCGCCGACGTAGTGCACCGCCTTGGCGGCGGCGACCGCCGCTTCTCCCATTTTCGCGCGCAGCTCCGGGCTGATCCGGTTGCCGGGCGCCTCCTCGATCACCTTCTGGTGTCGGCGCTGGATCGAGCACTCGCGCTCGAACAGGTGCACGCAGTTGCCCTGGGAGTCGGCGAGGATCTGGATCTCGATGTGACGCGGTTCCTCGACGAACTTCTCGACGTAGAGCGAATCGTCGCCGAACGAGCTCTTCGCCTCGGAGCGGGCGCGGGCGATCGCGCCGGCCAGATCCTTCTCGTCCTTCACCAGCCGCATACCCTTGCCGCCGCCACCGGCCGCCGCCTTGATCATCACCGGCGGTCCCGTGTCGCGCACCCAGCGCGTCAGCGCTTCGTCGGTGAGGCGTTCGGTGGTGCCGGGCACGATCGGGACGCCGGCCTTCTCCATCGTCTGCCGGGCCGTCACCTTGTCGCCCATCGAGCGCATCACGTCGCCGCGCGGACCGATGAACGTGACGCCCTCCTTCGCGCACAGGTCGGCGAACTCGCCGCGCTCGGAGAGGAAGCCGTAGCCGGGGTGGATCGCCTCGGCGCCGCACCGTTTCGCCACCGCGACGATCTTCTCGCCGATCAGGTACGACTCGCGCGCCGGCGGCGGCCCGATCGGATACGCCTCGTCGGCGAAGCGGACGTGCAGGGCGTCGCGGTCGACGTCCGAGTACACGGCGACCGTCTTGATGCCCATCTCGCGGCAGGCGCGCATCACGCGCACCGCGATCTCGCCGCGATTGGCGATCAGGACCTTCTCGAACATCAGTGGCGCTCCCGGCGGGTCCGCTCAGAGGGGGATGTTGCCGTGCTTCTTCGGCGGATTCTGCTCGCGCTTGTTGGCCAGCATCTCGAGCGAGCGGATGATCTTGGCTCGCGTCTCCTCCGGCTTGATCACCTCGTCGATGTAGCCGAGCTCCGCCGCCTTGAACGGATTCGCGAACTTCTCGCGATAGTCCGCCTCCAGCTCGACGCGCTTCGCCGCCGGATCCGTGGCGTCCAGCAGCTCCTTGCGGAACACGATGCTCACCGCGCCGTCGGGCCCCATCACGGCGATCTCCGCCGACGGGAACGCGAAGTTGACGTCGGCACGGGTGTGCTTGGAGCTCATGACGACGTAGGCGCCGCCGTAGGCCTTGCGCGTGATCACCGTCACGCGCGGCACCGTGGCCTCGCAGAATGCGTAGAGCAGCTTCGAGCCGTGGCTGATGATGCCGCCGTGCTCCTGGTCCACGCCGGGCAGGAAGCCGGGAACGTCGACGAAGGTAATGATCGGCAGGTTGAAGGCGTCGCAGAAGCGCACGAAGCGCGCCGCTTTGCGCGAAGAGTCGATGTCGAGCACGCCGGCGCGGTGGGCCGGCTGGTTCGCGACGATCCCGACCGAGCGACCGCCGAAGCGCGCGAAGCCCACGACGATGCTCTTCCCGAACAGCGGATGGACCTCGAGGAAGTTGCCGTCGTCGACGACGAGCTTGATCAGCTCCTTCATGTCGTAGGGCTTGTTCGGGCTGTCCGGGATGATGGCGCGAAGTGCAGCATCCTGCCGATCGACGGGATCCTCGGTCGGCACGAACGGGGGATCTTCGAGGTTGTTCTGCGGAACGAACGAGAGCAGGTTCCGGACCAGCGCGATGCACTCCTCCTCGGAGGCCACCGCGAATTCGGCCACGCCGCTCTTGCTGGCATGGGCGACGGCGCCGCCGAGCTCCTCGGCGCTCACCTCCTCGTGCGTCACCGTCTTGATCACGTCCGGACCGGTGATGAACATGTTCGAGGTGTTCTTCACCATGATGATGAAGTCGGTCATCACCGGGCTGTAGACCGCGCCGCCCGCGCACGGCCCCATGATCGCCGAGATCTGCGGGATCACGCCCGAGGCCATCACGTTGCGGGTGAAGACCTCACCGTAGCCACCCAGTGACACGACGCCTTCCTGGATGCGCGCGCCGGCGCCGTCGTTGAGACCGACGAAAGGAGCTCCGGCCTTCATCGCCAGATCCATGACCTTGCAGATCTTCTCGGCGAAGGCGCCCGAGAGGCTGCCGCCGAACACGGTGAAGTCCTGCGCGAACAGGAACACCAGGCGGCCGTCGACCTTGCCGTAGCCCGTCACGACACCGTCGCCGGGGATCTTCTGCTCCTCCATCCCGAAGTCCGTGCAGCGATGCGTGACGAAACGATCGGTCTCGACGAAGGTGCCGGGATCGAGCAGGAGTTCGATGCGCTCGCGGGCGGTCAGCTTGCCGGCGGCGTGCTGACGCTCGATGCGCGCTTCGCCGCCGCCCAGCGTGGCGCGGGCGTTCAGCTCCTCGAGCTTCTTCAGGTTCGACTCGATGGGCATGGCATGGGGCTCGCTCGCAGTGGGGGCCACGGCGGGGAGGCCCTTTCAGGAGACCCTCCCTGCGCCCGGCGCAGAGATCAGAGTCTGGCAATCTCGGCCGCCCGCGCCTGGAGCGCGAGTCGGTACTCGTCCATGCCGATCTTGACGCGCGCGACGCCGCTGTCGATGGCCGCCTGCGCGACCGCCGGCGCGACGTGCAGCAGCACGCGGGGATCGAACGGCTTCGGGATGATGTTCTGGGGCCCGAACTCGAAGCTGGCGCCCGGATACGCCTTGCGCACGGCGTCCGGGATGCCCTCGCTCGTACCGAGCTTGGCCAGCTCGGCCAGCGCCCGGACGGCCGCCTGCTTCATCGGCTCGTTGATCTTGCGCGCGCGGACGTCCAGCGCGCCCCGGAAGATGGACGGGAAGCCCAGTACGTTGTTGACCTGGTTGGGGAAATCGGAGCGGCCGGTGGCCATGATCGCGTCGCCGCGCACGGACGCCACCTCGTCCGGCGTGATCTCCGGATCGGGGTTGGCCATCGCAAAGATGATCGGTTTCGGCCCCATCGCCTTGACCATCGCAGGCGTCACGAGTCCCGCCGAGGAGAGCCCGACGAAGACGTCGGCGCCCTTCATGGCGTCGGACAGCGTGCGCGCCTCGGTCCGGCGGCTGAATTCCTGCTTGTACACGTTGAGGTCCGAGCGGCCGTCGTGCAGGACGCCCTTCGAGTCGACCATCAGCAGGTGGTCTTCCTTGACGCCGAGGTCCTTGTAGAGCTTGGCGCAGGCGATGGCCGCCGCGCCGGCGCCGGAGAACACGACGGTGACCTCGGAGAGTTTCTTGCCGGCCAGCTCGACCGCGTTCAGCAGCGCCGCCCCCGAGATGATCGCGGTGCCGTGCTGGTCGTCGTGGAACACCGGGATGTCGAGCGTGTCGACCAGGATCCGCTCGATCTCGAAGCACTCCGGCGCGCGGATGTCCTCGAGGTTGATGCCGCCGAAGGTCGGCGCGATCAGCTGGCACACCTCGATGACCTTCAGCGGGTCCTCGCTCGCGATCTCGATGTCGAACACGTCGACGTCGGCGAAGCGCTTGAAGAGGACGCCCTTGCCCTCCATCACCGGCTTGCTCGCGAGCGCTCCCAGGTTGCCGAGCCCCAGCACGGCGGTGCCGTTGCTGACGACGGCGACCAGATTCCCCTTCGCGGTGTACTGGAACACCGCCTCCGGATCCGTGACGATCGCGCGGCACGGCTCGGCAACGCCCGGGGTGTAGGCCAGCGACAAGTCGTCCGACGTCGTGGTCGGCTTGGTCGGCACGACCTTGATCTTCCCGGGGCGTCCCTGGGAGTGGTATTGGAGAGCCTTCTTCTTCACGGTCCCGCCTCGCTAGGAGATCGATGGGTCTAGTCGCCTGGAGTGGCTCTCGATCCGCGCTCGGTCGGCGTCGACTCGAGAGTCAGAGGGCGGCGCAGAATACCAGATCGCGCGGGCCGGCGTCGAGGAAGGTTTCCCGTCGAACGGCGCGGGTTTGCGCGCAGACGGCGAACCGGATCGGAATGCCGGGGGAGCGTCAGGCGCCCGTGGCGCCGAGCTGCCGCGAAAGCCCGGCAGCAGCCGCCACCACGGCCGTCGCGATCCGGCCCTCGAGCGCGTTGCGATCGAGCCGCGAGGCCGGCCCGGAAACGGACAGCGCCGCGACCGTCCGGCCGCTGGCGTCCAGCACCGGCGCGCTCACGCAGGCAACGCCGACGGCCGACTCCTCGAGATCGACGGCCCAGCCCTGGGCCGCCACGCGGTGAAGGTGCTCGATCAGTTTGTCCCGATCGACGATGGTCTCTTTGGTTTCGGCTTCGACTCCGGTTTCCGCGAGGCGCCTGTCGAATGCTTCGAGCGTGCCCGGGGGGCCGCAGCCGAGCAGCACCTTGCCCAGCGCCGTGCAATGACTCGGCATTCGAAGACCCGTGCGCAGGCCCGTGACCAGCAGGCCAGACGACTGCTCGCCGTCGAGGTGCACCACCTCGAAGTCTCTCAGCACCGCGAGGTGCGCGGTCTCACCAGTCTGGCGCGCCAGTTCCTCGAGCGCCGTGCGCCCCCGGCGGGCGAGCCCATGCTTTCGGACGTAGCTTCGGGCGAGCCGCAAACACGAGGTCCCGAGTCGGTAGCGCTCGCTGTCGGCACTCTGCTCGACCCAGCCCTTGTCCTCCAGGGTCGCCAACAGGCGAAACACGTTGTTCTTGTGGAGATGCAAACGCCGCGCCAGCTCGGTGACGCCGAGTTCTTCGTCGGACTCGAAGGCGTCGAGCACGCGAAGCGCATTGGTCACGGTCTGGATGGCGTACTCGCTCTTGGCCCTGTGCATCAACCTGCCCTTTGCAAGCGACAGGAGCCGTGACGCCCGGCTCGATCGCGATGGGGGGAGCGGCGCAATCGGCGCGATGATCCGAGGCTTCGAAGGCGAGAATCGGGACGTCGCTCTCGAACGACGCCGTCCCGGTGAACGACAGCGGAGGGGTGAACGACAGCGGAGGGGTGAACGACAGCGGAGGGGCTAGGCATTCGACCGGCCTCGTGACCACCTCGAACGAGGTGGAGCCGTTATATCGCACGAGGCCGAAAGGGTGTCAAGAACGAGACGCTACGGTGAAGAAAGAAAGATCCGGTGCGTGCTTCTAAACACCAAGAAGCGTCTGTCCTTCGTGCCGCAGGTGATCAGGAACGCGAATCAATCGCGTTCCTCACGAGCAAATTCGCCGCTCGTCCCGTCCGCGTCGCCCGCGGGGCCGCCGCGCCTCTCCGCCTCGCTGGCGAGCAGTTCGATGATCAGCAGGGCCACGCCCACGACGATGAAGCTGTCGGCGAGGTTGAAGTCCGGCCACTGGTAGCCGCCCCACAGACGGAAGTGCAGGAAGTCGACGACTTCGCCCCGGAAGATCCGATCGACCAGGTTGCCGGCGGCACCGCCGAGGATCAGGCCGAGTGACATCGCAGAAAGTCGCTCCCCAGGGGCGAGCTTCCGGTAGAACGAGAAGATCATCGCGATCGCGACGAGCGTGATCCCGACGAACAGAGTGATCCGCGGTGTCACCGGCGCGCCGCTGAACAGTCCGAACGCCGCTCCCGGGTTCCGGACGTGAGTCAGATAGAAGAATCCCTCGATCACGGGAATGCGGTCGGCGAAGCTGAGCGAGGTGTCCACCCAGAGCTTCGTCGCCATGTCGGATCCGAAGGCCAGCACGCACGCCGGCCAGAACAGCTTCGCTTTCGGACTCATCGCACCTTCGAATCCTTCGAGCAGGTGAGCGGACCCAGCGGGCGAGGCTATCACAGCGCGCACGGAGAGTTGTCGACGGGCGCCCGCGGGGCACATCAGCGGCGACCCAACAGCCGCCCGAGGAAGCGGCCGAACCGCTCCGCCGGACTGGCCGCGTCGTCGTCCACGCGCGGATCGTCGCTGCGCCGCGGGAAGCGGGCGTCGAAGTCGTCGTCTCCCCGCGTAAAGAACGGGTAGCCGCTGTCGGGGCAGACGGTGCGCGGCTCCGTGCCCCGGAGGAAGAACTCGGGCTGGCGACGCGGACATCCTTCCAGCGCGAGTGCTCCCGTCGCCGGGTCGATCTCGGCGACGGCGATCGCCGCCGGCCGCGGGAATGCGCCCTGCACGCGTCCGCCCGTCGCGTCTTTCAGGAATCGTTGCCAGATCGGAAGCGCGATCGAGGACGACGCGTGGCGCATCTCCCGCGGCTCGTCGAATCCGACCCACGCGACCGCGACGAGATCTGGTGTGAAGCCCGCGAACCACAGATCCTTCGCGTCGTTGCTGGTACCGGTCTTCCCGGCGATCGGCCCGGTGAAGCCCGCCGCGCGCACGGCTCGTGCGGTGCCGCGATCGACGACCCCCTCGAGCAGCGACACCGTGAGGAACGCGGTGCCGGCGTCGATCGCCCGCGTCGCTTCCACGCGGCGACGCTCGAGTGTTCCGCCCGCATCGTCGGCCACATCCTCGAAGAGCATCAGCTCGAGCCGCACGCCTCCGTTGGCCAGCGTCGCGTAGGCGCGAGCCAGCTCGAGCGGCGTCACATCGGCCGCCCCGAGGGCGAGCGCCGGGACCGGGTCGAGAGGACTCGTGATCCCCATCCGCCGCGCCAGGTCGACGACACGCGGAATCCCTACGACCTGGGCGAGACGGGCCGTCGCGACGTTGTACGAACGCTCGATCGCCTGGCGGACCGACACCGGCCCGTGGAACTGCCGGTCGTAGTTCACTGGCTGCCAGGTGCCGGATCCTGTACGCAGCGACAGCGGGCTGTCGTCGAGAATGCTCGCGAGCGTGATCGTCGGCCCGGCATTGCCGGCCTCGAGCGCGGCTGCGTAGACGAACGGCTTGAATGAACTCCCTGCGGGGCGACGCGCTCGAGTACAACGGTCGAACTGCGACTTGGCGTAGTCGCGGCCGCCGACGAGCGCGAGCACCTCTCCGGTTTGCGGTCGCAGCGCCACCAGGCAGGCTTGCAGCTTCGGCTTGCCCTTCGCCGCGAGCTCCGGGAAACGCTTCTCGAGGTCGGCAAGTCCCTCGCGAACCGCCGTCGCGGCCGCGCGTTGGAGTCGGACGTCGAGCGTCGAGAAGATCCGGAGCCCGGCCGTTGCGAGAACGTCCCGGCTGTAGATCTCGGGCAGCTGGGTGCGCAGTGCATCGAGGAAGAAACGGGGATCGCGCGGCTCTGCGGTGGAATCGGCGAGGTCGAGCGGCGCCTGGCGCGCGACCTCATGGGTCGTCGCGTCGATGCGACCCTGTTCGAGCATCAGATCGAGTACGAGATCCCGGCGCTTGCGCGCCGCCTCCGGATGCTTGTACGGATTGCCACCGCCCGGGTTGCGGATCAGTGCCGCCAGCAGGGCCGCATCCTCGACGCTGAGCAGTCGAACCGGCTTGCCGAAGTAGAATCGGGACGCCTCGCCGACGCCGTGGATCGACGTCGAACCGCGCTGTCCGAGGTAGATCTCGTTGAGATAGGCCTCGAGGATCGCGCTCTTGTCGTAGCGGGCCTCCACGAGGAAGGCCATCGCCGCCTCCTGGAGCTTGCGCTCGAAGGTGCGCTCCGGCGTCAGGAAGAAGTTCTTCACGAGCTGCTGGGTCAGCGTGCTGCCGCCCTGCTGGATCGAACCGGCGCGCAGGTTCGCCCAGGCGGCTCCGAGAACGCGCACCCAGTCGATGCCGCCATGAACCTCGAAGCGCTGGTCCTCGACAGCCAGCACCGCATCGATCAGCGGGCGCGGGACGCCACCCACGCGGACGAGTTCCCGTTGCTCGTGCTCGGGTCCGTAGTACGCGCCGACGGTCTCCGGCTCGAGCATCGCGACCGCCAGCTCACGATTGCTGTCGAGGTCGCGGATCGCGTCGATCGCCCGGCCATCGAGAACCAGCTCGATGCGGCGCGGCGGTTCGGCCCGCGTCGGGTGCTCGAAGCCGCGCAGGTGGAAACGGACGCGACCCGGCCCCCAGACCGCCGTACCGGGCGCGCGCACGTCCGGATCCTCGACCTCGCGATACCCGAGCCGACGAAGGGTGTCGCGCAAGCCGACCACGTCCACGTCGAGCCCGGCCGACAGCATGGCCGGGGCGGAGTACACCCGCGACGGAACGCTGAACAGCCGCCCTTCGAAGCGTGCGCGCACGACCTTGTCGAGGCGCACGCCTGCCCGCGTGACGAACACGCCAGCGCCGAACGCGAGCAGGGCCAACGAGATGCCGATCGCGCGCAGCAGGCCGAGACCCCGCCGGCCATCCCCGCGCGAGCGACGCGACGACGCGCCACCGTTGCCGGAGCGGGCAGATTTCCTGCGCGAGCCTGTGGCGCGTTTCGACGGGGACATGACCGAGCTCTCCTGCAGACGAACGAGGCGCACCGGGATTCGGCCGCCGCGCAGGAGGGGAGCAGGACGCGGGGCGGGGCGGCGTTCGACGGGAGGACTTGCAGAAAACTAGGGGCTTTCCGAGATTCCGCCCATGGCAGCCCCGGAAAAGCCTTGGGGAGGACGCTTCGCGGAGGACACCGACCCCGCGGTGGAGCGCTTCACCGCGTCCGTCCACTTCGACCGGGCGCTCGCCCGCTACGACATCCGGGGCTCGATCGCGCACGCGCGCATGCTCGGCCGGACTGGCGTGATTCCGGCGGCCGACGCCGACGCGCTGGTGGCCGGTCTCGAGGAGATCGGACGCGAGGTCGATTCGGGCACGCTGGCGCTGGATCCGCGGCTCGAGGACATCCACATGAATGTGGAGGCCCGGCTCGGGGAACGGATCGGCTCCGTAGCGGGGCGCCTGCACACCGGGCGCAGCCGCAACGACCAGGTGGCGACCGACCTCGCGCTGTATTTGCGCGACGCGGCGCGTACGCTGAGGTTCGGCCTCTGGGAGCTGCGCCGCGTGCTCGTGCGCCGCGCGACCGAGCACCTCGACACGATCCTGCCCGGCTACACCCATCTGCAGCGGGCGCAGCCGGTCCGGCTCGCGCACCACTGGCTGGCGTTCTTCGAGATGCTCGGCCGGGATGGTGGGCGCTTCGCGGACCTCGACCGGCGTCTCGAGCTCTCTCCGCTCGGATCGGGTGCGCTGGCGGGAACGACGTTGCCGCTCGACCGCGACGACACGGCCCGCGCGCTCGGCTTCGTCGGGCCGACGCGAAACAGCATGGACGCGGTGGGCTCGCGCGACGGCGCGCTCGAGTTCCTCGCGGCGTGTGCGATCGCGATGGTCCACCTCTCGAGGCTGGCCGAGGAGCTCGTGCTGTGGTCGTCGAGCGAGTTTGCGTTCGTCGAGCTGGCCGACGCCTACTCGACCGGCTCGAGCCTGATGCCGCAGAAGAAGAACCCGGATGTCCCGGAGCTGGTGCGCGGCAAAGCGGGACGCGTCATCGGGGACCTGGTGGCGCTGCTGACGATCGTGAAGGGCCTCCCGCTGACGTACAATCGCGACCTGCAGGAGGACAAGGAGCCGGTGTTCGACGCGGCCGAGACGCTGCGGGACTCGCTGGCGGTGCTGTCCGGCGCTCTGGCGACGCTGACGGTTCGCAGGGAACGGATGCGCGCCGCCGCCGAGGACCCGATGCTGCTCGCGACCGACCTGGCCGAGGCGCTGGTCCGCGAAGGCGTGCCGTTTCGCGAGGCGCACGAAGCGGTCGGCCGGATCGTGGCCCACTGCGTCGAAACCGGCGCCGATCTGCGGGCACTCTCGCGCGACGCGCTTCGAACCTTTCATCCGGCCTTTCCGAGCCCCGCCGACTCGCTGCTGTCGTTGGAAGCGGCGCTCGAGCGGCGCGATCTTCCGGGCGCCACGGCGCGCGTCCGCGTCGCAGAAGCGTTGGTTGCGGCAGAAACCGAGCTGGCGGCGGACGCCCGCGCCCTCGGCGTCCGCCCGGAGGAACCGTCGCGATGACCCACGGCCTCCGCTCCGCCGCGCTCGCCGGTCTCCTGGTCGCTTTGCTCGCGGGGTTGGCCTGCGGGCGGTACGGTCCTCCGCGTCGGATCGCAGCGCCTCCTGCGGCTCCTCCCGCGGCCACCGCAACGGATTCCGATCCGGCGCAGACCGATCCGGCGCAGACGCAGCCGGCCGAACCAGATCGGGAACCGTAGAGGTCCTTCGTCATGTCCTCTCGCGAGCTCGCGTTCACGAAGATGCACGGTGCCGGCAACGACTTCGTGGTGCTGGACGGGATGCGCGAGGCACTCCCGATGCTCGAGCCGCTCGCGCGCCGGTTGCTGGACCGGCACTTCGGCATCGGCGGCGACCAGTTGCTGGTCGCTCGACCGTCGACGACTGCGGACTTTCGGATGGACATCTACAACCCCGACGGCTCGCAGGCCGAGATGTGCGCCAATGGCATCCGCGCGTTCTATCTGTGGCTCCGGAGCCGTCACCACTCGAGCGCGGACGAAATCGCCGTCGAGACGCTCGCAGGCGTCGTCCGACCGCGCGCAGCCGGACCGGGTCAGGTCACAGTCGACATGGGTCGCCCGATCCTAGCCCCGGAGAAGATCCCGACGACGCTCGGCGCCGGCGGAAAGGGTCCCGTACTCGACACCCCGCTCGAGGTAGACGGCGCGACGCTGCGCGTCTCCGCGGTGTCGATGGGAAACCCGCATTGCGTCGTCGACGTCGATGACGTGGAGGCGGCGCCGGTCGAGCAGCTGGGTCCACGCATCGAGCGCCATCCGGCGTTTCCGAATCGCGTCAACGTCGAGTTCGTGCAGCGGATGACGCGCAACCGGGTTCGCCAGCGGACCTGGGAACGGGGCACCGGGGAGACGCTCGCGTGCGGTAGCGGCGCCTGCGCCGTCGCCGTCGCATCGATCCTGCGCGGCGCGACAGACCGCACGCTGGCGATCGAGCTGCGCGGCGGCACGCTGCAGTTCTCGTGGCCCTCGGACGATGCCGCGGTCATCATGACCGGACCGGCGACGGAGGTCTTCGCGGGCCGCTTCCCCCTCGACGAAGCTCTGGGTGAAGGAGACTAAGGTGTTCGAGGGAGTCCTCACGGCGCTCGTGACGCCGTTTCGCGGCGGTGCGCTCGACGAGCGCGCGCTCCAGGAAGCGATCGAGTTCCAGATCGCCGCCGGCGTCGACGGCGTGGTCCCGTGCGGCTCGACGGGCGAAGCGGCGACGCTGTCACACGCGGAGCACCGCCGCGTCGTCGAGGTCGTCGTCGCGGCCGCGCGCGGCCGCGTGCAGGTCCTCGCCGGCACCGGTTCGAACAGCACCAGCGAGGCGATCGAGCTGACTCGCCACGCCAAGGAGGCCGGCGCCGACGGCGCGCTGCTGATCTCGCCGTACTACAACAAGCCCACCCAGAACGGCATCGTCGCACATTACGCAGAGGTGGCGCGTCAGACGTCGTTCCCGCTGGTCGTCTACAACATCCCGGGCCGCACGGCGTCGAACCTGCTGCCCGGCACGATCGCACGGCTCGCGGAGATCGAACAGATCGTTGCGGTGAAGGAATCCTGCGGAGACATCAACCAGATCGCGCATGTGATCGCCGCGGTTCCGGATTCTTTCGCAGTCCTGGCGGGAGACGACTGCATGACGCTGCCGATGCTCGCGCTCGGCGGCCGTGGCGTGATCTCGACGACCTCCAACGTGGCGCCCGCCGAAGTCGTCGAGCTGGTGCGCGCGTTCCGCGCGGGGGACCTCGAGCGGGCCCGCACCATCCACCACCGCTTGCTGTCGCTGTTCGACGTGCTCTTCTGCGAGACCAACCCGATCCCCGTGAAGGCGGCGCTCGCGATGCGCGGGGCGATCCAGGAGGAGCTGCGGCTCCCGCTGCTCCCGCTTTCGGACGCCTTCCGCGGGCGACTCGAGGCGGTGTTGAAGGAGCTGGGGCTGCTTTGAGCACCGAGGCGCCTGCGCGGCTGCGGGTGGCGTGCGTCGGCGCGCTCGGGCGGATGGGCGAACGAGTTCGCGCAGCGCTGGCGGATGCCGCGGATGCGGAACTCGTCGGAGCGCTCGAGGGCGCGGCCCACCCGGAGCTCGGATGCGAGCTGGCGCCGGGCGTCGCGCTGACCGCCGAACCCGCCCGCGCGTTCGAGCGGGCGGACGCGGCCATCGATTTCTCGGTGCCCGTTGCCTCGCTGGCGGCGCTCCGCGCGGCGGGCGCGGCCGGGATCGCGTACGTGTGTGGCACGACGGGGTTCAGCGCGGCGGAACGCGCGGAGCTGGACACGCAGGCGAAGCGGATCCCCGTCGTCTGGGCGCCGAATTTCTCGGTGGCGGTGAACGTGCTGGCTCATCTGGTCGGCGAGGCGACGCGGCTGCTCGGCGCTGGCTTCGACGCCGAGATCGTCGAGCTCCACCACGCCGCGAAGCGCGATGCGCCGAGCGGAACGGCGCTGCGCCTCGCAGCCGCGATCGCGGAGGCCCGCGGCCAGAGTCTCGAGGCGACGCTCGTCGTCGCGCGCAGCGGGGAGACGGGCGCGCGTCCGCCGGATGCGATCGGCGTGCAGGCACTGCGCGGCGGGGACAACCCGGGCGAGCACACGGTGCTGCTGATCGGTCGCGGCGAGCGGCTGGAGCTGGCGCACCGGGCGGCGACCCGCGATCACTTCGCCGCTGGCGCGCTGCGCGCTGCGCGTTGGGCGCGAGGCAGGCCGCCGGGTCTCTACGGCATGGAGCAGGTGCTCGGGCTCTGACGGGCGGCCGCGGGCGCCGCACGCTCAGCAGAAGCAGCCGGAGCCCAGGCGATCGAAGGCGGTCTCGATGCCGTGCCGCAGCTTCTCGAGATCCAGGAACCCGGCATGCCGGGACGACATGCGACGCGGCGGCGTGAGAGCTCGCGTAGGCGCCATTCCCATCCTCTCGACGTCCCGCATGGGAGCGCGACACGACAGAGTGCGGCAAGCACCGTGCCGAGCGCGGCCTCATCGCGAGCGCCGCGGAAGCGGAGTGCACGACGCGATGGCCGACGAGCAGGCGCGCTCTGCTCGCCTTCCGGGCACGTGACGAGAAGACCCCGCCAGCCCTGCGGCCGACGGGGTCCTCGAAGTCGCGATCCCCTCGGACGGGGAATCACACGTCGTAGTACAGCTCGAACTCGTGCGGGTGCGGGCGAAGCCGCAGCGCGTCGACGTCGTTCTCGCGCTTGTACGCGATGTACGAATCGACCAGGTCCTGGTTGAAGACGCCTCCCTGGAGCAAGAACTCGTGGTCGTTCTCCAGCTCGTGGAGGGCTTCGTCGAGGCCGCCGGGCATCGTCGGAATGCCCTTCGCCTCTTCCGGCGACAGGGCGTAGATGTTCTTGTCGAGCGGCTCGCCGGGATGGATCTTGTTGAGCACCCCGTCGATGCCGGCCATCAGCATCGCCGCGAACGCCAGGTACGGGTTGCAGGCCGGATCCGGGTACCGCACCTCGACCCGCTTCGCCTTCGGGCTCTGCGAGTAGGTCGGAATCCGGCACGACGCCGACCGGTTGCGCGACGAGTAGGCGAGATTCACCGGCGCCTCGTAGCCCGGGACCAGTCGCTTGTACGAGTTGGTCGTCGGGTTCGTGAACGCGGCCAGCGCCCGCGAATGCTTCAGGATGCCCCCGATGTAGTAGAGGGCCATCTCCGAGAGGCCGCCGTACTTGTCACCGGCGAACAGCGGCTTGCCGTCCTTCCACAGCGACTGGTGCGTATGCATGCCCGACCCGTTGTCCTTGAACAGCGGCTTCGGCATGAAAGTGGCGGTGAGCCCGTGCCGGCGCGCCACGTTCTTCACCACGTACTTGTACTTCATCAGCTTGTCGGCCATCGCCACCAGCGTGTCGAACTTCATGTCGATCTCGGCCTGGCCGGCCGTGGCGACCTCGTGATGGTGGGTCTCGATCTCGATCCCCATCTTCTCCATCTCGAGACACATCTCGGTGCGGAGGTCCTGCTGCGTGTCGTGCGGCGGAACCGGGAAGTAGCCTTCCTTGTGGCGGATCTTGTAACCGAGGTTGCCGCCGGCTTCCTCGCGATCGGTGTTCCAGACGGCTTCACTGGAGTCCAGCTCGTAGTAGCCGTGGTTCGCGCCGGTCCCGAAGCGCACGCTGTCGAAGACGAAGAACTCCGCCTCGGGCCCGAAGAACGCCGTGTCCGCGACGCCGCTGTGCTGCAGGTACAGCTCCGCGCGCTTTGCGATCTGGCGCGGATCACGGCTGTACGGCTGTCGCGACAGCGGGTCCACGACGTCGCAGATCAGCACGAGCGTCGGATGGGCGAGGAAGGGATCGATGAACGCGGACGACGGGTCCGGGATCATCAGCATGTCGCTCTCGTTGATCACCCGCCAACCGCGGATCGACGAGCCGTCGAAGCCGTAGCCGTCTTCGAAGGTCGACTCCTCGAGCTGGGAGATCGGGTGCGAGCAGTGCTGCCAGAGACCGGGAGAATCGGTGATCCGGCAATCCACCATCACGGCGTTGTGTTTCTTGGCGAGGGAGAGAACCGCTTTCGCGTCCATGTTCGAAGGTCGTCCTTTCGCGGGCTCGGGCGCTTGGCTCGTTGGGGGTTGCTGGAATCGATCAGACCGCGTCCGCGCCGCTTTCCCCGGTGCGGATGCGGATCACGTCCTGGAGCGGATAGACGAAGATCTTGCCGTCGCCGATGCGGCCGGTGTTGGCCGCCTGGACGATCGCCTGGACGATCTTGTCGACGAGGTCGTCGCTGCACGCGATCTCGAGCTTGATCTTCGGCAGGAAGTCCACGACGTACTCGGCGCCGCGGTAGAGCTCGGTGTGGCCCTTCTGGCGGCCAAACCCCTTGACCTCCGACACCGTCATGCCCTGCACGCCGATGCCCTGAAGAGCTTCCTTCACCTCGTCGAGCTTGAAGGGCTTGATGATGGCCTCGACCTTGCGCATGACGGCTCCTCTTGCTCTTGGGATGGGCGAGCCCCCGCCGCGGCAGCTCGCGCGGGGACGGCCGGCACAGGAAAATGCTGGCACTGTGTTGAGCAAGGCGCATGCCAAAGGCTGGGGCAGACAGGGTAGCGTCCCGAGGCTTCCGGGGACCCGAGGGCGCCCCGCGTTGGTCATTCGCTGGGCAGCAGTGCTCGAAAAATCGGCAGGCTCGAAAAGAGAGAGGGCGCAGCACCCGAAGATGCTGCGCCCTCGCGACAGGTCGGTTCAGCGGCGGATCAGTTGCCGGCGAACTTGTTGAAGTTGTAGACCACCTCGAAGAAGAGCGTGATCTGGTCGGACTCGTCGCCAGCGCCTCCGCCGTTTCCGCCGAGATAGGTGTTCTGGAAGAACACCTCGTTGTCGGAATCTTCCAGCGAGACCTTGTCGTAGCGAGCCTCAGCGCGAACCATCAGCTGATCGGTCAGCAGGTGGTCGAGCGTGCCGGTGATGCTCCAGACCCGGTCGAGCTCGGCAATATTGCCCGACGCGCCCTGGAGACCGCCCGTGCGGCCGCTGAAGAGAACGAAGCCGTCCGAGTCCTCCACGTAGTCGCCGCGCAGCGCAAAGCCCGTCCGCTCGGTGATTCCGTAGCGGCCCGCGATCGAGACGCCCCAGGCGTACGGATCGAGATCCGTACCCTGCGGCTCGTCCATCCACGCGAAGTTGCCGTTGATGTACATGCCGAAGCGATCCGACGGGTTCCACTTGGCGAGCAGGTTCACGAGACCTGCCTCGTCCCCGTCGAAGCCCGCGGTCTCCGGTCCCCAGATGCCGTTGGTGCCCAGCGAGAACTGGTCATTGGCCCAGCCGAGGTGCCACGTGACCGATTTTCCGTCGTTGATGTCCGCGTCATCCTGCGCGAATCCGTTGACACCACCGAGTGCCCAGTCGAAGCCGCTCTCGCCGATCGGGCCTCCGGCCATGACGCCGATGTGGTCGATCGGCTCGAGCAGGTTCCAGACCTGGCCCCGCGTAATGTTGTAGTTGTAGATCGTACCGGCCACTTCCGCGCCGACGAGCGTCGCAAACTTGCCGAACTTCATGACGGTGCCCTCGGGTCCGATCGGCGGTGCGTACTGCACGTAGGCCTGGTGGATATAGAGAGCGGTGTCGTCATTGATGCTGGAGTTGAACGGGCCGCCGCCGTTCAGGTACTTCGCCGTCTTCCCATAGACGAAGTCCGTGCGGAAGCCCGCGCGGCTCTCTTCCGAGACCTCCTTCTCGATCTCGAACCAGACCTGGTCCAGCGCGAAGCTGTTGTGGTCCGGGTGAAGCGGGTCGAAGAAAAGCGCCGAGC
>JBDIVR010000023.1:0-64457 GCA_039794265.1 Myxococcota bacterium
GGCCGGTCCACGAACCGCGTGCCGGCGATGGAGCCGAGCCGCCCGGGGCGCAGCGGCAGGCCGGCAGGGTCTTCGGCGTCCGCCTGGAGCGGCTCGATCGGGAGTGCCGCGGCGCGCGCATCCGCCGCAAGAGCGCGCAGCCCCGCGCCGTCCCGATCGAGCGCGACGACGCGCAGGCCCCGGGCTGCGAGCCATCGCGCATGCCGTCCGCGGCCGCACGCGAGATCGAGGATCGGTCCGAGCGTGGCAGCGGCCTGCAGCCGCTCCGCTTGCGCGACGACGAACGGGGACGGCGCCGCCCTCGGGCCCGCCAACGGCTCCGTCATCCCGCGCGCGCGCGCCGCGCGACGACCTCCGCGAGCCGGCCCGGGAAGTCCGACATCACGCCGTCGACGCCGAGGTCGAGCACGCGCTCCATCTCGGCGGGATCGTTGATCGTCCAGACGTGCACGACGAGTCCATGGGCGTGCGCGTGCGCGACGAACTCGGGCGTCACCAGCGCGCGGTCGCCGAAGCCGGGCGGTACCTGCAGCGCCATCGGGCCGGGCGGCGGTGCTTCGTCCGCCAGCGCTGCGCGCACGAACGCGAGCACGTCGCCGGCCGATGCGCCGACGGCGGTGCGCACGCCGGTGGCGGCCAGGTGGGCGCGCAGGTCCGCCATCGTCCCGTCCTCGGCCGCCGCGAGCAGGACGGTGTCCTCGCGGCCGAGCCGGCGCACCAGCTCGACGACGCCTTCGATCAGCGCGGGACTCCGATCCTTCAATTCGACGTTGATGCGCAGCGCCGGGAACGCGCGCAGGACCTCCTCCAGCAAGGGGATCCGATGGCTGCGCCCGCGCTCCGGGAACCCCTCCGAGCCGGCTGGCGAGAAACGGTAGCCAGCATCGAGGCGCTGCAGCTCGGCGAGCGTGTGGTCTGCGACGCGGCCGTGGCCGTCGGTCGTGCGCTCGAGCTCGTCGTCGTGGATCAGCACCAGCGCGCCGTCCCGGCTGATGTGGACGTCGCTCTCGAGGATCGCGGCGCCGTCTGCCGCGGCCCTCTCGAAGCTGGCCAGCGTGTTCTCCGGAAGCTCGCCGGATGCGCCGCGGTGGCCGATGACGGTGGGAGTCGGAATCTCGAAGTAGGGGTGTCGCATCGCGCCGGACGGTATCATGCGCGCCCACATGGCGGTCCTGACCCGTGACGTGATCCTGCAGGAGCTCGAGGCCGGCCGCCTGGTCGTGGATCCCCTCGCGCCCGAGCAGGTCGGACCGGCGTCGATCGATCTGACGCTCGGAGACGAGATCCGGGTCATCGAGCCGGGCGCCAAGACGATCGCGATCCGCGATGACGTGGACTTCCGGAACCACACGCGGGCGCTGCGACTCGACCAGCCGTTCCTGCTCGCGCCCGGCGGCACGATCCACGGCATCACCGTCGAGCGCATCACGCTGCCGCCGGATCTGTGCGGATTTCTCGAGGGCCGGAGCCGGTTTGCGCGCCTAGGCTTGATGATTCACGTGACCTCGGCGTTCGTGCAGCCGGGCGTCTCGAATCGGCAGGTGCTCGAAATGGGCAATGTGTCCGGGCATCCGCTCGAGATCCATGCCGGCGTGCGGCTGTGTCAGCTCGTGCTGATGCGCACGGAGGGCAACGCGGTCTACCGCGGCCGCTTCGCCGAGCAGGACCATCTGTAGTGCGCGCCGTCGCGCAGCGCGTCGAGCGCGCGCGCATCACCGTCGACGGCGAGCTGGTGGGAGAGATGGGGGTGGGGCTGCTGGCGCTGGTCGGCGTCGCCCGCTCGGACGGGCCGGAGGCCGCCGCGGAGCTCGCGCGCAAGCTCGTTCACTTGCGCATCTTCCCGGATGCGGACGACCGCATGAACGCCTCGCTGCTCGAGACGGGGGGCAGCCTCGGCGTGGTGTCGCAGTTCACGCTGCTCGGCGACGCCCGCCAGGGTCGGCGGCCGTCGTGGATCGAGGCGGCGCCGCCGGAGCAAGCGGAGCCGCTCGTCGCGGCCGTGTGCACGGCCGCGCGGGAGCTCGGCGCGACCGTCATCGAGGGGCGCTTCCGCGCCCGCATGGCCGTCGAACTCGTCAACGCGGGACCCGTCACGATCCTGCTCGACACCGAGCGCCGCTTCTGATCGCGCGGCGGGGGGGGGGACGTTCGTTCCGAAGTTCCGTTGCGCGGCCGCGAGGCGCTCGTCGTCTACCTGGTCCCGCGAGGGCCCGCATCGGAACTTTGGAACGAACGTCCCCGCTCCGACGTCCCCGCTCCGGCGCTCTTGGGGTCGCCGCCCCGTTCGCGGAACGGGACCCGGATTGGCGCTGAATGCGGGCCGGAGGGCCGCCGTCGATCCCGGAGCGCGCTGGCTCCGCGGGCTCGGCGATCACGGGCCGGTCATCCAGCAGGTTGCGTGTGTCGCCCCGACCGGCACACTCTGCCGGCGTGGGGGGGGAAGGCGGCGAACTCGCTGCCAACGGGCGGGCCTCCGAGCGGGGCCCTGCTCAAAGAGAGGGAACCATGCAGTTCGATCGCAACCGTTTCGTCAGTTGGCGGACCGGGGCACTGGCCCTGGGGTTCGCCGTCGCACTCGGCGCCGGTCCGGTTGGGGCCGAGGAAATCATGTCTCAGGAAGCCAAGGAGACCGCCACGCACGGCGGGAAGGGCGTGGCCGCTGGGCTCAGCTCGGTCGTCTATGCGCCGGTGAAGGTCGCGTATGCCGCGGGCGGGTCGATCGTGGCCGGTCTGGCCTGGGTGCTTTCGGGCGGGGATTCCGAGGTCGCCAAACCGATCATCGACGCCTCCGTCCGCGGGGATTACGTCGTGACGCCGGAGCATCTCACCGGGGAACGAAAGCTGGAGTTCGTCGGCCGGCCGGCCTCCGATCACCGGCTGGCGACGCCGGAGGTCTCGGCCGGCGCCGCAGCGGCCCGGGGGGCTGGCGACAGCTGGCAGTAGGCCTCATCGGCCCGGCCGCCGCCGGATCCGAACCGCCTGGGCGCGGCCGAGCATCCAAGCACCGGCCGCGCCATTCGCGGAGCCTCAAGCGGAGCTCGTAGCGGAGCCGCTGGCTGAGCCTCTGACTGAGCGTCGGACTGAGCCTCTGACTGAGCCTCTGACTGAGCGGTTGGGAGAACGTGTGGACGGTTTGACGGCGAGTGCGTTGGCGACGGCGTGGGTGGCGGGATTGCTCTCGGTGCTATCGCCGTGCGTGCTGCCGCTGATGCCGGCGTATCTGTCGCTCGTGTCGGGCGTCTCGGTCGAGGAGCTGCGCGCCCGCGCCGATGACGGAGAGACCCGGCGGCGAGTGATGATCGCCGCCGGGTCGTTCGTCGCCGGATTCTCCGTGGTCTTCGTCGTGCTCGGCGCCTCGGCGACGCTGCTCGGGCGCTGGTTGCGCGCGTTCCGGCTCGATCTGTTCGGATTCGACATCGGGATCCATCAGATTGCCGGACTCGTCATCATCGTGATGGGCCTGCATCTCGCGGGATGGCTGCGGATTCCGTTCCTCTACGGGGAGCGCCGTTTCGAAGGACCGGCGCGGCCCACCGGTCCTGCGGGCGCCGCCCTGGTCGGCGCCGCCTTCGCCTTCGGTTGGACACCGTGTGTCGGCCCGATCCTCGGTGGCATCCTCACGCTCGCCGGCGGACACGAGACGGTGCTCCAGGGCGTGGGGCTGCTGACCGTCTACTCGCTCGGTCTCGGGCTCCCGTTCCTGCTGGCAGCCTGGAGCCTCGAGCGGTTCCTCACCGCGATGAGCGGCGTCCGGCGCCACCTGCGCGCGCTCGAGGTCGGGGCCGGCGTGCTGCTGGTCGTCGTCGGTACTCTCGTCGTGACCAACCAGCTCACGCGGTTGAACGCGTACTTCGGTTTTCTCGAGACGCTGCTCATCCGACTCGAGGAGGCCTTGCTGTGACGGTCGGGCCCCGGCCCCCGCGGTCGGCCGCCGTGCGCCGCGCGCTGCTCTCGCTGACCGCGCTGCTGCTCCTGGCGTGCCTCGCGGAGGAGATGCCGGACGGAGCGCCGGCGCCGCCGTTCACGCTCTCGAACCTCGCCGGGGAGCCGGTCGCCCTCAGCGACTTCGCCGGGCAGACCGTGGTCGTCGACTTCTGGGCGACGTGGTGCGTGCCGTGCCGGCACCAGATCCCGGTGCTGAACCAGTTCCACCGGAACGCCCCCGGCGACGAGGTCGTCGTGCTCGGCGTGGCGGTGGACGTCGCTGGCCGCGACGTCGTCGCGCAGTTCGCCGAGGAGCATGCCATCGAGTACCCGGTGCTCCTCGGAAACGAGTCGCTGGCGCGAGATTACGGGGTGCCGGGCTTCCCGGCGCTCGTCGTCGTCGATGCGAGTGGACGACTCGACTCGATGCATCTGGGCGTGATCGATCCCGAGGGTCTCGCGGCCGCGGTCGACCAGGCGAGGCGCTGAACGGGCGCGCGCGGGCCGCTCAAGCGGCGGCACGGGCCGGTCGAAACGCGCGAACGTGGACCCGCTCGCAGCCTCGCAGCCGCCCGAGGAGGACGGGAGCACCCCCGGCGAGAGTCTCCGCGGCCGGGGGCCGGGAACCTTCCTGCGTACGCACGCCGCCGGGGACGTGCTGTTCGAGCCGGGCCAATGCGGCGAGCCATTCCTGGTCGTCCAGGCCGGCGAGGTGGCGCTGCTCGGCCCTGAAACCTCTGGCACGCGCCGCCTGCTCGCGCGCCTGGGGCCAGGAGAGTCGGTTGGCGAGATCGACGCGTTGCTCGGCCGACCCCGCACGGCGCAGGCCGTCGCGGTGACCGACTGTCGGCTCCTCCAGCTCGACCGGGAGACGTTCCGGGAGATGTGCCTGGCGAGGCCCGACATCGCGCTGCGCATCGCCGAACGGCTCGCCCAGCACGGAGCCGATCTCGAGCGTCGGCTCGGCGTGCTCGGCATGGACGACCTCGTCCGGCCGATCGTGCGGAGCCTGCTGCGCGAGCTGCCTTCCGGAGCCGAGGAGAACGCGCGCTTGACGACCAGCCTGCGCGCGATCGCCGATGCGGCGGGCCTCCCGCTACGGGACGCGCATCGAGGGCTCAACGAACTCTTCGACCGCAAGCTCGTTCGGCTCGTCGAGGACGTGCTCATCGTGGCGGATCCTCGCGCCCTCGGCGGCTGGCTCGAGCAGGACGCCGAAGCGACCGGTTCCGGCTTCGCGCGTTGACCCGCGGCGAAGGCGTGCGGTAGCTTCGCCCAGCGACGGGGCGATGGCAGTCGTGCGCTGTGCCGGTCCGATGCATCGGGTTCGATGCATCGGGTTTGATGCATCGGGCGTCGGCGCAGGAGGGGGCGGACAGACTTGCCCAAGGGGCACTCCTTGGCAGGGCCGTTGGCGGCGCGCGAGCCGACTCCCGGCCCGACGCGCAGCGAATGCGGGCTCCGGCCGGCGGGGCGGCTCGCGTGGACCCTGGCGTTTGCCGGCGTGCTGTTGCTTCTGCCCGTGCTCGCTGGCGCCCAGGCTGTCCAGGTCGGGCAACGGATCGAAGGTCCGTTCCGCGTCGTCGCCGACGAGATCGAATACCAGGCCGACCGCGAGGCGTACGTCGCCCGCGGCAACGTCGTCATCACCCAGGAAGGCCGGCAGCTCACGGCCGACCGGGTCCTGTTCAGCGACCGCACCGGCATGGGCATCGCGACCGGCCGCGTCGTGCTGACCGAGGGGGACGACACGCTGACGTCCGATCTCGTGCAGTTCAGCACCGAGAACCTGCAGGGAGTGGTGTTCGAGGGCCGCCTCGAATCCTCGTCGAGCCTGTTCGTGATGGAAGGCAAGGAGCTCCGGAAGACCGGCGACAAGACCTACGAGTTCGAGGACGGGCGGTTCACCACCTGCGACTGCCCCGAGCCCGACCAGAAGGATCCGTGGACCCTCACGGCGTCGAAGGCGAACCTCGAACTCGAGGGCTACGCGCGCGCGCGCAACGCCACGTTCGAGGTCCTGGGCATTCCGGTGCTGTGGCTGCCGTACGTGATCTATCCGCTGCGCACGGACCGCCAGACCGGCTTCCTGTTCCCGGAAGTGGGAGTCTCGTCACGCAACGGCTTCGAGTTCGGGTTGCCGTTCTTCTGGGCCGCCCGGCAGGACGTGAACGTGACGGTCACGCCCGAGTACCTGAGCAAGCGCGGCTTCAAGCCGAACGCCGAGGTCGAGTACCTGTTCGGCGAACGCGGCGCCGGTGCGCTGTACGGTACCTGGATCTCGGACCAGGAGGTCGAGCAGAGCGACCCGGGTACGCCCTTCGACAAGAACCGCTGGGGCGCCAGCGCCCAGCATGTGATGGACCTGCCGTTCCGTTCGTGGTTCGCGACAGATGTAACGCTTCTCTCCGACAACGAGATGCCGTTCGACTTCGACGACTTCAGCGACTTCCGCTCGGACCGCTATCTCCATTCTCGTGCGCTGGCCGCGACCCGCTTCGGCCCGGGTGATGCCTTCGGCTTCGAGACGGCGCTTCTCGGGTCCGACGACCTGCAGAATCCAGACGACCAGGATCGCGACAATCTGCTGCTCCAGCGGCTGCCCGAGGTGACGTGGAGCGCCACGCCGACCGCCGTGCCGTTCGTGCCGGGGCTCGTCGCCAGCGGCGAGTTCGAGTTCGTGAACTTCCAGCGTCTGGGAGATCCCAACAAGGCGATTCGCGCGCTGTTGGTCGATGATCGTTTCTTCGATACCGGCGCCGACGCCGTACCCAACGGCCGCGAGCGCGACGGCGCCGGCAACGAGTTCCCGCCCGGCGTCGACGGCCATCGCGACGACGGCCGGTCCGAAGGCAATGGAGTCTTCGACGAAGGCGAGCCCCTCGCCGACCGCGGCCAGCGCGTCGTCGTGCATCCGCGTCTCGCGTACCCGATGCGCGTCTCCGACCTCGTCGAGGTGAATCCGGAGATCGGCTGGTACGGCACGTTCTACGAGACCGATCGCCTCGGGGCCGAGGCCCGCAACCTCTTCACGGGCCGTCTGGACGTCCGGTCGCGTGCGCGCGGCGAGCTGCAGCTGCCGTTCGAGATGGGAGCGGCGACTCATCTGGTCGAGCCCCACGTGTCGTGGCTCGTCGTGCGCGGCGACGACGGCGAGAGCAATCCGCTGCTCGTGCCGAACACGGCGGTGCCGCAGGATCGGCTCCGTCAGCTTGCCATCGACAACCAGCTTCTCGACCCTTCGGATCGGATCGAAGAGTTGAACTCCTTGGTGTTCGGGATCCGCAATCGGTTCTTGCGCAATCGTGTCGGCTCCATGATCGCGGATTTCGACTTCTCGTCCGAGTACCGATTCGAACAGTCGGAGTTCGGCCCGGCGGTTCTGCAGGGGGATGCCCGACTCCCGAAGGGCCTCTGGATGCGCTTCCTGTCGAGCATCGACGTCGAGGAGTTCGAGTTCGCCGAGGGTATGGCTCTGTTCGGCTGGGCGCATTCCTTCGGGCACCAGGCGAGCCTGCGCTACCGCTACATCCGGGACATCCCGCGTTTCTTCGAGGCGTTCGGCAGCAACGCGGATCGATTCAACGACTTCTCCGACGACTTCCTGCGCGTCAACCAGATCGGCGGCTTTGCGCGTGTCCAGCTGACGAAGCAATGGGCTGCGACGTTCTCCGGCAACTTCAGCTTCGAGAACGCACTCTCGCTCTCGAACCAGTTCGGCGTCGAGTATCTGTCGCGCTGCAAGTGCTGGGCGGTCCGGCTGGAAGTCGACAACGACCGCGTCCGGGGCTTCTCCTGGGGCTTCAACTACCGGATCCTCGGCCTCGGCGACGATCGCGAGCAGCCGTTCCAGGGCAAGATGGGCCGCCGATTCGACGATGTCCGGGGACTTTGACGGAGCCGAGTCTCGTCTACACTCGTTCCGGTCCTAGACTGGACGCCGGTCACGGGCACACGCCCGAGGGCCGGATTCTCCCTCTTCGAAGCTCGTGCCGAAGCCCGAGCGGAAGTCCTGGATTCGCCTCCTTGTCAGTGCGCCTCCTCGTCATCGACAACTACGACTCCTTCACGTGGAACCTCGTCCAGGGGTTCGAGATGCGGGGAGCGCTCGTCGACGTGCTGCGCAACGACTCGCCATTGCTCCAAGCGGACGCGGTGGCGCGGGTCGATGGCGTGGTCGTGTCGCCGGGGCCTGGAACGCCGAGGTCGGCGGGCGGCACGCTCGCCGCCATTCGCGCGGCGGCCCTGGCCGGCGCACCGCTGCTCGGCGTCTGCCTCGGCTACCAGGCGCTGGCGCTGGCCTTCGGCGGACGACTCCTGAGGGCCGCCGTGCCTCGTCACGGGAAGGCGGTGCCGGTTCATCACGATGGGCGCGGGTTGTTCGAGGGTATGCCGGATCCATTCGACGCGATGCTCTACCACTCGCTGGCGGTGGACGACACGGCGGTTCCGGCGGCGCTCGAGATCTCGGCGCGCGGGCCGGCGGGCGAAATCATGGCGCTCCGGCATCGGACGCTGCCGCTCGATGGCGTGCAGTTCCACCCGGAATCCATCGGCACGCCGGCCGGGGGCGCGTTGCTCTCGTGCTTCGTCGATCGCTGCCGGACGCGCAAGGACCGCCGTCGTCCCGTTCCGGCCGGGGTCGCCGCGTGAACGTTCGCGCTGCGCTAGAAGCGGCGGCTCGTCGCGAGGCGGTGGATCCCGCTGTGCTCGAGGCCGCCTTCGGCGAGATCATGGACGGCAAGGCGAGCCCCGTGGCGATCGCGGCGTTGCTCGTCGCGTTGCGGACCAAGGGCGAGACGGCCGAGGAGATCGTCGCTGCGGCCCGCGCGCTGCGGGCGCGCGCCGACGGCGCGCCGCTGCTGGACCCGCGCGCGATCGACACTTGTGGGACCGGCGGTGACGGCGCCGGGACGTTCAACATCTCGACGGCGGCGGCGTTCGTCGTCGCCGGGGCGGGTGTGCCGGTCGCCAAGCACGGCAATCGGGCGGCGTCGAGCCGCGCGGGCAGCTTCGACGTGCTCGAGGCGCTCGGCGTCCGGGCGGATCTGCCGATCTCCCGGGCTGCCGAGATCCTCGCCGAGGTCGGCGTCGCGTTCTTCTATGCCCGTCGCGCCCATCCCGCGATGCGCCACGTGGCGGCGGTGCGCGAGGAGCTGGGCATCCGGACGTTGATGAATTGCATCGGGCCGCTGTGCAATCCGCTCGGCGTGCGCAGGCAGCTGGTCGGCGTCTACGCGGCCGAGCTCGTCGAGCCGCTGGCCGATGCGCTGCTGGCGCTCGGCGCGGAGGCCGCGCTGGTGGTGCATGGGGACGACGGACTCGACGAAATCACGACGACCGCGCCGACACGAGCAGCGCATCTGTGCGACGGCCGCGTCACGGCGCTCTCGCTCGATGCAGCCGATTTCGGCATCGCACGCGCTGCCCCCGCGGCGTTGCTCGGCGGCGACGCGGCGGAGAACGCGCGGATCGTCCGATCGGTGCTGAAGGGCGCGCCGGGCGCGTGCCGCGACGTGGTGTTGGTGAACGCCGCCGCGGCCCTCTGGGTCGCGGCGGCCGCCCCGGACTGGAGGGCGGGCTTCGAACGCGCGCGACACAGCATCGACTCGGGCGCCGCGCTCGCCCGCCTCGAAGCTCTCCGCGAGGCCAGCCGGCGATGAGCACAGGACGGGACGTGCTCGTCGAGATCCTCGCGCACAAACGCGAGGAGGTGGAGTCGCGCAAGCGCGCGGAGTCGCCGGCGGCGATGCGGGCGGCGGCCGAGGCGCGGCAGCGCGCGGAACCGACTCGCTCGTTCCTGCGCGCACTCCGCGACGGACCGGCGCCACGCGTCGTTGCCGAGCTCAAGCGACGCTCTCCGAGCAAAGGGGAGATCTGCTCCGACTTCGATGCAGTAGGACGCGCGAAGGCCTACGCCGAGAACGGCGCAGCCGCGATCTCGGTGCTGACGGACAGCCGCTACTTCGGGGGCGATCTGGCGCTGCTCGAGGCCGTCCGCGCCGCGGTGCCGGTCCCGCTGCTGCGCAAGGACTTCCTGCTCGACCCCTACCAGGTCGACGAGGCGCGTGCCCACGGCGCCGACGCCGTGCTGCTGATCGTCCGCGCGCTGGCGCCGGCGACGCTGCGCGAGCTGCGCGAGCGCGCCGTCGGTCTCGGCCTCGACGTCCTCGTCGAGGTGCACGACGAGGCGGAGGTCCAGGTGGCACTCGACGCCGGAGCCGACCTGGTCGGGGTCAACAACCGCGATCTCGCTACCTTCCAGACGGATCTGGCGGTGACGGAGCGTCTGGCGCCTCGGCTGGCCGCCGCCGGAGTGGTGGTCGTGGGAGAAAGCGGGATCTTCACGCGTGCAGACGTCCGGCGGCTCGAGGCCGCTGGAGCGCACGCTGTGCTCGTCGGCGAGGCCTTGATGCGCGAATCCGATGTCGGTCGCGCGCTGCAGCGACTCAGGGGGAACCAGTGAACGTCCGGGTCAAGATCTGCGGGATCACCCATCCCGATGATGTCCAGGCCGCGATCGATGCCGGGGCCGATCTGATCGGACTCAACTTCGTGCCGGGCTCGCCGCGCTGTCTGCAGCTCGCCGACGCGGAGCGGATCGCGAGCCTCGCGGCAGGCAAGGTGGAGCGGGTGGCCGTGTTCCGGGACGCCGAGCCGCGCGAACTCGAACGCGTGCTGCGTCGCATCGAGGTCGAGCGCGTGCAGCTGCACGGCGACGAGTCGCCCGAGGACGTCGAGTGGATCGAGCTGCCGACGATCAAGGCGCTGCGCGGCGCCGACGAGTCCGCAGCCGAACGCTATCCCGGCTCGATCCTGTTGCTCGACCACCCGACCCACGGCGGCGGCCAGGGCCAGGCGTGGAACTGGGCGGACGCCGGTGTGTTGATCGAGCACGGCTACGACGTGATCCTCGCCGGCGGGCTCGACGCCGACAACGTCGGCCAGGCCATCGAGGGCGTCGGCGACGTGCTGCCGTGGGGCGTCGACGTCGCGACCGGCGTCGAGAGCGAGCCGGGGCGCAAGGATCCCGAGAAGCTGCGGCGGTTCCTCGAAGCAGTTCGGGCCGCGGAAGGCAAGGAGACATGAGCGCGGCGGCGCAGATCGCCGGCCGCTTCGGCCCGTATGGGGGCCGTTACGTTCCCGAAACGCTGATCGCGGCTCATGATGAGCTGGCAGAGGCCTACGCGCGGATCGCTTCGACACCGGAGTTCCAGCGCGAGCTCGCGGATCTGCTCACGCACTATGCCGGCCGTCCGACGGCGCTGTTCTTCGCGCGCCGGATGAGCGAAGAGCTCGGCGGCGCCCGCGTGTACCTGAAGCGCGAAGATCTCGCCCACACCGGCGCGCACAAGATCAACAACGTGCTCGGCCAGTGTCTGCTGGCGCTCCAGATGGGCAAGCGCCGGATCATCGCCGAGACCGGCGCCGGTCAGCACGGCGTCGCGACGGCGACCGCCTGCGCGCTGTTCGGTCTCGAGTGCGAGGTCTACATGGGCGCCGAGGACGTCGAGCGCCAGGCGCTCAACGTATTCCGGATGGAGCTGCTCGGCGCGACCGTCCGCCCGGTGACGAGCGGCTCGAAGACGCTGAAGGACGCCATCAACGAGGCGCTGCGGGACTGGGTGACCAACGTCCGGACCACGTACTACTGCATCGGCTCGGTGATGGGCGGGCATCCGTACCCGACGATCGTGCGGGACTTCCAGCGCGTGATCGGTCTCGAGGCCAGGCGACAGATCCAGGAGGCGGAAGGCAGGCTGCCGGACGTGCTGGTGGCGTGTGTCGGCGGCGGCTCCAACGCGATGGGCCTGTTCCATCCGTTCCTCGACGACGCCGGCGTTCGCATGATCGGCGTCGAGCCGGCAGGGGAGGGAATCGGCACGGGGCGCCACGGAGCGGTGTTGTGCGCCGGCGTGCCCGGGATCCTGCACGGCCAGCGGACGCTGGTGCTGGCCGACGACGACGGGCAGATCTTCCCGGCCCATTCGATCTCGGCGGGCCTCGACTATCCCGGCGTCGGTCCGGAACACGCCTTCCTGCGCGACAGTGGCCGCGCCGAGTACGTGGCGGTCACCGACGACGAGGCGCTCGACGCCTTCGTGTGGCTCGCGCGGATGGAGGGAATCATCCCGGCGCTGGAGAGCGCCCATGCGGTCGCTTACGTGCGCAAACTGGCGCCGACGCTCGGCCGCGATGCGATCGTCGTCGTGAGTCTCTCGGGGCGCGGCGACAAGGATGCGCCGACCGTGCGCGAGATCCTGCAGCAGCGCGCGGCGGAGACCGCGGAATGAGCCGGATCGGCGCTCGGCTCGCCGAACTCCGCGCGCGCGGCGAGACGGCGCTGATTCCGTTCGTCACGGCCGGCGACCCCGATCTGGGCGTCACGGAAGCCCTGCTGCCGGCGCTCGCCGCCGCGGGGGCAGACGTCCTCGAACTCGGCGTGCCGTTCTCCGATCCGGTCGCCGAGGGGCCGACGATCCAGCGCGCCAGCGAACGCGCGCTGCACGCCGGCACCACGCTGCGGCGCGTGCTCGGCCTCGTGAAGGCGCTGCGGCCGAAGCTCGACGTGCCGCTGGTGCTGATGGGCTATGCCAACTCCTTTCTCACGATGGGGGGCGCCCGCTTCGCGGAAGCCGCGCGCGAAGCCGGCGTCGATGGCGTCATCACCGTCGACTGCCCGCACGAGGAGGAGCCCGGATATTACGCGGCGCTCGCGGCCTGCGGCATCGACGCCATCCTGCTGGCCTCGCCGACGACGTCGCCGGCGCGGCTTGCGGTTCTCGCGGAGCGCACGCGCGGCTTTCTCTACTACGTGTCGTTGACGGGTGTCACCGGCGCGCGGACGGAGCTGCCGCCGGAGCTCGAGCAGAATGTCGCGCGGATCCGATCGGTGTCGGACGTCCCGGTGTGTGTCGGCTTCGGCGTCTCGACGCCGGAGCAGGCGAGCCGGATCGGCCGCTTCGCCGACGGCGTCGTGGTGGGGAGCGCCCTGGTGGAACGCATCGAGCGGGCCGGCTCGCGCGAGGCCGCGGTGACCGAAGCCGCGAGCTTCGTGGCGGCGCTGAAGGCGCCGCTGCGCGCCGCCCGCTGACGGCCCGGTCCGCGCGATGGCCGGATCCGCCACCGTCCGTGTGCTCGTGCCCGGCGACGAGTCCCTGCTGGCGCCGTTCTTCACGGCCCACCCCGACACGACGCTGTTTCTCGAGAGCAACCTGCTCTCCGGCGGTCTCGAGGACCGGGGCGAGGCCCTCCAGGGCACCTACGCGGCCGCCCTCGACGGCACCGGCGCGGTGGTCGCCGTCGCCAGCCACACCTGGAGCGGCAACCTGCTGCTCGAGGCGCCGACCGCACTCCCCGAGGTCGCCCGCGCCGCCGTGGCCGCGACCCGCCGGCCGGTCGCCGGCTTGATCGGCCGGGCCGACCAGGTCGACGAGGCGCGCCGCGCGCTCGGGCTCGAATCTGCGCCGACGAGCCTCGATTCGCGCGAGGACCTGTTTCGCCTCGTGCTCGACCGGTTGCGCGTCCCGGCGCCGCTCGCAGCGGGCGAGCTTCGATGCCGCAAGCCCGCCGACAACGAGCTCGACCGGCTCACGGACTGGCGTCACGACTACCGCGTCGAAGAGATCCGGGAGACGCCGGGCGACCGGCTGCGCGAGAAGGCGCGCGCCGAGCTCGAGCTCTATCAGCGTCTCGATCGCCACTTCGTGCTCGAACGGGTCGGACAGCTCCTGGCCTACGCCGCCTACAATGCATCGACACCAGACTGCGTCCAGCTCGGCGGCGTCTACACGCCGCCTCCGCTCCGGAGTCGCGGCTACGGACGCGCCGTCGTGGCAGGCGCGTTGCTGCGAGCGCGGGAGCAGGGCGTCCGGCGCTCGGTCCTGTTCACGCCGATCGACAACACGCCGGCGCAGCGGGCGTATCGTGCGCTCGGCTACGAACGGGTCGGCGACTACGCGCTGCTGCTGTTCGCCGATCCGGTCCGCCCCGCCGGTCTCTGACCGTCAGCCGCGGATCGCCTCGACGCAGCGCAGGAAGTTGCCGCCGAGTACCTTCTGGATCCGCTCGGGGCTCCAGCGCCGCCGGAGCATGTGCTCGACCAGCCGCGGTAGCTCGAGGGGACTCTGCAGGTCGCGCGGGGGACTGATGGCGCCGTCCCAGTCGCTGCCGAGCGCCGCGAAGTCTTCGCCGACGGTCTCGACGATGTGCGCGAGGTGCCGCACGACCGCGTCGGACTCGCCGCGGAACGGCGACTCGCCGAGGAAGCTCGATTGGTACATCACGCCGACGACGCCGCCCGAATCCGCGACGGCCTGGATCTGGTCGTCGTCGAGGTTGCGCCAGTGCTTGTGGACGCCGTTGACGCCGGTATGGGTCACGATCAGCGGCAGCGACGGATCGTGAACGGCGACGGCGTCCCAGAAGCCCTCGCGATTGATGTGGGCGAGATCCACGAGGATCCGCTTCTCGTCGAGGCGCTGGACGAAGTCTCGTCCGAAGCCCGAGAGCCCCTCGCCGCGACGCGACCGCGCCGCCGGGGAGCTCGTGACGCCGATTCGCGACGACGAGAGGTGCACGATCGTCACGCGAAGCACGAGGTCATCGGGAATCAGATCGAGATCGTCGAGCTGTCGATCGAGCGCGTTGCCGCCCTGGATGCCGAGGAAGGCGGCGTGCCGGCCGCTGGCCACGGCCTTCCGGTACTCGCGGACGTTGCGCACGACCGCGACTTCGTCCGGGACGCTCTCGAGGATTCCCTGCAACCGCCGCAGGTTCTCGATGAAGAGCGTGGGTCTGCGTGCCGCCGGGCGCGCCGGGTTGGTCGTGATCACCCAGGTGCCGCCGGTCACGCACGCCTCGCGGATCCGCGGCAGGTCCACGTGGGACAGGAAGTGCCCGCGTGTCGGGCCCTGGCCGTGTCGTGCGAGCAGGTCGTAGCCGAAGATGCGCTTCCAGATGAACGTGTCGAGGTGCAGGTCGATCACCTCGCTGGCCAGATACAGCTCGACGGCTTCGCGCGAGATGCCGAGCTCGCGGGCCCAGACGGACGGATCCGAACGCAGGTCGCGATAGGAGAGAGATCCCATGGCCCGGCAAGATAACGAAGGACGGCAGACTGGGACCTGCATGAAGAGGAGAAATCCCGCTGCCGGACCGCTAGGGTCCGCCGCGATGAACGACACACGCCGCCGCCGCTACGAACTTCCCGACGCCGGGCTCGAGAAGGATCTCGAGGCGCTCCTCGACGGGTTCCAGGCCCGGTTCGGCGCCAGCGCGAGTCCCGAGTCCGTGCGACAGCTCATGGTGACGGCGCTGCGTCTGGTCGGCGACGGGGCGACGCCGGCCGACTTGAAGCTCGTCTCGAACGCCCTGAAGGAACTGCGCCACGCGTTTCGCGTGTTCGCGCCGTACGAGGCCACCCGCAAGGTCGCCGTGTTCGGCAGCGCGCGCACGGCGCCCGGTTCGCCGGACTGGCTCGCGGCCGAGCGGTTCGCCGAACGGATCGTCCGGCAGGGCTGGATGGTCATCACCGGGGCCGGCCCCGGCGTGATGGAGGCGGCGCAGGGAGGGGCCGGCCGGAAGGCGTCGTTCGGCGTCAACATCCGGCTGCCCTTCGAGCAGCAGGCGAATCCGACCATCGCCGGCGACGCGAAGCTGATCAACTTCCGGTACTTCTTCACGCGCAAGCTGGTCTTCGTGAAGGAAGCCCACGCCATCGTGCTGTTCCCCGGCGGTTTCGGTACGCACGACGAGGGCTTCGAGGCGCTGACGCTGATCCAGACGGGCCGGAGCGAGATCGTGCCGGTCGTGTTCGTCGACGCGCCGGGCGGGAGCTACTGGCGGGACTGGCAGAGCTATGTCGGGTCCCACCTGCGCGACCGCGGACTCGTCGACCCGAACGACATGTCGTTGTTTCGCGTGACGGACGACGTCGATGCCGCCGTCCGCGAAGTCGTCGAGTTCTATCGCAACTATCACTCGAGTCGCTTCGTGCGCGATCTGCTGGTGTTGCGGCTGCGGGTTCCGCCGGATGACGGCGCGTTGGCGGAGATCAACCGCGATTTTCCGGATCTGCTGCTAGGTGGCCAGATCGAGCGCTGCACGGCGCTGCCCGAGGAGGAGGGGGAGGATGCCGACCTGCCGCGCCTCGCGCTGCTCTTCAATCGCCGCCGCGTCGGGCGATTGCGGCTGCTGATCGACCGTCTCAACGCGTGGGAGCCGGAGCTCGTCGGCGCGCATGCCGCGAGCCCCCGGGCGATCCACGAAGGGGCGATTCCGCCCGAGGCGGAACGCGCCGAGGTCGACGAGGAGCGCTGACGGGCAGCCGGCCACGCGGATTCAGGCGTCCGGGTCGTCGTCGGCGAGAGACTGGGACGCGATCGGGTGCGGCGCGAACTCCGGGCCGTCGTGCCAGCCCGGGACGCGTGCGGCCTCGGCGAGCCAGGAGGCTGCGATGTCGTCGTCGAGGACGACGAAGCTCTCCTCGAAGCCCCCCGTGAGCCCGTCCCAGAGATCCTGACCGCCCGACTCCCACCAGAGCCGCGACGGGTGCTCGAAGTCGACCGACAGCTTCACCACGCGCCGCATTGTAACGGCGGCTCTTCGCACTACCATCGGCCGCCATGCCCCAGCCGCATCACTTCGCCGCGTCGCCGCAAGAAGTGGGAGTCGATCCCGAGAAGCTCGAGGCGCTGTTCGCGCGCGTCGAGCAGGAAGTGCGCGAGGGGCGCCTGCCGTCGGCGCAGGTGGCGATTGCCCGAGACGGCCGGATCGCCGGCATGCGCAGCTTCGGCAGCGTGACGCATGAGGGGCAGCCGGCGCCGGCGACGAACGACACGCTCTACGTGATCTTCTCGTGCACCAAGGCGATCACGTCGTCCGCGGCGTGGCTGTTGCTCGAAGACGGCAAACTCGGGCTCGGTGAACGCGTCGCGGACATCCTTCCGGGCTTCGGCGCCAACGGCAAGGACGCCGTCACCGTCGAGCAGCTGTTCACGCACACGGCGGGCTTCCCGCGCGCACCGTACCGGCAGCGAGACTGGGACTGGACGCGCCTGCCGGAGGTCTTCGCGCGTTGGCGCCTCAACTGGGAGCCGGGCTCGCGCTACGAGTACCACCACACCAGCGGGATGTGGGTGCTCGCCGCCCTGGTGCAGGCCCGCACCGGCATGGATTTCCGCGAGTTCGTCCGCGAGCGGATCGCCGAGCCGCTGGGCTTGCCGGACCTGCGCATCGGGCTGCCGCGCGCGCTGCACGGGCGGCTCGCGGACCTCGCGTACGTCGGTCGCGAGCGCACGCCCGAGGAGTTCGCCGCGCTGGGCTTTCCGGTGCCCGCGACGAGCGAGGTGACCGAGGAAGCGATCGTCGGGTTCAATGATCCGCGCGTGCGCGAGATCGGCGTCCCGGGCGGCGGCGGCACGGCGACGGCCGGCGATCTCGCGCTGTTCTACCAAGCGCTCGGCAACGGAGGCCGGGCGGCGGATGGCCGCCCCGTCTGGCAGCCCGAGACGATCGAGGATGCGCGCCGGATCCGGAACCCCGATTTCGTGGACCCGATGTTCGGCAAGCCCGCCAACCGCGGGCTCGGGATCGTGATCGCCGGCGGGCCCGAGAAGCTCTTCCTCGGCTTCGGACGCCCGTCCTCGGACGAAGCCTTCGGCCACCTCGGCGTCGGCGGCCAGATCGGCTGGCACGACCCCCGGACCGGTCTCTCGTTCGGCTTCTGCACCAACGGCGTCGAACGCGACCCCATCCAGATGGGCCGCCGCATCGCCGCCCTCTCCAGCCGCGCCGCCGCCTGCACCCCCTGAGCCCGTCAAGAAAGGGGCCGGGTTGGAATGTCAACTTCTTCGCGATGAAGCTCTACGACGACCCCATCTCCGGCAATGGCTACAAGGTGCGCCTGCTGCTCGCGCAGCTTGGGCAACCGTTCACGTACGTCCCGCTCGACATCACGAAGGGAGACACGCGTACCGCGGCCTTCCTCGCGAAGAACCCCAACGGCCGGATCCCCGTGCTCGAGCTCGCTGATGGCACGTGCCTCCCGGAGTCGAATGCGATTCTCTGGTATCTCGCCGAGGGCACGTCGTTCCTGCCCGAGGCGAGGTTCGACCGCGCCCGGACGCTGCAATGGATGTGTTTCGAGCAGTACAGTCACGAGCCGAACATCGCGACGCTGCGCTTCTGGGCGCACGTCGGACTGCTGGGTGCGCGCGCGGCACTCGTGCCCGACAAGCGCGCCAACGGCGAGGCGGCACTGCGCGTGATGGAGCAGCACCTCGCCGCGCACCGCTACTTCGCGACGGAGCGCTACACGATCGCGGACATCGCGCTCTATGCCTACACGCACGTCGCCGGCGAGGGCGGCTTCGATCTCGCGCCTTATCCGGCGCTGCGCGCGTGGCTGGAGCGGGTCTGCACCCAGCCCGGCCACGTCCCGATCGATGCCGTCAGCCGCCCGAGCGCTTGACGATCCAGCCGTGCGTTTCGAGAACCGCCACCAGTGCGTCCCGGTGATCGCCCTGGATCTCGATCACGCCGTCCCTGACGGTGCCGCCCGACCCGCACGAGCGTTTGAGACGCGACGCCAGCTCGCCGAGCGCGGCTCCCGAGAGCGGGACTCCGGTGACGATGGTGACGCCCTTGCCCTTGCGCCCCTTGGTCTCGCGGCCGACCCGGACCACGGCCTTTCCGCCCGCCGTCGCGGCCGTTGCGCTCGGACCCGACCCCCGGCAGGTGCAGCGAGACGCCGGATTTCCGCAGGCTGGGCACATCCGCCCATGCTCGCTCGAGTAGACGATCGCCCCCCGGTCGCTGCGCTTCCCGCTCATCTGCGCGAAGGTAGCCTCTCGCGGCGAGGACCCATATGATCGCCATCTTCATCGACGCCGATGCGTGTCCCGTGAAGGACGAGGTCTATCGGGTAGCGACGCGCTACGGCCTTCCCGTCGCGGTGGTCGCCAACCAGCGGATGTACGTGCCGCCGGGCTTCGGCGCCGAGCTGATCGTCGTCGACCCCGGGCTCGACGTCGCCGATGACTGGATCGCCGAGCGCGCGAGACCCGGGGACATCGTCGTCACGGCGGACATCCCGCTCGCGGCGCGCTGCCTCGCCGAGGGGGCCAGCGTCCTCGGCCCCGACGGCCGCCCGTTCACCGAGGACATGATCGGCGCAGCGCTCGCGACGCGCCAACTGAAGGCGGATCTGCGCGAGCAGGGCCTGGCCCCCGGTGGCCCGCGTCCGCTCGCGGAGAAGGATCGCGAGCGCTTTTTGTCCCGGCTCGACCAGCTCGTGCAGGCGGCGCTGCTAACTCCCCGCTCGTGAGCGGGCGCCGCCTGCGTTCTAGTCCTCGGCGCCGAAGCCGCGCAGACCCTGATAGCGGGTCACGTGCCAGTCGGCATCGCCGAACAGGCCCTGGAGCACGCGCAGGCGCTTGAAGAACAGGCCTTCGTCCTGCTCATCGGTCACGCCGATGCCGCCGAACAGCTGGATCGCATTCTCCTGCACGAACCAGCCGCCGCGCGAGAGCTGGAGCTTGGCGGCCGAGATCTCCGACTGACGCTTCTCGGTGTCTTCGTAGTCCGCCGCGATCGCCGCGAGGATCATCGTCGAGCGGCAGAGTTCCGTTTCCGCGTACATGTCGGCGGCGCGGTGCTGGAGTGCCTGGAAGCTGCCGATCGGCACGCCGAACTGCGAGCGTTGCTTCAGGTAGGCGACGGTCCGGTCGAACAGCTCCTGGATCTCGCCCTGGCCCTCGGCGCAGGCGGCGGCGGCAGCGCGGTCGAGCGCCCACTCGACGTGGGGCAGGGCGCGGCCCTCCTCGCCGAGCAGGCGATCGGCTCCGACCTCGACGCCGCGCAGACGGAGCAGCGCGCTGCGCTGCCCATCCATGCCGGGGACGCGGATGCGCTCGAGTCCCTCGGCGTCGCCATCGACGAGGAACAGCGAGAGACCATTCGCGTCTAGAGAATCCCCGGACGTGCGCGCCAGCACGAGGATCTGGTCCGCTGCGTGGCCGTTCAGCACCCAGGTCTTGTCGCCCGACAGAGCCCAACCCGCGCCGCGCTTCTCGGCCCGGGTCTGGCAGTCGTTGACGGTATATCGGCTCTGTCGTTCGCCGTAGGCGAGCGCCAGCGACGTACGGCCTTCGATCATCGGCGACAGGAATCGCTCGATCTGCGCTTCGCTGCCGAGCTTCGAGAGGAGTCCACCGGCCAGCACGACCGAGGGGATCAGCGGTTCCGCCACCAGACCCCGTCCGAGCTGTTCGAGGATCAGCGCCAGGTCGACGAACCGGCCGCCGAAGCCTCCGTGCTCCTCGGGGAACGCGACGCCGAGCCAGCCGAACTCGCCCAGGCGCGCCCAGGTGGTCGGATCCCAGCCGCGCTCGGTGTCACGCAGCTTGCGGAAGCGCTCCACCGGCGAGTCGTTCTGGACGAACTTGGCGACGGAGTCGACGAGGATCTGCTGCTCTTCGCTGAGGTCGAAGTTCATGGCGGTGTCCTATCGCTCGAGGAGAGGGAGGTTCAGGCCGTGGGAAGGCGCAGGATCTGCTTGGCGATGATGTTGCGCTGGATCTCGTTCGAGCCGCCGTAGATCGTCGCCGCCCGCAGGTAGTTGAACGACGAGGCGACGCCCTGCTCGATGGCGGGCAGCGCATCCGGGGGTGAATCGAGCCAGCCGAGCGCGTCGTGGCCCATCGCATCCATGCACAGCTCGGTGGACTCCTGCTGGATCTCGGTGCCGACGAGCTTCAGGATGGAGCTCTCCGGGCCCGGCGCGCGCCCGACCTGGGCGGCGGCCAGCGTGCGCAGCTGCAACAGCTCGAGGCTGCGCAGCCGCATCTCGAGCCGCGCGATCCGCTCGCGGAAGCTGCGGTCGTCGAACAGCGTGCTCTTGCCGACGGGGGTCTCGCGCGCGATGCGTTTGCACAGCTGCAGCCAGCGCTTGCTCTCCGCGATGCCGCCGATCCCCGTCCGCTCGTGCGCGAGCAGCGCCTTCGCCATCGTCCAGCCGCCGTGTTCGGGGCCGACCCGGTTGCTCTGGGGCACCCGCGCATTCTGGAACCAGGTCTCCGAGAACGCGTCGGTGCCCCCGGTCGTGAGGAAGGGCTTCACGGTGATGCCCGGAGTGTTCTCGAGGTCGGCGAGGATGAAGGTGATGCCGTCCTGCTTCTTCCCGGAGGCGTCCGTTCGTGCCAGCAGGAAGATCCAGTCCGCGTGCTGCGCGTAGGTTGTCCAGGTCTTCTGCCCGTTCAGGATGTAGTCGTCGCCATCCTTCTCGGCGCGCAGCTGCAGCGACGCGAGGTCCGAGCCGGCGTTCGGCTCCGAGTAGCCCTGGCACCAGACCTCGTCGCCGGAGAGGATCTTCGGCAGGAAGCGCTGCTTCTGCTCCGGCGTTCCGAACTGGATCAGCAACGGTCCGACCATCATCAATCCGAACGGCGACAGCTGCGGGGTGTTGGCCCGAACGAGCTCCTCGCCGAAGATGTGTCGCTTGCCGATGTCCCAGCCGGTGCCGCCGACCTCCTCCGGCCAGTGCGGCGCCACCCAGCCCTTGGCATAGAGGATCTTGTGCCACTCCATCTGCTCTTCGTGCTCGAAGTGGCCGCCGCCCGCGGCCTTGGCCTTGATGCCTGCCGGCAGGGCGTTCTGGATCCACTGTCGGACTTCCTGGCGGAACGCGACCTGCTCGGGGGAGACGCTGAGGTCCATGGAGAATCCTCCTTGGGGGCTGGCGACTGCGGGAGCCGGCAGCGCATCGACGGCGGACGGGGTGCGCTCGTAACGGGGGCGTAAGAATAGCCGGCACGTTCCGGCTGTGCCGGTCCTTTCCCCTATGCCGCGCCGGCCCGGGTCCGGGTATGATCCGCGCCGTGTCGGAACACCCGAACGCCGCTCTCGTCCGTCGCGTCTGGGACGCCATCGCGCGCGGCGACGCCGACGCCCTCCGCGCCTTCCTGGCGCCCGATCTGGTCTGGCGCGCGACCGCCCGCGGTACGCCTTGGGTCGGGGAGCACCATGGCGCCGACGCCGCGATCGATATGCTCGCGCGCGTCGGGGAGGCGACCGACGTATTCGATGCGAAACTCGTCGACATTCTCGCCAGCGATGCGCGCGTGTTGCTGATCTTCCGCGTGCGGATCGTGATCGGAACGCGGGACGTCGAACTCGACTATCTCGTGCTCGCCGAAGTCGAGGACGGCCGCCTCTCGCAGATCTGGAGCGCCGCGCTCGACCCGCAGGCGATCGAAGCCTTCTGGACCGGCCTCGAGCCGGCTCGCGCCCACCCGCGCTGAGGCCCCTCAGCTAGAACAGCGCGATCGGATTCAGCGGCGATGCGGTTCCTCGCGCGAGGACCAGCGGCGCGACCACCAGCTGGAACTCCCAGCTCGCCTCCTCGCGGCAGGCCTTCGCCAGCGCCTCGAAGGCCAGATTCGACAGCGCGCGATGCGGTTCGCGAACGTCCTCGATGCTGCGGATCGCGGCGCTCAGAGCTTCTCCGGTGCGCCGAAACTGCCGTGCATGCGCTCGGTCCACATCGTCATCAACGCAGGACCGGGGAGCCCGATCCCGCGCAGCGAATCGGCGATCGGATGCGTGCCGAGCTCCAGACGCGCGCCACCGAAGCGGAACCCGACACCGGTGCCGCCCTGGCGGAACGCCGTGCGGTGCGGGATGCCCTCGATCTGGGTGAAGGTGACGAGATCCGAGTCCGGCAGCGTGCGCGTACCGCCACGCGGGAGCGACAGTGTGAGCACGTGCTTGCCGTCCATCTCGAGTCGACACCG
Source organism: Myxococcota bacterium (assembly GCA_039794265.1). Taxonomy (GTDB): domain Bacteria; phylum Myxococcota_A; class UBA9160; order UBA9160; family PR03; genus CAADGG01. The sequence goes on from JBDIVR010000023.1 coordinate 22,719, forward strand.
GGCGCTGTCGTCCTGGATCTGGAAATCGATCGCTTCGACCGTCTTTGGAAAGCCCCAGATCGTGCGGCCGGCCTCGCACGTGAACGGCTGATCGACCGGGAGCTTCCAGATGTAGGTCCCGAGACGTCCTCGGACCAGTTCGATCAGCGAGCCGAGCCACGGGATCCCGCTCGACGTGCCGCGCGGCTGGACGAAGCAGGTGATCGAGACCTCGTGATAGTCGCCGAGGTCGTTGTCCCGGTAGTCGATGACGGCGATCGCGACCGGCGTACGTCCCGGAAGGACTGTCGCCACTTCGAAAGCGCCGGGAACCAGCTTCTGCACCGCGCGCGCCGGGAGCAGCCATGTCGCGACGCCGGCCGACGCGTCGCGCACCTCGACGGGCATCGAGACCGCACGGCCCTGGATCTGGTAGCAGCGCTCGGGATCGGCCACCCGACGATCATACACCCGGCTGGCCGGCCCCGGGACCCGGCGGGAATCGACCGCACGGGCGCGGGCTCCGGACGCGGGGAGCGTGCGGGTCCGCGCCTGGGTACGCGGCCGAAGTGGCGGGAGGCGAGCGGTCGGGAGGAGCGGGGCGCCGCGCGCGAGCCCGGGATCGACGACGAGGTCGCCTTCCTGCGCCGACCGGAGAGCGATCCGGAGCTGCGTCGGGTCGATTGCGCCGAAGAGGTCCGGCTCGACCGCCGCCTCACGTCCGATGTCTACTCCGGAGTCGTCGTCCTGAGCCGCGACGGAGCCGGCGCGCTCGCGCTCGGCGGCCCGGACGAAGCCGTCGACCGGCACGTCCACAGGAGGCGGCTTCCGGTGGATCGCATGCTCGACGAGAACGACCATGCGCCCGTCGACATGGCCGACGACGGCGCTTCCTCTGACCACGTCGCGTTCGCTTCGCTTCTCGACGAAGGCGCCGGCGAGCTCCCGGCCGAGCCGGCGACCGGGTGTTGCCCGGTAGCAGTCGGCTCGTTTCGTCCCGCCGGCGTCGGGCGAGGCCACGACGACATCCAGAGGAGCGGAACGACGGCGGTGATCCTGCTCGCGGAAGCGTCCCGTAGAGTTCCCAGGAAGAGCAGCAGTCGAAAGCGTTCTGTCGTTGACGCCCTGTCCGGGATCCCCATGCAGCGACTGGACGACGGACACATCCCGGTCGCGAACATTCACGAGCGGATGAGTCTCGAGCTCGCCGCACTCGAATGCGCGTCCCTCGTCCTCGGCGAGAGCGACTCCGAGCTGCGCCGCGACTCGGACGCCCGACTCGCGGCCCGAACGCAGCGCAAGGACGTGGCCGCACCGCTGCGTGTCCGCATGGGCGGGCCTTTCAGCGGTGCGGAGCGCGCTCATCGGGCAGGCCGCCGAGATCCGGCTCGACTTCCCAGCGATCCCGCAAGGCGTCATAGATGCCGCCACGCCGTACGGCACAGGCCTGACACAGCACGCTGCTGGCACCATATGCGAAGCCGCAATCGATTCCGGCCGCGACCGGAACGCCGCAGATCACGCAGTTCTCGCGCAGCCCGTCTTCCTCGCGATGCATGGTTCCTCCGCGCCCGCGGCCTCGACGCGATCGTCCCGGCCGCGGTGTTCCAGTCACCGGCAGTTGCAACGGCTGTGCCCGGAGTTCTCGCGAGCCGAGCGCCGCTGCCCCCCGGCGCGCCGCGGCGTCGCGCCACATCCCGGGCGTCCGACGCCACACAGCCGGATCGGGGCCGGCACCGGCTCGCAGGCATCTGGCGCCGGCTCCGAGCAAGATCGTCAGCCGAGGCTGGCGCGGATGGTCTCGATTGCACGCGCGCGCAGCGTGTGCTTGGTGAGTCGGTGCGCCCCGACGTGCAGCGCGGCCAATTCGCGCGCGGCCGCGACGGCCTCCGTCTCGAGCTCCGCGGGCGGGACCGTGCGGTCCAGGAACCCGGCATCCACGGCCCCGGCCGGGTCGTAGACCGATGCGAGGGCCGTTGCTCGCTGCAGGTGGCGCAGGGAGATACGTTCGCGCGCCAGCTCGGCGGCGAAGGTCGGCAGCGCGAGGCCGATCGCCACTTCGTTGAGTCCGATCTTGTAGGCACCCTCGGCGCCGATGCGCAGATCGCCGGCGAGCAGCAGCACGGCGCCCATCGCGAGCGCGTGGCCCGTGCACGCGATCACGACGGGCATCGGGAATTCATAGAGTCGCAGCGCGAGACGGCCGCCGGCGGTGACCAGGCTCGCCATCGCATCGCCGCCCTGGCTCATCACGCCGAGGTCGAAGCCGCCGGAAAAGCGCCCCGGGCGGCCGATCAGGACCACCGCCCTCGCGTCGCGCTCGGCGCGGTCGAGAGCGGCTCCGAGCGCCTCGAGGAGGGGCATCGAGAACGCGTTGGCCTTGCCGTCATCCAGTCGGATGACGGCAAGGCCGTCGCGGATCTCGATGCGGACCGGTTCCGTCGTCACCGGCGCTTCAGGCGGCTTCGAACAGCGACGCGAACCCCTGGCCGCCGCCGATGCACATCGTGACGATGCCGTAGCGGCCGCCAGTGCGGCGAAGCTGCCGCAGCAGCAGGCCGGTGAGCCGGGACCCCGTCATGCCGTACGGGTGACCGATCGCGATCGCGCCGCCGCAGGGATTCAGCTTCTCGTCGGGAATCTCGAGCACGCGTTGGCACTGCAGCAGCTGCGATGCGAAGGCCTCGTTCAGCTCGACGATGTCGATGTCCTTCATCGTGAGGCCGTGCCGCTTCAGCAGCTTCGGCACTGCGTAGATCGGGCCGATGCCCATCTCATCGGGGCCGCAGCCCGCCACGGCGCTGCCGCGGTAGACGCCGAGCGGCTCGAGGCCGAGCTGCTTGGCGCGGTCGGCGCTCATCACCAGCGTCGCCGACGCGCCATCGGAGAGCTGCGACGCGTTGCCGGCCGTGACCGTCCCGTCGGGCTTGAAGGCGGGCTTCAGCTTGGCGAGACCCTCGAGCGTCGTGTCCGGCCGGTTGCACTCGTCGCGGTCGAGGACCGCCTCCTCCTCGCGCGGCTCCTCGCCCTTGTTCATCACCTTGCGGGTCACCTTCATCGGGACGATCTCTTCGGCGACCCAGCCCTTCTCGACGGCGGCCGCATAGCGCTGCTGGCTTCTCAGGCCGTAGACGTCCTGGTCCTCGCGCGACACCTGATAGCGTTCCGCGACGATCTCCGCAGTGATCCCCATCGGGTAGTACAGGCCCGGGAAGCGCTCCTGCGCCGCCTTGTTGACGAGACGATTGGTGTTCTGCGTGCCGTCGTTCATCATCGTGATCGTCTCGACCCCGGCGCCGATCGCGACGTCCGCGCCTTCCTGGATGCGCTGGGCGGCCATCATGATCGCCTGCGAGCCGGACGAGCAGAAGCGGTTCACTGTCGCACCGGCGACTTCCTTGGGGAAGCCCGCGGCCATCGCAGCGATGCGCGCCATGTTCATGCCCTGACAACCTTCCGGGAAGCCGGTGCCGACGATCACGTCCTCGATCTCGGCCGGATCGACGCCGGCCTTCTCGACGGCGGACTTCAGCGTGTGGGCGAGGTAGTAGACGGGCTCGGTCATGTTGAAGGAGCCGCGACCGGCCTTCGCCAGGCCAGTGCGGACGCTTTCGACGATGACGACGTCGCGGGGGGGGAGGGCCATTCGAGAGTTCCTTTCGCGGCGGGTCCGCAGGGGACCGGGTCGGAATGAGAGGGCGGGAACATACCAACCGCGCACCGTCTCGGCCGCCCTCGACGCCGTCCGAGGCTGCGCCTAGATTCCAACGCGTCGTCCGCGAGAACCAGGAGAGCCGGTGTCGACGTCCGAAGCCACGACGAACGGGGTGCAAGTAGAGGCCGTCGGCCGCTTCGCGCCGGAGCACTCCGCACCCCACCTGTCCGAATGGTTCTTCCTCTACACGATCCGGATCACCAATCTGAGCGACGAGACCGTGCAGCTCGTGGCGCGCCACTGGGTGATCACCGACGCGACCGGCAAGGTCGAGGAAGTGCACGGCCCCGGCGTCGTCGGCGAGCAGCCCGTGCTCGCGCCCGGCGAGTCGTTCGAGTACACGTCCGGCTGTCCGCTCGGGACGCCGTTCGGCTTCATGCGCGGTCGCTACGAGATGCTGGCCACCGCAGGCCGCCGCCGCTTCGACGCCGAGATCGCCCCCTTCGAACTCCGCCAGCCCCACGGCCTCCAGTGACGTCGAGAAAGGGGCCGGGTTCGATCGTCAACTTTTCGAGACGTCGGACGGCCCCTTGGTGCTGAAGGTCCTGACGCTGAACCTGTGGCACGACCAGGGGCCCTGGCCGGCTCGCGCCGATCGCATCCGGGATTGGCTCGATCGCCTCGACCCGGACGTCGTCGGATTCCAGGAAGCGCTGCGGGCGCCGCAATTCGACCAGGTTGCGGAGCTGCTCGGCCCGCGGCTACCGCATCGCGATTACGTCTGTGCCGGCGTCTTCCGACGCGAAGGCGCGCCGTTCGATTTCGGCAACGCGGTCGCTTCGCGCTGGCCGCTGGTCGGTCGCGAGGAACAGGAGCTGCCGGACCGCGGCGACGCGGAGACGCGCGCCGCGCTGCACGTCGACATCGGCGCTCCGTTCGGCCGCCTGTCGTTCACCTGCACGCATTTGCATTGGCGCTTCCACCATGGCGACACCCGTCTGCGACAAGTCCGCGCGCTCGCAGACCGCGTGATCGCGCGGCGTCCGAAGGGAGGATTCCCGCCGATCCTCGTCGGCGACTTCAACGCCGAGCCGGACTGGGACGAGGTGCGCTTCCTGACCGGCGGTCACGCGATCGACGGCAAGACGGTGTACTTCCACGACGCCTGGCGGGTGGCGGGACGCGGGGCTCCGAGCTCGGGCGAGCCGCCGGGCTGCACGTGGTCGAACCGCAATCCCTACGCCCGGCTCGCTCTCGAGCCGGACCGTCGCATCGACTACGTCTTCACCGGCTACCCGACCGCGGAGGGGCTGGGTCTCGTCGAGCGGTGCAGCGTCGTCTGCGACGACGAGCGCGATGGCGTCTGGCCCAGCGATCACTTCGGGGTCTACGCCGAGCTGCGAACCGAGCCGCTGCCCGACGGGAGTCGCGCTCCGGTCTGGTGACACGGCGAGTTCAGAACAGGCTGGTCTGCCGGCCCTTGCCGCGCGCCGGCTTGCGCGTCTCCCGCTTCGGCTTCTCTTCCTCTCGCAGCCACTTCACCTGCGCGACCGGCTTCGCCGCGAGCCGCACGCCGCGCGCGGTCACGCCGGTCCAGTCCAGCTTGCCGAGATCGAAGGTCGCCTCCTGCACGCGCTGCCGCTTGGCCGGCGCGAAGCGAAGCCACAGCTTGCCCGCCGCCGTCCCCGGCAGCAGCAGGTCCACCTTGCCGGCCTTGTCCTTGATCAGCGCGTATTCCTTGTTCCGGATGAAACGCTCGATCCGGACGCGCTTGCCGAACGCGATCCGCTGGCGATCGCGATAGACGACGGTGAAGTCCGCGCCGCGCTCCGGGTCGAACACGTCGCACCACAGCAGCTTGCCGGTGAACAGCTGCTTCTCGGGCGGGGTCATCACGCGGAAGCTGCCGTCGTCGGCGACGCCGAGGATCAGATCGTACTCGCTGACCTGCAGCGGGAACCGGTCGCCCTTGACGGCGCTGCCGAAGAAGCCGCTCTCCGCGTCGTAGGCGAGTTTCAGCGTCGGGCGCGCGACCGCCTTCTTGTCGACTTCCTGGAACGACGTGATCCGCGTCCGGCGCGGAAACTCGTCGCTGTAGCGGTCGATCAGCCCCTGGAGCCACTCCATCGTCGTCCGCGTCAGGTGCTTCAGCTTGCGCGCGATCGCCGCGAGCCGGTCTTCGATCTCGGCCAGCTCGTCGCGGCTGCGGGCGATGTCGTACGCCGAGATGCGCCGGATGCGCAGCTCGAGCAGCCGCTTCACGTCGTCATCGTCGAGGGGCCGCACGAACAGCTTTGCGTGCTTCGCCATCCCGGTGACGACGCGATCCCGGACGGCCGCTTCGGTGTCGGCATCCTCGAGGCCGCGATAGATCCGCTGTTCGATGAAGATCCGCTCGAGCGTGAGCCAGTGTTTGCGGTCGACGAGCTGGCTGCGGTCCCACTCGAGCTCCGCGCGCAACCGCTCCTGGAGCTGCTCGGTGAGGACCTTCAGGATCTCGCTGGCGCTCATCTCGACGGGCCGCCGACCGTCGATGACGACGATGTTCGACGACACCGAGACCTGGCAGTCGGTGTACGCGTAGAGCTGCGGGATCACGTCCTCGGCGTAGACGCCGCGCGGGAGCTGGAGCTCGATCTCGACCCGGTCGGTCGTGTAGTCGTGGATCGACGCGATCTGCACGCGGCCGCGCTGGATCGCCGCCTCGATCGACGTGATGACGCTTTCGGTGGTCGTGCCGAACGGGATCTCGCGGATCACCACCCGCTTCTCGTCCCGGATCTCGAGCCGCGCGCGCACCGTCACCTTGCCGCGCCCGTCGTCGTACTCGGTGGTGTCGGCGAGACCGCCCTGCGGGAAGTCCGGCTCGAGCTGGATCTCGCGCCCCTCGAGCAGGTCGATCTGCGCCTGCCACAGCTCCACTGCGTTGTGGGGCAGGATCCGGGTCGCCATCCCGACGGCGATGCCCTCGGCGCCGAGCATCAGCACCATCGGCAGCTTTGCCGGCAGGAAGACGGGCTCGCGATTGCGCCCGTCGTAGCTCGGCACGAACTCGGTCAGCGCCTCGTTGAACAAGGCCTCGAGCGCCAGCGCCGTGAGTCGGCATTCGATGTAGCGGGGGGCGGCGGCTGGGTGCCCCGTCAGCAGGCTGCCGAAGTTCCCCTGGCGGTCGATGAAGAACGCCTTGTTGGCCAGCACCACCAGCGCGTCGCCGATCGAGGCATCGCCGTGAGGATGCAGCTTCATCGTCTCGCCGATGACGTTGGCCACCTTGTGGTAGCGGCCGTCGTGCATCTCGAAGAGCGTGTGCAGCAGGCGGCGCTGTACGGGCTTCAGGCCGTCGCGCAGGTCCGGAATCGCGCGGTCGAGGATCGCGTAGCTGGCGTAGTCGATGAAGTTGCGGCGCATGACCGCGTCGAGGCCGGTCACGCTACAACACCTCGGTGACCAGGTTGTCGACGATGAACGTGCGGCGCTCGGGCGTGTTCTTGCCCATGAAGAAGTCGAGGCAGCGGCCGATCTCGCCGATCCCGTTCACCGCCACGGGCGCCATCCGGATGTCCGAACCGATGAACTGGCCGAACTCCTTCGGGCTGATCTCGCCGAGGCCCTTGAAGCGGGTGATCTCGTGGCCGCGGAGCTCCGCCATCGCGCGATCCCGTTCCGCCTCGCTGTAGCAGTAGCGGGTCTCCTTGCGGTTGCGCACCCGGAACAGCGGCGTCTCGAGGATGTAGACGTGGCCCTTCAGCACCAACTCCTCGAAGTAGCGCAGGAAGTACGTCAGCAGCAGGTTGCGGATGTGCATGCCGTCGACGTCGGCATCCGTGGCGATGACGACCCGCGCGTAGCGCAGACCGTCGATGCCGTCCTCGACGCCGAGCGCGCGCATCAGGTTGTAGAGCTCCTCGTTCTTGTAGATGGCGTCGCGCTTCAGGCCGTGGCAGTTGAGCGGCTTGCCGCGCAGCGAGAACACGGCCTGCGTCTCGACGTCGCGGCTCTGGATCATCACGCCGCCCGCCGAGTCGCCCTCGGTCAGGAAGATCGTCGTGTCGGCGCGGCGCCGGGCCTTGGCGTCGTCGTAGTGCATCCGGCAGTCCGTGAGCTTGGGAATCCGGATGGCGACCTTGCGCGCGCGGTCGCGCGCGTCCTTCTTGATCGCCGAAAGTTCCTTCCGTACCCGCTCGTTCTGGCGAACCTTTTCGAGCAGCCGCTCGGCGTCTTCCTTGTGCTCGTGGAGCCAGCGGACGACGCGATCCTTCACGGCCGGCACGATCCACGTGCGCACCTCGATCGATCCGAGCTTGGTCTTGGTCTGCGCCTCGAAGACGGGGTCCTGGAGCTTGATCGCGATGGCGCCGACCAGGCCGTCGCGGACGTCCTCGCCAGCGAAGTTCTTGCCGGCGAACTCGTTGACGGCCTTCAGCAGCCCCTCGCGGAAGGCGCTCTGGTGGGTGCCGCCGTCGTGCGTGTGCTGGCCGTTGACGAAGCTCCAGTAGGTCTCGCCGTAGGCGTGCGTGTGGGTGAAGGCGAAGTCGAGCCGGTCCTGGGCCTGGTGCACGATCGGATAGAGCGGCTCTTCCGTACCCATCTCGTGCGCGAGCAGATCGCCGATGCCGCCTGCCGAGTGATACTTGTGCCCGCCGTAGTCGAGTGTCAGCCCGGCGTTCAGGAACGCGTAGTAGCGCAGACGCTGCGCGAGGAACTCCTCGTTCCACGCGAAGGAGCCGAAGATCTCGGGGTCCGGCGCGAAGCGCACCCACGTGCCGTCGCGCGCGTGGGGATCATTGCCGGTCTCGTTCTCGACGATCCGGCCGCGTTCGAAGGCGGCACGGCGGAACTTTCCCTCACGCCAGCTCTGCACCTCGAAGCGGCTCGAGAGCGCATTCACGGCCTTCGTGCCGACGCCGTTCAGGCCCACGGAGAACTGGAACACGTCGTCGCTGTACTTGCCGCCGGTGTTGATCTGGGAGACGCAGTCGACGAGCTTCCCGAGCGGGATGCCACGACCGTAGTCGCGGACTTCCATCGCATCGCCGTCGCGCCGCAGCTCGATGCGCTTGCCGGCGCCCATGATGAACTCGTCGATGGCGTTGTCGACGACTTCCTTCAGCATCACGTAGATGCCGTCCTGGGGATGGGAGCCGTCGCCCAGCCGGCCGATGTACATGCCGCTGCGCAGCCGGATGTGCTCGAGCGCATCCAGCGTCTTGATCGATGCCTCGTCGTAGGTCTTGCGCGCGCGCGCCATGTCCCCCCCGGCGCGTAGGGTGGGCGATGCCCTCCCGAGCCGTCAAGCCGTCCGTCAAGAAAGGGGCCGGGTTGGATCGTCAACTTTTCCGGCCGCGGCCGGAAAAGTTGACGATCCAACCCGGCCCCTTTCTTGACGGCTCGAGGCTCGATTCAGCGGAGGAGCAGGAGCAGGCCTTCGGCGGGCCCGAGTTCGACGACGTCGGAATGGCGCGGGAGGGTGGCGCCGGGACGCGTCGCGAGACCGGCGGTGACCGTGCCGCCGCCGAGCGGGACGCGGCGCGGCGTGTCGGAGAAGTTGAGCGCCACGCGGGCCACCTCTGACTCGTGTGCTCGCTCGTACGCGAAGACGCCGTCCGGCGCCTCGATCGGCGTCCAGCTTCCGCGGTGCAGCGACGGGTGCGCGCGCCGGAGCGCCAGCAGGTCGCGATACAGCCACAGCAGCGACGCGCGATCTGCGCGCTGCGCGGCAAGATCGGTGCCGGGAGGTTGCGGTCCGAGCGGGAGCCAGGGTTCCGCAGTGCTGCCGTCGGGACGCGGATCGCTGAAGCCGCAGGCCGGCGCGCGCGCGTCCCAGCGCATGGGAGTCCGTTCGCCGTCGCGCGACAGCGCCGGGTGCAGCGTGCGCGCCAGGGGATCCTGCAAGCGATCCGGCGGGATCGCGACGTTGCGCATGCCGATCTCCTCGCCCGCGTACAGGTACGGGGTGCCCCGGAGCGTCAGCAGCATCATCGCGGCGGTGCGGGCGCGCGCGTCGCCGAGCGCGGGGTCGTCGTAGCGCGACGCATGCCGCGGGACGTCGTGGTTCGAGAGCACCCACGTCGGCCAGCCCTCCGGCGGGCACAGCGCTTCGAAGCGCTCGACCTCCGCGCGAAAGGCGGCGGCGTCCCACGGACAGCGCAGGAACGAGAAGTTGAACGCCAGGTGCAGCTCGTCACCGCGGCCGTAGTAGCGCGCCACCTCGGCGGGGTCGAAGAGGTAGACCTCGCCGACCATCATCCGCTCGCGATAGCCGTCGAGCACCGCGCGCAGCTCGCGCAGCAGTCGGTGGACGCCCGGATGGTTCTCGTCGTGGACGTGGAGCTGGCCGCCGTAGCCGGCCCCGCCGCCCGGTGCGGGCGGGTTGTCGCGCAGCTCCGGATCCTTGGCGATCCGGTGCACGACGTCGATCCGGAAGCCGTCGGCGCCGCGATCGAGCCAGAAGCGCACGACGTCGTGCATCGCGCGGACGAGTCCGGGGTCCCGCCAGTTGAGGTCCGGCTGTTCGCGCAGGAACGAGTGCAGGAACCACTGGTCGGTGGTCGGATCGTGCTCCCAGGCCGGGCCTCCGAACACGGACACCCAGTTGTTCGGCGGACCGCCGTCGCGGCCATCGCGCCAGACGTACCAGTCGCGCTTCGGGTGGCTGCGCGCGGATCGCGATTCGAGAAACCACGGATGCTGGTCCGAGCTGTGGTTCGGGACCCAGTCGACCGTGACGCGGAGGCCGCGCGCGTGCGCGTCCGCCAGCAGCCGGTCGAAGTCGTCGAGCGTGCCGAAGAGCGGATCGACGCCGCAGTAGTCGGAGACGTCGTAGCCGAAGTCCGCCATCGGCGAGGGTTGGAACGGCGAGAGCCACAGCGCATCGACGCCGAGCCACGCGAGGTGGTCGAGACGCCGACGGATCCCCTCGAGATCACCGACGCCGTCGCCGTTCGCGTCGTGGTACGAGCGCGGGTAGATCTGATAGACGACGCCGTGCTGCCACCAGAGTCGATCGCCGCCCATCAGCGGGGAGCCTTCGTCTTGCCGAGCTGCAGCAGGTGATCGAAGTGCGCACGCGAGACAGGCAGGACCGAGAGCCGGGACTGCCGGATCAGCGCGAGGCCTTCGAGCTTCGGATCGCCCTTGATCGTCGCGAGCCCGACCGGCTCGGCGAACGGCCGCACCGGCTCGAGATCGACGGCGAGCCACTTCGGGTCGTCAGCCGTCGGATCCGGGTGGGCCTCCCGGACGACGCGGGCGATGCCGACGATCTCCTTGCCCTCGTTCGAGTGGTAGTAGAGGACCAGGTCACCCCGGCGCATCGCGGCCAGGTGCTGTCGCGCCAGCGCGTTGCGGACGCCGTCCCAGACGGTCCGTCCGTCACGGACCAGCTGGGCCCACGCGTAGGTCGCGGGTTCCGACTTCACGAGCCAGGTCGAACGCGGCATCGCTTCTCCTCCGACGGCGCGCAATCTAGCCTCGTCGGCGTGTCACACTCAGGATCGGACCGGCGGCTGCAGGCGCTCGCGCAGGAACGCGAGCGTCCGCTCGAGCGCGGCACGCGTGGGATGGCCCTCCCGGTCGACGAGGTCGACCGTGAGGACGGAGTGCGCGGTGCGCGGAATGCCGTGCGGGTTGCCCTTGGACGAGTCGATCTCGATGCCTTCGAAGCCGGCGCCGAGTTCGCGACGGAGCGTTTCGAAGCGCTCGCCGGGGCACAGCGCGTCGTGACTGAAGCGCATGCCGAGGACGGGGCAGCCACCCGCGACGCGTCGCTTGATGGTGTCGAGTGCATCGGGCGTCACGTGCAGCGCCGCGCGATGCGATCGGCTGATCGGGAACGGCAGCGAAGGCTGACTCAGGACCGGCGCCATGACGCATTCGTCTACCATCAGCGCCAGCGCGAAGTTCCCGGTCAGGCACATGCCGAGCGCGCCGACGCCCGGCCCGCCGCACTCGCTGTGGGTCTGGCGGCACAGCGCGCGCAACCAATCCGTGATCGGACTCGATTCGTTGCGCGCCAGCACGGTGAACTCGCGGCTGATGCAGGCGCGCAGCATCGAACTCGCGAGGTAGCCGGTGCTGACGGGCCGGCCGAGGGTCCCGAACAGCTCAGGCAGCACGGCGGTGAAACCGGCATCGGCGACGCCCCGTCCGAACTCGGCGACGGCGGGATGCAGGCCGGGGACCTCGTGGATGATGACGACGCCGGGACCCTCGCCGCGCCGGTGCACCGGATGGCGCGTTCCTTCGTGGACGAACGACGCCGTGTGGAACCCTTCGAGGGCGGCCGGGGCGGATGCCATGAACACGTCTCCGTGGTGGGGATCGGCGACGATACCGCAGGGATCGCGACGACATGGATCACCGGCGGGGTCGCCAGCGCACCCGTTCGAGGTCGAGGCGCCCGCGCGGATCGAAGCGGATGCCCTCCTGTTCCAGGCGCGCGCGCTGGAGACGGTCCGCGCCCGGCTCCGCGCGGACGCTCACGCGCCCCTGCGCGTTGACCACGCGGTGCCACGGCACGGAGCTGTCCTCGGGCAGCGCCGCCAGCGCGTAGCCGACCAGCCGAGGCTGGGCGCCGAGTCCGGCGATCGCAGCCACCTGCCCGTACGTCGCGACGCGACCCCGCGGAATGCGCCGGACCACGGCGTGGATGCGCGCGTGGGGATCGGGCATCGGACGTCGGATCGGCATCGCGGTGCGCTCCGGGGGGCGAAGCCTCAGGCCCCCGGCCCGAGGCGACGATGGCGCTCTCGGACGGAGGAATCGAGCCATGCGAAACGGACGATCGCGGATCCTATCGCCCTGGCGCGGCGCCCGGCAGCCGATCGCGCTCGCGGCCGTCACGCTCCTGCTCGGGGCCTGCGGCGGCGACGATTCGTCTCCGGACGCGGCGGTCCGGCGGACGCTCGTCGCGATCGAGACGGCGGCGCGCGCGCGGGATCTCTCGGCTCTCGTCGAGCACGTCTCCGAAGCCTATGCCGATGACCGCGGCAACGACCGGCAGGCGGTCCGGCAGATCGCGGCGTTCCATCTGCTGCGCAACCAGTCGGTGCACACGCTGACGAGGATCCGCAGCGTCTCGTTCGACGAGCCGGAGCATGCGCAGGTCGAGGCGTTGGTGGCGCTGGCCGGCACGGCGATCCCCGATGCCGACGTGCTGGCGACGGTGCGGGCGGACCTCTACCGGTTCGACGTGACGCTCCGCGAGGAGCAGCCCGGCACCTGGCGCGTCACCGCGGCAAACTGGCGGCCGGCGGCGCTCGAAGACTTTCGCTGAGCGCCGCACTCAGGCCGCCGCGGCCTCCTGCTCGGCGAACGGTCCGAGTTTGCGGCGCTTCAGCTCGGCGGTCATGAGCTTCTGGAAGCGCTCGTTGCGCGCGAACACCATCGTCACCATTCCGAAGTAGCCGGTGGGGAGCTTGGGACTCTCCTCCCAGTGCCGGAGCTGCTGGTAGGGTCGCGTCGCATAGGCATGATGGTCCGCGTGGCGCGATAGACCCACGAGTGTGTAGAGCGTGAACCAGGAGTCCGTATCCCAGGAATCGACCGGCGTCGGCTTCTTCCCGCGCCGGACCAGGCCCCAGTGCTCGAAGTAGTTCACGGCTTCGAGCAGCCGGATCGCGCCGAACGCCTGCAGCACGTAGAACGCGAAGGCGCCGGGTCCCAGCAGCACGCCGATCGCTGCCGCGACGCTCCATTCGGCGACGAGGCCGTGCAGCACGCGATTGCCGAGCTGGCGGCGGTCGGTCCACGGCATGTCGACGTCGCCGAGGCGGTGGGTTTCGAGGCGCCACGCGCTGCGCAGCTGCGCCGGGACGGTGCGGCGGAAGAACGCCCGGTAGCTCTCGCCGAAGCGCGCGGTGGCCGGATCCGCGGGCGTTCCGACCCGCGCATGGTGTCCGCGCACGTGCTCGACCGAGAAGTGGTCGTACAGCACGGTGCCGAGCAGCACGCGTCCCAGCCGGTTCATGTGCCGCTCCCGGCGGTGGATCAGCTCGTGCGCGACGACGATGCCGGAGTACCCCGAGCTGACGTTCACCAGCAGCCACATGACGAGCGTGTCGACGCGCCAGAAGCCGTGCGTCGAGACCAGCCAGACGGCGAGACCGACGTTCGCGATCTGGATCGCCACCAGCGTGTACAGGACCGCGTCGAAGGGCCAGCGGGTGAGGCGCCGGGCCGGCTGCCGGTACTCGGGGCCGCTGCGAACGTCGGCGAACACCGATGCCGCGATGACGCCGATCCACGGCAGGGCACCCCACCAGGAGTGCGGCGCCGTCAGCAGGTAGCCGAGCGTCGCGAGCGGAACGACGAAGCAGAGCAGGTGCAGCGACCAGATGCGCAGGGTTTCGAGCGCGCCGGCCTGCTCCGGGACGGCCGGAGAGGCGAGCGGGGCGGATGTCGGGATCGGGGAGCTGGCGGCCATGGGTTCCTCGGACGGCTGGATCGACCGGGACGCAAAGCATACGGATCCGTATGTGAGTGGATTATCCACATACGAGATGGTATGTCAACGGTCATGGCCGAGAGCAGCGCGGGGACGAGAGCGGGACGACGGGCAGGAAGGGCCCGCGTCCGCGCCGCGGCGGCGACCCGAACCCCCGCGCGCAGCGAGGAGTCGCCGGCGCGAAACCCGCCCGGTTCGGCGCGCGAGCGCGCGAAGGCCGAGACCCGCGCCGCTTTGGTCGAGGCGGCGCTCGCCGAGTTCGCGGCCCGCGGTCTCGACGCGCCGAGCCTCGACGCCATCTGTGCTCGTGCCGGCTTCACGCGCGGTGCGTTCTATGTCCACTTCCGCGATCGCGACGCGCTCGTGACGGCGGTCGTCGAGCGCGCGCTCGGCGCGTTCCTCGATGCCATCATCGCCACGGGCGATGGCGCGCGCGACCTCGAGCGCACGGTCCGCCGCTACGCCGATGCGATCGAGGGCATCCTGAAGCTGCGGCGGCGGACGGACTCGCCGCTGCCGGCGGGCATCCCGCTACACCGCATCCTCGAGGCGTGCGAGCGCTCGCCGGCGCTGCGCGCGCGTTTCGTCGCGCTGCTCACCGAGGCCGGCCAGCGCGTGGCGCGGACCGCCGCGGCCGGGCAGCGCGGAGCCGCCGTCCGCGCCGATGTCCCGGCGGAAAGGATCGGCGCGATCCTGGTCCCGCTCGCGCTCGGCTTCGTGGCCGCTGTCGAGCTGGGTGCACCGGTCGATCCGGCCGCCGCCCGCGATGCGCTGCTGGCGCTGTTGTCGCCCTACGTCTCGCGCTAGTCCCCTCCCCGTTGCACCACCGCCAGCAGTTCGGCGCCATAGCGTTCGGCCCTGGCGGGTCCGATGCCGTGCGCCTGTTCGAGTTCCGCGCGATCTCCGGGGCGGAGCCGTGCGACGTCGCGCAGCGTGTGGTCGCTCGCGATCACGTACGGCGGCACCGACTCCGCCCGCGCGCGCTCGAGGCGCCAGCGGCGCAGGGCGTCGAAGAGCGTCCGCGCCGCGTCGTCGAGACCGTCGTCGACGGCAGCGGCACGGCTGCGCGGGCTGCCGTCGACGTCGCGGCGGCCGGTGCTCTTCGGAGTCGCCACGGTGCGCGGCCGTGGACGCGTCGCCGACGGGAGCAGCAGTCGCACGGGCTTCTCGCCGCGCATCACGGCGGCGCCTTCGGCCGTGAGCTTGACGACCGGCCGCTCCGCCCCTTCGAAGTCGATCCATCCCGGTGTTACACAGCGACGCAGCAGGCGCTGCAGCCACTCGTCGCTGCGCTCGGCCAGCGCGCCGAAGGTGCGCGTCTCGTGGAGGCCGGCGCGCACCAGTCGAGGGTCCTCGACGCCGCGGAGCAGCTGAACCGCGGCGCCGAGTCCGAAACGGCCGTGGATGCGCGCGACCGCCGACAGCGCCTTGCGCACCACCAACGCCGTCTCCTCAGGGTCCGCTTCGTCGATGCCCGACGCCAACCGGATGCAGACGTCGCAGCGGCCGCAGCCGGCGAGCGTTTCCTCCTCATCGCCGAAGTAGCGGAGGATCGCGTCGTGCCGGCAGCTCCCGCTCTCGGCCCAGCGCAGCAGCTCGAGGAACAGGTTCCACTTGTGGCGCACCGTCTCCGGATCGGGTGCGCGGCCGTCCGTCGGCAGCTCGAGCAGGCGGCGGCGCAGCGGGACGTCGCCCGGCGCCAGCAGCAGCAGCCCGATCGCGTCGCGCCCATCGCGTCCGGCGCGACCGACCTCCTGGTAGTACGACTCGAGCGAGGCCGGCGGCGCCAGATGCACCACCGCCCGGACGTCGGCGCGGTCGATGCCCATCCCGAACGCGTTCGTCGCGACGACGACGTCGGCCTCGCGCTGCATGAACGCCCGTTGCGCCTCGTCGCGCTGGATCGGCGAGAGCCCCGCGTGGTAGGTAGCGGCGCGCCAGCCGGCGGCGGCGAGCCGCGCGCCTTCCTGCTCGGCGACGCGTCGCGTCGGTGCGTAGACGATCGCGGCGCCGGATGCGGCCGGCGGGGTCCCCAGCGCTTCGCGCAGCACGGCATCGACCGCGCGCCGGCGATCCACTTCGCGCATCACCTCTTCCGCTCGCAGCGACAGGTTCGGGCGCGCGAAGCCGCGCAGGAGCTGGGGCGTGTCGCCGGGCAGGCCGAGCTTCTCGAGGATCTCGTCGCGCACCACCGGTGTCGCCGTCGCCGTGCACGCGAGCACGCGAGCCTTCGGCAGCGCTCGGAGCACGTTGCCGATCTGCATGTACTCGGGCCGGAAATCGTGGCCCCATTCACTGATGCAGTGCGCCTCGTCGACGGCGACGAGCGGGCAGTCGAGATCGTCGAGCAGACTCCGGAAGCCGGCCGCGGCGAGCCGCTCGGGAGCGACGTACAGCAGGTCGAACGCGCCTCGAGCGGCATCGCGCATGCGCCGGCCGATCTCGCGCGCGTCGAGCGTGCCGGCGAGATACGACGCTGCGACGCCTCGCTCGGTGAGGGCGCTCACCTGATCGTGCATCAAGGCGATCAGCGGCGAGATCACGAGCGTCGTGCCGGGCAGCACGCACGCCGGTAGCTGGTAGACGAGGCTCTTGCCGCCGCCGGTCGGCGCCACCAGCAGCAGACGGCCGGCGCGCAGCAGGGTCTCGATGGCTTCGCGCTGGCCGGGGCGGAACGACGCGTGGCCGAGCCGCTCGAGCCCGGCGTCGAGCGACGCCGCAGGCGGGACGTCGGGTGCGGACGACATGCAGAGCCTCTTCGGGACCGCGGGCGGGGAGGGGAGCGACCAACGTAGCAGCCCGCTGCGCAGGTGGAGTCAGCTCACCGGGACGTCGAGCGGCCAGTTGGACGCGACGGTGCCGCCGTCCACCTCGAAGACCTTGCCGGTGACCCAGCCTCCCGCAGGAGAGCACAGGTACAGCGCGGCGGCCGCGATGTCCTCCGGGGTTCCGAGGCGCCCCATCGGCGTGCCGGCTTCGAGCTTCGTTCGCGCTTCCGGCATCGCGTCGAGGAACGGCAACAGCGCCTCGGTGCCGACGGCGCCCACGGCGATCGCGTTCACGCGCACCCGCGGCGCCATCTCGTAGGCGAGCAGTCGGGTCATGTGCGACAGCGCGGCCTTGGCGGTGCCGTAGGCGACGAAGCCCTTCTCGACGAGCCACGACATGCCGGACGAGATGTTGAGGATGGTTCCGCCGTCGCGCTCGAGCATGCGCGGGATCGCGATCCGGGAGAGCAGGAACGCCGAGGTGACGTTGAAGCGCAGCGCGGCCTCGAACTGCTTCTCGCTGGTCCGCAGCGCCGGCTTCGGCGGCGAGCCTCCCGCGTTGTTCACCAGGATGTCGATGCGGCCGAACTCCTGCCAGGCGGCGTCGACGAGGTGTTCGAGCTGTTCGCGCTCGTTGACGTCGCACGGAACCACCAGCGCGCGCCGTCCGCTGGCGCGCACCTGCTCGGCGACCGTCTCGAGGTCTGCGCGCGTACGCGACGACAGCACGAGATCCGCACCGGCGTCCGCAAAGCCGAGCGCGATGCCGCGCCCGATCCCCTTGCTCGCGCCCGTCACCAGGGCCACGCGTCGATCGAGTCGGAATCGATCCAGGATCATGGAAGGTGTCCTCGAGGGGGGAGAACTCAGCCTACCGCGATGCCGGCGTCGCGGATACCCTGGCGAGCGGGATGAACGAGACGACGGCGAATCGAAACGCAACGGGATCGCCGAGTGCGACCTCGGTTGCGCGCGACGAGGCGATCGCAGGAATCCGGCGAACCGGCGTCGAGCGTTTCTTCGCCGAGCGGGTGCCGGGCGCCGCCGGCCCGCTGCGATTCTCGCTGATCAGCGGGGGCCGCTCGAACCTCACGTACCGCGTCGAGGACGACGACGGGCGCTGCTGGGTGCTGCGCCGGCCGCCACTCGGACACGTTCTGCCCACGGCGCACGACATGGCGCGCGAGTACCGCGTGCTCTCGGCGCTCGCCGAGACCGACGTTCCGGTGGCGCGTCCGATCGCACTCTGCGACGACCCGTCGCTGAACGATGCGCCGTTCTACGTCATGGAGTACGCCGCCGGCGTGGTGCTCGACGATTCCTTGCCGTCTGGTTACGCGGTTCGGGAAGTCGAACGCCGCCGGATCGGCGAGGCGCTGATCGACGTGCTCGTCCGCTTGCATGCCGTCGATGTGGAGGGAGTCGGTCTCACGGATTTCGGGCGACCCGACGGCTACCTCGAGCGGCAGGTCCGACGCTGGGCGCAGCAGTGGCAGCGCTCGCAGACGGGCCCGCTTCCCGAGATCGACGCGCTGGCGCAGCGCCTCGCGCGCGCGCTTCCGCCGTCGCCGGCCCCGACGCTGGTGCACGGCGACTATCGACTCGGCAATCTCGCCCTCGACCCCGCCGATCCGGGCCGCGTCGTCGCCGTCTACGACTGGGAGATGGCGACGCTCGGCGATCCGCTCGCCGACCTCGGCTACACGCTGATCTACTGGGCCGAACCGGGCGACCCGTCCGCCGGTCGCGATCTGCCGTCCGTGACGGCTGCTCCCGGTTTCGCGCGGCGCGCCGATCTCGTCGAACGCTACACGCGCGCCAGCGGCCGGGATGCGTCCCGCGTGGACTTCTACCAGGTCCTCGCGCTGTACAAGCTCGCGGTGATCAGCGAGGGCATCTACGCGCGCTGGAAGCTCGGCAAGACGCTCGGCGACGGCTTCGAGAGTCTGGGCCGGGCCGCGGCGCCGCTCGCGGAGCGCGCGCTCGCGATCGCCGAGGCGTCGACCGATCCGAAGCTGCGCGGCTGACGGCGAGGCGCGCGGTGGACGAGGCGCAGATCCGCTCCGAGATCCGGCTGCTCGACGGCAGCTTCTACGCCAGCGATCCCCACCGGCACTTCGCGTGGCTTCGTCGACACGAGCCGGTGTACTGGGATCCGACCGGCGAGGTCTGGGGGATCGCGCTGCACGAGGACGTGACGGAGGTTTCGCGGCGGCCCGATCGGTTCTGCTCCGGGCGTTCCTCGCGTCCGGATGCGCCGCCGATCCCGTCGATGATCAATCTCGACGATCCTCCGCATCGGCGCCGGCGGGGACTGGTCAGCAAGGGCTTCACGCCCCGGCGCGTCGCGGCCCACGAGCCGCGCATCCGCCAGCTCTGCCGCGATCTCCTGGCGCGGGTTCGCGAGCGGGAACGTTTCGACTTCGTGCGCGAGGTCGCCGCGCCGCTGCCGATGGAGATGATCGGCGACCTGCTCGGCATCGAGCCGGAGGACCGCGCTCGCCTCCAACGCTGGTCCGACGATCTGATCGCCGGCACCTCGGCCAGCGCGTCGCCGGCAGCGCGGGCCGCCGCCATCACAGCGTTCGGCGAGTGGAGCGACTACGCGCGCCGCGTGATCGAGAGCCGGCGGCGCGGTCGCAGCAGCGGCCGGCACCGGGCGGATCTGATGAGCGTGCTCGTGCACGCCGAGATCGACGGGGAGCAGCTCTCGGAAGAAGACCTGATCCAGGAGGGGTTGTTGATCCTGGTCGGAGGGAACGAGACGACGAGGCACGTGATCACCGGGGGCTGCGAGGCGCTGCTCCGACATCCCGATCAGCGACGCTGGCTCGCGGAGGATCCGGCCCGGATCCCGGCCGCCGTCGAAGAAATGCTGCGCTGGGTGACGCCGATCCAGAACATGAACCGGACCGCGACGCGCGACGTTTCGTTGCGCGGCCGGACGATTCGCGAGGGCGACAAGGTCCTGCTGCTGTATCCGTCTGCGAACCGGGACGAGCGCGTCTTCCGCGACCCGTTCCGGTTCGACGTGCGCCGGGATCCCAACCCCCATCTCGCATTCGGTCTCGGCGCGCACTTCTGTCTGGGCGCGAGCCTCGCGCGGCTCGAGCTGCGCGTCTTGTTCGAAGAGCTCCTGACGACGTTGCCGGACCTCGAACTCGCTTCGGGAGAGCCGCTCCCCGCGTCCCCGTCCAACTTCATTCGCGGCATTCCGACCCTGGAAGTCGCGCTGTCAAGAAAGGGGCCGGGTTCGAATCGTCAACTTTTCCAGGCCGTCCGGCCCTGGAAAAGTTGACGATTCGAACCCGGCCCCTTTCTTGACGGGTGGGGGAGCAGATGACGATTCGAGTCGAGCGGCCGGTCGGGGTTCCGCACGTGGCGGTGGTCACGCTCGATCGGCCGGAGCGGGCGAACGCGCTGGATCCGCCGATGCTACGCGCGCTGGCGGAGGCCTGGCGGGCCATCGCTGCTGACGACGCGATCCGCTGCGCTGTGCTCACGGGCACTGGCGACCGCGCGTTCTGCGCGGGCATGGACATGGCGACGACGATCCCGGCGTCGCAGCGCCTCGCGCGCGGCGAGCGCATCGATCCCGGTGATTTCGCCGGGCTTCGAGACGCCGCCACGGCCGTGCTGGCCGGTTTCGACCTCGGCAAGCCGCTCGTCGTGGCGGTGAACGGACACTGCCGCGCTGTCGGTCTCGACATGCTGCTGGCGAGCGAGCTGCGCTATGCCGCACCGCACGCGACGTTCGCGCTCGAGGAAGTCGCGCGCGGGCTCTATCCCACAGGGAATGCGACGGTGCTGCTGCCGCGGCAGGTCGGCTGGGTCCACGCGATGGAGCTGTTGCTGACGGCGCAGCCGATCGCCGCGGCGCGTGCGGCGGCGATCGGCCTCTTGAACGAGGTGGTTCCCGCGACCGAGCTGCGATCTCGTGCGCTGTCCGCGGCCGCGGCGATCGCCGCGAACGCGCCGCTCGCGGTCCGCGAGACGCGACGCGGTGTCCGCGAGCTGCTCGGCCTCCCGCTCGACGAAGCGTGGCGCCGGCAGGAGGAGCTCGGTCGCCCGCTGCGTCGCACGGAGGACGCCGCCGAGGGGGCCCGCGCGTTCGCGGAGAAACGCGCACCGGTGTGGAAGGGCCGCTGACCGAGGGCGCGCTGCGGCGCTACGCCGCGACCGTCCACGCCAGCAACAGCTGCGCCGTGAAGTAGAGCGGCAGACCCCAGGCTTTGTTCGTGAAGCTCCGCTGCACGAACCGCTGCCGCGCGACCGCCAGGTCCGAGAAATAGAACGCGAACGCGCCGACGAAGATCGCCGGCATGCCGGCGCGCCCCACGGTTCCCGCTGCGCAGACGAGCATCGCCGAGATGACGACGACGTACGCCAGCACGGGGCGCCGCATCTTCTCCGGGACGACCACGAGCAGCCGGCGCAGGACCGTGAGCCCCAGGGCCAGCACCGCCACCATCGCGACGGCGACGGTGACGGGATCGAGGCCCCGCACGGCGAACGCGAACGTGTACGCCACGTGCCCGAGCAGGAAGCTGCCGAGGCCGGCGAGGAATGCCCGCTGTGACTCCTTCGGAATCAGCAGGACATCGCCGAGTGCGGACAGCACGAGGCCGACGAGGATCCAGACGCCGTACGGCGTCTCCAGCGCGCCGTTCGCCCATGCCGCGCCGACGAAGCCAGCCGCCGCGAGCGGCTTGGCGATCCACACGCCGGGTTGCCAGGCCGCGCGCTCGGCGGCGAGCAGGGCTGCGGTCGACGCGATCGTGAGTAGAGCGAACGGCCACACGGCTGTGCACTCTAGCGCGAAGGCTGGCAGGGGGGCGCGCGTCTCTATGATCGAGCCGGCACGCCAGCCTCCGCGCGCGGAAGCCCGCAGCGGCCGCTGTCGCAGACGTGGTCCGGCCGGCCGGTGAGCCGGAGTCGGTTGCGCGCGAACCAGCGATAGCCTACATCGGCGACCCGGCGCAGCCCCGGCCAGCGCGTCCACGCGAGCGCCCAGCCGAGACCCACGGCGGCGTAGGCGCGGCGGAACACCTCGACGCCCTCGATGAGCGTTCCATCCGGCAGCATGCCGTGGATGCGCGCCATCAGCGCGTCGTGGCTCTGGCCGTAGCGGGAGGCGTCGAAATCCGGCGCGGCGATGTCATCGAAACCGATCTGGCCGCGGCCGCGGTCGAGCCGCCGCAGCATCGCGACCTCGCGCGCGCACAGCGGACAGTCGCCGTCGAACAGGACGGTGATCTCGGGGCTCATCGGGAATCCTCCAGGGGGCGGGAAGAGTCGGAGGCGCGCTTCGGGAACCAGGGAACGAAACCCGGTGTGCGCTCGATGTACTCGCGATAGCCGGGCCGAGACTTCGCGAGTCCGCGCTCGAGCATCGGCACGCCCGAAACCCGCATCAGCAGGAAGGTCATCAGCACCGGCGCGAAGATCGTCAGCGGGCCAGCCGGTGTGGTCGCGGCGACGATCCAGAGGCCCCACCACGCCAGACAGTCGCCGAAGTAGTTGGGATGGCGCGTGAAACGCCACAGGCCGCGGTCCATCACGCGGCCGCGCTGCGTCGGGTCCGACTTGAAACGGGCGAGCTGGAGGTCCCCCACCGTCTCGAAGAAGAGCCCGACGGCGAACACGCCGACGCCAATGGCATCGAGCAGGCCGAGCGGCGCCGTTCCGGGCCAGATCATCGTCACCTGCAACGGCAGCGAGATCGCCCACTGCAGAGCGCCCTGCAAAGCGAAGACGGTGAACAGGCTGACGAGCGGGAAGCGAGCGCCGTGGTGCCGACGCATCCGCGCGTAGCGCGGATCCTCGCCGTGGCCCCAGTTGCGCCACAACAGATAGCCGCCGAGTCGCAGCGCCCAGAGGGTCGCCATCACGAGCAACAGCGCGGCGCGGGCGCTCGGATCCGGAGCCAACGTGAAGGCGAGCGCGGCGATTCCGGCGAAGCCGGGACCCCACCAGGCGTCGACGATGCTCGCCCTGCGCCGGACGACGCTCACGAGCCACAGCACGAACATGGCGCCGAGCGCGAAGCCTGCAGTCGCAAGGAGCGTGCTGCCGGGACTCATGGCCGGGTCTCCTCACGCCACGGGGAGCCGAAACGCTCGCGAATCCGCGCGAAGCGGTAGTCGAAGATCGACGCCAGGGCGGCGCGGACGCCGAGCGCGTGCGCGATCCCCCCGAGCGCTCCGAACGGCAGCGAGTAGCGGACGACGTCCGCCATCCAGACCCCGTCGGCGCACTCTCGGAAGTGATGCGAGTGCTCCCACAGCGTGTAGGGCCCCTGCTCCTGGACGTCGACGAAGCCGTGGGGTGGGTCCCACTTCGCGATCCGGGTCCGCCAGCGCACCGGCACGCCGACGAGACGGAGCTGATACTCGATGCGCGCATCGCCGCGCATTTCGACCGGCAGCGGCGTGAGGATCCGGAAACGCAGCCACGGCGGCGTGATCTCGTCGAGGTTGCCGGCATCGGCGAAGAACCCGACGACGCGATCGAGCGATGTCGGCACCAGTTGCTCCCGCTCGAGCACGTGGACTTTCACTCGACGCGCCTCGCGGGCTGGGCGCGGGCGGACAGGACGGCGTGCGCCTCGATCCACGTATCGAGACGGGCCCAGTGGCCGAGGATCCACTCGATGCGCTCCTCGCGTTCGAGCGGAATGTCGGCCGCCGGGATCCTCTCGAAGCGCACCTGCACACGCGTTCCGACCAGTGTCCCTTTCCATACGTCGGTGAGCGTGCGGACGCCTTCGAAGCCGGTGTGGACGGCGAACACGACGTCGGCTTCCGGGGCTGCTTCGAGCAGAGCCAATACCCCGCCGAGCCGCGGTGGCAGCAGCCATTGAAGCGCCTGCGCGCGCTCCAGCAGCTTCGGATCCGCCGAGCGCGCGAGACGGTCGATGACCGCGCGGCGCCGCTCCGGGGTCCAGCGAGTTCCTTCCGGGTACAACTGGACGCCCTCGTCGGGTCCGAGGTTCTCGGCGAGCGCGCGGACCGACGCGGTCTGCGCGGCATCCCGGGTCCCACGCCGGACGAACGCATTCGGGAGACGTTGTCCGACGACGTCGAGGCAGGGATCCCAGAGCAGCTCGCGTTTCATCACGTAGCGCAGACGCAATCCCGTGTGGCCCGAGACGATCACGGCGGGGAGCAGCGTGTCCGCCACGCTTGCGTGTCGCATCAACAGCAGGATCGGCCCGGGCAGCAGCGCGCCCGCGCCTTCGACCTCGATGCGCATGTCGAAGAGACGCCTCGCGCCGCCGAACAGCGCGCGCGCCCAGAGGCATTGCAGGAGGAAGTTGGCACGGTCGTAGCGAGTCCCGAGCCACGGCCGAAGCAGCCAGACCCCTGCAGCCGCCGTGAGCCCCATGGCCTCCATCGCGAAGTACCAGGCCAGCATCGCCGCCGCGCGGGTGAGGGCGAGCTGGTTGCGAAGCACGAGATCCGCCGCCAGCGCGAGCGGGACCAGCAGCGGCAGCGAGAACACGAACAACACGGCGACCGCGAAATACCCCGGAATCGTGACTGCGCGGCGGCGCCAGCGGGCAGAGAACGGCTCGGGGGCCGTCATCCCGGGGTTCCGCGTACCGCGAGCAGGGCGATCTTCCGCTCGAGCTCGTCGAGATCCGCGATCCGCGCCGCGCCCGCTGGCAAGGCCAGCGCTTCCGAGCCGGGCCCGCCGACCCAGAGTTCGACGCGGCGAGGAACGGCGGCGCGCAGCTGCGCGAGGGTGGCGTCGAGATCCGCGCCGTCGCGGTGGCACACGCCGAGCGCGACGGCCGCGGCGCCAGTGGACGCGACGGCTTCTACCACGTCCGACACCGGCAGGTCGCTGCCCAGGAACACGGGATGGCCTCCCGCGTCGACGGCCGTCACCGCCGCCATCAAGGTGCCGAGTTCGTGTCGTTCACCGGAGGGTGTCGTGAAAAGGACGGGAGGGGCGTGCGCCGCGAACGACGGAAGCCGCAGGCACGCGCCGAGGAGATTGCGCAGGATCGAGCTCGCCATGTGTTCGGCTGCGATGGCGAGGCGACCGGCGTGCCAGCGATCGCCGATCTCGACCAGCAGCGGCGCCGCCACGAACCGGACGAAGCGCGCCGGACCGAGCGCCGAGAGCTGCGCGCCGAGCAAGCGCGCGATCTCGTCGGCGTCGAGCGCTTCGACGGCAGCAAGGATCGGAGCGATCGGCGGCGGCGTCGCTGCGGAGCCTTGCGTCAGTTCGAGACGCCGCGCGAGTTCTGCGTCGTCGAGACGCGCCACCTCGCCGATCGCGTGGCCGGCCGCGGTCGCCGCGCGCAGCAGGCGCAGCCGCGCGACATCGGGCTCCCGGTAGCGTCGCGTCCCGCCGGGCGTTCGCAGGGGTCGGACTGCCCCGTAGCGACGCTCCCAGGCACGCAGCGCGTGCTCCGACAGCCCCGTGAGACGGCATACGGCTCCGACCGAATAGGTCGGCTCCGAGGCCGGCGCGTCGAGATCCTCGGGATTGGACGGGTCGGATCGCTTCGCCATGACCGAGACAAGGTGCCGCGAGGGGCAGAGTTGTCAAGGAAGCACCTCGACACAGGCTTGATTCCGTCCGCTACCCTGGCAGCCCCATGGCAGCCACTGGAACCCGAACGCGTCGGATCCTTCACTGGTTCCGGAATGACCTGCGCCTGCGCGACAACACGGCGCTGGCGGCGGCCGCCGGCCGCGCCGGTGCGCTCGCGACGATCTTCGTCTTCGACGATCGCCTGCTCGCGGGCGACGGCGCCGGGGCCCCGCGCATCCGCTTCCTGCAGGCGACGCTCGAGCGGCTTCGCGCCGATCTCGCTGCGCGCGATCAGCTTCTGGTGGTGCGCCGGGGCGATCCGGCGCACGAAGTTCCCGCCTTCGCTCGCGAGGTCGGCGTCGACGAGATCCATTGGAATGTCGACTACGGTCCTTACGCGAGACGCCGCGATGCGGCGGTGCGCGCGGCCGCGCACCGCGGCGGCATCGCGGTGACCGAGCACAAGGACCGCGTCGTCTACGCGCACGACGAGCTGCAGACCGGCAGCGGGGATGCGTTCCGCGTGTACACGCCGTTCCGCAATGCCTGGTGGCGGCGTTGGGCCGAGGCGCCGGAGCGGCCGGCAGGTCCGCTGCGGCTGCCACCGCCGATCGCCGGCATCGAACCCGGCTCGTTGCCGTCCGCGTCCGCGCTCGTCGCATCGAACGGCGCGACCGTCCTGCCGACGGCCGGCGAAGCCGCCGCGCTGCGGCGCCTCGACGCGTTCCTCGACGGACCGGTCTCGCGCTACGCCGAGCTGCGCGATCGCCCGGACCTCGACGCGACGTCGCGCTTGTCTGCCTACCTCCGACTCGGAGCCCTGTCTCCGCGCGTCTGCTTCGAGCGCGCCCTCGACGCCGAGCGGGCGACGCCCCGTGCACGTCCGGGCATCCGCAAGTGGCTCGACGAGCTGATCTGGCGCGAGTTCTACGTCGCGATCCTGGCGTCCCACCCTCACGTCGTCACGCGCAACTTCCGGCCCGAGTTCGACGCGCTGCGCTGGGAAGACGACGAGGCCGGCTTCCGCGCCTGGTGCGAAGGGCGGACCGGCTATCCGTTCGTCGACGCCGGGATGCGGCAGCTCGCGCAGACTGGCTGGATGCACAATCGCGCGCGCATGGTCGTCGCGAGCTTCCTGACCAAGGATCTCGGCATCGACTGGCGTCGCGGCGAACGTTTCTTCCAGTCGCGCCTCGTCGACGGCGACCTTGCAAGCAACAACGGCGGGTGGCAGTGGGCCGCGTCGACCGGGACCGATGCCCAACCCTGGTTCCGCATCTTCAACCCAGTGACCCAGGGTGAGCGCTTCGACCCCGACGGCGCCTACGTGCGGTGCTTCGTCCCCGAACTCGCCGACGTCCCCGATCGCTTCCTGCAGCGGCCCTGGGAGGCACCGGCTCCGCCGCGCGACTACCCTCGGCCGATCGTGGACCACGGAGAGCGGCGCACGTGGACGCTGCGGCGCTTCGAAGCGATCCGCGCAGCAGCGGGCCCGTCGTCCGCGACCGCGCGGGACACCCGGAGCAGGAGCAGCGATGGCGCGAAGGGCCGGCGCAAGACCCGCGGCAGGAACCTCGAACTCTTCTGAGTCCCCGCCGTCGCGCGAGTGGGCGTCCTGGCGCGACGACGCGCCGATCCGGATCGGCATTTCCTCGTGTCTGCTCGGCAAGGCCGTGCGCTGGGACGGCGGCCACAAGCGCGATGCGTTCCTGACCGAGCAGCTCGGCCCCTTCGTCGAGTGGGTGCCCGTGTGCCCCGAAGTCGAGATCGGGATGGGCGTTCCGCGCGAGACGATCCGGCTCGTCGCGCAGGGCGAGGACCGGCGGCTCGTCGCGGAGCGCAGCGGGACGGACTGGACCGAGCGGATGCGAGCGTGGTCGAGACGAAGGGTTCGCCAGCTCGAGGAGCAGGCGCTCTGCGGCTACGTGCTGAAGAAGGACTCGCCGACCTGCGGCCTCGAGCGCGTCCGCGTCTGGAACGCGCGCGGCATGGCCGAGAAGCGCGGTCGCGGCCTGTTCGCCGAGGCTCTGGTGGCGGAGTGCAGCTCGCTTCCGGTCGAGGAGGAGGGGCGGCTGTCGGACGCCCGCCTGCGAGAGAACTGGATCGAGCGGGTGTTCGCCTACCGCAGGCTGCGCTCGTGCCTCGCCGAGCGTTGGAGCGTCGGCCGCCTGGTGGCGTTCCACAGCGCGCACAAACTGCAACTGCTGTCCCATTCTCCGCAGCACTATGCCGAGCTGGGTCGTCTGGTCGCCGAGGCGAAAGCATTGGGTCCCGCTCGGGTCCGCGACCAGTACGCCCGCGGGTTCATGGCTGCGCTGCGCCCGCTCGCGACGCCGCGACGCCAGGTCAACGTGCTCCAGCACGTGATGGGGTACTTCCGGGGGGTTCTCGACGATCGCGATCGCCGCGAGCTCGCCGAGTTGATCGACGACTATGGACGCGGACTGTTGCCGCTGATCGTTCCGATCACGCTGATTCGCCACCATGTCCGCCGGCACGAGATCGCATACCTCGAGGGGCAGGTGTACCTCGCGCCTCATCCCAAGGAGCTGATGCTCCGCAACCGAGTGTAGGGAGAGCCCTGAACGTGAACGCGATCGAACGGCTGCTCGAGATCATGGCGCGATTGCGTGACCCGCAGGATGGCTGTCCGTGGGACGTCGAGCAGACGTTCGCGACGATCGCTCCGTACACGATCGAGGAGGCCTACGAGGTCGACGACGCGATCCGGCGCGGAGATCTCGAAGCGCTGCGCGACGAGCTCGGCGATCTGCTCTTGCAGGTGGTGTTCCACGCGCAAATGGCCCGGGAGGGCGGCCACTTCGATTTCGACGGCGTCGCGAGCGCCATCTGCGACAAGCTCGTGCGCCGTCATCCGCACGTCTTCGGAGACGCCGAGGTGCGCACGGCCGCGGAGCAGCTCGACGCCTGGGAGGAGCAGAAGGCGCGCGAGCGCGCCGCCGCGCACGACGCGGGAACGCCGAGCGCGCTCGATGGCGTGGCGCAGGGGTATCCCGCGCTGCTGCGCGCGCAGAAGCTGATGCGGCGCGCAAGACGCGCTGGCCTCCCGCTGGCACCGCCGGATCTCGACGACGCGTTCGCCGCGTTTCGCGCCGCGCTGGCGCACGAACCCGCGAGCCCGGCCCCGGAGCACGCCACCGGCGCGCTGCTGCTCGCCATCGCGCACGCTGCGAATGCGGGCGGTGTCGACGCGGAGCAGGCGCTGCGCGAGGCGAGCGCGCGCTTCGAAGCGGAGGCGCGCGCCGCGGAGCGGGACGGCGCGGCCGAATAGGGCGCTCCGGGCCGTCTCCTATCGCAGCCGGCCGTCTCCGACGAGCCTTACGAGGTCGAGCGCGCTGACGACGCCGACGAGCCGGCCGCCCTCCGTCACGAGCAGCCGGTGGATGCGGCGGCCCGCCATCGTCGCAGCCGCCTGCTGCAGCGGCGTATCGGCTTCGACGGCAACGACCTCGTGTGTCATGGCGTCGCGCACGCGGAGCGAAGCCATGCGGAGGGCGATCTGCTGCGCGACGCCTTCGCTCTGCTCGGCGTCCTCGCGCGCGGCATGCTCGCTCGGCGCGAACGGATCGTCGTAGAACTCGCGGTAGACATCGGCCTGCGCCTCGGCGATCGCGCGTTCCGCGCCGAGCAGGCGCAGGATGTCCGAGCGCGAGACGACACCCGCCAGGCGCTTGCCCTCGACGACGGGGACGCCGCCGAGACGCTCGGACAGCAGCACCCGTTCGAGTTCGGCGAGCGTCGCATCGGGTCCGATGTGGACGACGGGGGAACTCATCACGTCACGAACCTGCACGGCGGACTCCTGGGTTCGAGAGGTCGGACCGGTCACGCGGCAGCCTACCGCGAATCGTCGCAGCGCAGGCCGTGGCTCTCGCTGTGCACGGAGCGAAGGAAGTCGACGACGGCGTCGGTGAACAGGTCGTTGCGATCGCCGGCGACCATGTGCCCGGCGTCGCGAACGTCCGCGAAGCGCGCATGGGGGACCAGCGACAGGAAGTGCTGGGCCCCCGACTCCGACAGCAGATCCGACAGGCGCCCGCGCACCAGCAGCGTCGGGACGCGCAGCGCGCGCGCGGCGCGCTCGAGCCGGAGCGGTTCCTCGCCGGGCCGCGGGCCGCGCCCCGGCGCCAGGAATCCCGGATCCCAGTGCCAGCGCCAGCGGCCGTCGGCTCCCTGGCGCAGGTTGCGCGTCAGGCCCGAAAGGTCGCGGGGCCGACGGCGATTCGGCAGATACGTCGCAACGGCGTCCGCAGCCTCCTCGAGATTCGCGAAACCGTCTGGTCGCGCCTGCATGAACGCGATGATCCGCAGTGCGCCCTCGCGTTCGATGCGGGCGGCGATGTCGACGAGCACCAGCGCCGCACACAGCGATTCCTCGGCCTCGCCCTCGGCGAGCAGCGCCGAGATGCCGCCGAGCGACGCGCCGACCAGCACCGGTCGCTCGCGAAAACCGACGATCCACGCCTGCACGTCGCGGACGAACGCATCGACGGAGTAGTCGCCGTCGGGCGCCCATCCGCTCTCGCCGTGGCCGCGCAGGTCCATGCTGATCGCGTGCCAGCCCGCGCGCGCGAGTTCCTCCGCAGTGTTGCCCCACGCGTGCCGGGTCTGGCCGCCGCCGTGCAGCAGCACGACCGGCGGCGCCTCCGGGTCTCCCCACGCATCGGCGACCAACGGGATGCCGCCGTGTCCCGCGAGCTGCAGCCGCCGCGGTTCCCGCGCCAGGTTGCTCTCCGTACTCCGCTTCACCGCGATCCTCTCTCGACGAGCCGGCGCCCAGCGCGACGTCGGGAGTCGCTCGATAGCCCCGCGTCGGAGAGCGCGCCAGTCGCTCGGGAGCGGTGCAGCGCGCGGCCCTCCGGCGCTCGCGCCTCCGTCGTGCTGCGGAACGGTGCGCGGGTCAGCGCGCTTTCGCTTCGAGCCGGATCGGGATCGCGTCGTCGCGACCGAAGAAGAATCCGATGTAGGAGTCCGCAAAGCCGTACTTCTCGTTCATCAAGCGATTGATCCGTTCGCGCGCGGGAACATCCGGGACGGCGCGCACGTCGAGGGGCGTCCCGTCGCGCACCACGGTCACGTCGGGTCGCTCCCGCAGGTCGACGAACCACCCCGCGCCTTCGTTCCCCGAACGCAGCCACGCTCGTCCCCCGTCCTCGACGACCCACAGGCGCGTCTCGTGCGGTTCGCCCGCACCGTTCGTCGTGCGCAGCACGACGACCTCGCCGCTCTCGGAAGCCACCATCGTGCCGGCGCCGAGGGCGACCAGCGCGGCCAGCGCGATGACGACGAGCCGGACCACGAATCGCATCGACTGCTCCTCCCGGGCGCCCTCGGATGCTACTCGGAAGGCCGGGCCGGAAGCGAGCGGAATCTCCTGTCTCGACGCGCTTCGCTCTGAAATGTAACGTGTTTCAAATCTGACGAGGGGGCCGATGGCCACGGCACACAGCGAGGAGCCGGCACGCGGGGCTCCCATACGCGAAGCGGGTGCTCCGCGGCCGCGATCGCCGGGATCGGAGCTGGCCGGGAAGACGGCGCTGGTGACGGGCGGGGCGTCGGGCATCGGCCGGGCGACGGCGCAGGCGCTGGCGCGCGAAGGCGCGTCGGTGCTCGTCGCGGACATCGACGCCGCCGGCGCCGAGGCGGTGGCGACCGCCATCGTCGAGAGCGGCGGTCACGCGCGCGCGATCCGCTGCGATGTCACGCGTCCGAAGGACGTGGACGCGATGGTGCAGGCCGCGCTCGACGCGTTCGGCGGGCGGCTCGACTGCGCGGTGAACAACGCCGGCATCACCGCGCCGGGCGGCTTGCTGCACGAGATCGCGCTCGATGCGTGGGATCGCCAGCTCGCGGTGAATCTTACGGGGGTGTTCTTGTGCCTGCGCGCCGAGTTGCCCGCGATGCGCGCGCAACGCAGCGGAGCGATCGTCAACATGGCGTCCGGCGCCGGCTTGATCGGCACGCCCGGTCTCGCGCACTACGGCGCGGCCAAGCACGGGATCCTCGGGCTGACGAAGACCGCGGCGCTCGAGAACGCCGCGCTCGGCGTGCGCGTCAACGCGTTGTGCCCCGGGTCGACGGACACGCCGATGCTGCGAGCGTTCATGGACCGTTCCGACGCGGCCCGCAGGATGATCCTGAACAGCATTCCCGCCGGCCGGCTCGGCACGCCGGAAGAGGTGGCGGAGGCGGCGCTGTGGCTGTGCTCGGAGCGCGCCTCTTACGTGAACGGCGAATCCATGCTCGTCGACGGCGGCGCCGTCGCGCGCTGACGAGGAACGAGGCGACCGATGCAGTTCGTGATCCCGACCGCGTTCAGTCCCGTGTCGCATCTGTGCGCGATGGCTCGCGCCGCGGAGGAGCACGGCTGGGACGGCGTGGCGATCTCGGACCACGTCGCGCATCCCGAGCGCATCGACTCGCCGTATCCGTATACGCGCGACGGGGCGATCCGCTGGGACGAACACACCGTGTGGCCGGATCCGTGGGTCACGATCGGAGCGATGGCCGCGGTGACGACGCGGCTGCGCTTCGTGACGAACGTGTACGTGCTGGCGCTGCGCAACCCGTTCCTGGCCGCGAAGGCGATCGCGACCGCGGCGGCGCTGTCCGGAGACCGCGTGGCGCTCGGCATCGGCGTCGGCTGGTGTCGGGAGGAGTTCGCGCTCGCCGGCCAGGACTTCGCTACCCGGGGCAAGCGCACCGACGAGATGATCGAGGTCCTGCGCAAGCTCTGGACCGGCGACTACGTCGAGCACCGCGGTCCGTTCTACCCGTTCGATCGCGTGCGCATGCTGCCGGCGCCGGCCGCGCCGATCCCGCTCTACGGCGGCGGACTGTCGGAGCCGGCGCTGCGCCGCGCTGCGCGTCTCGACGGCTGGGTCTCTGACCTCCACACGCGTGCGGAGCTCGCGGAGATCATCGGGACGCTGCGCCGGCTGCGGGCCGACGCCGGGCTTGCGGACCGGCGTTTCGACGTCGTGGCGTCGTGCGTCGATGCATTCGACGCCGACGGGATCCGCCGGCTCGCGGACGTCGGCGTCACGCACTACGCGACGGCGCCGTGGCTCTTCTACGGCGGCGGGTGGGACTCTCTTCCGGACAAGGTCGACGGGCTGCGCCGGTTCGCGGACGACGTCATCGCGAAGCTGCGCTGACGGCGAGAGAGCGGGATCGAACCAGGGCTCCGAATGGGAGCAGGAGGTCGCATGCGTCGCTTCGAGGACAAGGTGGTGCTGATCACCGGGGCTGCATCGGGGATCGGGCGGGCGTGCGCGCTGCGGCTGGCGGAGGAGGGCGCCCGGCTCGGCCTCTGCGACGTGCAGGCGGAGGCGCTGGAGGTCGTCGCCAAGGAGGCACGCGAGCGCGGCGCCGAGGTGGACACGCGCCGCGTCGACGTCTCCGACGAGACGCAGGTGCGGGCGGGCGTCGCGGCCGTCGTGGACCGCTTCGGGCGTCTCGACGTCGCGTGCAACGTCGCCGGCATCCTGCGCTTCGATCACACCCACGAGCTGGCGTCGGCCGACTGGAACCGCGTGCTCGCCGTCAACCTGACCGGCACGTTCCTGGTGTGCCGCGAGGCGATCCCGCGCCTGCTCGAGTCGCGCGGCAACGTCGTCAACATCGCCTCCACGGCGGGCCTGCGCGGGCATCCGTGGACGGCGGCGTACTCGGCGTCGAAGGGCGGCGTCATCGCGCTGACGTCCGGGATCGCGATCGAGTACGCGAAGCAGGGGCTGCGGGCCAACGCGATCTGCCCGGGCAGCATCGAGACGCCGATCACGCAGGCGTTCCGGATCCCGGACGGCGCCGATCCGAAGCTGGTCCGGCGCATGATGCCGCTGACCGGCTTCGCCGGGCCGGAGACGGTGGCGGCCAGCGTCGCGTTCATCGCCTCGGACGAGGCCTCACACATCACCGGCGAGACGATCCGCGTCGACGGCGGCGCGTTGTCGTGAGCGGCCTGCTCGCGGGTCGCGTGGCGATCGTGTCCGGCGTCGGTCCGGGTCTCGGTCGCGAGGTGGCGCGCGCGTTTGCGCGCGAGGGTGCGGATCTGGTGCTGGCTGCGCGCAGCGTGGCGAGCCTCGCGGAGTTGGCCGAGGAGCTGCGCGGCGCCGGCCGCCGCGCGCTCGAGGTGCCGACCGACATCACGAAGCGCGAGGACTGCCAGCGGCTCGCGACGCGCGCGCGCGCGGAGCTCGGCCAGATCGACGTGCTGGTGAACAACGCCTTCGACATGGGCGCGATGAAGGCGCTCGCCGACGCGGACGACGAGGACCTGCTCCGGCCGCTGCGCGTGAACCTGCTCGGCTCGCTGCAGCTCACGCGCGAAGTGGTGCCGGCGATGCGCGAGCGAGGGCGAGGCGCGATCGTCATGGTCAACTCGATGGTGGTCCGCGACGTATTGCCCAACATGGGGCCGTACGCCGCGTCGAAGGCCGCGCTGCTGGCGGCGGCGCAGGGACTCGCCCGCGAGCTCGGGCCCGACGGGATCCGCGTGAACTCGGTGCTGCCGGGTTACATCTGGGGTCCGAATCTGCAGGCGTACTTCGCCCATCAGGCCGCGCAGCGCGGCGTCGATCCGCAGCAGGTCTACGACGAGACGGCCGCGCTGACGGCGCTGCGCCGGCTGCCGACTCCCGAGGAGATCGCCGACGCCGTCGTGTTCCTGGCCTCGGACCTGTCGCGCGCGATCACCGGCCAGTCGCTCGACGTCAACAGCGGCCAGGTCCTGCAGTGACCGCCGGCTTCGACGATCAGCGCGCGATCGTGACGGGCGGCGCCTCTGGCATCGGCCTGGCCACGGCGCGGCGCCTGCGCGCCGCCGGGGCGCGGGTCGCACTGCTCGATCTGCCGGGGGCGCGGCTCGACGCGGCGGCCGCGGAGCTGGGCGCGCCCGCGCTCGCGGCTGATGTGCGTGACGCCGCGGCGGTGACCGCGGCGTTCAGGGCGGCCGCCGACGCGCTCGGCGGGCTCACGACGCTGTTCCTCAATGCCGGCGCGGGATCCGTCGCCCCGCTCGATCGCTACGCGCCGGACGACGTCGCGCGACTGATCGACGTGAACCTCGTCGGTGTCTACAACGGACTGCGGGCCGGGCTGCCGCGGTTGCTGGAGAGCGGCGGCGGCGCGGTCGTCACCTGCGCATCGGTCAGCGGCCTCCAGCCGACCCGCGGCGAGGCGCCGTACGCGGCAGCCAAAGCCGGCGTGATCGCGCTGACCCGCAGCGCCGCGCTCGAGTACGGGCCGCACATCCGGGTCAACTGCGTGTCGCCGGGAATGATCCGGACTCCTCTGTCCGAGGGTTTGTTCCGGATGCCGGGTCTGATCGACCCGCTGCTCGAGGCCCTCCCGGCCGGCCGGGCCGGGACCGCCGACGAGGTGGCCGACGCCGTCGTGTTCCTGTGTTCGCCGGGAGCCGCCTTCATCACCGGCGCGAACCTCGTGATCGACGGCGGCCAATCGCTGGTGGGCGGCGGAATCGACGCGGTGATGCGCGGTCTGCTCGCCCGGGTCGCCGGCGAGGCCGACTGAACGGTGCGCGTCGACGCGCCGCTCGTTACGGGGGAACCGACTCGCGCCGCCGAGGATGCACGGCGCCTCGAAGCGCTCGGCTTCGATGGCGCCTTCACGTTCGACGGGCCGCACGATCCGTTCCTGCCTCTGGCGTTGGCGTCGCAGGCGACGGAACGCATGGAGCTCGCGACGGCCATCGCCGTCGCGTTCGCGCGCAGTCCGATGCTGCTGGCCCAGCTCGCTCACGACCTGCACGAGCTCTCGGGGGGGCGCTTCCGGCTCGGCCTCGGCTCGCAGGTGCGCGCGCACATCGAGCGACGCTTCTCGCAGCCGTGGTCACGACCGGCGGCCCGCATGCGCGAGCTGGTCCAGGCGATCCGCGCGATCTGGGCCTGCTGGAACGAGGGCGAGGAGCTGTCCTTCCGCGGCGAGTTCTACACGCATACGCTGATGCCGCCGCTGCTGCGCCCGGCGCCGAGCCGCTGGGGGACGCCGCCGATCTGGCTCGCCGGCGTCGGACCGCGGATGACGGAGGTGGCAGGGGAGGTGGCCGACGGCTTTCTCGTCCACCCGTTCCACACGGCGGCCTTCCTGCGCGAGACGACGCAGCCGGCGCTGCTGCGCGGCCTGGCGCGCAGTCAGCGGACGCTCGGCGAGTTCACGACGAGCGTGCAGCTCCTGGTGGTCAGCGGACGCGACGCCGCCGAGTGGACGCGCGCGCGCGCAGCCGTCCGCGCGCAGATCGGCTTCTACGGCTCGACGCCGGCGTACGCCGGCGTGCTCGCGTCGTGCGGGCGCGCGGATCTCCACGCCGAGCTGCGCGCCTGCGTGCGCCGGGGCGACTGGGCGGGACTGGGCGATCGCGTCGACGATGCCGTGCTCGAGTGCGTGGCCGTTTGCGCGCCGCCCGGCGAGCTGGCAGCGCGGATCCGGGAGCGGACCCGAGGCGTCGCCGACCGCGTGAGTCTGGTGGCGCCGTGGCAGCAGGACCCGTCGGCCTGGCGCGACGTCGTGAGCGCCTTGCAAATGGACCTTTGACGAACGCTGCTGCGCGGGATACTGACCCGAGTCGCGGAGCCGTCCCCCAGGCCCGGAACACGGAGCCCCTCTTGCCGTCACCTCTCGAGCCCGACCTCGATCATCTGGACGTCGACCGCCTGCGCCGCCGGCGCGGTGAGAAGTGGCAGCAGTATCCGCCCGACGTGCTTCCCGCGTGGGTCGCCGAGATGGACTTCCCGCTCGCGGCGCCGATCCGGCGCGTGCTCGAGGACGCGCTGGCCTACGACGATCTCGGTTACCCGATCAACCCGCGGCCGCAGGATCTGCCGGCCGTGTTCGCCGCGCGGATGCAGGACCGCTTCGGCTGGCGGATCGACCCGCAGCGCGCGCTCGTGCTGACCGACGTCGTCCAGGGGATCTACGTCGCGCTCGATCGCTTCGCAGCGCCCGGGGAGGGCGTCGTCGTGCAGACGCCCGTGTATCCGCCGTTCCTGCACGCGGTACGCGACACCGGACGGCGTCTGGTCGAGAACCCGCTCGTGGAGGCGCCGGATTCCGCCGCTCCCGAGCTCGCGCCGCGTTGGGAGATCGATTTCGACGGGCTGCGCGCCGCGATCGACGCCGGCACGCGCGTGCTGCTGCTGTGTCATCCCCAGAACCCCACCGGTCGCGTCTTCGAACGCCGCGAGCTGGAGGTGCTCGCGGAGGTGGCGCTGCGTCACGGCCTCGTGGTGGTCTCCGACGAGATCCACGCCGACCTGCTCCATCCCGGCCGGCGCCATCTGCCGTTCGCTGCGCTGGCGCCCGAGGTCGAAGCGCGCACGATCACGCTGACCTCGGCGACGAAGGCGTTCAACGTTCCGGGTCTGCGCTGTGCGCTCGCGCACTTCGGAAGCGCGGAGCTCCAGCGCCGGTTCTGCTCGCTGCCGGGTCACGTGCGCGGCGGCGTCGGGTCCCTGGGGCTCGCCGCCACGGCGGCGGCCTGGAGCGAGTCCCAGCCCTGGCTCGATGCGGTGCTTCGCTATCTCGAGGGCAATCGCGCGTTCGTCGCGGAGTTCGTCGCAGCGGAGCTGCCGGACATCCGGTTCCGCCCGCCCGAGGCGAGCTATCTGGCGTGGCTCGACTGCCGCGCCCTCGGGCTGGCGCCGTCGCCCCAGCGCTGGTTCCTCGAGCACGCGCGGGTGGCGCTGTCGGCCGGGGAGGCCTTCGGGCCGCCTGGGGAGGGCTTTGCGCGGCTGAACTTCGCGACCTCGCGGGCGCTGCTCGGCGAGATTCTCGAGCGGATGGCCAAGGCGCTGCGCGAGCGCGGCGCGTGATATCCTGCGTGCCGCCATGCCGCTCCACATCCGCGATCCCGAGGTGTTCGGTGTCACCCACGAGAGCCTGACGCTCTGCTTCCGCGTCGAGGACGACGATGGGCCGGCAGCGGCACCGGCGCGCATCCTCGTCGATGGCGAACTGCGCGCGGTGTCCGAGGGTCCCGCCGGCACCCGCCTCGTGCGCATCGACGAGCTCCCCGCGGACCGCGAGCTGCGGCTCGACATCGAGGTTGCAGGTGCAGCAGCGGCCGCACGCGACGGTCATTGGCCCGAGCAGGTCCGGACCTTGCCGGCCCCGGGCGCTCGTCGCACCGCGACTTTCGCGACGCTCAACGACCTGCACTTCGGGGAGCCGCGGTTCGGCGGTCGCCTCACCGCCGACCACGAATATGGCGACGAGGAGCCCGGGTTTCCGCTGATCCGCGCCGAGGACACGGAGCTCCCGTACTGGCGGACGATGAACGAGGACGCCGTCGCGGAGATCAACGCGGCCGGCGTCGACGCGGCCTTCGTGAAGGGCGACATCGCGGACCGCGGACTTCCGGAGCAGTTCGCGTGGGCCCGCGAGACCTTCGCGGGCTTCGCGATGCCGCATCACGTCTTCCTCGGCAACCACGACTACTACGGCCGCCACAACGGAGCCGGCGACGTCGATGGCTATGCGCTGCTCGGCCAGCCCGCGGCGCCGCGGGCCGTCGAGCTCGGCGGTTGGCGGCTGCTGCTGCTCGAGACCGCGCTGCCGGGCGATCATCACGGCGTGTTCGGCGACGATCGACAGGAATGGCTCGCCGAGGCGCTCGCGGAGACCCGGGAGCTCGGGACGCCGACGCTGCTGCTGATGCATCACCAGCCGGTGCCGCCCGAGCACCGCGACAGCTATCCCAACTCGATCGGGATGGATCCCGAACACTCCGTGCGGTTCTTCGAGCGGATCGGCGCGAATCCCCAGGTGAAGGGCGTGTTGATCGGGCACACGCATCGCAACCGCGTGCGTCGCTACCGGGAGTCCGGCGCGGCGCCGTTCGTCGAGGTGCACTGCACCAAGGACTATCCGGGCGGCTGGGCGCACTACGAACTCTTCGAGGATGGCAGCTTCCGCCAGGAGGTCCGCCGCACGGCAACGCCGCGCGCGCTCGCGCATTCGACCCGCTGTCAGGGATGTTTTCGCGGCTTCTACCGGCACTTTGCGCTCGGTACGCTCGCCGAGCGGAGCTTCGTCGCGGGCGGCGAATGAGCCGGCGCCGCTCTGCAGTGGGTGCCCGTGCGGCCCTGCGGCGGCGCGTTTGACCGTCGACCTTCACGTCGCGTCCGCGTGCGCGATCGCGAACGCGATCCGGTCGCGCCAGCTCTCCGCGCGCGATGCCGTCGACGCGTGCCTCGCGCGCATCGCGCGCGTGAATGCCCGCCTGCACGCGGTCGTCGAGCTCGACGCCGACGGCGCGCGCCGCAACGCCGAGCGCGCGGACCGCGAGGCTGCCGCCGGCGCGTGGCGCGGACCGCTCCATGGTGTTCCCATCACCGTGAAGGACTCGTTCGATGTCGCCGGCCGGGTCTCCACGTGGGGCACGCCGGGCCGCGCGGGCTTCCGGCCCGACACGGACGCCACGGCCGTCGCGCGGCTGCGCGCCGCGGGCGCCATCGTCATCGGCCGGACCAACACGCCGGAGCTGACGCTCGGCTTCGAGACGTGGAATCCGATCTACGAGCGGACCTGCAACCCCTGGGACGTCACGCGTTCGCCGGGGGGGTCGAGTGGCGGGGCCGCGGCGATCGTCGCGAGTGGCGGCGCCGCGTTCGACATCGGGAGCGATACCGGAGGCAGCATCCGGCTGCCGGCCCACTGTTGCGGCATCGCGGGCCTCCGGCCGACCAGCGGGCGCGTCTCGCGGGCCGGACATGCGATCGGACCCGGCGGCTCCGCGGATCTGCTGACGCAGGTGGGCCCGCTCGCCCGGCGTGTCGAGGATCTCGCGTTGGTGTTGCGCCTGCTCGCCGGCGCCGACGGTCGCGATCCCTTCGTCGCGCCGGTTCTGCTCGGCGATCTCGGTCCGGGTTCCGTCGAGGGATTGCGCGTGGCGCTGCTGCTCGACAACGGCGTCGCGACTCCGGACCCCGCCGTGGCCGCCGCCGCGCGCGCCGCTGCCGATGCGCTCGCGCAGGCCGGCGCGCGCGTCGAAGAGCGCCGGCCCCCGGGCGTCGCCGACTCGCAGCGGCTGTTCTCGGCGGTCTTGCTGATGGACGGCGGCGCCGGGATCCAACGCTTGCTCGAGCGCTGCGGGACGCGCATCGAGGACAGCTCTCTCGCGCGTCTCGCGCAGGTCCCGGCTCCGACTGCCGCGGAGCGCGTTCGTACGCTCGAGCAATGGGATCGCTTCCGCACCGAGCTGTTGGCGTGGAGTCAGACGACGGATCTCGTCGTATCGCCGCCCCATGCGCAGGCGGCGTTGCGCCATGGCGAGAGTGACGCGCACCTGGCGTCGTTCGGCTACACGATGACGTGGAACCTGAGCGGTTGGCCCGGCGCCGTCGTCCGTGCCGGCACCTCGCCCGAAGGCTTGCCGATCGGCGTCCAGCTCGTGGCTCCGCCGTGGCGCGAGGACCTGGCGCTGAAGGCGGCGGCGTGTGTCGAGGCGACCCTCGGCGGCTTCTCGCCGCCCCCACTGGAGGAACCGTGAGTCCGATCAAGAGGATCCTGCTCTGGGTGATGGCGGCATTCTATGTCTTCGCCGGCATCAACCATTTTCGCGATCCGGGCTTCTATCTGCCGATGATGCCTCCGGTGTTTCCGTGGCACGAAGGGCTGGTGTTCGTGTCCGGAGTCGCCGAGGTGGGGCTCGGGATCGCGGTGCTGATTCCGCGCTGGCGACGACTCGCGGCGTGGGGCCTCATCGCGCTGCTGATCGCCGTGTTCCCGGCCAATCTGTACATCGCGTTCGAGAACATCCCGCTCGGGGGTCGCAGCGAGGGCGCCGGCCTGCTCAACTGGGTGCGGTTGCCGTTCCAGGCCGTGTTCATTGCCTGGGCGTGGTGGTATACGCGGCCGGATGCGGACGCACGGTAGGCTGCCCAGCGTGGATCGCAAGCAGTCGCTTCCCCTGCTCCTCGCGTCCTCGGCGCTGCTGCTGTCCGGCATGCCCGCGGTGGCAGAGGGCGATCTGCTCGATGGCGCCGAGATCGTGCAGCGCGTGAATGCTCGTGACGACGGGGACAGCGTGTCGCGCGTGCTCGTCATGGAGCTCGTCGACAAGAGCGGTTTCCGCCGCATCCGCGAGACCCGTTCGTTCCGGCGCGACTTCGCGGGCGGCGAGCGTCGTTCGGTCCTGTTCTTCGACGCGCCGGCAAACCTGAAGGGCACCGCGCTGCTGACCTGGGACGATCCGGATCCGGCGCAGGGCGACGCGCAGTGGCTGTTCCTTCCCGAGCTGCGGAAATCCCGCCGCGTCGCCATGTCCGAGCGCGGCCGCGCGTTTCTCGGCACCGATCTCAGCTTCGAGGAGATCAAGAAGGAGACACGGGTCTCGATCGAGGACTACCGCTGGCGCACGGTCGGCGAGGAAGAGGTGGATGGCGCCGCCTGCCTCGTCGTCGAGGCCACCCCGGTGGACGAGCGCACCGCGCGCGAGCTCGGCTACGGCCGCGTGCTGCTGCGCATCGATGCGGAACTCTGGATCCCGCGCTTCGGGGAATACTGGGATCCGCGCGGCGAGCGGATCAAGACGATCCGGATCACGGACATCCGCCCGGTGCAGGGAGTCTGGACGCCCCACACCATCGAGGCCACGAATCTCCGGACAGGTCATCGCACGCGCCTCGAGTTCCGCGATGTCGACTACGAACGTCCGCTGCCTGACGATCTGTTCACCGAGGCGGCGCTGGCTCGCGGGGCGCCCTGATGCGGTGGGCGCAGACGCGCTACCGTTCCCTCGTCCGCGCTCGGAAGGAGATGCCGATGCCCGGTCCCGATCGAACGACGCCCGTTCCCAGTACCCTTCGCCGCTGGTGTCGGCCCGGTCGGCTGCTCGGTCGGCTGCTCGGTCGGCTCGGTTCGGCGGTGGCCCCGGCGCTGCTGTTCCTGGCGCTCGCCGCGGCGATGCCGGGAGACGCTCGCGCGAACGATCACGACGCGCGCCGCGCTGCCCATCCGGCACGCATCGCTGCGTACTTGTTGCACCCTGTCGGGGTGGCGCTCGATTGGCTCCTCGTCCGTCCGGCCCACTGGGTCGTGGAGCGCGAGCCGTTCCGGACGATCTTCGGTCACGAGCCCCGGTGACCCCAGCCGGCGGCGGTCCACTCTCCCTCGCACTGCAGAGCTCGCTGGATGCATTTCCCGGTTGTTCCTCGCGGACAAGACCGGTATGGTATTTGCATGGTGCGCCGTGACGTCTCCGAGTTCCGCTTGGGCTTCCCTGTGCGGGATTGGGCGGCTTGCTGCGCGTCTCCAACCGGTGAGAGTCCGGTCCCGGTAGGCGCTGGAGCGCCGGGTAGCAGGTC
>JBDIVR010000024.1:0-64432 GCA_039794265.1 Myxococcota bacterium
GATCGAAGCGACCGCCGGCGCCGCGCACGACGGTCGTCCCGCGCAGGCGGCCGCCGGACGCCGTCACGCGGCCGAGCTCGCGCAGCGCGCGGGCGGGATCCGGGAAGCAGTGCAGCCCGTTGTACGTGAGACACAGATCGAACGATCCGTCGCCGAACGGCAGCGATCCGACGTCGCCGCGCTCGAACCGGATCGTCGCGAGGCCGAGCCGCGCCGCTCGCGCGCGCGCACGGGACAGCATCACCGGCGAGAAGTCGAGCGCCACGTAGGCCAGCCGATGGTCCGGGGCCAGCGCGTTCAG
Organism: Myxococcota bacterium; assembly: GCA_039794265.1. Lineage (GTDB taxonomy): Bacteria > Myxococcota_A > UBA9160 > UBA9160 > PR03 > CAADGG01. The sequence continues at coordinate 302 of JBDIVR010000024.1, forward strand.
AACGAGCCCGCCGCCACACGGAACGTCGAGCACGCGGGTACCCGGCGCCGCCTCGCGGATGCGCTCGATGCTCGCGAAGAGCTTGCCGAGCTCGAACCCCCACAAGGCTCTCGCCGCGAGGGGGCCGAGGACGCTGTTCTGCACGACCGCGTCGTAGACGACGGCCGCGAGCCGCTGCTGCCCCCAGACCTCTTCGAGCAGCGACGACATGTCGGCCCTCTCTCGGCAGACCACTGCCCGCGGCGAGCGTAGCGTCGGCTAGCCTCCGCGCTCCAACGAGGGCATGGCTGCGTGGATCCTCTCTCCCAGGGCGTCGTCGGCGCGATCGCGGCGCAGAGCGTGGCGCGACGTGCGGAGCTGCGCGCGGCGAGCGTCGCCGGCTTCTCGGCCGGCCTGCTTCCCGACATCGACGTGTTCATCCGCTCCGCCCAGGATCCGCTGCTGTTCCTCGACTACCACCGGCACTTCACCCACGCGCTGGCGTTCATCCCGATCGGCGGAGCGCTCGCCGCGCTGCTGCTGTGGCCCGTGCTGCGGCGCTGGCTCCCGCCGCGCCGCCTCGTCCTGTTCTGCGTGCTCGGCTACGCGACGCACGGCCTGCTCGATGCGTGCACGACGTACGGCACGCAGCTGCTGTGGCCGTTCTCGGATCGGCGTGTGGCGTGGAACGTCGTGTCGGTGGTCGATCCCGGCTTCACGCTGCCGGTGCTCGCGTTGATGATCGTTGCGCTCACGCGGCGCTCGCCGCACTGGGGCCAGGCGGCCGTCGCGCTCGCCCTCGCGTACCTGAGCATCGGTTGGGTGCAGCGCGAGCGCGCCGAGGCGCTGCTGGCTCGCGTCGCCGCGGAGCACGGGAGCGTCGTCGATCGCGGGGGCGCCAAGCCGTCGTTCGCGAACCTGCTGCTGTGGCGCGGCGTCTGGCAGACCGGCGACACGCTGCACGTGGTGGCGCTGCGGCCGGGCGTGTTCGGTCCCGATCGCGTCAGCCCCGTCGCGACGGCGCCCCGCTTCGTGCCGCACCGGGACGTCCCGGCGCTCCGAGCAGACGACCGCCACGCTCGCGACGTCGCGCGCTTCGAGCACTTCTCGGCCGGCTGGCTCGTGCGACTGCCCGCCGACCACGGCGTGCTGATCGGCGACCTCCGCTACGCGATGCTGCCGGACCGCATCGATCCGCTGTGGGCGATCCGGCTCGACCTCGAGCGCCCGCATGAGCACGTCGGCTACGTGACACAACGCCAGGTCCTGCCGGATACGCTGGCGCGCTTCGGCTGCATGATCCGGGGCGGGTGCCTGACGCCGCTCTCTCGCTGAGTCTGCCGCCGATCGCGACACCCGGTGGTATGCTGCGAGCGCATGATTCCGGCGACCCTTCCGAGCGGCGACGAGCGGGAACGGCTCGAAGCGGCGGCCCCCCTCGCTCGGGTGCTGGCGGCGCAGCTGTGCGCGACGAAGCTCGGCCATGATTCCTGCGCGGCGCTCCATGGGGTCTGGCAGGATCTGCGCCGGCTCGGCCTGGCCGCGACGCCGCAGCGCCACGCGGAGTTCTTCTCGCGTTTCCTCGCTCGGGGTGAGTCCTCGTCGCGTCCGCGACGCGTGTTGATCAGCGCCGCGGCGGATTCCGCCATGCTCGAGCTCGTCGTCTCGGCGCATCGGGCCGCCGATCTCGCCGTCGAGCCGACCGTCGTCGACTGGTGTCCCACGCCCCTGCTGCTGTGTGCGTGGTACGGCGCCCAGGTGGGCGTCCCGGTGCGGACGGTGGCCGCCGACCTCCTCGCCCATCACGAGCCCGAGGCCTTCGATGTCGTCTGCACGCACTCGGTGCTGCGCAGCTTCCCGCCTGCGGCGCAGGCGGACGTCCTGCGCCATTGGCGCGCTTCGCTCCGGCCCGGCGGAGCGCTGGTGACCGTCACGCGGATCGATCCCGACGGCGACGCGCAGCCGAGCGCCTCGCCGGCGCAGGCCGAGGCGTTCGCCGCGCGCGCGGAGGCCGCGGCGCGTCGCCTCCCGGCGCTCGCACTCGATCCCGCGGAGATCGCTGCCCGCGCGCGTCGCTTCGCCGCGGCGGGCGTGTCACACCCGGTCGGAACGGAGCAGGAGCTGGTCGCGCTCGTCGAAGGGGCCGGGTTCGCGATCGAGCATCTCGAGGTGCGGACGATCGCCGGTGCCCTGACGAGTGCCGAGGCGGCGCCGGGTGCCCTGCAAGGCGCGCACTACGCCGAGCTCGTGGCGATCCGCCGGTGAGCAGCGTCGCCGAGCTGCGCTTCGCGCCGTCGCACGGACTGCGCGAGCTGGTGGCCGCGAACGCACCGCTCTGGGCCGGCGAAGCCGCCGTCTTCGAGGCCTACTGGGACGCCCCGATGCGGACGCGCGAGACGGACCTCGTGTGGCTCGCGCGGCAGTGCCGCAAGGAGCTGTTCGATGGCGTGCTGCCGCGCGTGCGGGCACTCGAAACGCTCGCCCACCGGATCGGAACGGAGAGCGAGCGGGCCGTGCTCACGGCGCTCGCAGACGGCATCCAGACCGAAACCGCGCACTTCCGGGCCTTCGCCGGCGTCTACGACCAGCTGCGAACGGCGGCGGACCCGCCGCTCCACGCCGCGCGACTCGAGGCCGCGGAATGGCCGGAGAACCGCGCGCTCGCGGCGCTGCGCGAGCGACACCGAGAACAGTACGGAGCTCTCGGCCGGCGCGCCGAAGCCTTCACCGAGGGCGGCTACTGCACGCTCTACACGTCCGGGTGTTCGCTCGCCGGCCGCGGCGGCATCGATGACGCGATCGCCGCCGCGTGCGCGACGGTCGTCGACGACGAGTGGGATCACATGATCGCCGGCGTCGCCGGTCTCGAGGACGAGACCCTCGCGAACGACGACTGGGCTCTGCTCGCGTCGCTCACGGTCGAGCAGGGTCGCCTCCGGATCCACATGCGCAACGCGCAGTTCGGGCGGCCGCTCGGCAACGCCGAGCTACGCGCGGCCGAGAACGGCGCATGCGCCCCGCTCGCATTCGACTTCGCGCGGGCGGGCTTCGCAGTTCGGTAGGGAAGGTTCGAGTTCGGGGCCATGCCCCGGGGAACGGGGCACGGAACCTGGAAACGCACGACCCGTACGTGACGGCGCCGGCCGGCCCGCGAGAGACACGCCGCATTGCGTTCCTGCTCGACAACCTCGAAGGAGGCGGCGTCCAGCGGATGACGCTGGCGCTCGCCGGAGAGTTCGCCCGCCACGGCTACGACGCCGATCTTCTCGTGTGCCGGAACGAGGGCGAACTCGTGCAGGCGGTCCCGCCGCGCGTCCGACTGTTCTCGCCCGATCCCGGAGGGGCACTCGCGACGTGTCGCCTCGCGATGGCCAGCGGCGCCTACGTCGCTGCCGCCGTCGCCATCGACCAGATCCTCGGGAGCCGCTGGCTGCGCGAGGCACACTGCCTGCCTCCGCTGACGCGGTATCTGGCGATGGAGCGCCCGGCGTGTCTGATCTCGGCGACGCCGCGCATCAATCTCCTGGCGGTACTGGCCGCTCGGGCGAGCGGCGGGGCCACCCGCACCATCGTCACCGAGCGGATCTCGATCTCGGCGAAGCTCGCGGACCAGCCCGAACTCCGGTTCCGCCAGCTACTTCCGCTGATGAAGCGGTGCTACCGCCGCGCCACGCACGTCGTCGCCGTCTCCCACGACCTCGCGAACGATGTGGCGGCTCAGCTCGAGCTTCCGCGCGAGCAGGTCCTGACGATCCACAACCCCGTCATCGGACCCGAGTTCGACGCGGCCTCGCGTGAACCGCTCGACGATCCGTGGTTCGACCCGGGAGAGCCGCCCGTCGTGCTGAGCGCCGGGCGCAGCTCGGACCAGAAGGACTTCGACACGTTGCTGCGTGCGTTTGCGGACGTTCGCCGACAGCGGCCGTGCCGGCTCGTGATCCTGGGCCAGCAGATCGGGCGGAGCCGGAAGCGACGCTACGAGCACCTGCTCGCGCTCGCCGACGAACTCGGCATCCGGGACGACCTCCGCCTCGTCGGCTTCGTGCAGAACCCGTTTCCGTACATGGCGCGCGCCGCGCTGTTCGTGTTGTCGTCGCGCTACGAGGGGCTTCCGGGGGTGCTGATCCAGGCGATGGCGTGCGGCACGCCGGTCGTGAGCACGGACTGCCCCACGGGCCCGCGTGAGATCCTCGAGGACGGCCGCTACGGCCCGCTCGTCCCCGTCGGAGACGCCACGGCGCTGGGCAAGGCGATCCTCGAAACCCTCGCCGACCCGCCGGCGCGCGAACGGCTGATCGGCCGCGCGAGACACTTCTCGGTGGAGCGCGCATTCGCGCGCTATCGCGAGCTCGCGTTCGGGTCCGAAGCGCGCGCGGGCGAACCCGGCGCGCCGCCGTCATAGTAACGGAACGCACCGCCGAACCAGCGCCCGTAGGCGTCACCCGACAGCCTCGCGATGGTGAACGCATGCCGTGCGAAGCGATGCGGCGGCAGCACGTGCAGCGGCGCCACGAGCAGCGCGCGCGCGAGGCGGAGCGCGACGCGCCGGCGCTTCCGCTGCCAGTCGGCGGGACTCATTGCTTCGCGGTCCTGGAGGGCGCTCGTGTTGCCGACCCGGAACGCGCGTCGCAGCACGCCGGACAGGGTCGTCCGTTCGGGCTCCCAACGGCGGACCACCAGCGAGTCCGCTGCCACGGCGTGGCGGGCTCCGCCCGCGTGAGCGCGTACGAAGAAGTCCGTATCGCCGCCGCCGGCCAGCGCGAACTGGCGTCGGAACGGCGGGCCGCTGCCGGCCATCCGCTCGAGCAGCGAGCGTCCGATCGCCACGTTGAAGGTCCCGGCCGCCGCCGGCAGCCCGAAGCGGTTGCGCTTCTCGAAGTCCGCCGCGTGAAAGAACTTGATGCCCCGCTGCCAGGACCGCGGCGCGAAGTCCGCGGGCCAGCGCCACGCCCCGAACACGAGATCGGCGCCGGTCTCGCGCTGCCGTGCGAGCAGCCGCAGCAGCCACTCGGGATCCGGGAGATCGTCGTCGTCGAGGAAGGCGACCACGTCGGCGCCCCACGCGAGCGCGTCGGCCACCGCGCGGTTGCGCGCGAACGAGATGCCGCGTTCCGGCTCTGCCGCGTAGCGAAGCGGGCACGGAAGCTCGGCCCGCAGCGCCTCGCACACGGCCGCCGCGCCTCCGCCGGGACGGTTGTCCACGACGAAGAGGGCGACCTCGGCAACAGGCGGGGCCGTCCGCAGCGCGCTCGACACGGCCGTGAGACACTCCCGCAGCAGCACCTCGCGGTCGCAGGTGCAGATGCAGACGGCGACCTTCACGCCCCGCTCCGGTCGGCGCTGCGCCCGGGTCGCTCGGTCTCGGCGACCCGCCCCTTCTCGATGCGGTGAACCACGTCGGCGATGGCGAGCAGCTCGGGGCGATGGGTGATCGCAAGGACGGTCGTCGTTCCGACGAGCGCGCGGATCTGCTCCGCCACTTCGCACGCGGTGTGCTCGTCGAGCGCGCTGGTGATCTCATCGAGGATCAGAAGCTGCGGCCGGCGGACGAGCGCACGCGCCAGCGCGATGCGCTGGCGCTCGCCGCCCGAGAATCGGGCGCCCCCCTCTGCGACGCGCGTGTCGAGACCCTCGGGCAGATCAGCCACCAGCCCGGCGGCTCCGGCCTGTTCGAGCGCGCGCAGTACGTCGGCATCCGTGAGCGTCTCGTCGCCGAGCGCTACGTTGGCGCGGATCGTGTCGTGCAGCAGCACGAGCTCCTGCGGCACGTAGCCGATGCCGGCCCGCCACGCGTGCAGGTCGAAGTCCTCGAGGGGGCAGTCGTCCACGAGCACGCGTCCCTCCGTGGGGCGGTAGAGCCCGAGCACGAGATCCACGATCGAGGTCTTGCCGGCGCCCGAAGGACCGAGCAACACGGTGCAGCGGCTGGCCGGGATGTCGAGCGTGACGTCCTCGAGCGCGAGCGCATCGAGGTGACGCAGCTCGACGTTCTCGAAGCGGATCGCGCGTTCGAAGCGCGGCGCGCGCGTCCCCTCCGAGGGCTCGAGTTCGCGCTGGGCGTGTTCGATCAGCTCGGCGGTCGCCGTGTGGGCGCGCTCGAGAACGACGGCTCGCTGATACGCCTTCTGCAGCTTGCCGAGCATGCCGAGGATCCGGACCAGCAGGAACGACGACACCAGCAGCTCCGGCAGCGGCGCCACGCGCATCGTCCACAGCAGATAGAACGCCGCGCACAGGATCACCGTGCCGGCGGCCTCCTGGATGCTCGACATCGCCTCCCGGTTCAGCGCGGCGCGTCGCTGCAGGCGCCGGGCGCGCGAGATGTTGCGGTTGAGCAGCGCGGCAAAGACCCGCTCCTGACCCATCGCCTTCAGCGGCTTCACGCTGCGCAGCGCGTCGAGGAAGATCGACAGCAGTCGCCGCTGCACGGCGACGGCCTTCGCGGCGTTGCGCCGCGCGTACCGAACGAACGAGCGCAGCCCGACCATGACGAGGCTGCCGAGGACCAGCGCGGCGAGGGCGACCTGCCACGAGACGAACAGCGCGACGCCGAGATAGGTGAGGAACTGGATCGACAGCGCCAACAGCGTGCCGGTCTGCACGTACAGTTCGCCGGCGCGGCTGCACTCGCTCGCCAGGACCGTCGACAGCCGGCCCATGCGCTGGCGCAGCAGGAAGCTCCAACGCGCTTCGAGCAGCGCGGCAACGACGTCGCGCCGCAGCTCGGTGACGCGCTCGGCCGCTGCGAATCCGACGTACACCATCGCGCCGGCCTGGACGAGCGACTTGAGCACGAGCGCGCCGGCGACGACTCCGAGCAGCATGCCGAGCGACTGTCCGATGCCGAGCCGCGCCAGGATGTCCGTCACGGCGGCGCCGAACGCGCCGATGTCCGCGGCATCGCCGACCGCCACGGTGACGAGCGGCAGCAGCGCCGCGACGCCGACGCCCTCGAACAGCGCCGCGAGCAGCAGGCAGCCGACGATCGCCAGCGATCGCCACGGCGAGCTCGCGAAGTAGACCCGGAGGATGCTCGTCATGGCGCCTCGATCAGTCCTCCGACGCCATCCAGGCGAACTCGGTCCCCGCGAGCGCGGCGACGACCGCCTCGGGATTCTCGACCACCTGTCGCCACGGATATGGCGTGGTGCGGCCGAGCCGGATCTGCGGTTGCTCGACGCGAAGACCGAGAAAACTACACACGGTACGGTAGCCAGCCAGCGGATCCTGCGCCAAATCGTCCTCGTAGCGGAGCCGCAGCACCGGCCGATCGGCCAGCAGCGCTTCGATCCGGCGCACGCCGTCCTGATACTCGCGCAGCAGCTCGACGAGCGGCTTGCACGTCGAATCGATCGGAACCGCGTCGATGGGGACGTGCACGCGGAGCAGCGGCACGGCGACGCCGGCGGGCACCCGAGCCGAGCCCCGCCGCCTGGCAACCAGGCTCGACACCACCTTGCGCAGCGTGTTGCGGCGATCGAGCACGATGAACCTCGTGAAGCCGAGGCGCTCGAGCGCAGGAACCAGGTCGTCGAGCGAGAATCCGATCAGCCGCGCGTGGTAGAACTTGCACTCGAATCCGTAGAGCGGCTTTCGCGATCTGCCGAGCCGTCGTTCGAGCACGCCGAGGGGATCGGCGCGATCGGCCGGCGTCGCCCGCTCGGTCCAGAACGAGCGCAAGAAGTTGAAGACCTCGCCGTCCCAGCGCAGCCCGGAGTGCTGGTCGAGGAGATCGCCGAGCACGCTGCTCCCGCAGCGGCCGTGATGGAACATCGCGACGTGGCCACTGCGCACGGGTGCGCGGCGGCGGAGCGCCGGGATCCGAGAGAGTATCCGCACGCCGGCGACGGGTAGCGCCGGGGCCGGCGGGCGTCGAGGCGGACCCCTCGAGCCGGCGTCGACGTTGCGGCCCGCGCCGCGGGTCGGGACCCTGCGCGGCGACGAGGAGCCATGATCCACTACCTGACGGCAGCGAACCGCTTCGCCCCGATGAGGCTGTTCCTCAAAGACTGGGGTGCGCCGCTGCGGCGCCGCGTCCGCATCCTCGCGTACGAGGATCACCCGCGAGCCTCCGCGCTGCCCGACGGCACCTTCGTCTTCGCCGACGTCGACCGGCTGCCGCCGGATACGACGGCGAGCGCCGCCGAGCTGTGGGCGGCGCTGGCCGCGCGCGGCGACCGGGTCCGGCTGCTGAACCGTCCGGGTGTCTCGATGCGCCGATTCGAGCTGCTGCGCGCGCTCCGCGAGCGCGGATGGAACCGCTTCGACGTGCGCCGGCTCGACGAGCCGCGCGCGGACCTGCGCTTCCCGGTGTTCGTCCGCGACCTGCTCGAGCACCGCGGGGCTCTGACGCCGCTGCTCCCCGACGAGGCGAGCCTGGACGCGGCACTCACCGACCTGCGCGACGCGGGCCGGTGCGACGACGAGCTGCTCATCGTCGAGTTCCTCGACACGATCGGCGCAGATGCGATCTATCGAAAGTATGCGGCGACGGTCGTCGGGGAGCGCGTGCTGGCCCATCACGTGATGTTCGGTCACGCGTGGGAGGTGAAGGCGCCGAGCCTCGCCGAGCCGGCGATGATCGCCGAGAACCGCGCGTTCCAGCTCGCCAATCCACACGAGGATCGGCTGCGCGAGCTGTTCCGACTGGCGCGCATCGAGTGGGGCCGAGTGGACTACGCGCTGCTCGACGGGGAGCTCCAGATCTGGGAGATCAACACGAACCCCACGTTGTTGTCCGCGCCACGTCGCTACAACGAAGCCCAGCGCCCGGCCAAGCGATGGTTCGCTGATCGCGTCATCGCCGCCCTGGTCTCCCTCGACGATCGCCCGGCGCGGCATTCCCGCTGGTTGACGCGTATCCTCGGCTCGTGAGGAGCGCCGGACGGTCCCCGGCGAATCCGGCGCGATCGAGCCAGTCGCTGCAGAGCGTTGCGTACAGGCGCTCGACGCATGGGCGTTGGTATCGCCACCACGTAGCGTCATTTGCGGAACAGGCCGTCGTCGCTGCGCACGTCGCGGAAGGCAGCGAGGACGGGGACGCGCAGCTCGTGCCACGGCACGCGCGCCAGCTCCTGCTCGTCGCGACACAGGAACATCGGACCGCCGTGACGGCGATCCTCGCGCGCGATCACCGGGAAGTCGAGAGCCGCAGGCAGCGTGCGCGATTCCGGCAGCGGAACGACCGCGGGCATCGGGATCCCCGCGGCGCGCAGCTTCGCCGACGCCACCGACTCGATCGAGTGCGACCGGTTCTCGACGGGATCGACGACGGCGCCATCGGCGTTCCGGATCGCCTCCTGCGCGCGTCGCGCCGACTCGTAGGCCTCCGGGAACCGCTCGCGCAGGGGATCCTGGAGCCACGGCACGAAGAGCGCATAGCGGGCGGGGTCGCGCGGCACGAAGCCGACGCGGCGCAGCTCGAACAACCCGGCGGCCGCCGGCGCGGCGGGTCGCCGCATAGAGCCGGTCCGCCAGCCAGAGCCGCAGGGGTCTCCAGCGATTCGCCATGCCCCGTCAGCCCGCCTTGCGCCCCGTCGCCGTGAGCAGCTCCCCACGCAGCGCCAAGCGGCCTCCCGGAAGCGGCTCGGTGCCGAGCAGCTCGTCGATCGCCGCGCCGATCTCCGCGTCCGTCGCGCGATCGATGCCGAAGAGCAGTCGTACGAACGAGACCATCGACGTCGAATCGGGGAAGCGCCAGCGCAGGGGCTCCGAGGACAGCGTCACGTCGCGCACTCCGGCGTCGCCGAAGCGATCGGCGAGCGTGTCGTCGAAGAACGCGCCGCGATGACCGAGGCGGCTGTGCGCGTGGACGAAGCCGTTCAGAAACCGGTCCGGCGCGGAATCGCGCCGGACGTCGGCGATCCCGAGCCGCCCGCCAGATCTCAGCACACGCGCGAGCTCCGTGAGGACCGCCTCGACATCGGGTTCGTGGTGCAGCCCTGCCAGGCTGGTCGCGACGTCGGCCGAGGCGTCGGGCAGCTCGATCTTGGAAGGGGACAGAACCCCCGTCGATGCCGCGCGTCCTGCGGACAGCGGGCGAAGAAGGGCCTCGCCGACTCCACGGCCACATAGCGGACGCCAGGCGGCAGCCACGCGGCCAGGTAGCCGCCGCCGGCGGGCGCGTCGACGAGTAGCTCGCCCGGTTGCGGGCGCAGGATCCGCAGGAGGAGCGTGAGTTCCTCCTCACGCGCCATGGGCCAGCGCGTCATCGCCTCGTGGTAGGCCCCCCGCGCTCCGTGAAGATGGCCTGATAGTCGTCGAGCATGCCCGGCCCCCCCGATGCCTCCAGTGCGGCCGCGAAGGCTAGGACGCATCTGCGGAATCTTCCCGTCCCGGCGCGGGTTGCGCTCCGCGCTGCGAGACGGCAAACCTCCGGACGCCGTGGCGCTGCAGATCCGTCCGCCCACCCCCCGCGATCGCAGGCGCGCGCGCGCCGCTGCGATCTATCGCCGGCTGTTGATCGGTCGCCCCTTCGTCGCCGTCACCGGCAGCGTCGCGAAGACGACGACGACGAAGCTGATCGGGGACGTCCTCGCGGCGCTCGGGCGGGGCCACGCCAGCGGGCTCGGCGGCAACGCCGGCCCGCACATTCCGCGCGCCGTGCTCGCGACGCGCCTGCTGCACCGCTTCTGCGTGCAGGAGATCAGTGGCCACCAACCCGGGGCGCTCGATGAGCCGCTCGCCGTCTTCCGGCCGAACGTCGGCGTCGTCACGTGGATCGGCATGGACCACTGGAAGGCGTTCGGCGATCCGGCCGGGATCGCGGAAGAGAAGAGCAAGCTGGTCGCCTGCCTGCCCGCGAGCGGCTGCGCCGTGCTGAACGCCGACGACCCGGCGGTCCTCGCGATGGCCGAGCGGACGCGCGCCCGCGTATTGACGTTCGGGCTCTCGCCGCAAGCCGACGTCCGAGCCGTCGACGTCCAGTGCGCGTTCCCGAAGCGCCTCGCGATGACGATCCGGCACGGCGACCGGTCGCTCGAGTTGCGCACGGGCCTGATCGGCGAGCACATGGCACACCCGGTGCTCGCGGCGATCGCCGTGGGGCTCGCGTGCGGCGTTCCGCTGTGCGAGTCCGTCCGGCGCCTGCAGGGCGTCCGCGGGAGGCGCCATCGCATGACGGCCCACCAGGTGCCGTCCGGCGCCACGTTCCTGCTCGACACGCGCAAGGCCCCGTTGTGGACCATCGAAGCGAGTCTGCGCGTGCTCGAGCAGGCGCGGGCGCGGCGCAAGGTCGCCGTGATCGGGACGATCTCCGACTATCGCGGGTCGGCAGCCCGGCCCTACCGCCAGGTGGCGCGACGGGCGCTCGAGATCGCCGACCGCGTGTACTTCGTCGGCGCCTCGGCGCAGCGCGCGCGCAAAGAGGTTCCCGACGGAGGCGACCGCGAGCTGCGGATGTTCGAGACCGTGCTCGAGCTCCACACGTTCCTGCAGGGCCGTCTCGGACCGGGCGACCTGATGCTGGTGAAGGGCTCGCGCATCGACCACCTGGAGCGTCTGCTCGACGCGCGGATCTCCCCGCACGCGTGCTGGCTCGCGCGTTGTGACCAACGCGGCACCTGCACGGACTGCAAGCGGCGCTTCGTGCCCGCGCAGCCCGGGCCGGGTGCAGCGGGGCCGGACGACGCGAACGCCTGAGCGGCGGCCGTCCGCGCGAACGCGAACCAGCAGACTGCCGACGAGCCTCGGCGATGTCCGTCATCGAAACGCCACGCGTGCGAGCGCTGCTCGTCTCGTGGAATCGCATCCGCGTCGCGAAGCATCGCCGTGGGTGACGACGTGCTCATGACGAGTGCGTTCATGACGAAAGCATTCAGCGGAACGAGAGGAGCGTGTCACGTTCGCCATGTAGCGTCCGCCCCCCAAAGGAGGTGGGGGTGTGATGAAACGTTCGTGGCAACGCGCGGCGGCGACGCTGGCTCTCTGCGCGTTGCCGTTGCTCGCGTGCGATTCGGTCTCTGTTCGCGTGGAGCTGTCGGACTTCGGAACGGGTGCGACGGACGGCATCTGGTTGTGGAAATCCTCCGGGGCCTCCTACGTCCGCCAATGCCGGATCGACCTCTCGAACTCGTTCTTTTCGGGGGGGCGCGAGGTCGTCTCGTACCTCCAGTCCTGTCCCGACGGCGCTTCATCGACCGTCGAATGGCTCGCCAACGTCGAGCGTCCGCCGGGCGATCCGTCGACCGTGCAGCTGGTGCTGGTCTATCGCCGCTCCGGCGGGAGCGCCGTGCCGCACCGGGCCACGGCGTTCAATGCGGCCGGAGAGTCGGCCCTGTCGGACGGCAGTCTCATGCTCTGACCCGGGGCCGGGCCCCCGGCGGCGCAGCGGGCGGAGGGGTCGGGCGCGTGGCGGGCGCCCGGCCGCCCCTTGCCATTTTTATGAACGTGTTCATAATAGGGTGCGTTCGGCTTCGAGGAGTCCCGCATGCCCGCAGCCGCCGCCCGCCGCCCATCCAAGCCCCGAGAGGGCCTGCGCGAACGCAACAAGCGCGAGAAACGGACCCGCATCCAGCGCGCCGCCCGTGAGCTCTTCGAGCGCCTCGGATTCGAAGCAACCACCGCCCGCGAGATCGCCGCGCGCGCCCGGGTGGGTCTCGGGACGCTCTTCCTGTACGCCCGCGACAAGCGCGAGCTGCTGTTCCTGGTGTTCGAGGAGGAATCGCAGCGGCTCTTCGCGGAAGCCGACGCGGCCGTCGAGGCGAGGCCCGAAGCGCCGCTGGTGGACACGCTGATGGAACTCTTCGGCCGCTTCCTCGGCTTCTACGCAGCGCGACCGGATCTCGCCGCAGCGTTGCTGCGCGAGTTCTTCTTCCGGCCTTACGAACCCGAGCGTCTCGGAGCGCTCTCGCGCGAATACGGGGAACGGGTGGCGAGGCTCGTCGAGCGCGCCCGGAGCCGACGCGAGATCCGCAGCGACGTGCCGACTGCGCTCGCGGCGAATGCGCTGTTCGCCCACTACGCGTTCTGGACGCAGGCGTGGCTCGGATCCCGCGTCGTCTCGCGTGACGACGCCGAGCAGCGACTCCGCCAGGCATTGAGCTGGCAGGTCGAAGGTTTGCGCGCGCCGCCCGATCGACGAGAAAGGAAATCCGACGATGATCGATGACGACGCCACGCTCGGCGAGGCCCGAACCCGCTACTTCGCCGACAACGGCTTCGCCGCCGACGGCGGCTACAGCGAGGAATGGGTGCGGCTCCAGATGGGACCGATCGCGCTGCGCATCCCCAACACGCCCTCTCGCGTCCGCTCGGTCCGCTATCACGACGTCCACCACGTGGTGACGGGCTACGGGACCCACTGGACGGGCGAAGGCGAGATCGCCGCCTGGGAGATCGCGAGCGGCTGCGCCGACCACCAAGCCGCCTGGATCCTCGATCTGTGGGCGATGGCGATCGGCCTCTGCATCGCGCCGAAGGCCGTGGCCCGCGCCTTCGTCCGCGGGCGGAGGACGAGCAACCTCTACCGCGAGCCGTGGGATGACGCGTGGCTCGAGACGCGCGTCGTCGACTTGCGAAGCCGGCTCGGCCTCGCGTTCTCCGCGGGACCGGACCGGCAGGTCCGCATCGTGGAACGCGCGACCTTGGCAGCCTGGAGCGCTGCGGCGATCGGCTTCTCCCTGACGACGCTCGCGATCCTTCTGCTCCCGTTCCTGCTGGCGGCCACGATGCTGTCTTGAAGGAATCATCCGCTCGACGGCAGCGCGTCGATGAGCGGCATGAGCGTCTCCGCCAGCGTCTCGGCGATGCGAAGATCCCCCTCGACCGTGAGGTGACACGCATCGATGAAGTGCTGGCGATCTCCCGGGACGGCTGATGCGACGTCGGCTAGCGAATCCCCGCGTGTATGGGACAGCGCAGCGATGCCCTGGTTCTGTCGCTCGAGGATCTGGCGGCCCGCGTCGAGTGAGATCCCCTGACCCTCGAGCCAGATCGCGAAGCTCCGTTCGATCTTCTCCCGGTCCGGCGCATCGGAGCCGTCCGGATCGGCGACGGCGAAGGTCATCGGAATCGGGGTACTCCCACTGGCCTCGATCTGGTCGAGCAGCGCTCGATACCGGATCGCAAAGGCTTCGAGACCCGCCGGATCCGGCGCGTGGACCCATGCCCGATCCGCGCCCGACAAGGCCTTCCTCTGTTCGCGGATCAGCATGACGAGCAGACTCCGCCGCGTGAGCGAGCGCAGGACTTCTCGCCACAAGGCCTCCCGGGAGGCATCGCCCTCGTACACGAATGGCTCGAAGACTCGACCCGAGTAGTTCTGCTTCGGAACCACGCGCATGCCACCGTTCGCATGCTGGAACAGATCATTCATTCCGTGATAGACCGTCACGTAGTCGGCATCCAGGGAGCGTCGCAGGAAGGCGTACCACCACCGATAGCCATTCCGAAGCTCGCGCGCGCCGAGCGCGACGTGCAGGAAGATTTCGACGACGAGGATCCCCAGCGCGGCGACGGCTCCGGCCCGAAAGACCCGGCGGAGGGAGAGGGACAGGAGCCTGCGCACGGCGCCGATCCAAGTGGCTGCGCGGTCGATCGGCGGCATGGGAATGCTCCTTCCTCCCCTGATCCTGCCAGAGAGGATCCGGTTCCGATGCTATCGCGAGTGCGTCGGATCGCACCGCGGCCACGGCGCGCTGCGATCCGGCGAGTCTCGCCGCATCCGAGCTGTGTCGGCGCCGGCTCCCGTGGCGTCGTAGACTGAACGCTCCAGCGAGGGAGAGCGCTACCGTGATGACATCCGCGAGCAGTATCGATACCGCGCACGGCCAGCTCCATTCTATCGACAGCGGGGGCGCGGGACCGGTGGTGCTGTTCGTCCACGGCAACTCGTCGGCGAAGGAGGTCTTTGCCAAGCAGTTCGAGAGCGAGCGTTTCGCGCGCCATCGGCGGATCGCCTTCGACCTGCCCGGGCACGGCGAGAGCTCGGATGCGCCGGAGCCCGAGCGCACGTACTCGATCCACGGGTTTGCCGATGCCGCGATCGAGCTGCTCACAGAACTCGGGATCGAACGCGCAACCATCGTCGGCTGGTCGCTCGGTGGACACATCGCCCTCGAGTTGATGGCGCGCTGGCCCGGGACCGTCGCCGCGTGCATCATCGGAGCGCCGCCCGCGGGCGCCGCCGACATGGCCGAGGCGTTCCGCCCCTCGCCGCACATGGCGCTGACGTTCCGGGAGTCGTTCAGCGGTGACGAGGCTCGCGCGTACGCGCAGGAGGCGATCGGCGCCGAGGTGCCGCTCGCGCCATGGATGCTCACGGCGTGCCGCCGAGCCGACGGGCGCTTCCGCCGGCTGATGATGGAGTCCGCCCTCGCCGGCCGGGACCTCGACGGGAGGGAGATCGCTGAGACGTCGCCGCTGCCGCTCGCGGTCGTCTGCGGCGCGGAAGATCCCTTCGTCGCGCCCGCGTACCTGGAGTCGCTCGCCTATCGTCAGCTCTGGGACGGCAAGGTCCAGCTTCTCGACGGCCTCGGGCACGCGCCGTTCTGGGAAGCTCCCGACCGCTTCGACCCGCTCCTCGCTCGATTCCTCGACGACGTGGTCTAGGAGCCCGAGCCGACTTCCCGATGCTGGCTCCACGCGTAGGCCAGGAAGCGCTCGATGCCGTTGCGCACGAGCTGGCTGCGGATCGACGGGAACAGCTCGAACGCATGCTGGGCGCCGGGAATCTCGGCATAGGCGACCGGCGATCGGGATCGCTCACGCAGCGTCTTCGCGAAGACCCGCGCCTCCTCGGGTGGGACCAACGTGTCCGCCGCCCCGTGCACCACGAAGAACGGCGGCGCATCCGGACCGATGCGGTGGAGCGGCGAAGCCTTCTCGAAGGCCTTCGGATCCTCTTCGAGCGTCGTCTTCATGACGTGTCGCTCGAGCATCGGCAACAGCTGGTCGTGGCGCCACGTGCTGCCAGGGTGCGCGAAGTCGTAGACGCCGTAGATCGGCACGCAGGCCTGCACGCGCGTGTCGGCGTCCTCGAAGCCGGGCTGGTACTCGGGGTCGCCGCCCGTGAGCGCCAGCAGCGCGGCGAGGTGCCCGCCCGCCGATCCGCCGGAGACGGCGACGAAGCTCGGGTCGGCGCCGTACTCCGCGCCATGCAGACGCAACCACGCGAGCGCGCGCTTCAGGTCCACCAGGTGATCCGGAAAGGTCGCATGCGGCGAGAGGCGGTAGTTCACGTTGACGCACAGCCAGCCGCGGGACGCGAGGTGCGCCATCAGCGGGAGCCCCTGCGTGTCCTTGGTGCCGATCATCCAGCCGCCGCCGTGCACGTAGAAGAACACCGGAAGCGGCTCGGAGGGCGCGGGGACGGGTCGATAGACATCGAGCCGCAGGTTCACCGCGGTCGCGCGGCCGTAGCAGATGTCGCGGATCCGCTCGACGCCGGGGTGCCGGATCGGGAACGGCGCGAGGATCGTCCGCCACTCGAGACCCGGCGCGATTTGCGCACGGCGATCCGTCGCGAGCTGCGCTGCATAGTCCCGGCCGAGCCCCTGCTCGAGCGCGCGCTCGACCGCGCGTCCGGCCTCGAAGCCGCGCAACGTGTGGAAGCCCAGCGCCACCCACGAGACGATCGCGATGCCGAGCGCCAGCCACCCCGGCCACGCGTCGAGCGCGCCGAGCGCGACGAATCCCGCCGTCGCGACGGCCTGCCAGAAGATGTGGTGTAGGGCCAGCTCCCCGGTGAGCCAGCCGAGGAAGAACGACACCGCGGAGAGTCGCGCGCCGGCTCGGATCGGCCGGAAGACGTTCCAGACGAGGCCGGCACCGACGACACAGACGAGCAGGAAGAGCCACGACACCATGGGTTCGTCCTCCAGCAGCGTGCGTGCCGAGGTCCGGCGACGTCAGCGCCGTCGATAGCGCAGATCGCGAACGCCGTTTCGGTAGAGGCAGTGCACCTCGTCGTTGACGCCAGCGCGCAACACGACGAGGCGGCCGCCGCGATCGGCCGGGCGCACGCCGAGCACGCTTCTCACCGGGTATCCGGCCGATTGCGCCTCGCGCCAGCACAGCCGTCTCGCGCGGTCGTCGCTCTCGCCGCCGGGAGGGCCCCAGCCACCGCCCGTCACGGGATCGCGTCCCGAGGAGAACGAGACGACGCGCGGATGGCGGCGCGAGAAATCCACGGCGCAGTCCACCTCGCGCCGGACGTCGCCTCCGGGCCGCCGCGCGCGCATGCGCGCCTCGACCGACAAGCGATCTCCGCGGCGCGTGACGCGCCGGACCTGCTCCACCTGCACGCGGGCGTTGCCGAAGCGGCGCGACATCTCCCCGGCGCAGAGATCGATCGCCTCGCTGCGCGTGCCGCGGCGCGCGTCCGCCGGGAAGGCCGGCAGCAGCAGGCCGAGCGCGACGAGGAGCAGCAGCACCCGGGCCGACCCGAACGAGCCCCGGTGATCGACCCGGACGTACTTCACGAGGTCCATCGACGCCCCCTCTGCGGTTCTCGGCGGACCGCGACCCGCCTCGCCCGCCGGGACGGTAGCGCGCACGGTGTCCCGTGCGGCCCCTGACCGGACCAGCGGTGGTGGATCGGTAGGACATCGGTAGGCGGGACGCTGCGGCTCCGAGCCTTCCTTATGCGATGATCGGCTCGGTCCCAGGAGCCCGGCTCTCTGGAACCAGGAGGAGTCCCATGCCGAAGTTCCTGATCGAACGCGAACTGCCCGGTGCCGGCAAGCTCGACCCGTCCGAGCTCCAGGGCATCTCGCAGAAGTCCTGCAGCGTGCTGCGTGAGCTCGGGCCCACGATCCAGTGGGTCCAGAGCTACGTCACCGACGACAAGATCTACTGCGTCTACGTGGCCTCGAGCGAGGACGAGATCCGCGAGCACGCGGCGCGCGGCGGCTTTCCCGCGAACCGGATCTCGCGAATCACCGGTACGATCGACCCGACGAGCGCAGAGTAGTGTCGGCTGCCGCTGTCCGGGACGCGGCGATCCGGATCGAGCGTCGCTTCTGCGGACCGCCGGGCTCCGCCAATGGCGGCTATGTCGCCGGCCGCCTCGCTGCGTTCGTCGGGGCAGCGGTACGCGTGCGTCTGCACCTGCCGCCGCCCCTCGAGACCTCTCTCGTCGTGCGCGAGCAGGCAGGAGGAGTCCGCCTCGATCACGGCGACGTCCCGATCGCGGAGGCCTCCCCTGCCGACGTGCAACTCGCGGTGCCGCGGGTTCCGACCTTCGGGGAAGCCGTGTCCGCCGCGCGCTCGTTTCGCGGCCTCGAGCGGCATCCGTACCGGGGCTGCTTCGTGTGCGGCACCGAACGCCCGGAACGCGACGGCCTTCGCATCTTCGCAGGACCGGTCCCCGGCAAAGCGCTCGTCGCGGCGCCGTGGATCCCAGACGCCTCGCTCGCGGGCGACGATGGCCTCGTCCGTCGCGAGTTCGTGTGGGCGGCGCTGGACTGCCCGGGCGCGTTCGCCTTCGACATTCCGCGCGACGGAAGCGTGCTGCTGGGCGAACTCGCGGCACGTCTCCTCGGCAACGTCGTTGCCGAGCAGCCCTACGTCGTCTCGGCGTGGCACCTCGGTCGCTCCGGCCGGGAGGGTCGCAAGCACGAGGTCGCCACCGCGATCCACGACGAGTCCGGCGCCTGCCGCGGGGTCGCGCGCGCGACCTGGATCGAAGTCGCTTCCGCGTCCCGCTCCGCCGCGGACACGCGCGGTTGACGGCGCCCGCGAGCGGGTGATCCGCGTCACCCCTCGTCTCCTGCGGGCGGCCGAACCGACCCCTCAGGGCGCCCGCTCGGAGGGCGAGGAGGGGTTCGTGAACAAGGACTTGCTCGTGCTCGGGGCCAACGCGCCCGAGATGGAACTGCTGCGCGCGCGGCTCGCGCGCATGGGGTACCGCGCGGTGCCGGCGAAGACGCCGGATCAGGCGCGTTCGTTCCTGCGCGTGGCCGGCGCCCGCATCGGGTCCGTGATCGTGCCGTCGGATCTTCCGGTGACGAACCTGCGTGCGGCGTTGCTTTCCCTGCGCACGATGGGTGCCGGCGACGATCTCGTGTTCCTCGCCGGCGGGCGCGATCCCGGCGCCGAAGGGCGCCGTCAACTGCGCGATGCCGGCGTGACGCTCGCGGTCTTCGACCCCTGCGACGCCCACACGCTGCGTTTCCAGGTCAACCGCGCGCTGTCCGGAGACAAGCGCTCGCGCGCGCACCGGCAAACGGTTCGGGCGCCTACCGACCTGCCGGTGGAGATCCGAACCGGAGCCGGCCGCGTGAAGGAGGGCCGCATCTACTCGCTCTCGGCGTCGGGCGCGTTCGTCACCGTGCAACATCCCTGCGTGACGCGAGCCAGGGTGTCGCTCGAGCTCTCGATGCCGGAAGGCGGCCGTGTCAGCGCGACCGGCCGTGTGGTGATGACCAACGTGCCCGGCAACGTGATGCGCCGCAGCCTGCCCTTCGGGATGGGGGTGCAGTTCGACCACCTCTCGGAGGCGGTGTCGGTCTCGTTCCTGTTCTACGCGCAGGAGCGGTTCCGCGCGCTATCGCTGTAACGGCCCCTCACGAGGCTCGCGCCGCGCCGCTCCGTCGCCGAGGGAGCCGGGCTGCTGTGACACGCTCGTGTGCAGATAGCCCGCGTCCTCGAGGAACGCGCGCATCTCCTCGTCCGGGTCGTCGGGGGCGAGGCTGCGGCGCACGTTTCCCGCGCAGCGGACGTCGCCGCGCGCATGGATCCGGCGCCCGTCGAGCGCCGCACGTGAGCCTGCCCGCGGTGCCCCGCCTCGACGCGCGCATTCCCGATCGGCATCCCAGCCAAGCGTGAAGGGCTCGCCGTCAGTTTCGATGCAGAAGTCATTCAGCGGGAGCGCGCGCGCACCGGGGGAGATCCGGGAAGGGTGGACATCGGCGGGCTCCCGAGGCGGCGGCGCGGCGTCGCGCGTGCTGGTCGCGCGCGACGGAGGATACGCGAATCCGCGGAATCCCAGCGGTCGACCCCGGGAGCTCGGCCGGCCTGGCGCGAAGGCCTCGGGTCAGGCCATCGCCGGCTTCCGCGCCGGCACCTTGACCTCGCGCCAGAGGAGATAGAACAGCACGCCGAACGAGCCGCCGACGAGCGTCAGCGCGACGAACGGCCACGCGTGGATGCCGCTGCTGCGGCTGTCGGCGATCATCCACACGCACGCCAGGATCGCCAGGATCACGAGATCGGCGAACACCTGACCGGCGCCCCAGCTCTGGAAGTGCGGCTCGATGATGCCGAGATAGCCGACGTCGGCGAGCGCGATCGCGCTGAGGACGCCGAACGCCGCGGTGGTCGCGAGAAGCAGCAGAAGACGGACGGACATGGGAACCTCCTGGGTTTCGTGTACGCCCAGGAAACGCCCGACGGCGACACGCCGCAATTCCCTCGGAGGTCATTGAACGCCGACCCGGCGCGGGCGATCCTGCCGATGGATCGAGGAGGTGACCCGTGTCGCTGTCGGCTCCCGCCCGCCCCGTTCCCGCGTCCGAGGGCTTCCCGCAGTTGCTGCGATCCTGGCGTCTGAAGCGACGCCTGTCGCAGCTCGCGCTGGCGCTCGAGTCCGGCGTCTCGCAGCGCCACCTGAGCTTTCTCGAGTCCGGCCGCGCCCGGCCCAGCCGCAGCATGATCCTGCAGCTCAGCGAGACGCTGGATGTGCCGCTACGCGAGCGCAACGACTGGCTGCTCGCCGCAGGCTTCGCGCCGGTGTTCCCCGCGCGGCCGCTCGATGATCCGCAGATGGCGCAGGTCCTGGCCGCCGTGCGGAGAATGCTGGAGAACCACGAGCCGTTCCCGGCGATCGCGATCGACCGCGCGTGGAACATCCGCCTTGCGAACGCCC
This sequence comes from Myxococcota bacterium, assembly GCA_039794265.1. Taxonomy (GTDB): domain Bacteria; phylum Myxococcota_A; class UBA9160; order UBA9160; family PR03; genus CAADGG01. The sequence goes on from JBDIVR010000024.1 coordinate 21,087, forward strand.
CGTTCGACAAACTCGTCGCGATGCTCGGCGACGAACTCTGGGCCCGCATCGGCGGGGCGGAGCGCAATCTCATGCGCCTGTTCTTCCACCCGCACGGCATCCGGCCGTTCGTCGTCAACTGGAAGGCCATCGCGCCGTTGCTCTGGCACCGCGCGCGCCGTGAGGCGGAGGCGTTGAGCGGTCAGGAGATGAAGGCCGTGCTCGCGGAACTCGGCCCACACCAGGACGCTGACACGCTCTGGTCCGCGGAGGATGCAGCGCTCGTCCCAGTGCTGCCGCTCGCGATGGAGAAGGACGGTGTCCGCATCTCGTTGTTCACCGTCATCGCGACGTTCGGCACCGCGCAGGACGTGACCGCCGACGAGCTGCGCATCGAGAGCCTGTTCCCGGCCGACGACGCGACCGAGGCGCTGTTCCGCTCCGCTGCCGTCTGACTCCTCGGCGCCGAAGCGCCTAGCGGCTCCGGAGCCGGGCCCGGCTGCCTTCATCGGTCCCTCAGCGCGCGGCGAGCCGAAACAGATACGCCTCGTCGACGTTCTCGTTGCGCGGCCGGCGCCCGTACTTCGTCTCGTACGCTTCGCTGAAGCGATCGAACTCGTCCTGCGCTTCGACGCGCACGGCGGCGAGCTCGTAGATCGAGCCGCCGACGCGCAGCCGGACGTCCGGGTCGGCCTCCATGTGCTCGACCCACTCGCTGCGGCTGGCGCCGGCGTGCACGTAGAGATGCTCGCCGAGCGCGATCACCCAGATGTTCACCGAGTAGGGGTCGTTCGGGCGCGTCTCGAGCTGGATCGTCTTCACGTCGTCGGTGAAGGCCCAGCTCGTGGGGATGGGAGCGATCGAGCCGTCGAGAGCACCGCCCGGCAGCAGGACGGTCGGCCCGTCGCAGGCCAAGATCGACGCCACCAGCAGACCGACGAGGAACAGTGCGGGACGTGTGCGCATCGGGAGGCCTCCGTTCAACGGGACTCTACCGCAGGCGGCGAGGCCGATGGAGTCGCCAGGAAGCTGCCGAGCCGACAGTCTGCGGCCTCTTGCGCTTCAGTCTGACTCCGGGATCGGGTTGTCCTCGGACGAACGGCCGCGGAGATGCCGCCCGGTCCCTAGTGCGGCCGCGGGGGCTCTGGCCGGCAGCACTCGCTGTCGCCGTCCGGAATCTCGAGCGGCTCCGACGCGTTGCAGGCTCCGTCGGCGGCGCAGAAGTTCTGGGCAGCGGCGAATGCCTGAGATGAGGCGCCATCGACCCGAGCTCTGGACCCGCGCTACCGCTCCTGGGTCACGGGACCCGCCTTCATCGCCGACCGCGCAGACGTCCGGCCGATTCGCATCGTTCGGATCGCGCGCTTCGCGCGCTTGGAGTGGTTCCGCGCCTCGAAGCTGACGTGTCTCTGCGTCGCTCCGAGAGTGGTACAGCGACGGCTAGTGACCGGCAGTGGACGTCCCGAGCGGAATGATCCAGTCCGATATGGGCTCGATCTGATTCTCTGACGCTTCGGTCGAGCTGGCAGTCAGGCGTACCACGTACGCGCCCTTCGACGCAAATCGCTGCCCCGGTCCGAGCGCTAGCGAGGGATGCGTGCCGATATTCAGGTTCTTCTCCGCCTCATGCTCGATCAGCTCGATCAGATAATCCCGATTGAAGTCGCCGAGCAGATGTTCGAGACCGTGTTCGATCATCGTGAGCGCGAAATAGGTCTGGAACTGGAGCCGGGGATGGCTGAGTCGGATGCGGCGCGACCCCATCCACGCCCGGACATCGAACTCGCGCGGATGCAGCACGCCCGGCTTTTCATAGGGCCACGCGAACCGCGCTTGACCCAGGCGGCGCCCGGAGAGCCCGGCTGCATGCGTGAGCGCCGCGGACGGAAGGCCGATCACGGCCGAACGCGCCAACGACGCCGCGTCGAGCGCGCTCCCGAGCGCCAGAGGGTCGTCGACTCCCCAGACGACCAGGGCGTCCGTCCCTTTCGTGCAACAGGAACGAACGGCGGCGGCGAGGGCGTCGACGGACGAGAAACCCTTCGATACGACCCTCGCGCCTCGTGTCTTGCCGTAGCGCTGGAAGGCGACTGCACCCGTCGAGCCCGAAAAGGTCTCGAGATAGAACTGTTCGATCTGTGCAGCGTCGGTTCCGGTCGTAAGGAAATGCGCGAGTGCCTCGGCCTCGAGCTCGACGCCACGATCGAAGTACAAGCTGTATCCGTAATCACCGGTCCGGTTGTCCGGCAGGTTCGTGATCGGAAAGACGCACGGGGTTCTCGTCCGGTTGCAGAAGGCCGCAATCGGCGCGTGCGGTCCTTCGATCAGCCCGCCGATCATCGCGAACACCGGACGCTCCGCATAGAAGGCGTCGAGCTGCTCGTGCCAGGCCTCGGGGGGACCGGATAGCTCCCATCGGTGAAGGACCCATCGGCGATAGGTGTGGAGGAAGTCGGATCGATAGAGAGGTGAGAACGCCGGGTTCGACCGATCGCCCAGGATGTCGAGATTGATCCACCCGACGAATGCTTCGAGCACCGCTTCGACGGCTGCGCGCTCTTCCATGGCGATATCGGGTGTGAATACCGTCGCGAAATGGACGGCTTCGGCATCGACACCCGGATGGTCGTCTGTCTTCAGTGACTTCAAGTGCGCGACGAGATCGGCCGCATCCTGATCGGTCAGGTCGAATCGCGGCATCGTTGCGTCGAGCGTCCGCCCACCGGGATCGATCCCGGTCCGCAGCGCCACTACGAGAGTCTCGTCAGTGTACGCGGGGCGAAAGCGGGGTTCCCTGAGTTTCGACCAGAACTCCTTGGGCTGCGCTTCGAGGTACAGTTCCTTGAAGATCCGGTTCCTGTCCGCCTTGCTCGACGCATAGAGGAAGTCGCCCAGGATCGGCGGAACGTAGACACCCCCTTCGCTCGATCCGTATCCGCTTCTGCGATGGCAACTCGAACAGCTGAACTGCGCCCCGGAGATTTCGATATCGCCCTGCGCGCGCCCCCGAATCGGTTGGCCATCCGCGCGGAGACCGGCGCGATAGAGCCGCTCGCCTGCGACCGGATCGCCGACGGCCGCCACCGCCCCCGCGCTGCGAACCGCGTCGGGGGTCTCCGAACGCGCGCCTGCGGACAACAGCGATAAGAAGATCCCGATGCCGAAGCTGGCAGCCGCCCTCCAACGATTGCAGCCGCGATGAATCATTGGCACGCCCTCGTCTCCGGCCGCACGATGGCGCATCTCGCCAGGAACCGACACCGCCGACTCATCTTCCTGCGGCGCTGAACTCCTCGACCAGTTCCTCGACACCGACGAGCCCGCGGATTCGGGTCCAGGGACGGTCGGACGACCAGCGGATGAACGTGTACGGCTGGTGGTACATCTTGTTGTCGCCTTCGTAGAGCACGTCGAAGGCGCGGACGACCTTCATGACTTCGTCCTTGCGCCCCGTCAGGAAGATCCATTGTCGGCCAGCGTTCTGCTTGGCAGCGAAGGCCAGCAGGCGTTCCGGCGTGTCATACTCCGGATCGATCGAGATCGAGACCATCCGGAAGTCGGGCGACACCGCCGCGATTCCGCCCTGCGCCTTCCCGAACACGGCGCCCATGACCGGGCAGATCGTCGAACAGCTCGTGAAGATGAACTGCACGAGTGCCGGCCGATCCTCTGCGAGCAGAGCGGCGACATCGACATCGCGACCGAATTGATCCGTCAGCGCGAGATTCGGCATGCGGTACGAGGCGAGCGACTTCTCGTAGTTCTTGGCGCTCTTCGGGGCGTCGTGGTCGTGTTCGTGTTCGCCATGCTCTCCGTGATCAGCGTGGCCGCCATGATCGCCGGGCTGATCGTGCTCCAGCTGGTGTCCGCCACCGGAGTGTCCGGCGTGCTCCTGGACCGGAAGCGCAGGCCCGGGACCGCCGGTGTCCCTCTCCGCGGCGCGTAGCGTCCCGGCGGTCGTCATGGCGCCGAGCAGCAATCCGACGAGAGCGACGAGAAGTCGACGTGTGTTCAGGCGTCGATTCAATGGAGTTTCCTTTCCCTGGCCGGCGCTCGGCGAAGTCCCGTGGTCGGCTCCAGCGTTTCCTCGGAGAAGTGCGCCGCGACGACGGGGACGAGATCCGAGCCCGCATTCGGCGCTTCAGCCACGCCCCACAACGCAAGTCGCGCGGAGATCTGACCAACGCAGGAAGGTCGAACCCCCGCATTTTCGCTCTGCGAGAAGGGCTCCATCGAAGGTATTCGTACTCCGATCGATTCCGTCGAATCCGTGCTCGAAGGGAGACGAAGGCCACGCTCTGTAATGCCGTGCGCCACATCGCCTGCACGCTCACAGGCTTCGAGAGGCGGGTGTCCCGAGAAGAGGATCCTAGTGGATCGACCACACTGCCACGTCATGATGGAAGGCATCGAACTGATACATCCTGAGACGTCGTCCGGGTTCGTAAGTGAACTCCCACTCGATGTCGTGTCGGCCGAGGATCGAGCTCTTACCGTCGGCCGTCCCGAGGATCTCGTTCGGAAGATCGTTGCCGATGACCTTCGCGGGACCGTGGCGACGCCCCGGCCTCGGCAACATCTTCTCGCCGCGGTCGATGCGGCGGAACCTGTCCATTGCGTAGCTCGCGAATTCGGCACTTTCCGCCGGACGCGCCGCCGGTCCGACGACGATCGGAGCCGATCCGCCGGCCGCGGCCGGCGGCTGCACCGTGTGCGGCCACCAGTGAATGCGGCCGAACGTGAACCAGGCGCCGGCCCCGCCCACCGGAATCGTGTTCTGGAAGATGTTCTCCCAGCCTCGCATGCCACCGAAGTCGACCAGCGTGTACTGATGCGGGAAGTAGTCCGCGTTCAAGATGGCTACGTGGACCTTCGTTCCGCGATCAGTCCACTTTGCGAGTTCCACCTGGCCGTCGCGAACACGGCCCTTCAGATCGCCGTAGATCGTGTTGTTCATGTAGGCGATCGTGACGTCGGCGTCCGGGTCCTGCGGAATGCCGCGGGGCAACCGGGTGCGGTCGCTCCAATCGAAGAACGAGGCGCTGAACTCGTCCGCGAGCGCCCGCTCCGTACGGCGGCGCCAGTACGGACCGCCGCGCCTCTGATCGTCCTTGAGGGCTCGCAGCGCGTTCCACATCCGTTTCGCCGGTGCGAGGTCCCCGATCATCGCGATCGCCGCGAGCTTCGCCTCCTCGCTCGCACGCGGATTCTCGCCGAACACTTCCCTCTCGAAGTGATCGCGAAGGACTGCGATGGTCTCGGGATTGCCCGGACCGGCCGGCTCGGCCGGATCGAAGTCGGGGTTCGGCACGACGAAGCCGCGCAGAAGGTTCTCGTGCGCCTGGACGCGGGGCGGGTGCAGGCGCCAACCCCAGTGGTAGGTGAGATTCAAGAAGCGCGCCGGCGACTGCTTGATCGTGAACGTGTACTTCAGCCCTTCCTCCATCGGAAAGAAGGTCTGGTCGAGGGAGATGTTCGGAATGAAATTCACCGGCATTCCGAGCGCCTCGAAGGTCTTTGGATCTTCGAAGAGCATCGGGAAGGACGCGAAGTCCTCGTGCCCGCGATTGAGGACGTGGACGTTGTATCGGACGTACCACTCGCCGTCGTCCCAGGAACCGTCGGGAAGTTTCTCGATGGTCGAAGTGTCGATGTAGGCGGTATCGGATTCGATGTGGGTGTCGTACCAGATCTGATTGATCACGACCGTACGCGTCGCCGGATCGACGGCCTTCACCTTCAGCGGGCCGATGTAGTGCAGAAGCGGAAAGCCGCTGTAGGCCCGGCCCGGAACGGGATTGCCTTCGAGGATGTCGATGCCCCGCTGCAGGAGCGCGCCGTCGATGTCTCGGCGGGCGAAGCCCCTGGTCGCGTCGAGCAGATGACGGCGGATCTTGTCGAGATCGTCAGTCGGCGACGTCGGGTCGATCGCCACCGGTTGTTCGGAGAGCGGATCCTCGACGTGCAGGTTGTACGGTCGCTCGGGCGTCGAGGGGAGCGTGTTGAGGATCGGATCGCCGAGGCAGGTCCGCGCGTCCGCATAGACCGTCGGTAGCAAGTTCTTCGGATCGTCTCCGAAGGAATCGCCGGGCGGGTAGAGGTGTCCGCCCTCGGCCGCCAGGTCCGCGCCGGGCACTGGCGTCGGATCAACCAGTGCGGACTGCGGGAACAAACCCGTGCGCGCGCGCGAGAAATTCGGATCCGTCCGATCGATCGTCGAGAATCGCGGGCGCGGCTTTGGTCCGTTCGGCCAAACATTGCACATGTCGTTCAGCATGAAGGGCTGAGCGACCGCCACGTTCGCGGCCAGAACGGCCACCGCCGAGACGATCAGAGCCAAGGCGGCTCTGCAGGACTTGTGCATCATTGTCGTCGACTCCGTTCTTTGAGCTGCGCCTTCGATCTACGAACGCTGCGCGAGTTGCTGGCCAGGCTCCGCGCGTCAAGCGCCGCGATTGTGGGAGACGGTGTCGGCGCCCTCGTCGAGCCGCCGAGGACCGGCGCGGCGCAGGCCCGCCGCACGTTCCCGGGGCATCACCCAGCTGATGCGATCGGCGGCGTCTGCGGGATCGATGTTCACAGGGAACGTCCCCCATACGCCGGCGACGCCGTTTCCGTAGAAGACGACGTCAACCTTCTTCGTCGTCGCGACCCGCGCCGGAGGGTGGCGATAGAGGCGCGTCGAGAGCGCGACGGTCTCCTCCTGCGAGGAGGTCACGAACCGCCAGCCATCGCGAACGCCGAATTCTCTCGCGAAGGCCAGAAGCGCCTTCGGCGTGTCTCTCTGCGGATCCGACGTGATCGAGTGGATGAACACGTCGCGGCCGAGCCGATCGCCCAACTGGTCCGCCACCTTTGCCATGAAGGCGGTCACGGGGAATGCAGCCTCGTCCGCGATCGACATGAAATTGACCATCGAGACCCGGCCGCGGATGAGATTCTCGTAGAACTGGAGCGTCTCTCCGAGATGCGAGTAGACGGTGGCCGCGGGAAACGCGTCGCGTTGACGGATGTCGATCGACGTCTGGATGACGGGACGGGCGGTGGCTTCGAGCGCACCCACCGCGAGACACCCGGCCGCGGCGACCGGAACGGTCTTCAGGAACTCTCTGCGATTGTGCATCGTCTGCCTCGTGACTCGTGAATGGTTGCTGGGCCGTCGCCTTCTCGTCAGTCGCCCTGGCCGGGCGGAACGATGTCCCAGCGGATCATCATCGCGTGATCCTCGTGGACGACGTTGTGGCAGTGCATGACGTGCTTGCCGAGGAAGTCGCGCCAGCGCCCGAAGAACGTCACCTCGTCGTTCGGGCCGAGAGAGACGACGTCCTTGCGCGCGCGGAGGAGATTCCCGCGGTCACGGACCGACCGACCGTTCACTTCGAGGATCTGGAACTCCTCGAAATGCGTGTGGACGGGATGCGCCCACGAGTTGCCGGCGTTTCGGAACGTCCAGATCTCGGCCGAGCCCTGCTCGATCTTGGCGTCGATCCGGTTCGGATCCATGAGCTTGCCGTTGATCGTCCAAAGACCGTTGTCGTAGTCGAAGACGAACAGTCGGCGCCGGCGTACCTCGTTGAATTTGATCGGGGGCAGCTCCCGGAGACGATCCGGAATGCGGCTGAAGTCGCGCGCCTTCGACGCGACGACCCGGAACTCCATGACCTCGTTGCCCTCGTCGAGTTCGCCGCCCTGCGGGCCCGCCCCGTCCGATCGCATCTCGAGCCGGTTGACGAGGCGGATCTTGTCGCCGGGCCGATACATCGAGAAATCGACGATCACGTCGTGACGCTGCGCTACGTAGATCTCGACGCTCTCAGCGACGACCGGAGACTCCAGCAGGTTCCCGTCGGACGAGATGACGGTGAACTGCTCGGCACGGCGCCGCTCGGCTGCGGGAATGGAGCTCGAAACCGTCCGCAGGTAGAAGCTGTACAGCCGCGAGGGGCCGCCGTTCAGCAGCCGGAAGCGGTATTTTCGCGGCTCGACGTCGAGATAGGGCTGGATCGTGCGGTTCACGGTGAACCGATCGCCGATCATGCCCTTCAGCGTGTAGCCGCGCTGCAGCGCCGGCAGGATCGGGGGCTCCGGCGACGGCTCGTAGGTATTCGTCTGACTGGGCGAGCCGACCGGCGCCCCCCCCGGATAGAGCGGATGGTCGGCGTCCGTGCCGTATTTGTCGACGTACGGCTTCGGAACGCCCGTGTCGGGCCAGGGCGGAGCGTTGCTGGGCATCGGCTCCGGATGCGACGTAAAGAAATCCCAGATCGCCTGACCATACTCGTCGAACTGTACGTCGTGGAAGACGAGCGGAATGTCGTATTCACCGCTCGGCAGACGGAACGCGAGGCGGGAGCGGTCGCGCTCGTTGCCGGTGTCGCGGTCGTCGAAGAGCAGGTAGAAGCCCGACAGACCCGCGTACACGTTCGTCGCAGTGAAATCGAGGCGGTGGTCGTGATACCACAGCGTCGACATGATCTCTCGATCGTCGAACCCGGCGGGAAAGTTCCCGTAGTGATGGTCCCAGAACTCGCCGGGATTGAAGAAGTCCATCGGGAGGCCGTCGCTCTCTGATGCCGTGTGCGCGTTGTGCAGGTGGAGCGTGATCGAGGGGAGCGCGAAACCGACCTTGCGATCGGGATCCTCCACACCCGGAAGGTTGTTGATCCGCCGGACGAGCACCGGCTGGCCATAGCGCGCGTGGTAGGTCGGGCCAGGCGTTGCCTTGTTGAATCCCCAGTGCCAGCTTCCGTACTTGCCGGCCGGATCCCATCCCGTGGCGCCCCCGATCGTTCCATCGCCGTAAGGTCCCTGGCTGGAATAGCGCCAGCGGAATTCGGTGATCTCCTCCTGATAGAACTTCACCGCCGGAAAATCGTTGTACCGCTGATGTCGCGCGGGATCCGGAGCCGGGTCGAACGCCGAAAGAGGCAGCGGCTGGGCGATGGGCATTCGGTAGAGCTTGTCCGTGAACGGGATGACCGGCGGGCTCGGCCGCGAGACGATGCTCGGTACCCCAGTGTCCGGATAGACGAGGCCCGATTGCGGGACTTGACGGTTGTCCTGAGCGGCGGCCGAGCGCGAGGCCATCACTCCGCCCGCGAACGCCATGCCGAACTTGATCGCATCTCTTCTGGTGGTCTTCATGAAGTCCCCTTTGTTCGACAGACGGGCCGGCTTCGTTCACGCACGCGTCGGCGCGGCTTCGACGTAGCTGTCTCGATCCGAGGAGAGCAGCCGGAACGACGCCTTCTTCGAAGAATCTGGGGCGACGCCGGAACCTGCGCGCCGCGGCCTGCGGCGTGCCCCGTCCGGACAGCCGATTCGTCGACGCGACGTACGACCGTCACGGGACGCAGATCAGGCGCAGATCGAATCCGCGCCGGAACCACGAACGCGGCATGCCGGAAGAACGGAGCGATTCTCGGCGCGCATTCGCTGGGTGGTCGGAATCCCAGGTTCGATTTCTTTTGATTGTCCAGAGTGCGATCTGTTCTATTCCTGGCGAAGATTTTTTTCAAGCAATATTTCGATCCGGCACGGTGGCATTCTCTCGATGATCTCCTCGTGGCGCCCTTCGCGAAGCGGCCGGGCGCAGTCGGCTCTATCGGGCTCACGCCGGCAGTGAACCATCCGAAATGCCCTGTCTGTCAGTCGATTCATTTCGAAACGGGAACGGATCGCATCTCCGTTCTCGCCCGCCAGAACGGCCTGAGTGTCATTCCTGGGGGCGGATCCGTGCTGGGCTCGGGAACGACGAGCATGGAGTGCCAGGCCGAACGGACGCGCCGCGTTCGAAGCTGGAATCTGTGATGGCAGCCCGCGACCTCGCGCCGTCCGCGATGGGCCGGACCGCGATGCGCGTCCAACTCGAAGAAGGGCCTGCCCAGATCCGGCAAGGCAAGACAGCGAGTGGGTTCAGCGGCCCTTGCAGCTCGAGCAGCTCGCGCCGCCGCTCCTGCGCCTTGGCATCTCCGATCCGCGCGGCAGCCTCGACGATCGCAACCCGACTACGCTGCTTGGCGCGTGCGACGACGCCTGAGCAGGGGATGCAGCCGCGATCGAAATCGCGATCCCGACCCCGGCTCTGCGCCGACACGCACGACGCGGTCGGCGGATGGCAAGGCATCCGTCGCGTGCGTCGATCCCTGTTCCAGGGACGGCACGGCTTGCGCTGGCGCGAAACCGCGAAGGCCCAATCCAGCCGTCCGTCCTGAAGTATGCGCGAGCAGTCTGCGAGCTGTCACCAAATTGGTCGTCGCATCTCTCGCTCAGAATGGCGACGGCCATCTTTGTCGGACGCCTCTGCTTCGGACGCAATGATCGTGAGGCTGTGGGCCTCGGGAAGGGTCCGTTCGCGACCGGCGACGAACTTCTCTCGGACGGGTGGCGATAGGCCACGGCGGGGACAGAGTCCGCCGTCGGGATCTAGCGCAACTCGGAGCGCTGAGATCCAACCCGGCGCCGCTCGGCGACGCGCATCCCATCGACACCCACCGGGTGGTACAGGCGGAGTGTCTGACGAAGCAACTCTGGAAGTAAGCGGAACCGCAAGGAAAGCTGGCGCGCCGGGAGGGACTCGAACCCCCGACCCCCAGGTTCGAAGCCTGGTGCTCTATCCAGCTGAGCTACCGGCGCGTGCTCGAAAGTGGATACCGGACGCCGCGGAGCGGTGCCAGCGCGGCGTCGCGCGAGCCGCTCGCTGCCGGGGAGACCCGGCCGGAGGATTTCGCGGCGGGCTGCTAGGTTGCTCGCATGTGCGATTGCCTCGTGGCTACCGCGCCCGAGACACTGGACGGGACGGCGCTGTTCGCGAAGAACAGCGATCGGCATGCGCACGAATGCCAGCCGTTCGTGCAGTCGCCCGGCAGCTTCCACGCGCCGGGCTCGACGGTGCGCTGCACGCACGTCGAGATCCCGCAGGTCGCCGAGACCTACGCCGTGATGGGTCATTCGCCGTGGTGGGTGTGGGGCTTCGAGCACGGCGTCAACGAGCACGCGGTGGCGATCGGCAACGAGTCGGTGTTCTCGCGAGAGCCGCTCGAGGAGCGGCCGGGGCTGATCGGGATGGACCTCGTACGGCTCGGACTCGAGCGCGGGCGCAGCGCGCGCGAGGCGCTGGAGCTGATGGCGACGCTGCTCGAGACGCACGGCCAGGGCGGAGCCGGATTCGGACCCGGCGAGGCGGGCTATCACAACGGCTTCTTGGTCGCCGACCGAGAAGAAGCCTGGGTGCTGCAGACGTCGAACCGGCGCTGGGCGGCGCGCCGCGTGCAGCGCGATGCCGTCTCGAATCACCTCTCGCTCGGCGCCGACTGGGAGATCGGCTCGCGAGATCTCGAGTCCTTCGCGCGCGCGATCGGCTGGTGGAACCAGCCGGGCCGCGTCGACGTCGCAGCCGCCTACCGCAACGCCGGCGTGCCGGGGCGCATCTCCGAAGGTCGTTTGCGCCGCGCCCGCGTGCTGCTCGATCGCCACGCCGGCCGTCTCGACCGCGCGACGATGCAGGCGATCCTGCGCGATCACGGCCCGGGCGGAGCGGGCCGGAAGCCGGGTCTCGGACCCGAGGACGAGGCGTACTTCACGCTGTGCATGCACAGCGAGCCGATCGGAACGACGACGGCGAGCCTCGTCGCGCCCCTGCCCGCCGATCGCCGCGCCCCGTGGCCCGTGTGGATCTCGTTCGCCGCGCCGTGCACCAGCGTGTTCCTGCCGGTGTACCTCGACGGCGTGATTCCGGCCGAGCTGGCGCGCGGCGGCGGCGAACCGGATGCGGATTCGGCTTGGTGGTCGTTCAAGGTGTTGCAGGACGCCGCTGCGGTGAACGATTCGATGCACACGGCGACGGTGCGCGAGGCGTGGAAGACGCTCGAAGCCAGCGTCGAATCGGCGCGCGCCGGCGTGGAGAGCGCCGCTTCGCACGCGCTCCGGGGCGGTGATGCCGCGGCCGCAAACGAACTGCTCACGGCGTTCATGGCGCGGTCGTGGCGCGATGCGATCGCGCAGGCCCGGGAGCTCGCCAGCGAACTCGTGTGACCCGACTCGTGCGATCCTGCGGGCGATCGACCCCTTCAGGCGCTCCTGGCTTCGTCGCTGCGTGCAGCGATCGGGAGCCGCCGGACCGGGCGCGCACCGGGGAAGTACTCCGCACGCAGATCCCACGGTACGCCGAGCGCCGTTACGATCTTGCGCTTCGTCGCCTGCCGGCAGGAACGACCCTGTTCTACCGCGTGAATGGTGCGGGGCGAGACCCCGGCTTTGGTCGCGAGCTCCGTCTGGGTCCACCCCAGAGCCTGACGAGCAGCGCGGATCCGGTTCATGTTTGGCGTCTCCGTGGCCCCCTCGGACGCGCCGAGTGTAGCTCCAGCCGGGGGTGACCACGAGACGCGAAAAGGGCCCAACCGGGTGCTGGCCGGGGAACCGCCCGAACCCGGAACCGCGAGCAGCCGAGCCGTCAGCGCCAGCCGAGCGGCAGCGTATTGGCGACGTCGGGAGCCGCCTGGGCCACCACGAGCAGCCCGCCGGCGGCCCCCCCGGAGGCGCCCCAGCTCCAGACCACCAGGATGAAGGTGGCGGCGATCCCGAACGCCAGCGCCCCGACGGCCGAGAGACGGCGCCGTTCCCTCGCCTGCGCGAGCGGGTCGACGAACCAATGGGCCAGCCCCCACAGCCGCACCTGCGCCGCCGGGCTCGGCTCGAACGGGAGCAGCGATGCGGGCAGCAGCCGGATCAGCGCCTCGACGGCCTGGTCCTGGCGCAGGCGCCGTTGACATGCTGCGCACTCCCGGGTGTGGGCGCGGACCTCGCGCCGCAGTGCCGGCGTCAGCTCGCCGTCGAGGAGCGCCGAGAGCAGTCGCGCAGCGCGGCGGTGCGTCATGACGGACCCTCCCCCAGATCGAGATCGAGATCCCGAAGCATCGGACCGAGGCGCGCCCGGAGCTCCTCCCGCCCCCGTCGCAGCCACGTCCCGACCGTCGGCACGGGAACGCCTTCCCGCTCGGCGATCTCCGTGTTCGTGAGGCCCCAGACGATGCGCAGGACGAGCGCGCGCCGGTGCTGCGGCTTCACGTCGAGAAGCGCCGAGGCGACCGCGGACAAGATCTCTCCCTCCAGCACTCGGGCCTCGGGGTCCTCGGCGCTCTCGCCGCGGGCGGGCTCGCTGAAGAGCGCGTGCACGCGCAGCTCCGTCACCGCCAACTCGCGACGCTTCCGCTTGCGCAGCGCGCTGAGGGCCCCATTCACCGCAGCGCGGTACAGGTACGTCCACAGGCTCGCCTGCCCGCGGAACTGGATGCGCGGCAGGGCTTCGAACACACGCTGGACGACGTCCTCGGCCTCGTCGCGATCGCGCAGCACGCGAAACGCCGCTGCCTCGAGCCGGATCCGATAGCGCGCATGGAGATCCTCGAGCGTCTCGTCGCCGATCGCGCCGCGGGGCGCCGCCGGCGGAGCGGGTTCGCCATTCGCGTGCGCGGCCCGCGGTCGCGTGTCGGGCGCAGCCGTCCGCGCATCCGGCGAGCCCGGTCGACTCGCCTCGGACCGACGCGATTCCGGGACTCCGCCCAGCGCGCGCGGCGTTCGCACCTCCATCCCAGTTCGCCCTCCCGGCATCGGCCCCCCGGTCGTTCGACGCGTCAGAGCGGGTTCGCGATTCGTCCAGCCGCAGGGGTTTCCGCGCCGCGCGTGGAATGACGCGGCGCAGCGGACGCTCTGCTGCTCCCTACAGCGGAACGCTGCAGGCCGCGGTGACGCTCGCATCGGTGCAGTTGCCGGGGCCGAAGCAGTAGAGCCGCATCTGGCACGTTCTGGCGGGCGCATCCACCGTGCACGAGCGGACCTCGCCCTCGGCGCCGGGATCGCAGCTGCAGTCCGCCGGGATCTGACCGACGGCGCAGGCAGAGCTGATCTGATCGCTCTCGACCAGCGACCCCGGCAGACACGCCTCCTCCGACTCCGGTGGAAGCGGCCGCCCCAGATCGACGTTGGTCACGCAGATCGGCATCTCGTTGCTCGCCCAGCCGTTCGGGTTGAGCACCTGGACCACGTGCACCCCGCGCGGCAGGCCGACGCCGATGCTCACGTCGATGGCGTTCTTCCCGGTCCCGGGCGCCACGGTCGATACGAACGAACAGGCATCGCACCGCGCGCCGTCGATCAGCAGCGCCGCACCGGGCTCGACGAACTCGGCGCCGAGCCGGAAGCTGCTCGCCTCGTTCTCGAACGGCCGCGGCAGCGTCGGCTGGTCGCCGGTGACCTCTGCGACGCGTGCGTCGGGATCGATGTCGAGCAGCGGCTGCCGGTCGCTTCCGCCGATCGTGACGTTGGCGGGCAGGTCCGCCGTGATCGTGATGACGTCCCCGAGCGTCGCCGCCAGATCGCGTAGCTCGGTGCCCGTGCGACGCCAGCCGCTCGGCATCGACCAGGCTTCGAACGCCGGGTCGTAGCGCATCTCGCGGAGCTTCGATCCCTTCGCGACAGCGGTGACGCGGCCCTCGCGAGCGTACGCTTCGATCCGATCCATCCACTGGACGGTGTCGGGTTCGTGGGGCTCGGCAGGGTCGATCGAGACCTGCCGGCCGGTGAGACCCGGCAGGCCCGTGCCGATCTCCATCTGGTACTGCCAGATCCCGTCGCCGCGCACGCCGTAGACGAGCGCGAAGATCCCCTCGAACGTCGCGATGAAGCTGCCGCGCTCCGTCATGCCGACGGCCGGATCGTAGACCGTCTCGCCGCTGGGGAACGGCAGCTCGGCGAAACTGAAACCGAGGATCGAGGACAGCACCGGCGCCTGGAGATTGCACGGATCGCCGGTGACCTCGACGAAGAAGCCGGGCGTCACCTCGAGTTGCTTCACCGGCGGCTCGATCCCGTCGGCGCAGTCCTGCGCGCCGCGCAGCACTTCCTCCGACGAGAAGATGCCGTTCGAGAACAGCGTCCAGCGATCCCACATGCCGCGAGCCGAGACGGCGTCGAAACCACCGACGACCGACGAGTTGGTGGAAACCGTGAGCGGTAGCGAATGACAGCCCATCGGATTGTCGGCGCAGGTGGTCGGCGCAAACCCGACGACCTGCCCGATGCCGCTGTTGATGCCCTTTCGATCCTCGTTGGTGAAGAAGTCTGCGACGCCCTGCAAGGCGAGCGGCGAGAGGACGTCATCGGGCCTTCGGTCGGGCGCCGGCGGGAACGCGACGGCGAGCTGGAAGGCGGCCATCGCGTCGCGCTCCGCGTCGGTCAGCGCTCCGGGAAGGTTCGAGCCGCCGGGGCCCGTCTGTCCTTCGCCGGGCTGACAGCCGCCGGGCACGTTGTGCTGGCAGTTCGGACCCGACAGCGCGGCGTCGACCAGATGACGAACGCAGCCGATCTCGCCGACGGCGTCGATGTCGCAATCCGGGGCGCTGTCGAAGGGATCCGCTTGCGGGTTCACGCCCGGGATCGGGTCCGCGAGCGTTCCCTCCCAGTGCAGCGGCAGCGTGTCGCGCAGGCCGCGGATCGGCATCGTGGTGCGCGGCTCGGCGATCTCGCCTTTCGCGTTCGGCCCGTCGTCTGGTCCGGTGACCGTGTTGATCGTCCACTGCAGCTGATCCATGTTGCCGTTCGGGTGGCAGGATCCGCAGGCGAAGGTCTTGCTCGTCGATCCGCGCGCCGTGTGGAATGCGATGCGGCCGAGCCGGATCTGCGCCGGCGTCGGGTCATCGCCCACCGCCACCGGCGCGCCGACGGCCTGGGGGCTCGCCGGGTTCGAGACGTCGACGACGGAGACCGTGCTGTCGGCCGTGTTCAGCACGTAGGCCACCTGCGCCGCACCACCGGGGCCGGAACGCAGCAGCACGCCCTCGGGCAGCGCTCCGACCAACGCCGAGCCGAGCACCTGTCCGTCCCGGTTCAGCGTGAAGAGGCCGTGCATCGGCGGGCGCCCGTCGCCCGGGTCGCCGTCGGCGCCCGCGGCCGTGACGACGACGGTCTCGCCGTCGCCGCTGGCCTGGATCCCCCACGGCGTCGGCACGGTCTGCCCGAGCCCGGCGCCGGCGGCCGATGCATCGAGGTCCACGGTGCCCGCCGGCGCACAGCTTCCGCCCGCCGCACAGTCCACGATGGCCACGCGGTTCACGAACATCCTGTTGTCGATGACGCCGAGGCCGTCGAGGTGGTTGTTCGCCTCGGTGTGCGCGATCCACACGCGCGTTCCGGCCGGACTCGCATGAGCCGCGAGTCCCGACAGCAGCGTGCCGAGCGAATCGAGCACCTGCGTCACGGCCGGCGTCCCGCTCGGGTCGATGACGAAGAGGTCGCGATCCGGCAGATCCGCGTCGCGGATGACGCGACCGCCGATATTCGGGTTCTGGGCGGCGAACTGGAAGATCGTGCCGAGCTGGACGCCAGCGCCGCCGAGCAACTGCGTATTGCCCAGGATTTCCGTGCTGAACTCACAGCCTTCGTCGGTGATCGCAGCGTCGTTCTCGAGCAGCTCCCGCGTGTCTCCCGGCCAGCAGGTCGAGAACTCGGTCTGGTTGCCAGACTCGAAGGGCGCGACGAACACCCGATCGCCGGCCGCGACGATCGCGCGCGGCGCCTGGGCGGTGACCGCGAGACGCTGCGGCGCGATGCTCGCGCGTCCGTTCTCGTCGATGTCGAGCGTCAAGACCTGGTTCGGCTGATCGAGCGTCACGAGTGCGCGCGTCGGGCTCGCGAAGGCGATGCCGACCGGCTCATCCATCCTCGTCACGCCGGCCGCGTCGAACTCCTGGATCGTCTGCACCACGGCGAGCCGATTGCGACTGACGACGCTGATCGAGTCCGAGATGTGATTGACGACGAAGACGAGCTCGTCGCCGTTCGCGCCCCCGGGCAGCACCGCGACACTCGTCGGATCGTGGCCGACCCGCACGGTCGCCAGCTCCGTGGGGGCGAGGGGGTTGGTGACGTCGAGCACCGACAACGTGCCCGACGTGGTGTTGGCGACGTACAGACGCGTGCCATCTTCGGAGAGCGCCATCGGGTTGGTCTGCGGGCTCAGGTAGAGCTGCGCACCGGAACGCGGCAGCGGCAGGAGCGTTCCGCAGTTCGAAGCCCCCATCGCCAGGAACGCAAGGGGAAGGAGAAGCAGGAGGAGGTGGCGTGCCGTTCGGATCGACACGGAACGATTGCGCATCGGCGGTTCTTCCTGGCAGGGACCGACCCCGATCGAGAGTCGCCCGCTCCTGGCTTCGAACGAGCCGGCTGCGCGTGCACGTGCCCGATCGGGCACAGCCAGTGGCCGCCATCCACTGTTCGAAGTCGTTCGAGCCTACCTTACCGACTGTTCGATCGCACCGGATCGCCTGTCCGCCCCGTGCGGACTCCGGGCGAAGCGAGCCAGGACCGACGCCCTCCCCTCCCCCCAAGGGGGCGGGAGCGTCATGCTGAAGTCAGCCCCTATCGCTAGCCTCGACGATCGTGAAACTCCTCTACGTCGAAGACGACCCCGCCGCCCAGCAGTACATCTTCAAGGGCCTCGGGGAACATGGCTTTCTGGTCGAAGTGGTGTCGGACGGTGCGGCCGGCGTCGAGCGTGGGCGCCGGGGTGCCTACGACCTGATCATTCTCGATGTGATGCTCCCGGACATGGAGGGCTACGAGGTGCTGCGCCGGCTGCGTCAAGCGGGCGTGCAGACACCGGTCCTGTTCCTCTCGGCTCGGAGTGCCGTCGGCGATCGCGTGCGCGGACTCGAGCTGGGCGCCGATGACTATCTGCCCAAGCCGTTTGCCTTCGCCGAGCTGCTCGCCCGCATCCGCGCCGTGGCGCGCCGGCGGCTCGGGGAACCCGAGGAGGGTCGTCTCGGCGCCAGCGACCTCTCGGTGGATCTGCATCGACGCACGGTCGAACGGTGCGGAAAGCGCATCGACCTGTCGCCGAAGCAGTTCGCGTTGCTCGAGTACCTGTTGCGCCACCAGGGCCACGTCGTGTCGAGAACGATGATCACCGAGAACGTCTGGGGTTGGGGCTTCGAGAGCTTCTCCAACCTGATCGACGTCCACATCAATCGCCTGCGCAAGAAGGTGGACCACGGCTTCGGGCGCCGGCTGATCCATACCGTCAAAGGCGCCGGCTACATCCTCGAGCTGAGGGAAGACGAGTCCGAGCCCGAAGCGGCAGGGAGCAGCGAGGGCGCGGTTGCCTAGGAGCCGCTTCCGGCTGTCGATCGGAGCCCGCTGGACGCTCCGATACGCGGCCGTGATGCTCGTCACCGCCAGCGCCTTCTCGGCCTACGTCTACGAGCGCGCCGAGCGCAGCACCGAAAAAGACGCCAAGACCCTCATCAAACTGCAGCTGGCGCAGACCTTCGAATTCCTCCAGGTCCACGCGGATCAGCCCGAGGCTTGGGCGGCGTTCGCGCAACGGCAGGTGGCCGCCGCGGATCCGGACCTGCGACTCGGCATGGAGATCTTCGATGTGCACGATCGTCTCGTCGTCGCAGCCGGGAGTGCCTACGGCGCCGCTCTCGAGCTCCCCGCCGACGAGGGCCTCGCCGATCTCCGCGAGGTCGATCTCGGGCGCAACTACAAGTTCCTGGCTCTCGCGCGGCGCGGAGAGGTCGGATCCGTCCAGATCCTCGTCTACTCGCGCCTCTTCGCGCGCTCGGCGGCGCGGGTTCGAGATGCCTTTCTCGGGGCGCTGCCGGTGCTGCTGTTGTTGACGGCCGGCCTCGGCTACTGGCTCTCGCGCGGAAGCCTGCGGCCGATCAGCGCGATCACACGGACGGCCCAGCGGATCTCGGCGCACCAGCTCGACGAGTCGATTCCGCGCACCGGCTCGGGCGACGAGCTCGACGATCTCGCGATGACGCTCAACGACATGCTGAGCCGCGTGCGCGAGGGCGTCGATCGGATGAAGCGATTCTCGGCCGATGCGGCCCACCAGCTGCGCACGCCGCTGACCGCTCTCCAGAACGAAATCGAAGTGACGCTCACGAAACCCCGCAGCGCCGAGGAGTACCGGCGCACGCTCGAGGACATGCTGGTCCAGGTCGACACCTTCACCGAGACGGTGAACGGCATGCTGCGTCTCGCCCAGTCCGAAGGCGGACTGGATCCCACGCATCGCGTCGCGGTCGCGATCGACCCGCTCCTCGAAGAGGTGATCGAGTTCTTCGTCGCGCTCGCCGAGGACCGCCAGATCGATCTGTCGGCGACCGGACGCGCGGAGTGCGCGGTGCTGGGCGATCCGATCTGGCTCCATCAGCTCTTCGCCAACCTGATCCACAATGCGCTCGAGTACACGCGCGAGGGCGGCAAGGTCGAAGTGAGGGCATCGGCGACGGACACCGAGGTCACGGTGTCCGTATGCGACGACGGCGCCGGCATGAGCGACGAGGATCGAGCGATCGCGTTCTCGCGCTTCCGGCGCGGCAGCGCCTCGTCGGCAGGGAACGGGATGGGGCTGGGGCTGGCCCTGGCCCGGGAGATCGCCCGCGCCCACGCCGGCACGATCGAGATCGACAGCGAGCTGGGGCGGGGGGCGACGTTCCGCGTCCGCCTGCCGCGCACCGTGTGACCGCGATCGCACCCGCCTGATCGGAGAGACGTCGCACGGACGCATCTGCGCGCGTGCCGGATCCAGCGCCGCGCGGGTGCGTCTCGGCGCCGTTCGGCGATACCCTGCGCGCGATGTCCGCCATCCCCCCGCCGCCGACTGCCGCGCGCGATCCCTTCGAGACCGCCCCGCTCGGGCCGCTGCGGCTGCGCAATCGCATCGTCAAGGCCGCCACCTTCGAGGGCATGACGCGCGGCGGGCTCGTCTCCGATGCGCTGATCGAGTACGTCGCTCGCCCGGCGCGTGGCGGCGTCGGCATGACGACACTCGCGTACTGCGCCGTCTCCAGCGAAGGGCGCACGTATCGGCACCAGATCTGGCTGCGCCCGGAGGTCGTGCCCGGACTGCGCCGTCTCACCGACGCCGTGCACGCCGAAGGGGCCGCGGCCTGCGTGCAGCTCGGCCACGCCGGCTGGTTTGCGAACCCGCGTGCGAGCGGGGCTCCGGCCGTGGCGCCCTCGCGAGTCTTCAGCCCGTATGGCATGGGCTTCCCCCGCGCGGCGGGGCCAGAGGACCTCGATCGGCTGCGCCATGCGTACGCCGACGCCGCCCGTCTCGCCGTCGAGGGCGGCTTCGACTGCCTCGAGATCCACATGGGTCACGGCTACCTGCTGTCCCAGTTCCTGTCTCCCTACACCAACCGGCGTCGAGACGAGTACGGGGGCGCGCTGGAGAACCGCGCGCGCTTCCCGCGCGAGGTGGCGCGCGCCGTGCGCGACGCGGCGCCCGCCGCCGTCGCCGTCACCGCCAAGCTCAACATGGACGACGGCTTTCCGCGCGGCCTGTCGCTCGACGACGGCATCGAGGTCGCCCGCCTGCTCGATGCCGATGGCACGCTCGACGCGCTCCAGCTCACCGGCGGCTTCACCGGCAAGACGCCGATGTTCCTGATGCGCGGCGAGGTCCCGATCGCCGAGATGGTCGCCGCCGAGCGCAGCCCGCTGCGCCGACTCGGCTTGCGGCTGCTGGCGCCGTCGATCGTCAAGCCGTACGCATTCGAGGAGGCGTTCCTGCTGCCCGCCGCGCGACGCATGCGGGCGGCAGTGCGAATGCCGCTGATGTTGCTCGGGGGTGTGACGCGGCTCGCGACGCTGCACGCCGCGATGGCGGAGGGCTTCGAGTTCGTCGCGATGGCCCGCGCGCTGCTCTTCGACCCGGACCTGGTGCACCACTACCAGCGTGCCTCCGCCGCTGAATCCGGCTGCACGCATTGCAACCGCTGCATGACGACCATGGAGCGCGGCGGCACGCGCTGCGTGCTGCGCGACGCCGCCGCGTAGCGCGCTCCGCCCGCCGGCGGCCCGGGC
Organism: Myxococcota bacterium; assembly: GCA_039794265.1. Lineage (GTDB taxonomy): Bacteria > Myxococcota_A > UBA9160 > UBA9160 > PR03 > CAADGG01. The sequence goes on from JBDIVR010000024.1 coordinate 41,943, forward strand.
CCGCCCGCCGGCGCGCTAGCGTTCTCCTGCGATGGACGAGGAAGAACCGGGTCGGCGGCGGGATTCGCCGTGGCTCTCGTGGGGACTCGTGATCACTGCGGCGGCGGGATCGCTGTGGCTGGCGTCGCGTTCGCTCGAAGGCCGGCTGCCCGCGCTCCCCGAAGCGCCCGCGATTCCGTCCGCGGCGGAGCCCGAGGCCCGGCGCGAGGTGCTCGCCGGCACGCGCGCCGATGCGCCTCCGCCGCTCGATCCGCCGCGCGACGACGCGCCCGCGCCCGCGGCGCCGACGACGATCCCGTTCGAGGGAGCGCCACTCGCTCCGATCGAGGAATCCCTTCCGGCACCCGCTCCCGGCGATGCGCTGCTGCGCAACACGCTCGAGCGTCAGCTCGCGATGAACGATCTCGCCGGCGTGCAGGTCGAGCTCGTCGGCGAGCGCGTGATCACCAGCGGCTGGCTGCCGCGCGCGGAGGATCGGACGCGGGTCCGGCTGCTGGTCCGCGCGCTGGCGCCGGAATGGATCCACGAGGACCGCACCGTGGTCTCGCGCGCAGGGGCTGCGCGCTGACGATCGGCGCCTCAGCCGGAGCTTCGCGCCTCAATTCCGCAAACCGATCCGGCGCAGCAGACCCACCAGCTCGTCCAGCGGAAGCTGCCCGGGCGCGTTCGAACGGCCCGCATGGGCGTAGCTGAGCAGCGAGCCGAGCGCAGGGAACAGCACGCGCGTCGCGAGGCCTGCGTCGCCCATTCCGATGACGATCCGCCCGATGGAGGCCGGCGCCAGCAGTGCGGCCGCGAGCGTCCGGATGTCCTCGGTCGCGTGCACCGCCGCCGCGATCTTGACGACGTCGGCGCCAGCCTGCTGCGCACGCGCAACGAGGTCCGCCAGCGCGCCCGGTGTGGGCGTGCGTTCGAAATCGTGATGGGACGCGATCACCAGCCGGCCGGACTCGCGCGCGGCCGCGAGCAGATCGGGCAGCACTTCGTGCGCCGCCAGCTCGACGTCGATGGCGCCGACGTGTGGCAACAGCGCGAGGAACAGCTTCGCGCGCGCCGACTCGCTGCCGTCCCACGCGCCGCCTTCGGCGCGAACCCGGATCGTCGCGAGCGTCGGGATCCCCTCGTACTTCGCGAGCTCTGCGAGCGCGTGCGCGGGATCGCGCGAGGCGAACGAATCGACGCGAAGCTCGGCGACGTCGAGCCCGCGCGAGCGCAGCGCTTGCAAGTCCGCACGCGACGGCGTGTCGTCGAGCGGCACTGCGATGGCAGCGGTCGCGCCCAGTTCGAGGGTCCCGAGCTTCAGCATGGCCGGATCGTTCCCCGCCGCGCGCGCCGCGGCAAGGGCCCGGCGGCGGTGGGCGCGGTCAGAGCAGTCCGGGCAGGATCGCCCGGCGTTCCGGCGGGTAGTCCGGGAACGTCTCCCGGTACCAGCGATGGTGCGCAAGCGCCCGCGGCAGCAGATTCGCGATCGTGAACAGCGCGAACAGCCCGCCCGCCCACGTCCAGGCCGCCAGCGCGAAGCCACACCATTCGATGATCTCGCCGAGATAGTTGGGGCAGCTGACGAAGCGATAGAAGCCGCCTCGGGGAATCTTGTAGCCGGACTCCCCCGGTCGGCGCAGGCGACGCAGGATCGCGTCGGAATGGAGATTCATCGCCCAGCCGAGCAGGAACAGCGCCACGCCGATCCCGAAGCGCGGGTCGCCGAGCCAGGCCTCCGTGTGCCGCAGGGCGCCGTGGCTGATCGCGTAGGCATTGAGACTGCCGTTCAGGCAGTTGAACGCGAAGGCCAGGATGACGGTCAGCAGCGGCGTGCCCTTCGCGCCGACCCGCATCCAGAGCGGATAGAGGAAGCTCCGCTGCAAGTAGTGGAGCTGCCAGAGGCCCAGCAGCAACAGCGGCCCGAGGCGCGTCGCGTGCTCGCCGGCAAAGAAGACCACGGCGAACACGATCGGCGCAGGCGACTCCTGGATCCACCAGGCCGCCCGCGTCGGGACTGCGGGCCCGAAGCCGGCGCGAGCGTGGCGTCCATACGGCGCCGGAACGAACAGCAATGCGACGAACGCCGCCAGCGCCGAGAGCGCGAGCGCGATCAACCCGTAGAAGTAGAGGCGATCCGGATCCATGACTCGTCCCGCTCCTCCGCTGGCCGGCCAGCGTGCGACGCCGGAACATCGCATGTCCGGCGAGCCGGTGCTCGACTATCCTCCGCCCCATGCCCGAGCCGGACGCCGCCGCTGCGGTGCCTTTCGCCCACAGCATCATCGCCGTCGAGCCGGATGCGTTCGAAACGATCCGCCGCACCATCGCGGCGCTGTTCCGGATCGCCCACCTCGACGCGTACCAGGCACGCGTGGACGCCGGCGCCGACGCCGTGCCCCGCCATCGCCCGCCGAACCATGCCGTCTTCATGGGCTACGACTTCCATCTGACGACGGACGGCCCGCGCCTGATCGAGGTCAATACCAATGCCGGCGGCGCGCTGCTGAACGGGCTCCATACCGCGTCGTTGTGTCCGCCGGAGCCGCTCGCGTGCCTGTGCGCCGATCTCGTCCCGCTCGACACGATGCGGGATCGGCTGCTTCGGACGTTCCGCGCCGAGTTCGCGGCGGCGCGACCCGGCGCCTCCTTCACGCGCGTGGCGATCGCCGACGACCGGCCGGAGCAGCAGTTCCTGCGGGCAGAGTTCGCGCTGTTCCGCGAATCCTTCCGGGGCGTCGGCATCGCCGCCGAGGTCTGCGATGTGCGCGCGCTGGAGCGACGACCCGGGGCGGGACTCTCCCTGCGAGGCGAGCCCGTGGATCTCGTCTATCTGCGCGATACCGACTGGCGACTCGAGGATCCGCGCAGTGCCGCGATCCGCGAGGCCTACCTGGCCGACGAGGGAGTCGTGACGCCCTCTCCGCGCGAGCACCACCTGCTCGCGCACAAGGCGCGCCTCGAGCTCTTCTCCTCCGCCTCCCTGCTGCGGGAGCTCGGCGCGACGCCGGCAGAGATCGCGCTGCTCGGCGACGTCGTGCCCGAAACCGTCCCCCTCGACACGCTCGGCATCGACACCGCGTGGCGGACGCGGCGCGACTGGGTGTTCAAGCCCGGCGCCTCGCACGCGAGCCGCGCCGTCTACCGCGGCGACAAGATCTCGCGGCACAAGCTCGACGAGATCGCTGCGATCGGCGGCTTCCTCGCGCAACGCCGGATCGAGCCGGGCGCGCTGGAGGTCGCCACGCTCGCGGGGCCCCGACGGATGAAGTTCGACGTGCGCGCCTATGCGTATCGCGACGAGATCCTGCTGCTCGGCGCCCGTGTCTACGAAGGCCAGGTCACGAACTTCCGCACGGCCGGTGGCGGCTTTTCGGCGATCTGCGTGGTGCGAGGCGACGCACCGTCAGCGGGACCGCCGTGATCGGCCCGCTCGCCTGGACAGCGCGGGCGGCTACGCTCCCGCCCTGCGCCCGAGCCGAGGAACCCCGCCGATGAGTGCGTCTCCGTCCTTCGATGGCAGGACCCTCGACTGCATCTCCGCCCCGCACTACGAGAAGAACGGCTATCCGTTCGCCGAGTGGGCATGGCTGCGGCGGAACGACCCGGTCGCGTGGATCGAGCATCCGGACTACGACCCGTTCTGGGCGATCACGCGCCACGCCGACATCATCGAGCTGTCGAAGCAGCCGGAGCTGTTCCACAACGCGCCGCGCCTGGCCGTCTTCAGCAACAAGCTGCCGCCGCCGCCCGAGGCTTCGATCCGGCATCTGCTGAACATGGACCCGCCGGATCACGGCAAGTACCGGAACGTCGCGAGCAAGCAGTTCACGCCGCGCGTCGTCGCCGAGATGCGCGAGAAGGTCGAGCGCATCACGCGCGAGGTGCTCGACGAGGCCGCTGCGCGCAGCGAGGGTGACTTCGTCCGGGACATCTCGGCGCCGATCACGATCGCCGTGATCGCCGAGATGCTCGGCGTCCCGGCGTCGGACCGCGGGCTGCTGTTCCGCTGGACCAACGAGGTGATCGCGCCGGAAGATCCTGAGTTCCAGCGCGCAGGGGGTCCGACCAGCACGCTCGAACAGGCGCAGATCGAGCTGTTCCAGTACTTCGACGCAATGTCGCGCGATCGGCGCGCGAAGCCGCAGGAGGACATCGTCAGCGTCGTTGCGAACGGCGAGGTGAATGGGGCGCCGCTCGGTGCCGTGGAGCTGCTCTCGTACTACCTGTTGCTCGTCGTCGCCGGCAACGAGACGACGCGCAACGCGATGACCGGCGGCATGATCGCGTTCCTCGACCATCCGGAGCAATGGCAGGCGCTGCGCCGCGAAGCGGGGATGCTCGACCTCGCGGTCGAGGAGATCGTGCGCTGGGTGACGCCGGTGATCCAGTTCTGCCGCACGCCGACGCGTGACTACACACTGCGCGGCAAGACGATCCGCGCCGGCCAGAATGCATGTCTCCTCTACCCGTCGGCGAACCGGGACGAGGAGGTGTTCGAAGACGGCGATGTCTTCCGCATCGACCGCAACCCGAACCGCCACATCGCGTTCGGGGTCGGCGAGCACGTCTGTCTCGGCGCACACCTCGCGCGCCTGGAGCTGCACTGCGCGTTCGGCGCGCTGCGCGAGCGGCTCGTGTCGGCGGAGCTCGCCGGGCCGGTGGAGCGCGCGCGCTCGAGCTTCGTCGGCGGCATCAAGCGCGCGCCGATGCGCTGGGAGATCGCGCCGGCGTGAGAGCGCGCGCGGGTACCTGCGGCTGATGGAGCCGTTCCGCTGCGGCGTGTGCGACTTCGCCCTCGAGCGGCCGATCGCGCGCTTGCGGGCCGGCACGCTGTGCCTGTACGACGACGCGCGCTTCCCCGGTCGCTGCGTGCTCGCGCTCAGCGAGCACGCGACGCTGCTCGAAGAGCTGCCGATCGAGACCGCGCGCGATCTCGCGCTCGACACGCGCGACGCCGCGCTCGCGATCCGCGCGGCGACCGGCGCGCCGCGCATCAACTATGCGGCGTTCGGCAACGTCGTGCCGCACGTCCATGTGCACGTGATTCCCAGGCACGGCCCGTGGGACACGGCGCCACGGGCGACCGCCTGGGACCATCCGGAGCCCGAGCGGCCGCTCGCCGCCGCGGAGGCCGACCGGCTCGTCGACGCGCTGCGCCGCGCGCTCGGCGCGCCCGGCGCCGCGCGTCAGCGCCAGCGAGCCTCGACGACGACGTAGCCGTCGGCCTCTTGCGCGGTCGCCGCGCCGCCGCTCGCGGCGACGGCCGCGAGCACGCGGCCCGGGCGCGTCGCGACGATCCTCGCCGGCGCGCCTGGGCGCAGCCAGCGCGCGAGATCCCCGATGAGCCGGCGCAGCACGGGAGCCGGCGCGTGCGTCGGCGGGTTCGACAACGCGAGATCGGCGGTCGCGCGAACGTCGTCGAAGCCGTCCGCCGGCAGGCCGTCGCCGACGTGGACTTCGACGCGCGCCGAGAGCTCCGCTCGGTCGGCGTTGCGCAGCAGCAGCGCCGCCGCGCGCGTGTTGCTCTCGACCGCGAGCACCTGCGCGTGCGGCCAACGCGACGCTGCCCACAGCGCCAGCGGACCCACGCCGGCGCACAGGTCGATGACGCTCCGCACGTCCGCGTCACGCGCCGGAGCGTGCGCCGCGGCGAAGCCGATCAGCGCGGCAGTGCCGGCGTCGAGCGCGGTACGCGAGAACACGCCGGGCGCCGTCTCGAGCACCAGCGGCGCCAGCAGCGGATCGCGGATCTCGTAGCGGCGCTCGAGCCAGGCGCGCGCAAGCTCGGCGTCGAAGCGCGCCGCGTGTCGCACGGACTCGAGCAGCCGGTAGCCACGCTCGCGGTCCCGGACCGTCACGTCGCCGAGCAGCGCGCGCATCGCCTCGCCGATCCGTTCGCCCCCCTTGCGCTTACGCACCGCGCACCAGAGCGAGCCGCCGTCGCGCAGCGCGGCGGCGCCGCGGGCGAGACAGGAGTTCGTGAAGTCGAGGCCCAGGTGCGCGCGCGGCCACACCGCTGCCGCCGCGAAGCCGGCACCGTCGCGGAGCGGGAACGGCTCGAGCTCCTCGGCGACACAGTGATGCACACTGCCGGCGCGCTCGCGCACATCGAGGATCAGCCGCACCGCACCGGGCGACACCGACGGCAGATCACCGCAGTGCACCAGCAGCAGATCCCGGGGCGGCGCTGCGCGCAGCGCCGCTCCGAGCAGCCGGACGCCCGGATCCTCGGCGTTCAGGCCGTCGATGCCGCTGCCGTGCTGCTGCAAAACGTCTCGGGCTCGAGGATCCGCCATGGCAGCGAGCATGGCACCCGCGCCGCGACAGGAGGAATCTGGGGTGAGCGACGGGACTTGAACCCGCGACCTCCGAGGCCACAAGGCGGCAGGCGGACAGGGAAAGCCCTTTAACGGCAAGAGGTTCGCGGACGAAGCATTCATCGGTGGCCTTGGCCGGGGTCATTTGGTGAGAAATGGCCCCAGAGTGGCCCCACCCGAACCGCGAGCGGTGCCTCCGAGACACCTCGCGCCATGTACTGCAGCGAGCCAGGCCAAAGCGCCGCACTGCGCTGTCGGCCCACCTTGCCACCAGAGCTGGGAGATCCGGCTACCTCCATCGTGGTACAAAGTGCCCATGGCCGTACTAGACGTTGCTTCGATCCCTGGGCTGCGCGCAGCTTGCGAAACCATCATGGCATCCTCCTCCTGGAACAGGGCCGAGGGAGATTGGGTCACCCGCCTCGCGAATGCCCTCGAGCGGGTACGCGACGCCAGCCTGGAGGAGCGAGGGCGCTACGAGTTCCAGAAATGGTGGTGGGACGATGAGTCCGTAGCTGCCACGGGACAAGGCAACGTAAATGTCGATGCTGCGCTGCGTGACGATTCCTTCCGTCAGTGGTTGGCGCAGCGGTCGAAGGAACAGCTACCCGGCGATCGCGCTGCGCGGATCGCCGCTCTCGATCGATTTCATGAGGAGATTCAAGAGAAGTTCGAGCCCTACCTCTCCCGAATGCCTCATCTAAAGATCTTGAGAGTGATCGCGACCATCTATCCCGAGGCATCGACAACGGTCTGCGACCGAGGAATGCGCCATCGGCTGGCAGCCGCGATGGGTGCGCGTCGGGGAATGTCTGTTGCTGAGCGAAACGTGTGGATTCTGGAGCGCCTTGAGGAGGCCCTTGGCCCCGTCGGTGAAGGGCTGGGCGGCCTCGCAGAGCGGATGGCTCTCCCGTGGTTTCTCTACCTCGAGGTCGCGAAGAGTCGGGAGGGAGAGGCGACCGAGACGTTCGGAGGGAAAAGTGGTCAGGTGGAGCTTGCGCCTCTCCCTGCCGCTCGTCGGATCAAGGGCCTGACCGCCATCACCGGGGGTCTGCCGCTGATTCTCTCCACGCTCGAGTTTGCGAAGGACGGCGTAACCAAAGAGGAGTTGATCGATCACCTGCGCACTCAGATGACCGGCTACAAGACCAGCTCTCTGGGAAGCATCGTTAGCGTCCTGCAGAGCAACTTCGGAGTACTTCGGCGGGCCGGTGATCAGTACCTGCCGACTGTACGTGGCGAGTCCCTGCTCGAGTCGCAGGATCCATCCGAGCTATCGGATTGGCTCCTCACGCGAATTCTGGGAGTTGACTCGGCCATTGTCGCGCTACGCGACGAGAGGCAGATGCCAACGCCAGAACTCTTCGCCCGCGTCAAGGCGTTCAACCCAGGCTGGAAGACAAACTTCAGTCCGAGCGCGATCGTCCAATGGCTCCGCAAGCTGGACGTCATCGCCACGGATGAGGCGGGCACTGCCTCGCTGACGGAACGAGGGAAGGAGTGGGCGGACCGGATCGTCTGGAAGCCGGAGCCTCTGGCGCCGGAGGTCCCCGATCTCACTCCCACGGAGACCGCTGCGGTTGTCGAACAGCTGGCAGCAGTGACTCTGCCCGCCTTCGAGTCCATCGCTGCTTTGGTCCGAGAATCCGGAAATTTCCCCTCGGCTGAGATCGCACGACTCCATGCCGGCATCTGGGCGCATCAGCGACGTCATTTCGCGATCCTGACGGGCTTGTCGGGCTCCGGGAAGACCCTGCTGGCGCGAGCGTACGGACGTGCTCTCGCTCCCAAGGACCTACCCTCTGAACAGTTCCTGCATACTGTCACGGTTCAGCCGGGCTGGTACGACCCCGGGGCTTTGCTCGGATATGCAAACCCCCTTCGGGACGACTCCTACGTCACCACTCCCTTCTTGGAGTTCGTACTGGCAGCCGCCGGAGATCCAGTGCACGCGTATACAGCGGTGCTCGATGAAATGAACCTCTCGCATCCCGAGCAGTACATGGCGCCACTGCTGTCGGCTATGGAGACCGGCGGGCGCATCGATCTCCATTCCGAAGGCGACATCTTCGACGAGATTCCGGCTTCGATCTCCTACCCGCAGAATCTCGTCCTGATAGGCACCGTGAACATGGATGAGACGACGCATGGGCTCTCTGACAAGGTCCTGGATCGCGCCTTTACGATGGAGTTTTGGGATATCGACCTCAGCGCCTACCCGCGCTGGGAAACCCGGGGCCTCACTCCGGCCCTCGAGCAAACCGTCAAGGCCTTGCTTGGCAACTTGATGGACGCCCTCTCCCCGTCGAGGCTCCACTTCGGCTGGCGAGTCGTGGACGACGTACTCGACTTCCTTGTGCAGGCAGAACCTCTCGCGACATCGCTCACCTCTCAGGAAGCACTCGACGGCGTCGTCTACGCGAAGGTCCTGCCCAAGCTTCGAGGTGAGGACTCGCCTCGGTTCCGGGATGCCCTTCGAGACTGTTCGGCCGTTCTGGAGAGGCACCAGCTCACCCGGTCGCTGCAGAAGGTCGCCGACCTTGCGAAGGATCTCGAGTCGACCGGAAGCGCGCGGTTCTGGCGTTGACCGCGGCTCGAGCACCCACAGCGCTAAGGGTCCGACACGACAGCAAGGACTCACCGACCCAGTTCGTCGTCCAGCCGTCGCCGGAAGCCAACCGCGGCTTCGAGGAAGCCGGTACATACGTGATCTCGAAGCCATCGCCGGCTTGGTCGCTTCGAGTCGACGATGAGCCTTTGTCCGATGCCCCTGACACTCAGTGTGCAGCCTGGACTTGGACTCCCGGCTTCTTCGCTGGCGAGGTCACCGCGGAACTCATCGACCCCAATGGACGCGTCGTAGCGAACTACCTACTCGACGTGTCACCGCACCCAAGCAAACTCGGCCGCGACCTCTTCGGACAGATGGTGGAAGAACTCTGGAGCGAGGATCCGACCCTCGTGATCGGCACCGAGCCAGCGACCACAGCGATCGGGACCTTGGGAGGAAGCGAGGACCCATGGCTCGCCTTCTGGCGCCTCCGCCGGTACGGACCCGAAGCGTTGGCTGCGCTCAGGCCGATCAGGGCGTGGCCAAAGCGAGGATTGATTCCGTGCCGGCAAGCTATGCCCGCACGCCGGGTCAGGGCGATCGACCAGCAGACGGCCCGGTCGGCCCTTCGGAACCCGACCGCCTTGTCGTTCCTGGCCGGAGGGACTGAGCCTAAGGCGACAGATGTAGTGCTCGATTGCCCCCTAGCGGAGCAGACCCTCGACACGGCCGCCAACCGATGCCTCCTGACGATCTTACGGGCAGTCGAGCACCGTGCGCGAGCTCTGGTGCCGGTGCTCCAGAAACAAGTCGACCAAGAAGAAGCGAGCGAAACACGCACGATGCTCGCGAGTCGTTGGGCAGCGAGGCGCCAGTTCCTAGTTCGACTCTCAGCGGAACTGCGATCCGAGATGAGGAAGCCGCCCTTCTCGGATGTCACCAGGACGGAGATCAGTGCGGCCGGGCTGAACGCGATCTCCGCTGACCCTGCCTACGCCAGGGCCTACAGGCTCGCGTGGCATGCGATTCGGCGTGGCGTATCAGGCCCTCCGACAACCGAGCGCCTCTGGATGAGCCCTTCCTGGGAGATCTATGAGCGATGGTGCTTCGTTGCGTTCGGGAGGCTCTTGCAGGAGTCGTTCGCAGCCTTTAAGTGGGAGCGAGTCCTCACCTCGAGCGGCTGGTCGCTTGGCGGAGTCTCGTCAGATGGCGAACGCTCGCTCGAATTGAGTCTTCAGCCGATCTTCCGATCAGAGAAGCCCAGTGGAGCGAACGGGCGTTGGTCCGTCTCCCTGCAGCGCGTTCCTGACCTCGTCCTGACCGAACAGAGTCCGGCGGGGACACGGTTCTGGGTGTTCGACGCGAAATACCGCACTTCCAGGAGGAACGTGCTCGAGGCGATGGCATCGGCGCACATCTACCGCGACTCGTTGCGAGTTCGCGAACGCCGGGCCGAGGCGAGCTGGATCGTTGTGCCAAGTGGCGGCGGCGCACCGTGGCTGGAGAATCCAGGCTTTCAGGAGCGGCACGGTGTTGGCATCCACGTGCTAGCGCCTGGCCAAGATCCAACTCTTCCCAGAACACTACTCGAGCACCTTGCAAACTAGAGCAGCGAGCTTTCCCCGGTATGCAGCTCATTGGGCTTGACGTTGGCTTCTCCGCGAAGAAGCGAAGCTCTGGCGTAGCTGCTCTTTGCGGCGGCGAGATCCGGGTCGGGCGCGCTAGCTCGGAAGCGACATCCCGACTCGGACTCCTCAGTGAAGTGACAGCAGCCGCTGTCACCGCGATTGATGCGCCCCTGCTGAAGAAGCTTGACGCTCGCATTCGCCCATGCGAGCGACTATTTGCGCGAGGCAGCTTCCAACGGCGGTGCAAGGCCGGATTCTCGCACGTCAAAGGAACCGGCTTCCGACTTCGCTGCGCAGGGAGTGAGACAGCCAGCCAGCTGGCGAGCATGACCTCCGAGGTGAAGCTGGAAACACCGTTCCCGCGGATGCTGGGCGATCGGAACACGGTTGAGGCGTTTCCGAATGCGTTTCTTGGTGTGTGCGTTGGCGCCGAGAAGTACTCCGCGATGCCCAACCTCAAACGAGGACGTAAGTTCGACTGGCTCTACGAGACCTGGTGCCAGCTTGGAAGCTTCGGCGCGATCGTGGAAATGCTCGGCCAGCCCGTCCCCAAGACTTTTGGCTCGCTGTTCCTAAAGACGCACAACCACGACGAGCGAGCTGCCCTGGTGTGCCTTCTCACCGCCGCGTCGGTCGCCTTGGGCATGTACACGGCGATTGGAGAACCCGAAGGAGGCTATCTGTTTCTTCCGCGGTGGACGTTCTGGTCGGAGTGGGCTCGCGTAGAGGTAGATACTCAGAGGCGGGCCGACCGGAGCATCGAGGTATGGATCGACGGTCGAGTCTTTCGGGCGGGCGAGACGCTGCCGTGCGAGGCGGCATGATCAGCCCAATGGCGATCGTCAAGGTCTATCGCCTTCCGGCAAAGTTTAAAAGGCTGTCCGGACTCCGAGACCGAGAACACGCGGAAGATGTTTGGGTGGACGACGGGGCCTGAACCGCGACCTCCCGGACCACGAGGCGGTCGCCGTGCCGGAAGCGACTCGTAGGGGCAGCACGTTCGCGGACGGTCTCAAGACGCTGGCTAGTGTTGGGGCCAGGTGGCTATCGTTGGCCCCACACTGGGCTAGGTGTGACGTGGTTGTAGGGCACGCCGGTCCCTGTGCCGGCCATCGGGCCGCTGGCTGGCGGGAGGGGTCCAACGCATGTTGATCTACGCGAACCAGGTGAGGTTCGGCCGGGCTCCTGGGGTGGAAGGCATCCTTGGGGTCGCTGCTCGTTGGCTTTCGCGGAAGTCTCAGGAATCGATTTCGCCGGGTCTGCTGCGCGAGAGCCGGAGCATGAGACTTCGCGACGCAAGCCAACTCCAGACATGGATCGAGGATTCGGAAAGCCCCCAGCTCCTCGCGCTGCGGCTCACCCACGGCGATCGAGATGTCCCGGGCCGGCAATGGATCACCGAACTCGGCGTCCAAGACCTCGGCACGGGGAGCCCCGTCGAGGCGTCGATCGTTCTCGCGACCAGCGAGATCAGCGCGCGGGTGACGAGTCCAATCCAGGTCACCCGCCCGCTGCTGGTCGAGAACCTTTTGAATGAATGCGCGCCAGTCGGCGATACGCCCGGGCTTCGCGTGAAGTCCCTCACATCAGACAGCGCCCGCGCCTTTCGATATTTGGTAACGGATGAGCGCCGCGCCTCACCGTTGGTCGTCGTCAGCCCGACCCCAGCTGGAACCTATCTCGTCGACTGCGACCGGCTCAGGTCGCTCCTCGTCGGGCTCGCCGACGTGGTTCAGATCCCGGCCGACGCCGACACGTTCTCACTCGCGGACACTCTCGGGAAGGAGCACGTGGCATGGCACGGGGCGATCAACGTGTTGTTCATCCCGCGAACGCGCGGCGGTGAGCGATTCGTCCCAAGGACTCGCTTGCTGGCGGACGCTCTCAATGAGATTCGCGACGAAGGTCTCAGCGTGGAGTCGGAACTCCTGTCGATCGTTTGTCACCGGACGAATCTCGCCATCGCTCGGCGCCACATCACTCCGGATTCGGTCCGTGAGGCTGGCCTCCGTCGAGAATTGGTGCGGCGACGACGGCAGGCCGAAGAAGCTGGTTCCACCGCAGAACTTCTCCCGCTGTACGAGAAAGCCGAGGAAGAAAGCAGACGCAAGATCGCCGCACTAGAGGAGAAGAACCTCGACCTTGAAGTCCGTCTTGAGGACATGGACGAAGACAATCGGACGCTCGGGTATCAGATCGAAGGACTTAAGGCGCAGCTCGCGGCGACAGGCTCGCGGCCTGGAATCGACGACAACACTGACTGCATCGCACGCGCACGCGAGGCGGTGCTCGCGGCAATCGAAGGCGCACCGACGCCCGAGCAATCTCTCCAAGTGATCCAGGCACTCTATCCAGATCGGCTCATCATTCTGGACTCGGCCTGGAGGTCGTCGAGGGACTCCCTAGGGTTTGCGTATCGGGCCAAGGCTTTTGATCTGCTCCGGAACCTCGCCGGGCCGTACTGGGACCTACTTGCTGGCGGCAAGGGCGACCACGAGGCTCGCAAGGTCTTCGGTAACGCGTACGCGCCGCACGAATCTGAGACCGTAGAGAAGAACAAACGCGCGAGGGCGCTCCGCACATTCATCCACGAGGGAACGCCGATCGAGATGATGAGCCACCTCAAGATCGGAGTGAAGCCGAGTGCAGCCGAAACGCTGCGCATTCACTTCGAGTGGGTCGGCAAGCTCAAGAAGATCATCATCGGTCACTGCGGCCCGCATCTCGACCACGGTTGACCAGCGCTCCCAAGTTGCGGCGCTTGATGATCCTGCAGTACGTCAGGCCGCAGCTGCTCGATCGCGCACGCGAGCGAGCAGTCGAATCAGTTCATCGACCTCGGTCGACGAGAAGAGCCCGTCAGGACCCTGAGGTGTTAGGTCGGTGAATGGTGATTCGTAGAGCAGCGAAGCGTCCATCACGCCGTGCTCTGTCAGATGGTTGACGATCAAGTTCACGAACTCGATCTGGTTAGCGGTAAGCGACTTGCCTGCGAGGAAGCCTGCCAGCGCCTCCTTAGACGCCTCGCGGTCCATCCCGATAAGGGAGCGAACGAAGACCCCGAGCCCCTGGGACTCCACCTTGGCGCGAGTGATCTCGTCTTGTCCGCCGGCTCCGCTCTCGGCGAGGACGCGCTCGAGTTCTTCGAGATCGGCGGGAGTGAGCGGCCTGTTCATCCGTAGCTTGCGAATGGCGAGGTGATCGAGGCGCCCGCGGAGAAACGCCTGCGCCTTCAAGCGGAACTTCGCGAACTGATCACCGACCGCGAAGCCGGGCAACTCGACTGCCCTTTCCGGACCCATCTCGTCCTCGAAGTCCGTGTAAACCGGCTTGCGCTTCTCCTTCTCGATCAGCTTCACCAGGTCGCGTAGCTTTCGGCGTACCTGCTCGAGCATCGGGATCGTGACATCTTGCCACCACTCGTCGCTCTGCACGTCCTCAATCAATGACATGCGGTCACGCACCATCGGGATCGCCGACTTCTCCTCGAGGAGCGCAGCAATTTCCTTCACCTGGTCGCGCAGCCGCGTGAACACAGGCTCAGCGCGCAGCAATGCGAGTTGCAGACGGAGGAGGAGGAGGTCGAAGCGTTTCGCTTCCTCGGCCTCGGAATCCAGCTCGGAGGGCAAGCCAGCAACCTCATGAGCCAGTTCGTTGAATGCCTCTCCGGAAAGTGTGATCCATGCATCGGCGCGCGCGTATTTCTCGACGAATCGTCGCTTTGGACGAACGACAAAGTTCTCCAGGTTCATCGCAGCAACCTCGCCGCGAAGCAGCTCCGCAACAGCTTGTCGAACTCCGGAATCAGTAGTCGGGTCGCCGTAGGTCTCCTCGGGCTCGTGTACGCCGCCGGCCGCCGCGTGCGCGCGATCCAGCTCGCCGATCAGCTCAAGCCGCGTCGTGAACAATCGCCTTCCCAGCGATTGGCCCGTAGAACCATCGGTCGCAGGGAGGTTCTGACTGAAGTAGTCGAGGTTCTGGCAGTAGTCGAAGAGATAGAAGAACTGCTTGTGCTCCCCGGGACCGAACAAATCCGGGCACAATCGAGTCCCGCGTCCGACCATCTGCCAAAACTTGGTCTTGGAACGGACGAGCTTGAAGAAGACGAGGTTGACGATCTCCGGCACGTCGATTCCGGTATCGAGCATATCGACCGAGATCGCGATGTGCGGCGCCCTCTCCTTGTTGGAGAAGTTATCGATCAGGCTCTGCGCATACTCTGTCTTGAACGTGATGACGCGAGCGAACTCGCCTCGGAAGTGCGGGTAGTTGACGTTGAAGCGTTCCGCTATGAACTCGGCGTGGGCGTGGTTCTTCGCAAAGATGATCGTCTTGCCCAGCCGATCACCGCCGGCCACGGAAAGCCCGCGCGTCATAAGGTGTTCAAGGACCTTGTCAACGGTGTCCTTGTTGAACAGCCACTTGTTGACTGCCTCAGCCTCGACGCGGTCGGGGATGCTCCCGTCTTCGTCCCACTCCAGGGCATCCCATTGGTCCTTGTCCTCTTCCGACAAGTCGTTGTACCGGATGCCCTCCCGCTGGAACCTAAGCGGGACAGTGACCGCCTCGGCCGGGACGAGGAAACGGTCCTTCACTGCTTCTTCGAGCGAGTACGCATCGGTCGGCGTGCCGTTTTCGAGGTCGAACAAGCCGTAGGTGTTTCGGTCGACCTCATCCTTGGGCGTGGCTGTCAGGCCTACCAGAAGCGAATCGAAGTAGTCGAAGATGGCGCGGTACTTCTGGAATACAGAGCGATGCGCCTCATCGATGATCACCAGATCGAAATGACCCACGCCGAAGCGACGTTGACCATCTTTGGTCTCGTTGATTAGTCCCATCATTGTCGGATAGGTAGAGACGAACACGCGCCCCTCCGCATCCTTTTCGGTGACGAGGTTCACCGGCGAAGCGTCGGGGAGGTGGCGCTTGAAGGCGTTCACTGCCTGGTTCACGAGCGCGACTCGGTCGGCCAGGAACAGGACGCGCTTCGCCCAGTTGCATCGCACGAGCAAGTCGCAAAGCGCGATCACGGTACGAGTCTTGCCAGCACCGGTAGCCATGACCAGGAGCGCCTTGCGGTCATGATCACTCTCGAACGCCTCGGCGATGCGACGAATGGCTCGCGTCTGGTAGTAGCGTTCGACGATCTCTCCGTTGATCTCCGCTGGCGCCATCGGCTTGCGGGTGCTTCTTCGCTGGACGAGAAGCTCGAGCTCCGGCTTCTTGTAGAAGCCCTGGACGGAACGAGGCGGATAGCGAACGTCATCCCAGAGCCAATGCTCGTATCCGTTCGAGTAGAAAATCACGGGGCGTTGCCCGAACTTCTGCTCTAGGCAGTCCCCGTAGAGCTTCGCCTGTTGCTGCCCAACGCGGGGGTCGCGACGCGTACGCTTGGCTTCTACGAGGCCGAGCGGCTTTCCGTCGTCGCCCCACAGCACGTAGTCGACGAAGCCCTTCCGCTCCTTGTTGGGCATGCCGCTGACCTCGAACTCCCGATCGCGCGCCTGGTCGAGCGGCCAGCCCGCTTCCTTCAGCAACAGGTCGATGAAGTAGTCGCGGGTCTCGGCCTCTGAGTAGTCGTGAGTGTCGGGCTGCGCGGCCGCCGCCTTCTTCGCCTCTGCCACCTCGGCGCGCAGGCGCTTCAGTTCTTCGTCGAGGGCGCTCTTGTCCGAGAGCAGCGCCGCGAGCTTCTCGTCGCGCTCGCGCAGGCTCGCTCCCAGCCGCTGCAACTGCTCGGCGGTTTGCCTGGGCGCCGGCCCGGGTCTCGGCAACGCCGTTGAATCGAAAGCCAGTCCTGGCGCAGGTCGGCCGACGCGACCGTAGGTTCGGGCAAACCAGTAGGCGACGTGGAACAGCTCCCGCACGGCGGCCAGCGCATCTGTTTCCGGCACGGCGCGATGGCTGTGCACCGCGCGGTTGCCGAGGGTGTTGATAACCCGCGCCTTGGCGAACACCGCCTCGCCCGCGGCTTCCTTGAAAGTGGGCTCGTGAATCAATGCCGAGAGGTTGTCCTGATACGGCAGCTTGAGCGCGGCGTCGTGCTTGTAGGCCCATTTGACAGCCAGCTCCAGCGCCCGGCGTGCGTAGAAGCAGGCTGTGCGCGGGTCAGCGTGCACCGCGGCCTCTGCCCTGACAGCAGCCTCGAACACCGCCGCCCACTCGCGCTCGAGGAAGCTGAACTGGCTCAATTCACGCCCCCCGATACACGACGTCAGCGTCGAGGGCGCTGCTCAGGTAGGGCGTGAATCCGGCGAGCAGGATCGACATCGCCACCAGGTCGCGCATGTCGACGGCACGTAGCGCGTTGGCCGGCGTCCCGCCGTGGCGGATACCCGGGTAGTCCGAGGCGAACCCGTAGAGGTCGCGCATCGCCTCCTTGAGCTTCTCGTGCGGCCAGGTGCCGACCTGGTTGCAAATCGCGCCGAGGGTCGTACCGGTCACTCCGGGCACCGTTCTCCCAATGGCCTCCAGCAGGTTCATCTGCTTCTGGATACAGGTCTTGATCCGCCCGTCGGAGCAATCATGGCGCAGGTCGCGCACCGCGTTCTCGAAGTCTTTCATCTGCGCATCGAGGTGTGCGTCCTGGCTGGTGAGTACGCGCAGATCGCGCACCAAGCTCGCGAACACACCGGGAAGCGTCGGACACAAAGTGCACGGGCGCCGCAGGTCGTAGCGGAGGCTAAACTTCTCGATGAAACTGGCGAGCAGGTTGAAGTAGCGATTCGACAGTTCGTCACCGACCAGTTCGTCGAGTGCCGAATGGGCGGCTTCGAAAAACGCCACGAGCGCGCGTTCACCGGCAAGATCGCTTGACCGCACTGCTTCGAATGCCTGCCGGCTCGATACGGCGTCGTTGATCACACCATCGATCGCCCGCTCTTTGGCTTCGGCCTTCTTCTGCGGGTCGCTCGCTAACTCCGACAGTGCGCGCCCCAGCAGTGTGGCGGCCTCTTCCGCACCACCAACCAGCGACGCGAGCGATGCTTCAATTGCCGCCCTTCGTGCCGGCGTCTCCCGGAGTTGAGTCGCTTGGGAGGCATCGAAGGCATCATGCACCTGCTCGAGCTCGACGTCTGTGCCTGCGAGTACAAGGGAGCGCTTGAATGCTTCCTTTAGTTGGATTGCGTCGTTGATCGGGACGGTCTGAGCATCCTCGCCGACAAGGTCCCTCAGGGCCGGCGCAAGTTCGCGATACAGCTCGCAGAAGATGTCGTCGGGTACGTCTTCGTGGTTGATCAGCGGCTGCCAGATCTCGCGCCAGGTCTCGGACCACACGCCGATGAACTCGCCCCGCATGGCTACAGTTCTCCCCGGAAGGCGCGGTGTTGGAGAGAGGAGAAGAGCGCGTCTAGCTCCAAGAGCGACACACGATGCTGCGACGTCACCTTTTCCACTGAGGTGACTCGGTGTGCGAATGCGCTCTGCAACAAGAGCGGTGGGAGCGGCAACTTCACATGCTCGAGGTTCTGTCGGGTGATTTGCGGCTGTGCCGTTCCAGAAATCGTGTCGGCCATGCTGCGCATTCTCAAGACGGCAGCAAGATATTCGATGGTGATGCGTTCGGAGTCGGGATTGTCCAGGGCCATCGCATTGCCAGTGACGTAGCACTTCGGGGGTGAGACGTTGATCGCTCCGCAGGTCGCACCTCGGCAAGTGATGAGGACAGTGGGCTCTACGTGGTTGTATTCGGTGTAGTTGCCAATGAGGCCGTTTGCGCCGAAAACCGGGAACCCCGCTTCTGTGAGTTCCGCAGTCGAGATGGTCGGCCACTGTTTCGGCGAGCAGAGGTCCATCAACGGCGCGAGCGGCCAGCCCTTGGGGTTGTCTCTTGGCACCCCGAACATTTCGAGGAAGATAGATTGGGTGAGGGTGTCGAGTTGGGCGAGGGCAGCGCGGCGCTTGCGTCGCAGCGCGTCCGCTTTGTCCAGAATCTCCGCAATCCGCCGCTGCTCGGGGAGGGGTGGCACCGACAGGACGATTCCCTGCAACATTTCCCGCGTGATCACTCCCTGCGCCATGCCCTGCGATTTGGCACGCAACCGCGATACCTGAGTCAAGAGGAAGTGATAGAGATACGTCGTCAGTAGCCTTGTAGGGTCGGGCCGTACAGCAGCTACAGAGCGACCGATCGCGCAATCGATCGACTCGTTAATCTTGCCCGCAGTGGCGCCCACAACACAGATAAGAACATCGCCCCGACGCGCGACCTTCAACGGGCTGGTAGTCCATTCGCGCACGATTGGGCGACGTTCATCAAACTCACCGGCTTTGACGAAGATGTGGCCGCGGCCTTGGGTGTTGCAGTCGGCGCCTGGCGGCGCTTGACCCATCACAATTTCTACGAACTCGCCAAGAGTCGAGCGGGAGCCGGAGTTCATCCGAGCATGCCCTCCAACTCCTTCATTCCCCGCTGGATCTCCTCCTCCAGCTTCGCGAGGTCGGCGAGGATCTCCTTCGGCGCGCGGTGCTCGATCGCCTCATGCACCACCTCCTTGTAGCGATTGAGCGAGAGGTCGTAGCCCTGCGCGGCGATGTCGGCCTTCGGCACGCAGAAACTCTGCGCGGTGCGCGGTCGTTCGTGCTCGGCGTCGTTGCGCCCTGCCCAGCGCGCCAGCACGTCGGGTAGGTTGTTCTTGCCGTGCTCGTCGGCACCGAGGGCGATGCGCGGGACGGGCCCGAGCTTGTCTTCCTGCAAGCGCGGCGTGCGTTTGTCGTCGAGGCTCCAGCCGTCGGCCTCGACGTCGTAGAACCAGACCTGGTCGGTGCCGCCGGAATTGGTCTTGGTGAACAGCAGGATCGCGGTGGACACGCCGGCGTAGGGCCTGAACACGCCTCCGGGCAGCTTGACCACGGCGTCGAGCTTCTGGTCTTCGACCAGCATGCGGCGAAGCTCCTTGTGCGCGGTGCTGGAGCCGAACAGCACGCCGTCGGGCACGATCACCGCGGCGCGGCCGCCGGGCTTGAGCAGACGCAGGAAGAGCGCGAGGAAGAGCAGCTCGGTCTTCTTGGTCTTGACGATCTGCAGCAGGTCCTTTGCGGTGTTCTCGTAATCGAGGCTGCCGGCGAAGGGCGGATTGGCCAGCACCAGCGTGTACTTCTCCTCCTCGCTCGCGTGGTCCTGCGCCAGCGAGTCGCGGTAGCGGATGTCGGGGTTCTCCACACCGTGCAGCAGCATGTTCATGCTGCCGATGCGCAGCATGGTGTTGTCGAAGTCGAAGCCGTGGAACATGCGCTGGTGGAAGTGCTCGCGCAGCTTCGCATCGTGCAGGATGTTCGGGTGGCGCTCGCGAAGGTATTCGCCCGCCGTGACCAGAAAGCCCGCCGTGCCGCAGGCCGGGTCGCAGATCACGTCGGTCGGCTGCGGCGCGGTCAGCTCCACCATCAGCCGGATGATGTGGCGCGGGGTGCGGAACTGACCGTTCTGCCCGGCGGTCGCGATCTTGCCGAGCATGTACTCGTAGACGTCGCCCTTGGTGTCGCGGTCGTCCATCGGGACGTGGTCGAGCATGTCCACGACCCTCGCCAGAAGTGCGGGCGTCGGGATGGTGAACCGGGCGTCCTTCATGTGATGCGAGTAGGTCGAGTCGTCGCCGCCAAGGCTGCGCAGGAACGGGAAGACGTGCTCGGCCATGACCGCGTACATCTCCGCCGGCGCGAGATTCTTGAAGCGCGACCAGCGGAAGTCCTCGTACGGGCGGTCCTTGAAGTCCCGGCCCTCCGGGAAGATGCGGCGTTCCATCGGCTTCCTGAGCCGCGCGGACTTGTTCTCTTCGAGCGTGTGCAAGTCGTCGAGGCGGCGGAGGAAAAGCAAATAGGTGATCTGCTCGATGACCTCGAGCGGGTTCGAGATTCCGCCCGACCAGAAAGCATTCCAGACTTGATCGATCTGACCCTTGATGTCGCCCGTGAGCATTCAAGTTCCTCGCATCATTCAGACCTGTTTCTTCCCAGATGAACGCTCGCTCTCGCGTACCTCGTGAGGCGGTTCAACTCGATCATGGATTGAGCCAAAACCGTCGGGCGCCCAGCTCCCGATGGACCTGGTCGCGGACCCGCGGGTTGCGAATTTCGATGAACTTGCGGACGTAGTCCGTGTGTTCGCCGAGACGCCGGTCTATTCAGCGCGAATCCGTCCACGAATCCCCCTCGGTGCCGACGGGACCCTTGTTGGGTACCCCCGCGGGACCCGCGATTATGACACCGATTGGCGGATCTCACCGCGGGCAATGGGTGGTCGCGGGTGCGGGTGGCCCTGGGTGGGAGGCTGCCACCGCGGCTGGCGGTAGGACTGGTAGGTGCATCCGATGTCACGGTGCCGCCGTCGAGCGGACTGGTGCGCGAACTGAGCTCGTGCGCCCCGGCGTACAGCGTATTCTGACCCGGACTCGAACCGACTAGAAAAAGGGGCACCGATCTTCGATGGCACGGCCTCGACGGCAGTTCGCCGACAACGAGATCCGGCTCGTCCGCCGGATGCGGAATGCGCGCGCCACCACGGCTCAGATCGCGCAGGCCCTGGGCGCGAGCGAGAGCACAGTCAAGCGCCGCCTCCGCGACCTGATGGGTGAGCACCCTCGCGGCCCCGCCCCGACCGTCTGGAGCGAGCGCGAGCGAGGTCAGGTCGTGAAGATGGCCGCGTGCGGAATCCCTCGGGAGGCGATCGCGCGGATCATGGGCATCTCGACCCAGCGCCTTCGCAACGAGTTCGAGGAAGATCTTCTGAAGGGATCGACGCTCGCGAACTACGCGGTCGCGAAGAGCCTGTTCGAGATGGCAACTCGGGGAGGGAACGTGACGGCGGCAATCTTCTGGGCCAAGACTCGGATGGGATGGCGAGATCGCGGGCCGCCCTCAGCTCCAAGCCTCAACGCGGATACCGCGCGCTCTTCCGGGGATCGTCGGGTAGATCTCCACGCCTTGACGGCGCGCATGTCCGATGAGGGCCGCGAAGCTCTGAGGCAGGTGGCGGCTGAGCTCGGGCTGAGCGACGAGGATTGCGCGCAGATTACGAGCCGCCGGTCGGGGTAAGACCCTGGAGGTCACGCGAGGCAACACGCTGACTTAGTGAGCGTGTGGGGCCAGATTGCGCCCACGTTAGGGGCCATCGTCTTCGGGACTTTCGGTGGTCTCGTGGGGAATGAGTTGACTCGATAGGCCACTCCGTGCCATCGTCGTCCACGCCGCCAAGCTGCCAATACTGGAGCAACTTGGCGATGCCCCCCAAGCAAGAGCAAGACCCTTCCGCTTCGCGCGTACCCACCAGTGGGCGATCGCAGCGATGCGCTCTCCGCGCATACAGCGAACGACAAGCTTCGCTCGCGTTCGGAGTGAGCCGAGAGCGGCTCCGTGCGGCCCGCCTCAGCGGCGAGCTCCGAGTGTCGCGACTCGGCTCGCGGCGTCTCGTGATTCTCGATGAAGAGATGGTTGCTTGGCTGCAATCGCGTTCGGTCCGTCCAGCAGAGGGTGACCGTGACTTTGTCGAGCGTCGGCTCCGCGAGGAAGGGGCATGAGCCTGGTGCGGCGCCTAACCCGCGCGGAGAAGGAACGTTGAGCAAGCGAACCCAGCCCGCTCAACAGCGTGACCGACTCCGCACCCGACTAGCCGGGCCTGCCGCTTCGACCGCCGAGGAGCCGCAAGGACACGGCTGGGCACTGAATGCGCGCCTCGATCGCTTCCCCCCGTCGAGCGAGTGGCCGCTGCGACGGGTCCTAAGGATCACATTGGCTAGGCATGGGGATTGGCGTGAGTCGAGACACGTCCTTGAGGGGTGTCGGCATCGGATCGTCTACGCGAGCCTCAAGGCAGCGCGTCGATACTCCCTCCTTCGGTGCGGCGCGTGCGCCACATCGAGACTTGAGGGAGTTCATGGTTCTGTAGGAATGGTGGGGATGTCCCAGAAACGGTTGATCTTCTAGAAGAATAGAGCGGCGGCTCCTTCACCCTCCGTGTGGTACGGAGGGGGTCACTACACCAAGAAGGAACCGCCATGACCAAGCATGCCAAGAAGTCCG
>JBDIVR010000025.1:0-64130 GCA_039794265.1 Myxococcota bacterium
CCGGGAGCGCGAACGCGACGAGGGTGTCGCCGGGCTCGGACCAACCGTGACCACCGGCAGCGACGACGACGAACTGGCGACCGTCCCGCCTCAGCCGATACGTCACCGGAGTGGCGTTGGCCGTGTACGGAAGCCGCGCGCGCCAGACCTCCGCGCCGGTCTCTGCGTCGAACGCGCGCAGGAACTTGTCGGTCGTGGCGCCGATGAAGACGAGACCGCCGGCCGTCGCGATCGACCCGCCCAGGTTCGGCGCGCCGAGTTCGATCCACATCGGGAACGGCGCCTGATCGCGCGTGGTCCCGAGCGTCGACTCCCACAGCAGCGCACCCGTCTTCAGGTCCACTGCCTGCAGCACCCCCCACGGTGGCGGGTTGCACGGAGCGCCGAGAGGTCCCAGCAGCGGCGAGATGCGCAGGCCATACGGCGTCCCGCGCATCGGTGCCAGCATCTCCGGATACACGGCCGAACTCGGATCCAGCTCGTCGAACTCGGCGCGCGGAATCAGTCGAACGACACTCGGAATCCGCATCGAGTTCACGAACAGGACGCCCCGTTCCGGATCGATCGAGACGCCGCCCCAGTTGGGCCCTCCGGCATTGCCCGGAAACTGGATGACCGGCTCGAGACCCGGCGGCGTGAAGATCCCGTCCGAACGCATCCCGGCGATCCGATCCCGACACTTCTCGCGGTCCCACGGCGTGAAGCCCCAGGCGTCCTCCGGCGTGAGCGTGGCCGGATGCAGCGGCGCCGGATGGGTCGGAAACGGCTGCGTCGGAGAGAGCACGTCACCCGGCACTCCTCCCTGCGGAACCGGACGCTCCTCGACCGGGTAGAGCGGATCCCCCGTCTCGCGATCGAGCAGGAACAGGTGACCCATCTTGGTGATCTGCGCGACACCGGGACGACCGTCCCCGACCCCGTCGATCTGGAACAGCGTCGGCTGCGCGGGCACGTCGTAGTCCCAGTGGTCGTGGTGAACGGTCTGGAAACGCCAGCGCACGGCGCCGCTCTCGGCATCGAGCGCGACGACGGAGCTGGAATAGAAATCGAGCCCGCGGCGCGCTCCGGCGTAGTAGTCCGGCGCTGCGTTGCCGGTGGGAACGAAGACGAGGCCACGCTCGGGATCCGCGGACATGGCTGCCCACACGTTCGGCGTCCCCGCCGCGTACGGCTCCGCCGCGCCACGTGGCCAGTCGGGCGGTACGGGATCCCAGGCCCAGCGCAAGGCGCCGGTTCGGACATCGAACGCGCGTACGACGCCCGCCGGCGCATCGGTGCGCAGGTTGTCGGCCACCAGCGCGCCGACGACGACGACGTCCCCCACCACGAGCGGGGCGGACGTCACGTAGTATTCCCACGGCTCGGCATCGCCGATGCCCTCGCGCAGCGAGACGCGCCCGGCCGCGCCGAAATCAGCGCATGGCTGGCCGGTCGCGGCGTCGAGGGAGATCAGCTCCGAGTCGATGGTTCCAGTGAAGATGCGCCGCGAGCACGCCGCGGCGGGCGGCCGCGGCTCGGCCCCGTCGCCGGCGCTGGCGCTGGCGCCGTCCCAGTGCGCGACGCCGCGACACACCAACGGATAGGGCCCCTGCAGTCGCCGTAGTCGGAGCTCCGGATCGAAGGT
The DNA here is from genome assembly GCA_039794265.1 of Myxococcota bacterium. GTDB lineage: Bacteria > Myxococcota_A > UBA9160 > UBA9160 > PR03 > CAADGG01. Next base: position 1,625 of record JBDIVR010000025.1, read on the forward strand.
CCACAGCTCGGCGCCCGTCTCTGGATCGAGCGCGATCACGCGGTTGAAGCCGGTACAGAAGTAGAGCCCGTCCTCGGTGACCACCGGTGTCGCGTTGAACGAGCTGCGGGTCCGATCGCCCGTCCCGTCCGAGACATCGCCATGCCGGTACGACCACGCCAGTTCGAGCTGCTCGACGTTCTCGCGGGTGATCTGATCGAGCGGCGACCAGCGCAGCCCGCCCGCATCTCCGCCCCAGGCCGGCCATGTCGCCGTAGGAGCAGAGGGATCGATCGAGACCTTCGCATTGCCACAACCCAGCAACAGACCGAGCGCGAGGCCGAGGAGCAGACCGATCGCCGCGAACCACGGCAGATGGCGCCACCGCGGTCGCGTCGGGTCGGGCTCGCGCCTCTCTTCCGGCTCTTGCATCGCGAGCGACGGTAGCCCGATTCGGCTCGCGCTGCGCGCACGTGAGCCCCATTCCCTGCGTGCGTCAGAAGTGACGTGCGCTCAGGCGATCGCCGCTGCGTCGCGCAGCGCCGACACCTCCTCGCCACTGAACCCCCAGTCCTCGAGCGCCGCAGCCGTGTGTTCGCCAGGCTGCGGGCCGAGCCGCTCGATGCGACCGGGCGTGCGGCTGAAGCGCGGCGCCGGTCCGGGCTGTCGCGCGCCTTCGACGTCGACGAAGGTGCCGCGGGCACGGAGGTGCGGGTGCTCCGGAGCCTCGGTCAGCGAGAGCACGGGGGCAAAACACACGTCGCTGCCTTCCATGATCTCGCACCACTCGTCGCGCGTTTTCGTCTTGAACACCGCGCTGAGGCGCTCCTTCAGCTTCGGCCACGCACTGCGGTCCATCTGATGCGGAAGCTCCTCCCCGGCGAGGCCCGTCTTCTCCAGGAGTTCCCGATAGAACTGCGGCTCGATCGAGCCGATCGAAACGTACTTGCCGTCCTTCGTCTCGTAGCAGTCGTAGAAGTGCGCACCCCCGTCGAGCATGTTGCTCATGCGCTGATCCTGCCACCAGCCGGCCGCGTGAGCGCCGTAGATGATCGCCATCAGTGCGGACGCGCCATCGACCATCGCCGCATCGACGACCTGACCCTTGCCGGAGCGCGAACGCTCGAGGAGTGCACACACGATGCCGTAGGCCAGCAGCAACCCCCCACCCCCGAAGTCGCCGACCAGGTTGAGCGGCGGCGGCGGCGGCGAGTCGGGCCGGCCGATCGCGTGCAGCGCGCCGGTCAGCGCGATGTAGTTGAGATCGTGTCCAGCGGCCTTCGCGAGCGGCCCGTCCTGCCCCCACCCCGTCATGCGTCCGTACACCAGACGGGGATTTCTGCCCAGACAGACATCCGGCCCGAGACCCAGGCGCTCCATCACGCCCGGCCGGAAGCCCTCGAGAAGGGCATCGGCGCGCTCGACGAGGCGCAGCACCACCTCGACGCCGCGCTCGTTTTTGAGGTTCACGGCGATGCTGCGGCGACCGCGCGCCAGGAAATCCAGATTGGGGCCCGGGCGGCGCGGCTGTCCCGCCGCCTCGGCGCGATCCACGCGCAGCACTTCCGCCCCGAGGTCCGCGAGCATCATTCCGCAAAACGGCCCCGGCCCGATCCCAGCGATCTCGACGATCCGGATTCCCTCGAGCGGCCCCGCCATGATTGCCTCCCTGCTTCCGCGTCCCACGGCGCTTCGCGGCCGCGGACGGTAGCCCATCCGGACGGCGGATCAGCCGCAGGCGTCTGCCAGCGCGTCGAGCGGCGCGCGCGCCTTGGCGAGCGTCTCGGCCCACTCCGCTGCCGGCTCGGAGTCGAGCACGATGCCCCCGCCGACGTGCAGCCACGCGCGACCGGGAGAGACCAGCAATGTGCGGATCACGACGGCGAGCTCGGCGCCGCCGCGAACGTCGAGCCAACCGAGTGCGCCCCCATAGACCCCGCGCCGCACGGGTTCGAGACGGCCGAGCAGCTCGATCGCTGCGAGCTTCGGAGCACCGGTCATCGAGCCGGGAGGAAAGGCAGCGCGCAGCACGTCGACGACATCGAGGCCCGGGCGCAGGCGCCCGCGCACCGCGGAGACCATCTGCCACACCGTCGCGTAGGGTTCGAGCGTGAAGAGCTCCGGGACCTCGATGCTCCCCGGCACGCACACCCGGCCGAGATCGTTGCGCATCAGGTCTACGATCATCACGTTCTCCGCGCGCTCCTTCTCGGAATCGACGAGTGCCGCCCGCAGCGCTGCGTCCTCGAGAGGGGTGGCACCGCGCGGTCGCGTCCCCTTGATCGGTCGGCTTTCGACCCGTCCATCCGGCTCGATGCGCAGGAAGCGCTCCGGTGAGCTCGCGACGACGGCCGCTCGATCCGCACGCAGGAAGGCAGCGAACGGAGCCGGGTTGAGTCGCTTCAGATCGGTGTAGATCCGCCACGGATCCGCCGCAACGTGCGCAGAGAGGCGGTGCGTGAGATTCGCCTGATAGAGATCGCCGGCGGCGATGCGGTCGCGGATGGTCTCGACGGCCTTCCCGTATGTCGCTTCGTCGAACCAGGCGCCGAGCGTCAGGCCGGTTCCGGGATCGATGTGGCGCAGAGGATCGGAACTCCGTCGCCCTCCCTCCGCCGCAAGCGGCCACGGCACCGGATCGGCCGCGTCGAAGGGGTTCTCGGCGCCCGCAACCATCCCCTCCGCCAGCCGTGTGGCAGCGCGTTCGGCGCGTCGCCGCGCGGTGTCGCTGTCGGCGCCGAAACCGAGCGTCGTCGCGACGAGTCGCCCGCTCGCGTGCTCCCATGCGAGCACGCGGTCGACCAATGCCAGCTGGAGATCCGGCACTTCGATCGCGTCGGGTCCGCGGAACGAGATGCGCTCGATGTGGGCCGCCAGCTCGTAGCCGAACCAGCCGATGGCGCCGCCGACGAAGGGCGGCCATGACGGCGTCCCCCCCGCGCGGGGAGCGCGCGGCAGCCAGGTCCGCAGCGCCTCGAACGGATCGCCCCGCCACACGGTGCGCGGCGGCGGCCAGCCGTCCGCGACCGCGCGGAGCCCCCACACCTCGATGCGGTCCGCCGACGCGCGCAGCCACGCGTACGGATCGCAGCCGACGAACGACCAGCCGCCGAGCGGGCCTCCCGCGAGCGTACTCTCGAGCAGCCAGAAGCCGGACCGCGCCGACAGCCTCTCGATCACGTCCTGCCAGCGAGGGGATCCGGCGACGTCGATGGCGGCAACCTCGATGACTGCAGGGCGCATCCGAGCTCCCGACGATACGGCGACAGCGGAACCTAGCAGCCAGCCGAAACCAAGCGGCTCGCGCGTGTATACTGCGCAGTTCCGCGCCCGATCCAGGAGGCTGCTCGAGATGGCGTTCCCCTCGGCCCGGTCGATCCAGCTCCCGCCGCTGCGCCTGCCGGACGGAACCGTCGAGCCGGGCATCCGGCTTTCGGTGCACGAGGAGCCGGCGCGGGGGACCGCCGGCGAGGATCGTCCGGCCGTCGTCTTCTCGCATGGATTCCCGGAGCTGGGCTACTCGTGGCGACACCAGGTCGACGCGGTCGCCGCCGCCGGCTTCCGGGCCATTGCTCCGGACCAACGCGGGTATGGGGCAAGCGACGCTCCCGAGCAGATCGACGCCTACGACATCCACCACCTGTGCGGCGATCTCATCGGACTGCTCGATGCGCTCGAGATCGAGAAGGCCGTGTTCGTCGGCCACGACTGGGGCGGCTTCGTCGTCTGGGCGATGCCGGCGCTGCACCCGGAACGGGTGGCCGGCATCGTCGGCGTGAACACGCCGTACACGCCGCGCCCGCCGATCGCGCCGATGGCGATGCTGCGCGCGATGTTCGGCGGCCAGGACGAGAAGATGTACATGCTGTGGTTCCAGGAACCCGGTGTGGCCGAAGCCGTGCTGGACCGCGACCCCGCGCTGCTGTTCGACAAGCTGCTGCGGACCGGCGTGCCGATGGAAACACTCGCGGCCCGGATGGCCGGCAAGGAGTTCGACATGAATCCCTTCCGCCGACTTGCCGAGCTCGAGGAACTCGGCGAGCCGATCGGGGCGCCCGAGGATCGGGCGCACTACGTCGAGCGATTCCATCGCACCGGCTTCCGGGGCGGCCTCAACTGGTACCGGAACTTCGATCGGAACTGGGAGACGGCGCCGGAGGTCGGCGCCTCCAAGGTCGTTGCGCCGTGCCTGATGGTGACGGCCGCTTGGGACCCGGTGCTGCGTCCGGAGATGGCGAGCGGCATGCCGCTGTTGTGCCCGGACCTCGAAACGGTCCAGATCGAGCGCTGCGGGCACTGGACCCAGCAGGAGAGGCCCGACGAACTGAACCGGATCCTGGTCGACTGGCTGCAGCGGCGGATGGGGTAGACGCGGACCATGCGCGGATCGCGGCACACCGCACTCGGCGTCCTCGTTCTCGTCTACGTGCTCAACTTCGTCGATCGTCAGATCCTCTCGATCCTCAACGAGGAGATCAAGCGCGACCTCGGGCTCTCCGACGGTCAGATGGGCTTCCTGTACGGCACGGCCTTCGCGGTGTTCTACGCGGTGTTCGGGATTCCGCTCGGGCGACTCGCGGATGTGTGGGTGCGCCGCACGCTGATCGCCGTCTCGCTCTCCGTCTGGAGCGCGATGACGGCGCTGTCCGGCCTCTCGCGCAACTTCCTCGAGCTGGCCGCGGCGCGCATCGGGGTCGGGATCGGCGAGGCCGGCGCATCACCGGCCGCGTTTTCGCTGCTCTCGGATCTCTACCCGCCAGCCCGCCGCGCGACGGTGCTGGCGATCTACTCGAGCGGAATCTATCTCGGGGCGGGCCTGTCGCTGATGATCGGTGGGCAGATCGTCGGACGCTGGGATGCAGCATTTCCAGACGGACCGCCGTTCGGTCTCCGCGGTTGGCAGGTCGCATTCTTCGCGGTCGGACTGCCGGGGCTATTGCTGGCGCTGGTGGTCCGGATGCTGCCCGAGCCGACGCGGGGCGCCATGGACGCGCGCCCGACCCCGGATCACCCGACACCGTTCCGCGCCTTCTTCGAGGAGCTCCGCGCGGTGGTGCCGCCGTTCACGTTGTTGCACCTGTGGATGACGCGCGCCGGCGGGCGGGCGTTCGCCGCGAACCTGGGAGCGGCGGCAGCGTGCGCCATCGCCGCTGCGGGTCTGATACGCGCCACGGGAGACACGGCGCAGTGGGTGGCCTTGGCGATCGGGTTGTACGCCGCGTTCTCGTGGAGTCAGGCGCTGCACCGCCGCGATCTGCCGAGCGCGCGATTGATCCTCGGGACGCCATCGCTGCGCTGGATCGCTCTCGGCCTCGCCATGCTCGCGTTCACCGGCTACGGCGTCGGCTATTGGACGGCACCGTTCTTCCTGCGCGTGCACGAGGTGCCGATCGGTCGCGTCGGGCTGCTGGTGGGCGCCACGGCCGCTAGCGCAGGCTGGCTCGGCGTGGCATTCGGCGGCACCCTGGCCGATGCGTGGCGTCGCCGCAGCCCGACGGGCCGCATCTGGGTGGCGGTCGCGGCTGCGCTGGTTCCGCTTCCGATCCTCCCGTGGATGCTCCTCACCGAGAGCACGACGGTCGCGCTGCTGCTCAACATTCCCGTCTCGATGGCGGGCTCGATGTGGATCGGCGTCGGCGCCGCCACGGTGCAGGATCTCGTGCTGCCGCGCATGCGCGCGTCGGCGTCCGCCGCGTACCTGCTGGTCATCACGTTCATCGGGTTGGCGCTCGGTCCGTACACGATCGGTCAGCTCTCGGACGCGTTCGGGGATCTGCGCACGGCAATGCTGGCCGGACTGCTGGCCAACGTCGCCGCCGCCGCCATGCTGGTGGTCGGCGCGCGCCGCCTCGCCGCAGACGAGGCCTCCCTCCTCGATCGCGCCCGAGCCGCCGGCGAGGTCGAAAGCGCCTGATCGGTTCCCAGCGGCGGACGGGGCGCGCGCTCACCTCGGCACCTCCGTACGCGGCGGCCCGAGCCGCGCCAGGAAATGCCAGCTCGCGCCGAGCGAAGCCGCGCACAGCACATGCCAGACGGCATGGCCCTGGAAGAGCAGGCTGTCCGGCCAGCACAGCACCCGCCGCACGTCGGCCTCGCGCAGCGCCACGGCGATCAACAGCAGGCCGAGCGGCAGCAACGCCGCGCGGGCGGAACCGCGACCCGCGCGCACCGCCAGGGCGATCGGCGCGGAGGCAGCGAGCACCAGCAACGGCAGCGCCACGGCGGCGTCGAGCCGCCACTTGAAGATGGCGATCAGCACATCGACGATCAGCGCCAGAGCCAATGCGACGCCGGCCCGCACCCCGAGCTTGTGCAGCCCGAGCGCGGCCACCGACACGACCGCGGCGTACGTGCCGACCATGTCGAGCCACTGCGTCTCGCGCGTCACCGCGGCGTGGAACAGGAAGCTGCCGAGACCGAGCAATCCCGTTGAAAGGGCGAAGAGCGCGGCCAACCTGCGCGGCCGCGTCCGGATCGCCAGCAGCCCGACGAAGACGAAGGTCGCATTGGACCATGCGTTGAGCGGCTGCTGCACCGACGGGCGTGTCGCGAGCGGCCCGCAGCGGGTGTGCGCCTCGCAATACTCCGCGCAATCGGCGGGTGTCATCGCCGACCAGAGCGTGCCATCGGGGAAGATGGCGAACACCACAGCGCCCACGAAGATCAGCGCGAGCGTCCCGCCGAACGCCGGACGCCAGGCGAGCGGGGGCGGAAACGGGGCGGAGCGATGCGAGTCCGACGTCGCCACGGAACGCGTGCTAGCTCGCTCGCTTGTACGTCACGATCGCCCGGGCAACGTGCTTCCCGTCGACGTCGTGCACGTCCACCTCGGCAATGACGATCGATCGTCCCCGCTGCACCACATGACCCGTGGCGAGCAGGTCCTGCGCACGGCCTGCGTTCAGGTACGAGATCGAGAATCCGATCGTCGTGCCGCGAGCGCCCGGCGACAGGTCGGGCGTGGCCCAGCACACGCCCGTGGCCGTGATGTCGACGAGCGACGCGATGGCGCCGCCGTGGATCATGTCGCCGATCGTCGCGTGGTCCGGCGTCCAGGGCAACCGCATCACGACGCGGTCGACCGCGACCTCCTCGCAGACGATGCCCAGCCTGCGCGCGAAGGGCGCACCGGCGATCATCTCGCGAACGATTCGCTCGTAGTCGTCCATACCCGCCTCTGCGTTCCGCCGACTTCGTCATGCGTGCGGCGTGAGATTCCCCAGTTCCTCGCGGCCGATCGAGTAGCACACCGTCGGACGACCGGAGCTCTCCCGCTCGCCGTCGAAGCGCATCCCGAGGCGTTCGAGGACCCGGACAGAAGCCCGATTCGGGGGATCCGTCCGTCCCGGTACACGAACGAAGCCGAGCGACCCGATGGCATATCGCAGCACGGCTCGCGAGGCCTCTGCGGGTTGGAGACGGCGCGACATCTCGGTGTCTCCCGACCCGTCGCAGGCCGCGCTGCCGAGCAGTCCGCAGGAGCCGCTGCCTCGAACGGCACTCAGAATCGGAATGGCCTGCGATCCGGCTCCGCGCGGACCCAGGCGTTCTGAAAGCCCTGCTTCGCCCAGTTCGCCTCGCTCCGCTTGCCCTGGGCCTCGAGGCTCTTGGCCAATCCATAGAGCGACCAGCCGTTGTTGGGGTATCGGCTCAGGTCCTCGCGAAACGCGGCCTCGGCATCGCGCGGACGCCGCGCCTCGAGCAGGACGCGGCCGAGGACTTGTCGCAGCGGAACGTAGAACGGCGGCGGCTCCGAGTAGGGGATCGCGTCCTGCGTCGCGATTCCGGCCCGCAGTTCCTGCACGGCAAGATCGACGTTCCCGCGCGCCAGCGCGATCTCGCCGTCGAGATGGCTCTGCGCCACGGCGAGGCGCTCCCCCACGGTCCCGCCCGCTGGGTCGAAGACCGTCGCCCCGAACTCTCGATCCGCAACGATTGCCGCCAAGGCCGCGCGCTCCGCCTGCGCCGCCTCGAGCTTCCCTTCGCGTGCGAGGGCGATCCCGCGCGCGTAGCGCCAGAGGGCGGTCTGGAACGGACGCTCCGCTGGCGGCGGCGGCTCGCCGAGCACCAGGTCCCACTCGCCGAAGCGCGCGAAGGTCAGCAGCGGAGTCGCGAGGAAATCCTGGAGGAACGGGAAGTCCCGGAGCTGGTCGTCCCGGATCTGCGCCGTCAGTCGCCGTGCGGCCGTGAGAGACGCATCGAAACGACCCTCGGCCAACGCCGACGCCCACAGGAAGTGCAGGTTGTGCGTGTAGTACAGAGCGGCGTACGCCTGCGGCGCTCGACACCACGAGAACCAGGCGACGTCTGCGGCCGCTGCGCGCTCGTTGACGTCCGCGGATTCGCCGTAGCGGCCGACGCGGTAGTAGATGTGCGCCGGCATATGGACCAGATGGCCTGCCGAGGGAGCGAGCTGCCAGAGCCGATCCGCCTGCTCCTCCGCGCGCTCCGGCTCGAAACGCTCGTAGAGATGGATCCAGTAGTGCAACGCCCCGATGTGGTTCGGGTCGCGATCCAGCACCGACTCGAGCGCGGCTGCCACCTCCTGCGTGTGTTCGCGCGGCGCGCCGTCGTCGTCCCAGTAGTTCCACGGCGAGAGATCCATCAGCGACTCGGCGGAGATCGTCGCCGCGTGGAGATCCTCGGGCTGCGTGCGGCGCAGCTCACGCATGGCGCTCGCGAAGGCCTCGTCGAGAGCGTGTCGTCCGGGGCCGGCCGAGACCGCGGCGTCTGCGGCGTAGCGGGTCTGGATCGCGGCGATCCAGGCCTGCTCCGCGGGGCTCGCATGCTGCGCGAGACGGCTGGCCTGCTGCGCCGCCTGCCACGCCGTGGCAGCCGCCACCGGCCCCATCGGCGCATTGATGTTCGGACCGGACGCGAAGGCGATGCCCCACCAGCACATCGCGCAGGTGGGATCGAGACGCGCGGCTTCCCGGAACGAGTCGATCGCCGCCTCGTGGTTGAAGCCATACGAAAGAGCGAGCCCCTGGTCGAAGTAGCGCTGCGCCTGCTCGACCTGCGTCGAGATCGGCATCCGGACGTCGCCCATGCCGTCGAACAGACGCGGTGGCTGAAGCAGGCGGTCGCCCGCGTCGGGACCTGCGCGGCAGGAACCGATCGCCAGTGCGAACACGATGGCGCCGACGAGTGCGAAGAGTCGCGACATGGGTTCCCCTCGACCCGTCACGGTATCGCCTCGCTGTCCGGTGTAAACGGCAGCGGCAATTCCGCGGGGCGGGGGCACCGCACGGTCCGGACGCTCGACACGAGCAGGCTCATCGCGAAATGGAGCCCGACTCCCAGCCACTGGGGGCAATCGATCCAGGGGAACCAGGCAGCCGCCGACGGCGAGCAGGCCGACCCGCGTGAGCGTTGCGTGAATTTCCCGGGCCGGGCGGTATCGTCTGGCGCCTCCCCCCAATGAATCCCCAGTCGAGGAGTCACCGGCATGGAATGGATCGCCGTCGTCACAGCGTTGGTCCTGATCGAGTACATCTGGATCGCGATGCGCGTCGGCATGGCACGCGGGAAGTTCGGAGTCCCCGCACCGGCGACCACCGGCAACGAGATCTTCGAGCGGCACTACCGCGTGCAGCAGAACACGGTCGAGCAACTCGTGATCTTCCTCCCCGCGCTCTGGATCTTCGCCACGTATGCCAGTGCGACGATCGGTGCGGCCCTCGGCGTACTCTTCCTCGCCGGACGAGCCGTCTACGCGATCACCTACGTCTCCGATCCCGCCTCCCGCTCTGCGGGCTTCGCGATGACGTTCGCGGCCAATGTGATCCTGGTGCTCGGCGGTCTCGGCGCTGCCGTCAGGAGTCTCTTGTAGAGGGCGGCAGCGAGAGTCGATCCTTCCGTCGTCGCGTTGGCATCGTTCGCTACGGCGATCCAGCAAGCGACACGGCGTCGATCCCGAGTTCGACCTGCGCCGGCGCCACGACGAACAGGTATTCGGTATTGCGCAGGCGCCCCGGCGTTCCCACCTTGCGGCCCTGCGGATCGTAGATCCCGATCTGGGCTCCGACGTAGCGCTTGTAGTCGGTCTCGAGGACCCGCACGGATCCGCGCGTCGCGAGCAGCGCCTCGAGCTCGGCGCGCGGCAGGAATCCCTCGTCGCTGAACGACGCGATCAACACCGGCGCGCGCACGGCGGCGACGAGCTCGGCGTAGGCCGCTCGAAACCGACGCCGTGAGTTGAACGGGCTGCGCCGCTCCCGGCAATCGCTGCGTTTGCGGGCGACTCCGTAGACATCCGGATGATCCCAACGCGCGAGCGTCTCCCACACGTGATAGTTGCCGAGATAGGAATGCTGGTTGTACGGGGGATCCAGATAGGCGACGTCCCCTTCGAGCGACGCCGCCGCGTCGATGGCGTCGAGATCGGTCGCCGAGCCCTTCCCGGCCGTCGCGCGCGGCAGGAGCGCCGGCACGCGCAACAGGAGATCGTTGTGCGCGCGCGGCGCCCAATGCTTCAAATATGCCATCTGCACGCCGGCCGTGGAATCGACGCGGTCGGCGGCCTCCATCAACGAGACCAGCAGAACGGCCTCGAGCTCCGGCGGAAGACCCTTGCCGGCGATCACCTCGCGAATGGCCTCGATCCGCGCGCCGTTCTTCGGCTGGAAGTAGCGCGCGCATACGCAGAAGGTCTCGGTGAACCAGCCCGCGCGGCCCGGCAGCGAATTGAGCTCCGTCACCAACCGCTCGGCGTCTCGGGCGACGTCCGCCCGATCCGCCTCGACGTAGCACCGCGCGAGCAGGTGGGCGTACGCGAGATGATCGTTCGCCCGCACGCGGTAGCCGGCGGCCTTCAGCGCATGGCCGACGCGCGCAGTTCCGGAGAAGAGGTCCACGACGGTGCGTGCGCCGGGGACGGCCTGCACGGCGCGAACGATCGCTGGCAGCAGCGTTCGTTTCGAGCCGAGGTACTTGATCACGCTCCGGCCGATCCGCGACCGTCGGAGCCGTCGGTGGACAGGTCGAGATCGCGTAGCAGGCCGTCGGCGAGATCGTAGATCCAGCCGTGCACGACCAGCCGCTTCCCGCGCGCCCACGCGCTCGACACCACGTCCGTGTCGCAGACCGAGGCCACCTGGGCCGCGACGTTCAGTTCGCACAGGCGACGCCACTGGGCGTCGCGCCCGGGAAGCGCGTCGAGCTCTCGTCGGTGCGCCTCGCGAACCCGGCGAAAGTGATCGATCCAGCCGTCGAGCGGAGGCTTCAGCGGACCTCCGAACGCCGCCTGGACCCCTCCGCACTCGTAGTGCCCACAGACGATCACGTGCGAGACCTCGAGCGTCTCGACGGCGTACTGGAGGACCGACACGGCGTTGGCGTCAGCGGGATCGAAGACATTGCCGACGTTGCGGTGGACGAACAGCTCGCCGGGCTCGAGGCCCACGATCTGGTTGGCCGGCACGCGGCTGTCGGCACAGCCGATCCACAGGTAGCGCGGAGCCTGGAGACCGCAGAGCCGGCGGAAGTAGTCGGGATCCGCGGCGACGCGACCCGCGGCCCATGCGCGGTTCTTGGCGAAGAGTTCGGGCAGGTGCCGCATGGCAGCGAATCCTAGCCGGGACCGCCGGCGCCGCGACCCCGGAGCGCGGCGCGAGCATCGCGGGGCCGGCGCGATCGCGTCCCGGGAATCCGGTGCCACACTCGCGCGTGATGGAGATCCGCCCCGGCGAGGCCGCCGATCTCGAAGCCGTGATCCGCGTCTGGCACGAGACCAAGCGCGCCACGTACGAGTTCATCGCCCAGGAACGCGGCCGCTCGCTCGACGAGGACCGCTCCTTCTTCTGCGCTTGCATCCTCCCGCGCTGCGCACTCTCGGTCGCGATCGAAGACGATGTGGTGCTCGACTTCCTCGCGCTCGAGGGATCCTACGTCGACCGGCTCTACGTGCACTGGCGTCCGTAGGCGGCGGGCATCATGCAGGGCGCAGCGACTGCGCGCCGAGGCTCCGCTCGCGAACGAGCAGGAACAGCGGGAACGCCACGGCGAACGCCACCCCGAACGCGACCACAACATACACCCACCAGTGACGCATGCCGAGCCGGCGCGCCTCCGCGAATGACCAGACCAGGAAGCAGAGGAGCGCCACCAGCAGGTCGTTGGTCAGCGAGGCGGCAGCGGGATTCGCGTACCCCCCGCGCACGAACTCGACGACCGAAAAGGCCCCGCCCGCCTCGGCCATGAATTGCAGGTTGAACCACCAGGTGCCGATCACGCCTGCCACCGCGAGCGCCGCGTAGACCCCCTGCCGGAACGAGAGCTGCATCGGGATTCCTCCTGTCGCAGTCTGCGACGATGGCCGATGCCGGAACAGGGAATCACGAGTCGGCGTCTCCCTGCCACTGATCGGCGATCGCCAGCAGTGCGCCGGCGACGGCGTCCTTGCGCTCGAGCAGCAACAGCCGCGCCACCCGGCCCGGGCCGAAGAGCAGCGCGCCGAGCCCGTCGGCGGCGACATCGAGCCGCACCGCCAGGACCCGCCCGCGATGGCGGCGAAGCAGCGCATCGACGCGGCGATAGAAACGCTCGGCGCCGTCGTTCGCGAGGAGCAGGAGTCGGGATACGCGGGCACCGCGCGGACCGTCCGAGCGGCGATCCGCGATCGCGAGACCGCGCTCCTCGGCGGCCAGCGTCGCCTCCGCGCCGTCGAGACCGCGGACCACGTGGCCGCCACTGCGCGCGCCCTGGAGCACGGCCGACAGCTCCGCGTCGAGCCGGACCGAGGCCACCCGGAGCTCGCTCTCGCGCCACAGCGGCGCCGCGTGCCGCTCGAGACCGCGCAGCAGCTTCGCCGCACGCGAGTCCGCTTCGACGAGCTTGGGCAGGCGCGGAGCGCTGGCTCGGGCGACGGACGGCTTCATCGCTGCGACGCTAGCGCTCGGGCTCGCCATCCGACCGGGCCGACCGCGAGAGGCGAGCCCCGTGGGGCCCTGCAGCTCGACTTCGGCTGGCCTGGGCTAACCTTCGCGGGCCATGAACTATCGTCGAACTCTCCGGATCCGTTCCCTCCTCGTCTCGCTGCTGCTCGTGGTCGTGGCCGGCTGGATCAGCGCCTCTTCGGCGCCGGCCAGCGCGCCGGCCTCGCCGGCCTCGAACGGTCCCAAGGACGCCCGCAGCTCGCTGTCCTGCAGCGACCTGCCCCGGCTGATGGCGACCTACCTCCAGAATCACGTGCTGTACCGCTCGGTGACCGACGAGCTGCGCGAGCGCACGGCCGAGTCGCACCTCCGGATGCTCGACTCCTCCCGCTCCCTGTTCCTCGAAAAGGAAGCTGTCGACCTGCGACAGCGAACCGTTTCGCTGTTCTCCGCTCTCTCCCGCGACGATTGCGGGATCCTCGAGGCGATCAACCAGGCCAGCATCGAGCGCTATCGGGAAATGGAGGGCTTCGTCCGCGACTTCTTGTCCGACGAAGACTATGCGATCGACGAAAGCGCCGAGCTGGTGCTCGATCCGGACAAGCGCGGCTTCCCGAAGAGCAAGGCGGAGCGGAAGGCCCTCTACGAGAAGCTGATCCACTTCCAGATGTCGAACTATCTGAGCAACGACGAACCGCTGGCCGAAGCCAAGCAGAAGTTGATCCATCGCTACGAGCTGATCACGAAGCGCGCCGAGGAGATGACGCCGGACGAGATCTACGCCCGGTTCCTCGGAGCCTTCGCGAGCTCGCTCGATCCGCACTCCGCGTATCTTTCGCCGGACAGCCTCGAGGATTTCCGGATCCACATGGGGTTGTCGCTCGAGGGAATCGGCGCCGTGCTCTCGTCCCGTGATGGCTACACGGTCGTCGAGGAGATCGTGCCGGGGGGTGCCGCAGATCTGTCGGGCACCTTGCAGCCGAAAGACAAGCTGCTCTCCGTCGGCCAGGAAGCCGGCGAGATGGTCGACGTCATCGACATGGATCTGCGTGACGTCGTCCGCATGATCCGCGGCAAGAAGGGAACCGCGGTTCGTCTCGGCGTACTGCGCCAGGGGGCCGAAACCGAACGCTTCACCGTCCGCCTGCTGCGTGACAAGATCAATCTCGAGGAGCAGGCCGCGAAACTCGAGTTCAAGACCCTGGAACGCGACGGCCAAAAGCTCCGTCTCGCCGTGATCGACCTGCCCTCCTTCTATGGGGACAAGGAGCCGGACGCGCGGCAAGCGACCGAGGATGTCGCTCGGCTGCTGGATCTCGTGAACCGTGAGAAGGCCGATGGTCTGGTGCTCGACCTGTCCCGCAACGGCGGCGGTCTGCTCGAGTACGCCGTCCGCGTCACCGGCTTCTTCCTCAAGCACGGGGGTGTCGTCGCCGTCGGGGATTCCGGCAAGCGCAACCAGGTGCTCGAGGATCCCGACGGCTCCATCCTTTTCTCCGGTCCTCTCGTGGTGCTGACCTCGCGCGTCACCGCGTCGGCGGCCGAGATCCTGGCCGGCGCGGTGCAGGACTACCGCCGCGGTGTCGTAGTGGGCGACGACCACACCTTCGGCAAGGGAAGCGTCCAGACCGTGGCGCCCCTGCCGGCTGGGCTCGGTGCGCTCAAGCTGACGACGGCGATGTTCTTCCGTCCGGGCGGCGAGTCGACGCAGCAGAGCGGCGTGAGCGCAGACATCCTGCTTCCGTCGCTGACCCAGCTGCCGGACTTCGGTGAGGCGTACCAGCCGTACTCGCTTCCGCCGCGGGAGATCGATCGGTTCGCGATCGAAAGCGCTGCGGGCATCAACGTGTCGGGTGGCTACCTGGCGCTCGAGGAGGCGACTCTCGAGCGGCTGCGCCAGCAATCGGAGGCACGGACGAATGCGAGTGCGCGCTTTGCCGAGGTCCGCAAGGAGATCGACAAGCAGCGCGAGAACCAGGGCGTCGTCAAGGTTGCCGATCTGCTCGAGAAGAAGTCCGACGAGGACGCGGATCTCGTTTCGACCGGTGATCCGGCTCCGCTCAGCGGAGACGCGGCGCTCCTCTCGCCGGCGGACGCGGTCGTGAAGCGCGGCAAGAAGGACGAGCCCACGCCGCAGCTCGAGGAGGCGTTGGAGATCCTCGCGGATCTCGTGGCGGCGAACTCGCAGCTGGCGCTGAACTGAGCACCGGGGAGCGACGAGCTCAGCCGGCGGCGACCCCGGCCTCGCGACGACGCGCCAGACGCGCATTGGTGTAGGATGGGGCCTCCGTGACGTCGTGCCAGGCGCGGACCCACGCTGGGCGGTGCGCTTCCATGAAGGCCTGCCGGGCGCCGGCATCGCGCAGGTCCGGACCCTCGCCGGTGTCCAGCTCGAGCTCGACCAGGACGATGCCCGGCGGCCACGAGGTCCGATCGACCTCCAGGCGTCCTTCGCAACGACGCGTCTTCTCGACAACCGGCAGCGGCAGCCGCACGACGGCACGCGCCAGCGCCGCGGGCAACCGCCATTCGAATTCCCGGCGGCCATCCCCCGCCGGCCACTTCAGCGTCAAGCGTGCGCCCCTCTCCTCGTCGACCCGCACGCGCGCCGAGAGCCGCCCGCGCAGCAGGTAGACCTGCACGATGTGCCGGCCCCCGGCCGGCGGTTCGCCCTCCGTCACGAGGAAGCGTATCTCTCGTTCGATCGTCATCGAAGCGCCCCCCGGCTCCTGCGGCTACCCTCGGCGATCGTGCGACGTGTCTGCTTCTATCATGCCGGCTGCCCAGACGGCTTCGGCGCCGCCTGGGCGATCTGGAAAGCCTGGGGCGACGGCGGAGAATACCGCGCCCGCGGCCACGATGACGCCGTGCGCGGAGCGGAGCTGGCAGACGCCCTCGTCGTGTTCGCAGACAACGCGCCGTCGAACTCGGCGTTGCGCCAGCTCGCAGAGCA
Source organism: Myxococcota bacterium (assembly GCA_039794265.1). Lineage (GTDB taxonomy): Bacteria > Myxococcota_A > UBA9160 > UBA9160 > PR03 > CAADGG01. Next base: position 17,432 of record JBDIVR010000025.1, read on the forward strand.
CGCGGGCCAGATCATCGTGCTCGATCACCACGTCTCGGCCCTCGAGCGCTACGAGGCCGATCCCGAGCTCGCGCCGTCTCTGGTCGCGCGGGGACACACCGTGCACTTCGATCTGACGCGCTCCGGCGCCGTGCTCGCCTGGGAGTACTTTCATGCCGGCGATCCGCTGCCGCCGCTGCTCGGCTACGTGCAGGACCAGGACCTGTGGCGCTGGGAACTGCCCGAGTCGGAGGCCGTCAACGCCGCCGTCTATTCCTACCCGCGCCGCTTCGAGATCTGGGAGCAGCTCGCGGCTCGCCCCATCGAGCAGCTCGTCGACGAGGGCCGCTCGATCGCACGCGCCCAGCGCATCGAGGTGGAGCGAGCGCTGCACAACACACACGGGATCACGCTCGGGGGTCTGCGGCTCGAGGCAGTGAACGCGCTGTACCACCGCGCGCTGATCGGACACGAGCTGGCGCTACGCAAGAGCCACGGCCATCCAGCGGGCGCCGTCTACCGCATCTCCGGCCGGCGCGTCGACTGCTCGTTGTACTCGATCGGCGACTTCGACGTCGCGAAGATCGCCGCGCGCTACGGAGGCGGAGGCCACCGCAACGCAGCGGGTTTTCACGTCCCGCTCCAGGACTGGCTCGACCGCTTCGTCGTCTGACGGCGAGCAGTCGCCGCTACGGCGCCTCGCAGCGCAGCGCGAGAGCATGGATGTCCGGGCCCATCATCTCGTCCAGCGCCTGGTAGACGAGTCGTTGCGCATCGACGCGCGACAGCCCAGCGAAGCGAGGCGACACCACGTGCGCCCGGAAGTGCCCCGCCCCGCCGCGCGCGCCGGCGTGTCCAGCATGAAGGTGACTCTCATCGAGGACCTCGACGCGGACGGCGCCGAGGCGATCGCGCAGCAGCGCCTCGATGCGCTCGATGCGACTGCGATTCGTCGCGGAGCTCTCGGAACTCATGCGTCCCTCCGGCGATCGGCCTGCTGGCGTTCCGGCAGTCGCCCGCATACCGACGTCGACGCACTGTGTACCAGGTGCTGCAGCCTCCGCCTCTGCCGGAGGGTCCGACGGCTGGGGAGCGTCCCCGGAGGGAGAGACGATCGGCCTCGAGCGAGCCGACGGACGAGAGCTGCGGAAGGGGCCGTGTCGCCCGATCGCGGAGCACCCGGTTTCATTCTAGAACTGTCGGCAGGCGGACGCGGAGGGGGTCGATTCCCGCACACTCGCAAAAATGTGTTTGAATTCGGCTCGGGCGTCGGCATATCATGGCCTTTGGTCCGCCCCTCGACGCAGGAGGAGTCCCGATGCGCCGCCGAATCTCCCTCTCTGCCCTGTCCGCCTTCGTACTCGTGTCGTTCGCCGCGCTCGGCGTGAGCGAGTGCTCCCCCGACGAGGTCGTAAAGCGTGTCGCGCGGGTCCTCGCGGACCACGAAAAGCGCATCGGCGCGCTCGAGAAGTGCGACTGCGGGGGCGTGGTCGCGCCGGTATGCGGCGAGGACGGCCGGACCTACCTCAACGCCTGCGAGGCCCGCTGCGCGCGGGTGAAAGTCGTTTCCGTCGGCCGCTGCGCGAAGCCCGAGTGCGGCGGTCCCGCGGGTACCGCGTGCGGCGAGGGCCAGTTCTGCGAGACGCATCCGGGCTGCGATGCGCTGGCCGCCGGGACGTGCGAGAACGTCCCCGATGTGTGCACCGACGAGTATGCTCCGGTCTGCGGCTGCGACGGAGTGACCTACGGCAACGACTGCGAGCGCCGCGCCGCCGGCGTTCCCCTCGACTTCCGCGGCGACTGCGCGGATCGCCCGGTCGCGTGCAACGGCAACGACGCGTGTGACTCCGGCGAGTACTGCCGCACACGCAAGGGCGTTTGCGACACACAACCGGGGATCTGCGCCGCGCGTCCCGAGGCGTGTACCCAGCAGTACGACCCCGTCTGTGGCTGCGACGGCGAGACCTACTCGAACGATTGCGTCGCCGCCTCCGCCGGCGTCTCGGTCGCCTACCGGGGCGAGTGCAAACCGGGCCCCACGGCCTGCCGAGACAACCGGGACTGCGAGTACGACGAGTTCTGCCAGAAGCGGGTCGGCGAGTGCGATTCGAGGGGACGCTGTGCACCGCGTCCGGAGGTATGCACGCGCATCTTCTCGCCCGTCTGCGGCTGCGACGGTGAGACCTACTCCAACGAGTGCGTCGCCGCCTCGGATGGCGTGACGCTCGCCGACACCGCCGCTTGTGATCCGGCGAAGGTCGCGGTCTGCCACGAGCCGCCCGGCAACCCCGCCAACCGCCACACGATCTACGTGGGGGAATCTGCGGTACCGGCCCACCTCGCCCATGGCGACTCCCGCGGCCCCTGCCGCGTCCACGACGACGACTCGGACGAGGATTCCGACGACTGACAGGACCGGCGCGTGCGTCCCCCGCACCGGCGAGGCGAAGCCGGCGCACGCGAGTGCGGCGATCCCAGAGACGAGCGAGCGGGAGCAGCCGCTACACACGCTGCTCTACGGGGCTCGCTGACCGGACCTCCGGGGCCGTGGGAAGTCGCTTCGGTGCATACGCCGCACGCATCCTGACCGACTCCGATAGAATCCCGCTCGAGCTGGGCGCTGACGGGCGTCGATGTCGTCCGACGGGGGGCGGTGAAAACACCCGCACGCGCCCGCCGGATCGCTGGCCAGGAGTACGGATGATGAGCGGGGACTCCGACGTGAAACGGGACCCTCACGATCCCGGCGACCGCCCCGCGTGGGTCGATGCCGTCGCCAACCCATATCTCCACGGGATCCACGCGCCCACGGTGCACGAGACGACGGCGTTCGCCCTCGATGTCGAGGGGGAGCTGCCCGCCGATCTCCACGGCGCCTACGTGCGCAACGGGCCCAACCAGGTCCATCCCCCGACGAACCTGTATCACTGGTTCGACGGCGACGGCATGATCCACGGCGTCTACTTCCGCGACGGCCAGGTCGACTACCGCAGCCGCTTCGTACGGACCGACGGACTCGCCGACGAGGCGGCGCGCGGCCGCGGGATCTGGCCTGGCGTCATGGGACCCCTGTCGTTCGACGCGCCGCGCCACTACCTGAAGGACACCGCCAACACCGACGTGATCTGGCACGGCGGGTCGCTGTTGGCGCTCTGGTATCTGTGCGGCGCCCCGTATCGGCTCGATCCGCTGACGCTCGACCCGCGCGGTCGCGCGGACTTCGGCGGGGGCCGCGCGGCGACGGTCTCGGCCCATCCGAAGCTCGACGAGCGCACCGGCGAGCTGGTCTGGTTCACGCTGGACGACTTCACCCCGCCGTACATGACCTACGGCGTCGTCGACGCAGCGGGCGCTCTCGTGCACAGCGTGCCGATCGATCTGCCCGGCGCTCGCGCGCCGCACGACATCACGATCACCGAGCGCTACTCGATCCTCCACGACTTCCCGCTGTTCCACGATCCCGCCGTGCTGAAGGAGCACGGCTACCGCGTGGCCCGCTTCCACCGCGACATCCCGAGCCGGTTCGGGGTCCTGCCGCGCCGCGGCGGCACCGGCGACGTGCGCTGGTTCGAGTTCGCGCCGGGTTACGTGCTGCACATGGTCAACGCGTGGGAGGAAGGCGACTGGATCGTCATGGACGGCTGCTTCCAGCCCGACCCGACGATCCGCCGGAACCCGTCGGAAGGCGAGCTCGCGTCGATGCTCGGCTACCTGCGCATCCGCTCGCATCTGCATCGCTGGGAGATGAACCTGCGGACCGGCGAGACGCGCGAAACCCCGCTCGACGATCTCAACGTCGAGTTCTGTCTCCCGGACACGCTCCGCTACGGCGAGAAGACCCGCTACTCGTATCACCAGTACCTGCCGGAGACGATGGTCACCGTCGAGTTCCGCGCGCTCGTCAAGTACGACCACGAGTCCGGCGCCGCCCGGCGCTACGACTACCCGGACGGCTGGTACGCGAGCGAGGCGCCGTACGCGCCGCGGCCGAACGCGGCCGGCGAGGACGACGGCTACGTCGTGACGATCATGACCAACGCGGAATCGTACACGTCGGAGTGCTGGGTGTTCACCGCCCGGCAGATCGAGGACGGTCCGATCGCGCGCGTGAAGCTGCCGGCGCGGGTGCCGACCGGATTCCATGCGAAGTGGATCCCAGGCGACCGCATCTGGCGTGCGTGAGCTGTCCTCTCACGTCGGGAACTTCACCGCCGAGCTGTTCTGCCGGCAGGGCCACCTCGTCGGGCTGCTCGTCGTCGGCATCGAGCAGATGCGCAACCTTCCCGGCGGCGCCGCCGCCGAGTACATCGGCGCCCCGGCGGCGCGGCGGCCGTCGTCCTTGCATCGCCCGAGCGGGCTGCCGCGTGTGTACGAGCGCGCGGCCGGGCTCTCGACACCGTTCCGTACTTGCTGCGCGGCTTCGGGCGGCGGCCCGCGCCGATCGCGCTCATGACGACGGTGAGCTTCGTGGTCTCGAACGAGTGGCGATGCGATCGGTTCCCGGCGCCGGTCGCCGAGAGCGCCGTGCCTCCTCTGCCCCCACCGGAGAGACTCCCATGCCCGGACTCCCGCATCACGACACGCCCTACCACCTCGGGATCGCCGTCGCCGACAAGGCGGCGGTCGTTCTCGCCTGCGAGCTCGCGATGGCAGCAGGCCTGACGGTGAACGAACGAAACGATCAGTCGTGATGGCGGTCGCCGGCGCCCTCTGGGTCCGTCACCGCGATCGGTGCCGTCGGCGAGGGCAGCCGCACGCGCCGCTCGTGGGCGTCGGGCGCTGCCACGAACGCCAACACGCCGGCAGCGGTGAGCCCGAGGCCCGCCCACTCGCGGGCGCCCGCCACCTCGCCAACCAGCAGGAAGCTCGCGCCGAGCGAGAGCAGCGGGATCGACGGCACCACGATCGAGGTGGCGCGTGCCAGATCGAGGCGGGCGATCGTGGAGTACCAGAGCAGCGTTCCGACGAACGAGAGCACGACGCCCTGGAGCGCGAGCGCCGGCAGCAGCCGCGCGAGCGCAGCGCCGGTCGGCAGCTCGGCGGCGCCACCGCTCGCCGCCCACACGACGGCGAGGATCGCACCGCCGAAGAGGTAGCGGGCGCCGGTGAGTGTCCGCGGCGCCACGTCGCCGAGGTGGCGCAGCACGATCAAGTGCGAGAGCTGCCAACCGAGCGGCGTCGCGAGCAGCATCGCCACGCCGAAGCCGTCCGCACCGCCGCCCGGGCCGAGGGCCAGGACGATCCCGGCCAGGATCCCGGCGACCGCAGCCAGCCGTCGCCGTGTGATCGGGTGCCCGAGCGCGGCGCGCGCCAGCAGCAGCGAGTACACCGGCTCGACCTGGAGACACAGCGCGGTGGTGATTGCGCTCGTGCGCCGCGCGCCCTCGAAGAACAGGAAGAACGTGATCGCGGTGCCGAGGGCACCGATCGCGAGCAGGAGCAGCAGGCGCTCGCGCGCGAAGAGAAGCCCGAGCTCGCGGCGTGCGGCGAGCACCACCGTGGCCGCGAGACCGGCGAACACGCTGGTGGCCGCAGCGACGAACAGGCCATCGGCGCTGCCCGTGGTGAGCTTCGCGAAGGCGGGCACGAACGCGCCATTGAGCGCGCAGAGTGCGGCGAAGATCAGTCCGGATCGCTCCTGTCCGCGCGTCAACCGACCTCCGGACCGACAGAGCGCGAGACGGTAGAGCCCCGCCACGCGGATCGCGACCCGCGGCGTCCCCGACGTGCGCGCGCACCGCGCAGGTCACCGGTCCATCCGAGGCATTTCGATCACAGGTCGGAGACCGGACGCGGTCTAAGGCGCGCGGCGGGCCATGCGATGCGCTTGGCGGATCCCCCCCCCCCGCTGGACGCGAGGTGCGCTGGATGTTCCGGAGCGCCTTCCAGTGTCCTGTCTCAGAAGTTCGCCGTCGAATCGTCGAGCCCTGTCGGATGCCTCGCTGTGCACCGAGACCGCGGCTGCGGGCCGCTCGCACGGCGCGCGACCGAGCCATAGCCGTCGCTACGGCGAGGGAGCGCAACGCGGCGAGCGGCCCGGAGACGCGATCGAATGCAGGCGAAATTCTGAGACGGGACACTAGTGCCCCAGTCCGGCCGCCGCACGGCCCGCCACGAGCGGGAGATCCAGGTACGTCCGGATGCCCGGCGCCGCGCGACACAGATAGGGGATCGCGCTGACCAGGTGGTTCGCGGTCGCCACGATGCCGGGGTTGCGCGCGAGGCCAGCGGCGACAGACTCGGGGTGCCAGCCGTGGAACGTCACCCTTGCGGGAGGGTCACCGGTCACCTCGACCTCGAAGCGCTCTCCGGCGGGTCCGAAGTTCCAGGCGGGGTCCAGGTGATCCTCTCCCATGAACCAGTTGGTGCGAACGGTGATCACCGGCTCGCCGCGCACGGTGCCCTGCCAGGTGAAGCGCTGCGCCGCCACCCGGCCAGGCGCAATCGGGCCGATCGGCGAAGCGATCGGCCGCGTCGCTACCGCCATCTCGTGGGCGGTACGCCGCTCGGCGTCGAGCACGAAGCCGAGCGCGTCGGCCACCATGTCGACCGACTGGAGGAAGCCCGAGGAAAGGAAGTCCAGCATCGGACTCGTCTCCGCCTCCGCGGGCGTCTTGCCAAACAGCATCAACTCGCCCACAACGTACGGCGCACCGTAGCTGCGGATGTCCGAGAACTCTTCCGCGCGCACATGCGTGATCGCGCGCGAAAGCGCCGAGATCATCAGCGGAAAGCGTTCGGTAACGCCGCCTGGGTGGATTCCGGTGCCATGCAGGCTGACCCCGCCGCGCTGACACGCTGCCTCCACTGCCGATCCATCGCGCCGCCCCGGATAGAACCAGTTCAGCGGCGTGACCACGTTCTTGCCGGACTCGAGGATGCGGATCACCTGCTCCGTGTTCGCGACGATCGGGGCGTAGACGACGCAATCTGCGGACAGGCCGAGAAGTGCACACTCGTCGTTCGTGGCCTCGACACCGATCGGAGACATGCCGCAGAGTGTTCCGACGTCGCGACCGACCTTGGCGCGGTCGTGTACCCAGCAGCCCACCAACGCGAGTTCTGGATGCGAGACGACAGCCTGCACGGCGGCGCGGCCGACTCCGCCGGTGGCCCACTGGATGACCCGGTACGACATGTGGCTCCTCGTCGCTGACCCTGGGAGTCTCCCTCGGATCGCGACGGAACGCGATCCTGCTGGGCCCGGCGACGATCCCGACCTGTCGCGGTCGCGGCCGGGGGTGCGCCTCGAGTTCGATCTCGCAGCGCGGCGTCTCAGGCCTCCCCGTGCTTCCGCGCGTGCAACGCCACATTCGCATGCGCGGCGCCTCGAGCGCTCACCGCAGCTCGATAGGAACACGATCTCGGTGAGCTCCGTGTCGGTCCGCTCGAGAGCCTGGAGCGCCAGTCGCAAGCGGACTTCCTGCACCGGCTGTCGATAGGAAAGGCCGCGTTCGGCGAGGTGACGCGGGAGCGTGTGCGTGCTGGATTCGACCGGGCGCGGCGTAGGCTCAGACCGCCTTTCCCGAGGCGAGGGCACGGAGGTCAGCCGCCGCCAACGCCTTGCCGCCGATGGCCCAGTCGCCGCCTTCGAACTCCTGGATGCGGACCCAGGTGACGCCGCGCATGTTCTCGCCTTCGACCTCGATCATCGCTTCGGTGACCTTCTCGATGAAGTCCCGCTTCTGCTTCGGGGTGAAGACGTCCTTGATCACATCGATCGTGACGAGCGGCATGGCATTTCTCCTTCGGGTTCGGCGGCCGATGGCATCGGGCAGCGGGGTTGCAGATCGCACTCGTGGGGACGCGGTGCGGCCCCGACTCGACCGAGCTTCGCCGCGAGGTGCTCGATGACCTCGCGCATCGCTCGGCTCGGGCTGAATTCGACGGCTTCGTAGTCCTCGTCCACCCAGACGGTGTGACCGGGCGGCCAGTGGTAGATCTCGCCGGCGCGCACGGTCTCCTCGGCGCCATCGGCGTAGCGCACGTGGATCGAGCCCTCGAGGACCATCCCCCAATGGGGGCATGGGCAGAGATCCTGCGCCAGGCCCACGAGCAGCGGCGTTGCGTCCGCGCCTTTCGGGAACCGGATGCGGGCCACGTTCCAGTCGGCCCAGTCCTGGGCCTGGATGCAGATGCCGCCCGCATCGAGACGGGTCGGTAGCTGGGTCCGGTCCCGCTTCATCGTGATCTCCTCATCGACTCTCGTTCGGGTGATTGGAGGTGTACACCCCCCGCGGTGGTCGATGCTTGATGCCCGCATGGAGAAGCCCTGGAGGTTTCCGGGAGATCGGGAAGCCGTGATCTATCCTGGCCTCCGTGATCTACCGCTTCGGCCCCTTCGAACTCGATACGGCCAAGGTCGAGCTGCGCGAGGACGGTCGGGTCCGCCCCGTGGAGCCCCAGGTGTTCGCGCTCCTCGCCTTGCTCGTCGAGAACCGCGAGCGCCTCGTCGCGAAGGACGAGATCGTCGAGAAGGTGTGGGACGGCCGCGTCGTCTCCGAGGCGGCCGTTGCGAGCCGCGTCAAGTCGGCGCGCAAGGCCGTTGGCGATGATGGCAAGGCGCAGCGCTTCATCAAGACGATCCACGGCCAGGGCTTCCGGTTCGTGGCGGAGGTGAAGATCGCGCAGGGCGGGGTCGCGATCGTCGCGGCCGAGAGCGACGCCGTCGTTGGCGACGGAGGCGCGCCGCTCGCCGCCAGCTCGCGGCCGTCGATCGCCGTGCTTCCGTTCCGTCTCATCGGAGACGCGGGGTCCCATGCGGCGATTGCGGAAGCCCTGCCCCATGAGCTGATCGCCGAGCTGTCGCGCCTGCGCTGGCTCTTCGTCACCGCCCGCGGGTCTTCGTTCCGACTGCGTGCATCGGATGCCTCGATGGACGAGATCGGTCGCCTGCTCGGCGTTCGCTACTGCCTATCGGGAACGGTCGAGATCGCCGGCGCGAGCCTCACCGTCACGGTCGAACTCACGGACACGCGGGACGGAGGCGTCGTCTGGGCAGATCGCCACTCTGCCTCGATCGAGGATGTGCACCAGATTCGCACGGAGATCCGCTTGCGGGTCCTCACGGCGCTCGAGATCCGGATCCCGCTCCACGAGGCGGCCCTTGCACGCCTCACGGTGACCGAAGATCTCGATGCCTGGTCGTCCTACCACCTGGGCCTCCAGCACATGTACCGCTTCAACCGCAGGGACAATGCCGCCGCCGCCGCTCGCTTCGAGCAGGCGGTCGCCCTCGATCCCCGCTTCGCCCGCGCCCATGCGGGTCTGTCCTTCGTTCACTTCCAGACCGCCTTCATGCGTCGCACGAACGATCTTCCCGGCGAGATTTCCCGGGCCCGGCGCTTCGCGGAGCGCGGCCTCGAGCTCGACCCACTGGACCCCTTCGTCCACTTCACCATGGGGCGCAGCTTCTGGCTCGAGGGCGATCTGGAGGGCAGCCTTCCGTGGCTCGACCGCGCCACGTCCATCAGCCCGAGCTACGCACAGGGAATTTATGCTCGCGCGTGGACCGAGTCCCTCGCGGGCCAGCCCCTCGAGGGCCGCAAGCACGTCGATCTCGCGATGCGCCTCAGCCCTCTCGATCCGCTCCGCTACGCGATGCTCGGAACCCGCGCCTTCACCCACATGGCGCTCTTCGAGGACGCCGAGGCGGCGCACTGGGCCGACCGGGCGGCGCGCTCGCCGGGCGCCCACGTGCTGATCGCAATGATCGCGGTCGCAGCCCATGCCCTGGCGGGCGACGAGGCCCGTGCCGCGTCCTGGGCGAGCAACGTGCGTGCGCGCAACGACGCGCTCACCCAGGAGGATTTCTTCCGCTCGTTCCCGATGAAATCCGAGGCGATGAAGGCGCGGGTCTCGAACGGCCTCGCGCGCTTCGGGTTCTGAGGCCGGAAAGGCGTCGCGGCGGTCGGCCTAGGCCGTCCGGCCGATGCCGGGAGCACGCCATCCGCAGACACTGGGGTCCATGAGAATCCCGACCGCCGCATGCGTTCCGGTTCGATCCGCCCCCCGCCTGCGTCGCCGACTTCTCGCGAGCGTCTTCGTTTTCGTTCTCTGGGGGCTGCTCGCGGCTCTGGCCTCGGTGGTGACGATCGACTGGGTGTTCGTGGGGGATCCGGGCAGCGCCGCGGACACGCCGAGCACCAACTGCTTCGCCGCGAACTGCGGCTCGGTCTGGTACGAGTACTCCTTCTCGAAGTTCAAGGTGACGAACGCGCAGTACGCGGAGTTCCTGAGCGCGAAGGCTGCGGAGGACCCGCTCGGGCTCTACCACGTGAACATGGGCAGCCAACCGCCGGGCGGGATCACGCGCAGCGAGAGCTCCGGGAGCTACACCTACGCGGTGAAGCCCGGCTTCGCGGACAAGCCGGTGAACTACGTGTCGTTCTACGACAGCCTGCGCTTCGCGAACTGGCTGAACAACGGGCAGGGGAGCGGGGACACGGAGACCGGCGCCTACACGCTGCTCGGCGGCACGGCGACGCCGAGCAACGGGACGACGGGCACGGCCAACCCCGGCGCGAACATCTTCCTGCCGAGCGAGAACGAGTGGTACGAGGCCAATGCTACGTGCTCCGGCGTCGGCGCAGCGCAGTCATGGCGACCACCGCTGCGAGGCCCGTCGCAACGGCGCCGGGTTCGGGCACCGCAATCACTTCTTCCCAATCCTGCACGCTGAGCGCAGGAGAACCGAAGAGGATGAAGGCCTGTTCCGGCGCGTCCTGATTCCTTCTGGCCTGCACGATGAGATCGTCGATCCCGTCCCCATTGACATCACCCGCGCCCGCGACGCCAATGCCGAGATTGGATGCGGACGCGGCGACACCGTTGATGCGGAAGCCCTGTTCCGCCGTCAGCATGGCCACGTCGAGCACGCCGGGGAAGCCGGATCCCCGCCCGAAGATGACATAGACCGCACCGTCCCCATCCGAGCCTGCCATGCTCCCATCGGGCGACGCCTGCAAGGCGCCGATCACGAGGTCGTCGATCCCGTCGCCGTTGATGTCCCCGGCAGAGGCGACGGTCCGTCCATCGCCGACCGCAAACAATGGGCCACCGACCAGCCGGAAGCCCTTGGGGCCGTCGAGGTCCCCGCCGCCACCGCCGCGGGCAGTCAGACTCAGCAGGGCGACGCAGCAGGCAGCAATGGGGAGAGAGCGGGAGAGACGGTCAACAGTCATGACGAATCCTCTCAGGCCCTGCAGCTGTGGCATCAAGCGTCATGCAACTCCACCAACGGCGTTCCGTGAATGTAGCGATGCTCACAGCGGCTTCCGTCCGTTCGCCGGCGAACCAGGCATCGCCCTCGGTCGCGCCGACGCTCCCCGTGCCGAACGTGACGGCTCCGACCTGGTGGCGACTGGCCATGTTGACGTACTCCCAGGGGTCCGGACCGGCCTCCCCTCCGATCCTCGACCAGATCGTGCGCCACGAGCGCGGACACGCGGCGCCATGCGAACCGGTTTCGCGGATCATGCCCGGTCGTTCACCAGAATCCCATAGGCCATGTGGCCGATGCCGGCCGCCGCTCATCCGCAGACACTGTGGGCATGCGACTTCCGCCCGCCGCATGCGTTCCGGTTCGATCCGCCCTCCCTCTGCGTCATCGACTGCTTGCGAGCGTCGTCGCCAGCGTGCTCTGCTGCCTGCTCGCGGCGGCGCCGGCAGCGGCGCAACCGGCCGGCGCCACCGTGCGGGATGTGCTGATCGCCTCCGGACTCCCCGAGGCAGTGCTCGACGCCCTTCCGGCTTCGATCCTCGCTCTGCCCGGCTCGATCCTGGGCGACGCGGACGATCCCACCTCGGTCCTCAGCGCCCTCATCGCCCAGCTCGAGGCCGGCGGCGGCAACGTCGACACGTCCGGCGCCACCTGTCAGTTGCTGCTCGGCGCGTCCTACTCCGGGTTCTGGACAGCCTCGATGTTCGAGCCGCCGCCGTTGGTGACCGCCGACTGGTCCGCGTACTTCACGAATCTCCAGCTCAAGCACTGCGCGCCGGTGCTCCGCGCGCCGCCGGACCAGGGCCTCGAGCCGAACACGCCGAGCGCCTGCGTCCGCACCGTGAGCAACCAGCGGACGCAAGAGCGCGCGAGCAAGATCTTCTTCATCGAATCCGCGAGCCGCGATCCGAACTGGGGCCCGCTCGGGACTCCGATCACCGATCACTACAACAGCGGTATGGGCACCTCGATCCAGGAGATCCGCCGGGACGGAGCCTTCGCCGCGTCCTACCAGAACGAATGGGATCCCTTCTACGCCGATGACGATCCCCGGAACCCGCTCGCGCGCACGACGCTGCAGCTCCCGCTCGGTCGCAACGTCGTCACCTGGCGAGCCGTCGCGCTCGCGGACCTGCTCGACTTCATCTGGCTCCCGCTGCCCGGAATTCCGTCCGGCTGGAAGGCGCCGTTCGCGAAGAAGATCAAGACCGAGGGGCTGCGCAAGCTCTTCGAGGCCGGCGTGGACTTCTCGTTCCAGATCGGACAGGACGTGGCGTCCGACAATTTCGGGGACTACCTGCGCGACTACCCGAACGCCAACTCGGTCGTCACCGTCGAGCAGATCGTCGAGGTCTACGACCGGGTGCCGCCGGTGATCACGAGCAGTCCTTCCGCCTTCACGTTCGAAGGCACGATCCTCGGCGGCGCGAGCCTGCGGACCGCGCCGTACCGCGAAGCCCTCGAGGGTGCCCTCTCCTACTCCGACAACTGCGACGGCAACGTCGAGCTGGTTCCCCCGCCGCTCGTGCTGTGGCCGGTGGACACGACCACGCCGGTGACCTGGACGGTGCTCGATGGCGGCCCCAACCCCGCCAGTCCCCGGAGCGATCGGCGCAACGCCGCGTCGGTGACCCAGCTCGTGACGGTCGTCGACACGCTGCCGCCGGTGATCCGACCGCCGGAGGGTGTGATCGTCGAATCGACTTCACCGGTTCCCCTACCCCTGCAGGCGCCGCAGGTCTTCGACTTCGTCGATGCGGCCCCGACCGTCGAGAACGACGCCCCGGCGACGTTCCCGCTCGGGACGACGCCCGTCACGTGGACCGTGACGGACCAGTCCGGCAACACGGCCACGGCGATCCAGACGATCGCCGTGAAGGCGCCCGGGACGAATCGGGCGCCGACGGCTCAGCCACGCAGCGCGAGCGCGGAATCCTTCACGACGACGCCGATCGTCGTCGAGGGGTCGGACGTCGATCTCGACTCGCTCACCTTCCGCGTCGAGACGCCTCCCGAGAACGGCTTCTTCGTCGCGCCGCTGTTCCCGTACTTCGTCGGCGACCTCCGAGAGCAGGGGCTTCAGGGCCTGCCCAACGGCGGCTGTGGGCGGAACCCGAGCACGATTGTCGAGCCGGAGTACGTCGCGATCGACGACCAGGACCGAAGCTTCGTGCTGAACGCGCCGGTGGACTGCATTCCGCTCACGCCGCAGAGCCGGATCACGGTGCTCGACCGGGACGGGAGCTTCGTCGTCGGCCGCGATCTTCCGGAGTCCCAGGATCTCTACGGCCTGTGGATCGATCACGAGGAAGGCTTCATCTCGTACACCTCGTTCGAGCTGCTCAGTCCCGTCGAGAGCTACCACATCGTCTCGAAGCTCGACCTCGATACGCTCGAGACGATCGTCGAGATCCGGCTGCCGTTGAACCAGGGGTCCAAGAAGAGCGTCTTCGACGACGCCGGCTTCTTGTACTCGACGACGAGCGAGCCGAACGGTGAGGTCGTCGTCTACGACGTGGGCGGCCGCACGCCCGTCGATGGCCGCATCGAGCTCGACGCCGAAGACCAGGTCGCGTCGTACACGCTCGCGCCCGAGGGATGGACCGTTCCCGCGTCGGACATCGAGATCGACTCGCAGCGCAACCTGTACGTCGCGACCTTCGAGCGGATCTTCAAGTTCGCGCCGGTCGAGCGCGTGCTCTCGGGCGACGGGCAGGAGGAGATCGTGCCCGGCGCGGCGCTCGGCTGGATGGGCGGCTGCCAGGCCGGGACCGCCTGCGACCTCGCCCGCGGCACCAGCCGCGGCTACGGCTGCAGCGACGCCACCTGCACACCCGTCGTGGGCGGCGCGCCCGGCCAGTTCCGGGGCCTCGCCGGCATCGCGCTCGACCCGAACGACAACCTCTACATCGCCGATTCGGTCAATGCGCGCGTGCAGCGCTTCACGCCCGAAGGCTGGTTCGCCGGCCAGGCCCGCACCAGCTGCGACGACACCGAAGCGTGCTTCGTGCGCTCGAACTTCTCGCCGCCCCGCGCCGTCTCGGTCAATGCGAAGCGATTCCACGTGCTCGATCCCGTTCTCGATGTCCTCTACATGTTCGACACCAGCGTCGTCGAGCCGCTGCGTAACCCGACCACCCAGCTCGTCGACCGCGCGCGGCTGCTCTACCAGTCGGACAGCGGCTTCACCGGCACCGATCGCTTCCGCTTCGTCGCTGGCGACGGACTCGCCGAGAGCGGACCGGCGGAGGTCACGGTCTCGGTGTCGCGGGGCTTCCACCCGCCCGAGGCGCGCGACGCGCGCTTTTCGTACCTGCGCTGGGTGGTCAAGCCGGTCCCGCTCGTCGCCTTCGATCCGGACTTCCCGTTCGACACGCTGACCTACACCATCACTCGCGCACCACTCCGCGGTCGATTGATCGGTGTGGCCCCGAACCTCACCTACCTCGGAGACAACGACTTCGTCGGCATCGACAGCTTCGAGTTCCGTGCGAGCGACGGCATGTTCGAGTCGGAGCCCGCCGTCGTCACGATCGAGGTGATCGACTCGAACGTCGGAGCTCAGCCTGAGAGTCTGGGCGCGGAGCTCCGCGCCGGTCTCGGGTACCCGTTCCGCGTGAACATCCCCTTCCAGGACCGCAACGAGAATGGAACGTATTCCGGCGTGATCTATTGGGGTGACGACGTCGTCGAGGACTCGCTGACCGGGTCGGTCGAGGTGATCGCCGCGGGCAACGTAGGAAGGATGAGCGGCGTCCACACCTACGCTTCGAGCGGCACCTTCACGCTGGGCGCCTGTGTCCGAGACGGGAGCGCTGACGATCCTCCGATCTTCTCCACCTGCGTAAACCCGTGGCCCGATGTCGTCGTCGAGCCGATGGCCGATCTCGAGGTCTCGGTCTTCGACACGAACCCGCTGACGCCGATCGGCGGCCGGCTCGAGTACCTGCTCCGCGTCGACCACGTGCGCCCCGATGCGAGCATCACGCCGGGCATCACCGCGCAGGCGATCTCGCTCGACGTCACGCTGCCGCCGGGGCTCGTGTTCGACGCGATTCCGGGCGGGATCTCGTGCCAGCAGGCGCCGCCCGCGGCGGACGGCAGCCGGCGCCTGTCGTGCACCCTGCCGTCGCTGACACCGGGCGGACACAGCCTGACCCCGCTGGCGCTGCGCGCGGTCGCCGCTGTGACGGACCCCTTCGCCGTCGAGATCTCGAGCACGACCCCCGACCCGCGCACGCCCAACCTGGCCCTCGTCTTTCCCCGCCTGGAAGGCGGGCGCTCCGTGGTTCTGGGGGGAGTCGCCGAGGGCGGCGCGCTGGTCACGATCGTGCTCGAGGGCCAGTCGATCGGCGTCGTCTCGCTCCCCGGCGAGAGCGCGGCCGAGCTGCTGGCGCGGCTCGCCGCGGAGATCCGCGACGACGCCGTCCTCGCCGGCCTGGGCGTCACCGCGCAGGCGGCGGGCGCGCGGCTCACGACCAGCGTGGGGATCGAGTCGTTCACGTCGGCGGACGGCGGGCTCTTCGAGGGCAGCGTCGTCGGCTTCGCGGGCGCGCGGATCGCGATCGACCTCGACTCCCTCGGCCGCTTCGAGATCGGCCCCGCGTCCGGCACCTTGGTGATGAGTCCGTCTGGGCGGATCGCCATGCAGCCCGGGGTGCTCGGCACGCGGAACGAGACGCTCGCGCAACCGCCCGCATCGGATCCGTTCGTCGCGCTCTCCATTCTCGATGCCTCGCACGAGGCCGGGAGCTTCGAGCCGGGCGAGGACGCCATCGTCGGACGGATGCCGCTCGCCGGAAGCCTCGCGGTCCAGCTCGCCGGCGACGGCGGACTCTTCGTGCGCTCGCTCTCGAAGGTCGGCGCCGAGGTCTTCGAAGCGCCGAATCCGGGCTTCGGGTGGGATGTGCGGCTCACGAGCGGCGCCTGGACCACGGGGTCGATCGACGTCCAGGGCTATACCGACGGGGTCGGCTTCCTTCCGGTGGAGACGTTCAGTGGGCTCGACCTGCGTCCGGAGTCTCTCGATGTGGGCGCGCTCCGGTTCGTCGCGCCGTTGCTCCTCGACGTCCGCGACGACGGACTGATCGAACGCGTACCGGGCTTCGCCGAGCTGACGCTCGAACTCGTCCCCGAGCCCGGAGCAGGCCTCGGTGCCGCCGCTGCGCTGCTCGCGCTCGGCTGGCTCAGCCGGCGCCGCCGGTCCCGTGCAGATCCCAGCCGGCCGCCGCGAAGGCGTCGGCGAGCGCATCGACTGCCGTGGGCGGCCACAGGATCCGGACCAGGCCCAGATTGAAGTGAGGGCGCCAGACGCGAATGCTCGCGACCTCGCGACGAGCGTCTTCCGGCCGGCCCAGTCCGACGAGGCACGCGGGGGCGAGGGGACGCATGCTGAAGCCCTCGGCGCTCTCGTGCTCGACACTGCGTCGCGTCCACGCGAGCGCCTCCTCGAAGCGCCCCGCACACAGGAGCGCGATCGCGAGATAGCCCTCGAACGCCCACAGGTTGGGATCCCGCGGCGACAGGCGGATCGCGCGCTCGTAGAGCGGAAGCGCCGCCTGCGACTCGCCGGAGCGCATCAGCACCGTGCCGAGGCCCCAGCAGCCGAGGGCCGAGCTCGGGTTGAGATCGACGGCGCGCTCCAGCGCGCTGCGCGCCGCCGGGAGCTGGAAGCTTCCGCCGAGCCCGGCGCCCAGCCCCATCCAGCCATTCGGATCGAAAGGGTCGAGTTCCGTCGCGCGCCGGCCGGCGGCCGCGGCCTGCTGGAAGCAGGAGACCACGCCCGCGATCGCGTCCCGACCGTGCTGCGGGTCCGCCGGCGAGAACTGGGTCTCCCGGGCGAGCACGAGCCCGCGCGTGAAGCGCGCCATCGCGAGTCCGGCGTGCGCGGACGCGAAGCTCGGGTCATCCGCGATCGCCGCCTCGAAGAGCGGGATCGCCGCGTCCACGCTCGCAGGGGTGGCCGTGCGCACGAGGACCGCGCCGCGCTGCACCCGCTCCCACGTGTCGAGCTGCGCGGGCGCCCGCGCCACCGAGCGCATTGCCTCGATCCGCAGCAGCGCCGGCTCCAGCGCGCCGGCGATCGCGTCGACGATCTCGTCCTGCACGGCGAAGACGTCGCCGACCTCGCGGTCGACCTTCTCGGCGAAGACGTGGTGGCCGCTCTCGGCGTCGATCACCTGGACGTGGATGCGCATGCGGGCGCCGGCCGTCCGGGTGCTTCCCTCGATCAGGTAGCGGGCGTCGAGCGTGCGGCTGATCTCCTTCAGGTCGCGCGGCGTCTCGCGGAAGGCGAACGCCGAGTTGCGCGCGATGACCGGAAACCAGCGCACCATGGCAAGACGCGTGGTCAGATCCTCGACGAGTCCGTCGGCGAAGACGTCCTGCTCGGGGTCGTTCGAGAGGTTGTCGAACGGCAGCACGGCGATCGCCGGCCGGCCGCCGAAACCCGGCACCGGGTTCGAGCCGCTCTCCGCCGCGGACAGCCCCAGCTCGCGCAGCACCATCGCCGCCTCGGTGCGATTGCTGACGTCGAGCGCCTCGATGATGGCGGCCACGTGCGCCTTCACCGTCGCCCGCGCGATCCCGAGCACGCCGGCGATGTCGGGGTTCGTGAGGCCCCGGGCCATCAGCTCGAGCACCTCGATCTGTCGCGGCGTCAGCGGCGCGGGGTCTCGGGCGCGGGGCAACCGGTGATCCTCCGGTCAGGTGAGGCCCTCGCAGGATAGAGCACCCCGCCGTGGTCCCGTTCCGGCCGGCGCGGCGCCGACGACGCGCGCTCCCCTTCCGCGGTACCGATCCGTTTCAGTCCTTCGGCAGCCCGAGGACGCGCTCCGCGATGATGTTGCGTTGGATGTTCGGCGTGCCGCCGCCGATCACGACCTCCGGCCACGACAACGCGAAGCGTTGCCAGCGGCCGCCGTCGCGCTCGTTCGCGAGATGCCCGTCGCTGCCCTGGACTTCGAGCGCCAGATCGCCCATTTCGATTTCGAGCGCCGCGCGATGCAGCTTGTTGATCGACGTCTCCGCGCCGAGCGGCTCGCCCTTCAGCTGCTTCGTCAGGAATCGCATGCCGTTCATGCGCATCGCGGCAATCCGCGTCTCGAAGCGCGCGATGCGGCGGCGGATGCCGTCGTCGTCGAGCGCCCCGCCAAATGTTCCAGAGGGCTCACGCGGAAATGTTCCGGAGGGCTCACGCGGACCGTGTTTCGTCGCCGTGCGGGCCAGCGTCACGAGCTCGTCGAGCTTGCGCAGGAGCCCCTCCACCTCGGCGATCGAGGAGCGCTCGTGGGCGAGCGCCGAGACGGTGACCTTCCAGCCCTCGCCCTCCGCGCCGAGCCGGTTCTCCACCGGAACCCGGACGTCGTCGAAGAAGACCTCGGCGAACATCGCGCCGCCGGACATGTTGCGGATCGGCCGCACCGTGAGACCCGGCGAATCCATCTCGACGAGCAGACAGGTGATGCCGTCGTGCTTGCCCTGCGCGGCGGGATCGGTGCGAACCAGCAGGATCATCCACTTCGACCACATCGCGATCGACGTCCAGATCTTCTGGCCGCTGACGACGTAGTGGTCGCCGTCGCGGACGGCCCGACACTGGAGCGACGCGAGGTCGGAACCGGAACCCGGCTCGGAGTAGCCGGTGCACCACTGATAGCGGCCGTCGAGGATGTCCGGGATGAAGCGCTGCTTCTGGGCCTCCGTGCCATATGAGAGGATTGCCGGCCCCACCCAGGCGAGGCCCATGAAGCAGGCCCCGAGCGACGGCGCCTTCCGCTTCGCCATCTCCTCCTTGAGGATCACCTGCTGCATGATCGAGCCGCCGCCGCCGCCGACCTCGCGAGGCCACGAGAAGCCGACCCAGCGTTTCTCGCGCACGCGTCGGAACCAGGTGGCATGGAAATGCGGATCGCTGGTCGGCGCGCCCGGCGGCAACAGCTCGTCGAGGAACGCGCGGACCTCGGCGCGGAATGCCTCTTCCTCCGGCGTCAGGTGGAAATCCATCAGGCGGCCTCCGTCCGGATCCGGGCGACGCGGTCGTAGTGGAAGTCGGCGTCCCCGAACGTCGGGCGAATCCACTTCGAGCGCTTCAGGTACAGCTGGATGTCGTATTCCCACGTGTACCCCACGCCGCCGTGGATCTGCACGCCGTCGATGCCGATCCGCGGGAGCGCCTCGCTGGCGTACGCCTTCGCCATCGAGACGGCCCGCGGGGCGTCGACGTCTCCTTCATCGAGACACCACGCGGCGTAGTACAGCAGCGACTTGAAGCTCTCGACGTCGACGTACATCTCCGCGAGGGGATGCTTGACGCCCTGGAAGCGCCCGATCGGAGAGCCGAACTGCACGCGCGCCTTCGCGTAGTCGACGGTGAGACGCACGGCCTCCTCGGCGGTACCGATCGCCTCGGCGGTGACGGCGAGCGCGCCGCGATCGAGCAGACGCGCGAGAGCCGGCGCGGCGCGGCCGGGCGTCCCGAGTACGGCGCCGGGCGGGACCTGCACGCCGTCGAAGCGCGCGCGTGCGACGCGCTTGGTCGCGTCGATGCTCGGTGTGGTCTCGACGCCGAGTCCTGCCGCTCCGCGCTCGACGAGCGCGAGCGCGACCTCGTCGTCGCCGTCGCCGGTGCGAAAGGCGACGACCAGCAGATCCGCAGCCGTCCCGTCGAGCACCGAACGCTTCTCGCCGCGGAGCTGCCAGCCGCCGCCCTGGGGCGTGCCGCGGAGCTGGATCCCGGCGCTGTCGAGCCGGTCGCCGGCTTCGAGCACGGCGACCGTGCCGATCACCGACCCGTCGGCGAGCCGCGGGAGCCAGTGCGCCTGCTGGGCCGCGCTGCCGGCGTCGGCGAGCGCCGCGGCGGCCAGCGTGTTCGCGATCAGTGGGGACGGAAACAACGTGCGCCCGGTCTCTTCGAGCAACACGACCAGGTCGACCCAGCCGAGGCCGGCGCCGCCGTGCGCCTCCGGGATCGTCAGACCGAGCCAGCCGAGTTCGCCCATCTGCTTCCAGAGATCGCGCGAGAAGCCCTCCGGCGTCTCGGCGAGCCTGCGCACCTCGGGCATCGGCGCGCGCTCGTCGAGGACCTTGCGGACCTCCTGGCGCAGCAGCTCCTGCTCGTCGGTGAATCCGAAGTTCATCACGCCTCCTGCGAGACCCGACCATTCGGTCGGGTCGCCGCAAACTAGCCTATACTTGCCGCCCGTTCGACTCGGGAATCAATCCCGAAGCGCCTGCAGGAGACGCCATGAGCCGCCCGGAAGAGGCCACCGAATCCAAGGAGAACGCCGAGTTCCGCCGCGAGGTCCGCGCGTGGATCGCCGCGCACCGGCCGGCCGACCCCGGCTTCAAGCTGCCGCAGAGCTTCCTCGAGGTGGAATCCGACCGGCAGTTCGAGTTCCTGCGCGACTGGCAGCGCAAGGTCTACGAGGCCGGCTACCTCGGACTCGACTGGCCGTCCGAATACGGCGGTCATTCCGATCCGCACAAGCGCCAGCGGATCGTGTCGCAGGAGCTGAACCGCGCCGGCGCGCCGTTCATGGTGAACGTCATCGGCCTCCAGTGGGCCGGCCCGACGATCCTCGCCTACGGCACCGAGGCGCAGAAGCGACGCCTGCTGAAGCCGATCCTCAGTGGCGAAGAGATCTGGTGTCAGGGCTTCAGCGAGCCGGGCGCCGGCTCCGACCTCGCCAGTCTCCAGACGTCGGCGACACCGAAGGGCGACGGCTGGGTCGTCACCGGCCACAAGGTCTGGACGACGCTCGCGCACGTTGCGAAGTGGATGATCCTGCTCGCGCGGACCGACAGTGCGGCGCACAAGTACGCGGGCATCTCGTACTTCCTGTTCCCGATGGATGCGCCCGGCGTGACCGTCCAGCCGCTCGTCAAGATGACCGGCGAAGGCGGCTTCAACCAGGTGATCTTCGACCAGGCGCCGATGCCGAAGGAGGCCCAGCTCGGCGAACTCGGCCAGGGCTGGCAGATCGCGATGACGACGCTGACGTTCGAACGCGGCGCTGCCGAGGGGTCGGGCGGCGGCTCGATGACGCCGACGGGAGAATCCGTGCGTGCGATCGCATCGCTGGCACGGCGCATGCGCCGCGACGGCCGTCCCGCCGCCGACGATCCCGTGCTGCGCGACCGGATCGCGCAGACGTGGATCGACGAGGAGGCGCTGCGGCTCACCGGACAGCGCGCGCGAATCCCGGGGCTCAACATGGACGACCGCCCGCTCGCGACGCGGCTGATGAACAAGCTCGTGTACTCGGAGCTCGGGCAGCGGATGTCCGAGCTGGCCTGCGAGGTGCTCGGCCCCGATGCCGGGCTCTGGCTCGGCGATGCCAGCGCGCCGGACAAGGCCGAGTGGCCGCGCATGTACATGAACTCGTTCGGGATGACCGTCGGCGGCGGCACCAGCGAGATCCAGCGCAACATCATCGGGGAGCGCGTGCTCGGCCTCCCGAAGACCAAGTGAGGACCCCGATGCGCCTCGACGTTCCGACCGATTTCGGTTTCACCGAAGAGCACGCGATGCTGCGCGGCGAAGCGCGCCGCTTCCTCGGCGAGCGATGGCCGATGGCGACGCTGCGCCGCGCGATCGACGCCGACGGCCGCTTCGATCGCGGCTTGTGGAAGGAGATCGCGCAGCTGGGCTGGCTAGGCCTCGTCCTTGCCGAGCGCTTCGGCGGCGCGGGGCTCGGCTGGCTGCACCTCGAGATCCTGATGGAAGAGATGGGACGGCGGCTCGTCCCGGGGCCCTTCCTCGGTTCGCTGCTCGCCGGCATCGCGCTCGAGCAGGCCGGTAGCGAAGCGCAGCAGGAGCAGTGGCTGCCGGCGATCGCCGCCGGCGAGCGCATCGCGACGCTCGCGCTCGTCGAATCGGGCGGTGGCTTCGAGGCCGACACCGTGACGGCCACTGCGGATCCCGTCGAGGGCGGCTACGTGCTGCGCGGGCGCAAGACGCACGTGGTCGGCGGGGCCGACGCCGGCCTCGTCGTCGCGGCGTTCCGAGAGCCGTCGGGCCGCGTGTCGCTGTTCGCGATCGAGCTGCCGACCAGTGGGGTCTCGATCGACGACGAGGTTTCGATCGATCCGACGCGGCCGACGGCGCGGATCGGCTTCGATGGCGTGCGCGTCGGGCCGGAGGCGCGGCTCGAGGGCAACGGAGCCGCCGCGCTCGCGGCGACGCTGGTGCGCGGATGCGCGGCGCTCGCGGCGGAGCAGGTGGGTGGCGCGGAGTCCGTGCTGCTGCTGGCGCGCGACTATGCCATCGATCGCAAGCAGTTCGACCGGCCGATCGGCTTCTTCCAGGCGGTGAAGCATCCGATCGTCGACATGATGTGCGGCGTCGAACTCGCGCGCAGTCTCGCGTGCGGAGCCGCGGCGGCGCTCGATGCCGATACGCCGTCCGCCGAGGTCCACGCGCGCATGGCAAAGGCGCTCGCGGGCGACGTCTACGCCAACGCCGTGCGCAAGGGCGTCCAGATCCACGGCGGCTACGGCTTCACGTGGGACTGCGACGTGCATTTCTACTTCCGGCGCGCACTGTGGAGCCGGCCGATGCTCGGCGATTCGATCCATCACCGCCGGCATCTCGCGGAGCTGCTCTTCGACGGCGAGTGAGCGGACGGCCGGTAGGGAAGCCACTCCCCCGAGGGCGGACAGCTTGTCACGTCTCTGTCATCGGGGATCGCGAATCGTCTGGCAGGTAACCCGTCCGAGTCGTTCGACGGTCGAATCTCGTAGGCAGTCGTCTCGCGTGCTGTGCGCCGCCGCCGGCCGGAGACCTTCGAGGAGAACCGGATGTTGCGTATCGCCACTCGCAGCGCGTTCGCGGCCGTTGCCGCGTTCGGTCTCGTCTTCGCCGCGCCGTTGGCGGCCGATGCCCGAGGCGACCATCGCGGTCGCCATGGATACAAGAGCCACGGGTACAACGACCACGGACACTACCGGGGACGCGGCCATCACGACTACGGCGGGCACCATTTCCGTGGGCAGCGCGGATCTCACCGTGGCTACGCGCCGGACCGAGGTCACTACGACTACGGTCGATCGTACGCGCCGCGCTACCGGCGACCCGTCGTCGTCCACAGTCCGTTCTACTGCGCGCCGTGCGGCCATGGATTCTCCAGCCGCCGGCACTTCCACGGCCATCTGACGGGCCATCACGGGATCGCCGCGCACGCGCTCAGCAGCGTGATCGTCCACACGCTGCGCGGCTTCTTCTTCTACGGCTACTGATCGACAACCCACGGCGACGTCGAGCGGCCTACGAACCAAGCGGGGATCGGAATCTCCTCCGATCCCCGCCGTGTTCCCGTCCCTCGCTCGATGGCAGATGCCGCTACGCCGGCGTCACCGGGATCTGGCGCACCTGCGCATGCTCGGCCTTCGGCAGCGTGATGGTCAGGACCCCGTTCTTGAACGCCGCCGACGCCTTGTCCGAAGCGACCTCCACGGGGAGCTGGATGGAGCGCCGGAAGCTGCCGTAGGAGCGCTCGCTCCAGCGCCATCCCTTGCGCTCTTCCTCGTGCTCGGTGCGCTTCTCGCCGGTGAGCGTGAGGACGTTGCCGTGGACCTCGAGCTGGAAGTCCTTCTCCTCGAGGCCCGGCAGCTCGGCCGTCACGAGGTACTCGGCCGCGCGCTCGACGACGTCGATGCGCGGGGCGAAGCTTCCGACCGGCGTTGCCGTTGCCGGAGCGCCGGCCCCCCGCCAGAGGTTCTCGAGCGCGCGCTCCAGGGATCCCACCGGATCCCCGGACTCGTCGAAGGAGCTGATCGGGTGGCCGCGAAAGATGCTGGGAAATGCCATGATTCGTGTCCTCCTGTTCACGTCGTCTCGTGTCGCCGACCCGGGGTCGGCGGCCGAACCAACGAACGCGAGCAGAAGTAAACACGGTCTCGGAGGCGTCAAGCCGCCCGCGGATCCCCGCCGGGGATCGAGGGGCGCGGCGGAGCGGGGACGTTCCTTGCAAGGTTTCGTTAGCGGGCCCGAGTTCTGCGAATTCAGTCGAGCGTTGCGGGCCCGCTAACGAAACCTTGCAAGGAACGTCCCCGCGTCAGAGCGTCAGGACGGCGTAGATGCCGGCGAGGCTGCCGGCGGCGGCGATGGCGTAGAGCAGCGAGCCGAGCACCGGGTCTGGTCCGTGACCGAGCCAGTCGGCGAGCAGCGCGCGGACGTGATGCGCGCCCTTCCACAGCGGCAGGGCGATCAGCGCCAGCAGCAGGACGCGTCCGATCGGGTTCGTCGCGAGCGCATACGCTCGTTCATAGGACAGTGCGCCCTCGGGCAGCAGCCCGAGCGGCGCGCCGAGCGTGACGGTAAGCAGATAGGCAGGCAGCAGGATCGTGCCGACCAGGATGCCGGCGCCGAACAACAACCAGATCACCGGCTCGAGACGCAGCAGCAACGTCCTCACGGCCAGAGCCCTCCGAGCACGACGAGCAGAGCCAACGTGACGCCGATCCACGCGACATAGAGCCCCGCATGAAGCACCGGACGCGGCGGCGGCTTCACGGGGCCCAGCTTCGCCGGTTGCGCCTTCGGGAACAGCCGGAAGAAGCGCACGCCGACGAACACCACGGACACCAGCGCCAGGACGTGGAACGCCAGGTAGAGCGGGTGCGAGAACTCCTGCAGCAGCTCCGCCCAGGCCTCCGGACCGCGGCCCAGCGCGAACGCCACGCGCAGCACGAGCAGGCCGACGAGCATGTACGGAATGCCGGTCGCGTCGAACAGCAGGTACGTCCGCATCCGAGATTGCGACCAGAACGTGTCCGGCACTTGCGGCGGCGCCGTCCGCGTGGAGCCGGGCCGGTGCGGAGTCATCGCCTGCGGGTGGGATGCGCGCGACATCTATCCGTTCCTCTTGACGACGAACGACGTCGCCCAGTCGACCACCGCGTTCAGCTTCGCCTGGTTCACCGCGGAGGCCGGATCGACGTTTTTCGGACAAACCTCCGAGCACTCGTTGGCGTACGAGCAGTGGAACACCGTCCCCTCGCCGCGGAAGACCTCGTTGCGCTCGGCGGCGCCCTCGTCGCGCGAGTCCATGTTGTAGCGATGCCCGAGTGCGATCGCGGCCGGTCCGAGGAAGTGCGGTTCCTTCGCTACCACGGGGCACGCGGCGTAGCAGAGCATGCAGTTGATGCACATGCTGAACTGCTTGAACACCGACAACTCCTCCGGCGATTGCCGGTTCGGCCCCTCTTCCGCCGCCTTCTCCTTGGCGACGATCATCCACGGCTTCACGGCCTTGAACTTCTCCATGAAGCCGTCCATCTCGACGACGAGATCGCGCACGATCGGGAAGTTCGCGAGCGGCTCCACCTCTACGACGTCGCCGTAGTCCGCGAGCCGCGTCTTGCAGGTGAGCTTCGGCTCGCCATTGACGTTCATGCCACAGCTCCCGCACACCGCCATGCGACAGGACCAGCGGTGCGAGAGCGTCGGGTCGATCTCGTCCTTGATGTGGTTCAGCGCGTCGAGGACCTTCCAGTCCGGGCGACAGGCGACCTCGTAGGTCTGGGTCTTCGGGACCTGATCCTTGTCGGGATCGAAACGGGTCACGACGAAGGTCCGCTTGCGCAGTTCGCCGGTTTCGGGGTCCATCAGTACTTGCGCTCCTCGGGCTGGAACCGCGTGATCGTCACCTGCTTCTTCTCGAGCCGCGGCACTGCACCCGTATGGAAGACGAGCGAGTGGTGCAGGAACTCCCGATCGTTGCGGGTCGGAAAGTCCCGGCAGGAATGGGCACCGCGCGACTCCTTGCGCGCTGCCGCGGCGATGGCGATGGTTTCCGCCACCTCGATCATGTTGCCGAGTTCGAGGGCCTGGAGGAGCTCCGTGTTGAAGACCTTGCTGGTGTCCTCGAGCCGGACATCTTCGAAGCGGCTCTTGATCCGCGCCAGATCGGCGACCGTCTGGTGCATGGCTTCTTGGCGGCGATAGACCCCGCAACCGCGTTCCATCGACGTCTGCATCTCGCCGCGCAGGGCGGCGATCCTCTCGCTCCCCTTCTTGCCGCCTCGCAGCGCGTCGATCCTGGCTCCCTCCGCCTGGACTTCATCGCGCAGCCGTGCCTCGTTGCCGTCGCTCACGCCGCGGGCGTAGGCCGTGGCCTCGAGGCCTGCGCGCGCTCCGAAGACCAGGATCTCGGTGAGCGAGTTCGAGCCGAGTCGGTTGGCACCGTTCATCGAGACACACGCAGTCTCGCCGGCGGCGTAGAGACCCGGAAGCTGCGTCGCACCGCGCACATCGGTGTCGATTCCGCCCATCATGTAGTGCGCCACCGGGCGAACCGGAATCGGCTCGTGAACAGGATCGACACCGATGTAGATCTTGGAGAGTTCCCGGACGAATGGCAGCTTGGCCATGATCTTCTCTTCCCCGAGATGGCGGAGATCGAGATGGACGTACTCCCCGTACGGGCCCTTGATGCCGCGCCCCGCCTCGATCTCGAGGATCTCGGCGCGCGAGACCATATCGCGCGGCCCCAGCTCCGCTTTCTGGCCGACGCCGTAGTCGTACGTCACCAGGAAACGTTCGCCTTCCGAGTTGAGCAGGTAACCGCCCTCTCCGCGCGAGGCCTCGGTGATCAGGATGCCGGTTCCGGGTAGACCCGTCGGGTGATACTGCAGGAACTCCATGTCCTTCAGTCCGACCCCCGCGCGATACGCCAGCGCCATCCCGTCGCCGGTCTTGATCGTGCCGTTGGTCGTGAACGGGAAAACCTTGCCTGCGCCCCCGGTCGCGAGGATCACGGCGCGCCCGTGGAACAGTCGCATCGCGCCAGAGCGGATGTCGATGGCCGCCACCCCTTTGGCAACGCCGTCCTCGACGAGAAGCTTGGTGGCGAAATTCTCGTCGTAGCGAACGATCCGATCGAAGCGCATCGAGTGTTGAAACAGCGCGTGCAGCATGTGGAAGCCGCTCTTGTCGGCCGCGAACCACGTGCGCGGGACCGCCATGCCGCCGAACGGCCGCGTCGCCACGGTGCCGTCGTCGTTGCGGCTCCACGGGCAACCCCAATGTTCGAGGCGCGTCAGCTCGAGCGGCGCCTGCTCGACGAAGTAGTCGACGCTGTCCTGGTCCGCGAGGAAGTCGGAACCCTTGACGGTGTCGTACGCGTGCTTGTCGAGGCTGTCACCCTTGCCTTCGACGTAGGCCGCCGCGCCGCCCTCCGCCGACACGGTGTGGCTGCGCATCGGGTACACCTTGGAGACGAGCGCCACGGTGACCTTCGGATCTGCCTCGACGGCGGCGATCGCGGCGCGCAGCCCGGCGCCACCTCCGCCGACGACGATCACATCGTGCCGGAATGCTTCCACCACGGCCGTTCGTCGCCTCCCATTGGGGTGTTCGGGAACGGTCGAGGAATAGCCGATCCTCGTGCGAAAGCAAAGGATCCGGTTCCAGGAATCCACATCGGGGAGGGGTCGTTCGCAGCCCTCACGACACTTCCGGCTCGATCATCCAGAGGGCTCTTGCTGCGTCACGCAGTGCAGCGCGCCGAAGCCGGAGACCAGGTCGGTACACGGGATCCCGATCACGTCGCGGCCCGGCAGTAGCTCGCGGAGGATCGCGAGGGCCGTCTCGTCGCTCGGCCCCCCGAAGATCGGCACCAGCGCAACGCCGTTGGCCAGATAGAAGTTCGCGTGGCTCGCCGGGCTGCGCTGGCCGGCGCACTCGAGGCGTCCCGGCATCGGCAGCGGCACGACGGACAACGCGGCATCGCGCGCGTCGCGCATCGTCCGGAGGCGCTGCAGGTTCTCGGCGAGGGGCGCGTGGTTCGGGTCCGCGGGATCGTCGCACACCGCCGCCACGACGACGCCGGGGGCGACGAAACGCGCAATGTCGTCCACGTGACCATCGGTGTCGTCGCCGTCGATGCCGTCGCCGAGCCAGAGCACGCGGCGCGCGCCGAGGTGGTCCGCGAGCAACTGCTCCATCCGCGCCCGCGTGCGGCCCGGACCCCGGTTGGGATTCAGCAGGCATGCCTCGGTCGTCAGCACCGTGCCACATCCGTCGCCGTCGACGGCCCCGCCCTCGAGAACGACGTCGACGCCGAAACGCGGCAACCCGAGCACCTTCTCGATGTGACGCGGAACGGCGTCATCGAGCTCCCAGCCGGGATACTTGCGTCCCCAGTTGTCGAAGCGGAAATCCAGCAGAGCCCGCGCGCCATCGGATCGGACGACGAAGATCGGGCCGTGATCGCGGCACCAGGCGTCGGTGGTCGGCCAGTGATGGAAACGGACGCCGCGGTCCGGATCCCAGCCCGCTCGCCGGATCGCGCTACGCGCGATGTCCTCCATCGCGGCGTCGGCGACGCCGATCTCGACGACCTCGCGCGGCGCCAGCGCGGCGACCATCGCAGCGAAGCTGGAGTGGACGGCCGCCAGGTTGTCCGGCCACGTCTCGAGATTGTGCGGCCAGGACAGCCACGTCGCCCGGTGCGGCTCCCATTCTGCGGGCCACCGGTAGCCCTGCGCGGCCGGCGTCTCCACGCCGTCAGGAGCGGAAGCGCTGGAGGAGATCGCCATACGCGTCGATGCGTCGGTCGCGCAGGAACGGCCAGCCGCGTCGGACCTCCTCGATCTGCGACAGGTCGCAATCGACGACCAGCGTCTCCTCGCAATCGGCCGAGGCGCGCGCGATCACGCGGCCGAACGGATCCGCGACGAACGACTGTCCCCAGAACGTGAGGCGCTCTTCGACGCCAACGCGGTTGACGGCGACGACGAACACGCCGTTGGCGATCGCATGCGCGCGCTGCGCCGTCTCCCATGCATCGTGCTCGGCAGCCTCCCACTCCGGGCGCACGCCGGTCTCCCAGCCGATGGCCGTCGGGTACGTCAGCACCTGCGCGCCGGCCAGCGCCGTCAGCCGCGCGGCCTCCGGGAACCACTGGTCCCAGCACACCAGCGTGCCGATCCGGCCGGCGCGCGTGTCGATGGCGCGGAAGCCGAGGTCACCTGGCGTGAAGTAGAACTTCTCGAAGTACAGCGGGTCGTCCGGGATGTGCATCTTGCGGTAGACACCCGCGGTCGCGCCGTCGGCGTCCAGCACCACGGCCGTGTTGTGATAGAGCCCGGGGGCCCGCCGCTCGAACACCGACGCGACGACGCTCACGCCGCGCGCCGCGGCTACCTTTGCGACGGCCTCGGTCGTCGGCCCGGGAATCGACTCGGCGAGATCGAAGCGCGTCTGCTCCTCGGCCTGGCAGAAGTACGGCGTGCGGAACAGCTCCTGGAGCACGACGAGCCGGGCCCCGCGCGCCGCAGCGTCCTCGATGCCAGCCAGCGCCTTGGCGAGGTTCTCGTCGGCGTCGGCGGAGCAACGCATCTGCACGAGGCCCACGCGAAGGATCGGGCTGGCGACCGAGTTCGGATCGGATGTCGCTGCGCGCGGAGTCGCCATGCGCCTCGGAGGTAGGGAACCGCGAGCGGAGCTGCAACCGACTGCCGCCCACCGACCGAACCGAAACGGTGCCTGTGACCGCTTCCGTCACAGCCGGCCCCCATCGTCCGAGGGGAAGGAGGCTGTCGGATGACTCGATTCCTGCGGGAAGCCCTTGCCGCGATCGCCGTGATGGCGGCTTTCGTCGCCCTCGGAGCCGGATCGTTCGTACTGGGGGGAGGGGCCAGACCTGCGTATCCTGCTGCCGTCATGGCCGAAGACAGCGGATCCTCGCCTGCGCAGCCGTCAGCCGATGAGCCCGTCGCGTGGCTCATCGACGGCTTCAACCTGCTGCACGCCGCCGTCCTGCGCGGGCGGGACCGCAAGGAATGGTGGCGGGCCGACGCGCGAGAGCGGGCCGTGGACCTGGTCCGCAGGCTCGACGCGCCGGGCGCCGAGGTCGTCGTCGTCTTCGACGGGCGACGGCCCGCCGATGAGCCCGAGCCAGAGACACCGGGCCCGCAGGTCGTCTTTGCCGCCTCGGCAGACGCATGGTTGCTGGCAGCCGTCCGGCGGGCGCCGGACCCTACCCGGGTCGTCGTCGTGACCGCGGATCGTCAGCTCGCCGATCGCGCCCGCCATCGCGGCGCCCGAGTCCTCGGGCCGACGGCGTTCCGCGAGCGCTGCGGCGGTTCGTCGTGAGCACGCTCGATCGACACAGCCCGGTGCCACGGGCTGCCGGCGGCGCAGGCGCCAGCGCTACTTCCTGGTCTCGAGCTTGTAGCGGCCCGGTGCGAAGTGGCCGAACGGCGGACTGGCTCCCGGAACCTCGAAGTAGGTGACCGGAAAGCCCCGACTGCGACCCGCCCCGCGGTTCAGGAAGCGGCCGTATCGCGGATCTCCGGCGAGGTGGCGCTGGAAGAAAGCGACGCTGTAGAAGCGCGTCAATCGATGCGCCTCTTCGATTTCGATCAGCTCGGGCGCACAGCCCTCCTCGAGACTCCCGAGCAGGAACGCCGCCAGAGCCGGCGGGAGGCCCGCTCCGATCAGCGCGTCGCCGATGTCGCAGATGTTGGTGAACGAGCTGTGCCCGGCCTTCTCGATGTCCACGCGGTACCGGGGTCTGGCTTTCGGAAGCGCGAACGCCCGCACGCTGTTCGGATCGATCGGTGTCGTGATGTCCGAGGTGCCGCCGAGCACGAGCGTCGGCACGCGGATGGACTGGAGTTCCTCGTCGCTGAGAATCGCCGCCGCCGGAGAGATCGGTGCGATCACGCGGACGCGGGGATCCGGCGGAATCATCGCGAAACCAGAGGCCATGGCCAACGCCGTGAAGGCTCCGAAGGAATGGCCAGTGACACCGATCCGGTTCGGATGGACTCGACCCCGGAAAGGGTCCAGCGGATCCTGGTTCCGCGCGAGCATGACATCGATCGTGAAGGAGACATCGAGCGGGCGATTCACCGCCACGACGGGGAACGGATCGGCGCTGCCGAAGATCGGGTCGG
Organism: Myxococcota bacterium; assembly: GCA_039794265.1. Taxonomy (GTDB): domain Bacteria; phylum Myxococcota_A; class UBA9160; order UBA9160; family PR03; genus CAADGG01. The sequence continues at coordinate 48,537 of JBDIVR010000025.1, forward strand.
CAGCCGTGTTTCCGGCATGATCCGGAGCCACGACGAGGAAGCCGTGACTGGCGAGCGCCTCCATCAGGAAGTACGACTGGAAGCGGATGCCGTTGCTGCCGTGGGAGAAGACGATCAGCGGAAACGGGCCCTCTCGCGACACCGGGACATCCGCGCGCGCGACGTCGGACTCGATGCCGGCGAAGAGCAGGTCGTAGACCGAGAACGGACCGACGTCATCGATCGGATCGACGGGATACCAGGCATCGAGCGTGAGCGTGCGGCCATCGCGCGCGTCGTCGACGGCGGTGAAGGTCGAGCGGCCGACGGCGAAGCGACCCGGCTCCGACGGCGTGACCACCGGAACCGCGAGCCGCCGCTGCCCAGCCTCGGCCGGTGACGCGAGGCCAGCGAGGGTCAGCGCGAACAGCGCGAGCAAGCCCGACGGGATCCAGCAGGGGAGCCGCGAAGTCCTCGTGGCCCGAGCGGTCGAAATCGACATTTCTGGGTTCTCCTCTCGGGAAGAAGTGGGAACGGCTGCGAACACGACGCTGGGGGACTGCTCCGGCGGGTGCCGTTCAGCGCGCCAACCGCTCGAGGGCCTCCGCACGGCAAGCCGGCGCCGCATGGACCGGGTTGCAACGTCCCGGCAGACCGCCCGGGATCTGGACCTGGTACCCCGTTCCGAAGTCCGGATTCGGGACCGGGTAGTCCGTGCTGACATATTGCGCCCCGCTCGCGATCGCCGCATCACGCCGTGTCGTGTCGCCGAGCCTGGCGTCGAAGGTATCCGCGTCTGCGCGCGTGCGAACGATGTAGCCGGTGCGCACCAGATCCTGGATCTCGTCGAAGCTCGCGACCGGATCGTTTCGCTTGACGAACGCGGCGTCGGGCTCGCCGGGAATCCCGTTCGTGAACAGCACGCGACCGTCCAGGGACGGGTTGTTGCCGATGTAGTCGAGTCGCGCCTGGCCACCATTGTCGAGCGCGAAGAGGATGCGTCCCCGTGCGAATCCCAAACGGGGCCAGCCGTTCCCGAGCACCGATTCCTCCAGTGTCCGCCCGCGCAGACGCACGGTATCGGGCGTGATGAGCTGCTCGCGGGGGAACACGCGCCGGATCTCGTCGTCGAGCTCGTCGAACTCGGCAGGACCGAACGGAACCGGGATCGTGAACCCGAGCTGGAGCGGATCGATGATCGCCTCGTCCTTCGCCTCGACGAGCACCATCAGCGGCAGGTGTCCCGGATTCGCGTCGGACCAGCGCTTGACGTCCTCGAGACAGCGGACGAACGTCGTACAACGCGTCTCGAAATCGACGTCCTGGACGTGGAGAACCTTGAGACCCGGCTCGTCGAGCTCCGGCAGGCCCGACGCAGGATCCTGTCCGATGATCAGAAGCCCTCGGCGTTCGGCGTAGAGACCGCCCGCCGGATCCGCGAAGACATCGAGCTCGATCTGCCGGATCCCTTGTCCCTCGAACTGGTCCGCGAGCGGAAGGTGGGTGTATTCCCAAGCAAGGAACGACGGATCGAAGAGCGTCAGGATCTCGAAGAGTTCGGGTCTCGGCTGGACGTGATAGCTGTTGTGGGTCCCGAGGACCTGCACCTGGTTCAGGGCGACACAGCCGTCGGCGTAGCTTCGCGCCACGTTCCGTGCCGCCTGCGCCCGCAGCTGCTCGAGCCGCTCGTAGACGAAGCGGGCGAAGTGCGGGCCCCACGCCGCGCCGTGGCGGGCGACGATCGGCCGTTCGAGAGCGGTGAGCGTCCGCGCGAGCTGGTCACACGCGCGGTCGAGACCTGTGCCGCCTGGGCGCGATGGCGCGGGGCCGCGGCCGGCGGACTGCGCGGCGGACGAGAGGAGGAGGAACGCGGCGACCAGCAACGACGCCAGGACGAGACCGGGAAGGCGGCGGGAACGTTTCATGACCGGTCACTCTACACGGAGGCGGCGAGAACATGAAGCATTTTCACCTCACAGTTCACCTCACCGAACTGGCCGAGAAGGGTACCGCCGCACGGCTCGCTCGAGCCGGAAAGTCTCGATCTCGTGACGTTCTCGGGAAGTCGATGGTATGGTTCTGCCTTTCCCGAGGGGGACGGCGCGTCGCTGCTCTCTCGGTCTGCCGCCGGGTCGTTTCATCATGCTCGGGAGGTCGCACCCATGTTCGCCATCGACCGGTCCTGGCGCTGGTTCGGAATCCGAGGGCTCTTGCTCGCTCTCGCGCTGTGTGTGGGAACCTCCGGCCCGGCCGTCGCCGGCAGCTTCTCGGTGCTCACCTACAACGTCGCCGGGCTTCCGCTCCCGTTCTCGGGATCGAGCCCGGAGGTCAACACCGTGCAGATCAGCCCGCGGCTCAACGACTTCGATCTCGTCGTCGTACAAGAAGACTTCAGCTTCCACGAGGAGCTCGTCTCCGCGATCGTTCATCCCTTCGCGACCGTCAAGGACACGACGGACGTGCCGTTCGTCATCGGCCTGTTCGCGCCGGAACCCCCGCCCCAGCTCGGAGACGGCCTCAATACCTTCGCGTTCCACCCGTTTGCCGACTTCGCGCGGGTACCGTGGAACGACTGCTTCGGCGTGCTCACCGAGGGCAGTGATTGCCTCGCACCGAAAGGCTTCAGCTTCGCCCGCCACGAGGTCGAGTCCGGCGTGTTCGTAGACGTGTACAACCTGCACGCCGATGCAGGCGGGGATCCGGACAGCGTCACTGCGCGACGCGCCAATCTCCGCCAGCTCGCCGACTTCATCCTCGTCGCGTCCGACGGGAATGCCGTCATCGTGCTCGGCGATACCAACAGCCGCTATACGCGCGAGGGAGACATCCTGCCGGAGTTCCTCGCGACCACGGGCGTGTCCGACGTGTGGGTCGAGCTGGCCCGCGGAGGGGTGTTCCCGGAGGTCGGACCGTCCTTGCAAGAGGGCTGTACGATCAGCTTCGCCGACGCCAACTGCGAGCGCGTCGACAAGATCTTCTACCGCAGCGGCAGTGAGATCGAGCTGACGACACTGGCCTACGCCGTTCCGGAGGACTGGGTCGACGCCAACGGCGTGCAGCTCTCGGACCACGAACCGGTGTCGGCCGTGTTCCACATCAGAGCCATCCCGGAACCCACCACCGGCGCGTCGATCATGACCGGGATCGCGATGCTCGCGGCGATCCGGAAGCGCCCCCCGTCCCGGAGATGAGGTCGCGGCGCCGGCGCCGCGATTCGATGCGGTTGGCCGGACGGGCGTGGCGGGCGATCGCATTGCTGATCGCGAGTCTCGGCTGCAGCAGCCTGCGCGTCCGCGAGCCGGATCTCGAGCGGTTGTTCGCGGCCCAGGCCGGCCGCGCGCACACGCCGGTGATCGTCGTTCCCGGCGTGCTCGGATCTCGCCTCGAAGACCGGGAGACCCGCGAATCGATCTGGCCCGGGAGCCTCCTCGATCTGGCGACGGGCCGGCGCTTCCCCGAGCTCGCGTTGCCGATCGGCGCGGACGGGCACGTCGGCCCGGACGACCGGCTCGTCCCCGGCGAGGTGTTCTTCGAGGCCTTCGGCCGCGATTTCTATGGCGAGATCCTGCGCACGCTCGAGGGGCCGGGCGGCTATCACTGCGCGGCCGCCAACGCCATCACCGCCGAGACCGACTGCGTGTTGCTGTCGTGGGATTGGCGCCGGGACCTGGTGGAGGCCTCCTCTCGCCTCGACGCCGTCATCGCCGAGCTGCGCCGGCTGCGCGGCGATCCGTCGCTGCAGGTCGATCTCGTCGGCCACAGCGCCGGCGGACTCGTCGCGCGCTACTTCGTCCGCTTCGGCTCCCGCGACGTGCTCGACGAGGAGGCTCCAGAGACCCTCATCGACGCTGCCGGCGCCGATGCCGTGCGCCGGATCGTGCTGATCGGGACGCCGAATTACGGCTCGGTGAGCGCGCTGCAGCTCGCGATCACCGGCAACGACCTCGGCTTCGGCCTCGCCACGATCCCGCCCGAGGTGATGGCGACGATGCCGAGCCTGTTCCAGCTGCTGCCGAACCCCGCTCGCAGCTGGATGATCGACGAACACGGCCGACGCGCCGAGCCCGACCTCTACGACGCCGAGATCTGGCGTCGCTTCGAGTGGTCCGTGTTCGACCCGAAGGTGCGCCGCCGGATCGCCGCGCGCGCAGCGAGTCCAGAGGATGCAGAAGCCGAGCTGGCGCGGCGAGAGGCATTCTTCACACATTCGTTGGCCCGCGCCCGCCGCTTCCACCGGGCGCTCTCCGCGCCGATCGACGACGTCGGCACCGAGTACGTGGTGTTCGGCGGGGACTGTGATCTCACGCCTGCTCGTTGCTTGATCGAGACGGTCGACGGCGAGGTGAAGGTGAGACTCCACCCGCGCGAGGTCCGCAACCGGATGCCCGGGATCGACTATGAAGCGCTGATGCTCGAGCCCGGCGACGGTCGCGTGACGAAGGCGTCACTGCTCGCACGCGACACGCTCGATCCAGCGGCAGCCGCAGCACCCGGTTTCTTCCCGGTCGCGTACGCCGTCTTCATCTGCCGTGAACACGACGAGCTGCCGTCGGACGTGACGTTCCGGGACAACCTGCTGAACATCCTGCTGTACTGAAACGCCTGCTCGGCTCGGACGCGCGCCGCAGTCGCTGGCCGGCGCATCGCGCATCCTCGACGCCGCTGCGGCTTCGGGCCGAAGCGCGAGCACCGAAGGCGCGGACCGAGGCAGCGATGTCCCTGCCGCACCCGGTAACCCGATCCTACGGCGAGACGTAGAAGAGGCCGGTCCGCATCGTAGGACGAACCGGAGGAATGATGTCCATCCATCGATCTCGATCCCCGATCTCGTTGCGCGTGTATCCGTTGCACGTGTATCGCTCGCCTGCGGGTGTCGCGAGCGCCGTGCTGCTGCCCGTGCTGCTGCTGCTCTTCGTCGCGGGCTGCACGCCGCGCGCGCAGGCCTCGCACGAGCCGTTCTCAGAGGCTCGATTTGCCGAGCTGCAGCAGGGCGGAGCCCTGATCCTGGTCGACGTCGCTGCGTCGTGGTGCGGAACCTGCGTGATCCAGAGCGAGATCCTGGCGGAGTACCAGGAACGCAATCCGCGCGTTCGTCTGCACATCCTGCAAGTGGATTTCGACGAGCAGAAGCAAACCGTGACGGCGCTCCGCGCGCCCTCCCAATCGACGCTGATCCTGTTCCAGGGCGATCGGGAGATCTGGCGCACCGTCGCGGAGATGCGTCGCGACGTCATCTTCTCGGCGCTCGATCGGGGCGTGGCGGCACTGTGACGCTCGATGCGGCTTCGGTGCCGCTGGCGGCTGCCGCCGGCGCGCTCGGGATTCTCTCGCCCTGCGTCTGGCCGCTGGTCCCGGTGGTGATGTCTTCGGCCGCCACCGGCGGCCGCAGCGGACCGTGGTGGCTGGCAGCAGGGCTCGCGCTCTCGTTCGCGCTGGCCGGCACGCTGCTCGGCGGGTTGCTCGTCAGCGCCGGGCTCGATCCGGCGTCGTTCCGGATCGTCTCGGCGGGCTTGCTGGTGGCGGTCGCCCTCGTGCTCCTCCTCCCTGCCTGGAGCGATCGCCTGGCCGTGTCGCTGTCACGACTCTCGGCTCGCTTCGCCCCGCGCGCGACCAGCGGGAGCACGACTGGCTTCGGCCAGTTCGGGGTCGGAGCGTTGCTCGGCTTCGTCTGGCTTCCGTGCGTGGGTCCGACCCTCGGCGCGGCCATCGCGCTCGCATCCGCCGGGCAGGATCTCGGGCTCGTATTCCTCGTGATGACGGGATTCGGGTTCGGCACTGCGCTCGCGCTCCTCGTCGCAGGAAGGCTCTCCGCGCGTGTCCTCGCGCGCTTGCGGCCGCGCATCGGCGCCCACGCCGGCCTCGGAAAGAGCGCACTCGGCTGGACGCTGCTGGCGCTCGGCGCGCTGGTCCTCACGGGCCTCGACAAGACGCTCGAGAGCCTCGTCGTCGGCTACCTGCCGGCGTGGAGCATCGCGTTCTGAGAGAGCCCTTGCGCCGGAATCGGGACTTTCAGGGCGGCGGACGACACGCGTCGCACTACCCGCTCGAAGTCGCGTCCTCGCGTGACTCCTGACGCCGACCCGACGGGAAGAATGCGAGCCAGATCCCCGTGGCGGCCACTACGCCGAACACGGTCTGCAGCAGCAGCAAGGTCGGGTGCATGTGGGAGGGATCGAGGGTGCGATTGATCAGCGTGCAAGAGAAGATTCCGCAGGCCGCCGCGGCCGCCACTCCCCACAGCAGGAATCGCCGCGCGAGCGCGGGATCGGCGAGGCGCAGCGCGACACGCCGTCGCATCAGCGACCAGAGGCGGAACGATTCGGCAGCGCTCCACGCGTAGCTCGAGAAGCTCCCGAGCATGCCCGGCCAGAACACGTAGCCAGGCGACGGAATCTCCGCAGGGTCGGCCGCCCGTGCCGCGAGCGCCAGCACGAGGACTGCGGTGAGACCGAGCTGCGCCCCGCGTGCCCAGGGCTCGCGGGGCCGGAAGATGTGGCGCACGGCGAGTGCCAGCGCGGCGGCGCCGAGGTGGCCGAAGAAGGTCCCGGTGATGATCGCGAAGGCGGCGACTGGAGACGAGCGATCGCCGAGCTGCAGAGCGCCGATCAACAGCGGAAAGCTGAGTCCCCCTCCGGCGACCAGCGCGACGCCGATCGCCAGTTCGGGAACCTCGCCCGTCCGCCACGCAAGCCACAGCAGCCGAGTCCCGACGATCAGGCTCGACAATACGAACACCGCGAAGCCGACCGCGATTCCCGCTTCCATCACGGTGTCGGATCGGCTGACGACAAGCGCTTCCTGAGCGCCGATCGCCGGCCGGCAAGACCCGCGAGCGTCGCGAGCCCGACCGTGGCGAGCGCGAGAGGGGCCGGCTCCGGCACCAACACCAACGCCTGCTCGGCATCGAGCCGCCCGCCGGTTCGGACGCGGCCCGCGAGCAGCGGTACGGGCCGCGCCGCAGCGAGCATCCGCTCGACCACTTGCCGATGCGTGAGGCTCGGCTGCTGCGACATCATCAGCGCCGCGACGCCCGCGACGAGCGGCGCGGCGAAGGAAGTCCCGCTGAGCGTCTGGAACGGCACCTCGCCCGAGGAACCGCCTGCGACGCCACTGACGACGACGTCGTCGATGTAGATGCCGTCCGCCTCGAAGACATCGTCCGAGAAGATCCGGAAGCGCAGGCGGACGTCCTGTCCTGCATACGGCGAGAGATCACCGGCGAGCACCGTGCCGGCGGACGCGCCGGCCTCGGGCGGGAGCGACGACGCGGTTCCCACCACCGCCCCGAGCAACTCGAAGCTGGTGGCCGGCGGAGGGTCGCCGGGTGCCATCGAGACGGCCACTCCCGCAATGTCGGAGAACGCGGCGAGCTCCCACCACGCACGGAAATCGAGGCGCGGCCCGACCTCCGGCAAGCGGATCCACGGGCTCAAGAGCCAGCTGTCGGTCAGCGGCTGGTAGAAGGCGAACGGCTGAGCGTCGGTGCCGAAGCTATCGGTCGCCCAGGCATTGCCGAAGTCGTCCTCGTAGATCGCCCACGGCGGACAGGCTCGACAGAACTGGAACGTACTCCAGCTCGTCGCGACGCGGTCGAAGTCCTCGAAGTCCTCGACGAAGACGACCTCCCGAGCGAGCCCGGCGCCGATGACGTCGATGCCGGGCGCCGCCAGATCGACCGAGCCCGCCCCGAAGTTCGAGAACGACGCCAGCCTGCCGCTGCGATCCAGCGCCGCAACGGAGACGATGTTCGGCACGTCGTACGACGCCGGGTACACAGGAACCGCGTCGTTGTCGTCGCCGAGCCCGTCGCTGCCGCCGTTGCCGGCTGCGACCGAGGCGAGCACACCGCGCGCATCGAGCCATACGAACTGGTCGAGTTCCGATCTCGAGAAGGCACCGCCTCCGAGGCTCAGATTGACGATGCGAGCGCCGTTCTCGGCGGCGTAGGTGGTGGCGCGAATCAGGTCCAGAGCAGTAGCCGGCCGGGAGAACCCGAAGTCGTCGAGGATCCGGAGGGCCATGATCCGCGCGGTCGGCGCGACGCCCGCAATCCCCACGCCGTTGTCGGCGGGCGCCGCAATCTGACTGGCGACGAGCGTTCCATGGCCGTTCTCGTCCGACGGATCCGCGTCCTCGTCGAAGAAATCCCAGCCGTGGACGTCGTCGATGAAGCCGTTCGCATCGTCGTCGATCCCGTTGCCCGGAACCTCTCCCGCGTTCCGCCACAGCACAGGGACGAGCTCCGGGTGCTGGAGCGCGACCCCCGTATCGATCACCGCGACCGTCACCGGCGCCCGCCCGGCGAAGCGCTGTCGGGCGCCCTCCCAGGCGATGTCGACGCCCGACGGCCCGATGCGCCCATTCACGCGCTGTCCCGTATTGCGGAGTGACCACTGCTGCGGGAACAGCGGATCGTCCGGAAGCGCTTGCGGACGACGGAGCGGATTCGCCTCGACGTACTCGATCTCCGCCAGCCCCTCGAGACGAGAGACCATCTCGTCGACGGTGACACTGCCGGGAATCCGATACCCGACGAGACGCAGGTGCGGGATCTCGTGCAGCCGTTCGAGTCCGTGCCGCCGCTCGATCTCGTGGATGTGCTGCGCTGATCCCTCGGCGGTGTATCGCACCAGGATCTCGCCGGGAGCATAGTCTGCGTGCCCGGAACCGGCGGCGACGCCTGCCGTGCCGAGCGCCAGGATCGCGATCCCTCGCAGAACGAGGTGCAGGGTTCGAATCGGCCCGCCCTCCTCCTCGATCATGCGCACCCCGAACAGGCCTCCTCGAAGGGGCTTCCCGTGAAGGCGCACGCCGCGTTGCCCCCCGGCGAGAGCGGATCGGAACGATGCGGCGATTGGATGACCGAACCGCGGATCGATTTCCCGCGTCTCCGTCGTGCGTCCCGCGCCCCCGCGGACCTACCCCAGGGGAGGCCGTGTGCGTGACGAGGCTGCGCGGGCGTGGGCATTCGAACACCCAGCGTCTGGAATCCGTCAGCTCTGTCCCCGAACGAATCTCGGGAGCGTGCGCGCTCCGTCCGTAACCCGCTGATTCTGCGAGACATCGAAGCAACGATCGGTCTCGTCCGGGGCTGGCACGGTTCCTGCTCATAGGCGGACGCAGGGGGGCAAACGAACATGGCTGCTGCAATCACGATTCCGGTCCAGGCTCCGTCGCACCACGCCGAGTCGCTGGACGTCACGCTCTGGGAGCTGGTGTGGGCCGTGAGCCAGGTCGCCGACAACGAACGCGAGGTCATCGCCACCGTCGCGCACATGCTCGAATCCGGCTCCGTCCACCTCGTCGGAAACTTCCGCGACTGCCCGATCTCCATCCGATAGCGTCAAGAAAGGGGCCGGGTTCGATCCGTCAACTTTTCCGATGGAAAAGTTGACGGATCGAACCCGGCCCCTTTCTTGACGGCTTCGCTGCGGGCATTTGATACGTTCGTCGGCGGAGGCGCCAGCCCATGAAGGGAATCCTCCTCGCCGGCGGCTCCGGTACGAGGCTGCATCCGATCACGCGCGGCATCAGCAAGCAGCTGCTGCCGGTCTACGACAAGCCGATGGTGTACTACCCGCTCAGCACGCTGATGCTGGCGGGCATCCGCGAGTTGCTGCTGATCAGTACGCCGGACGATCTGCCGCTGTTCGAGCGCCTGCTAGGCGACGGCTCCGCTCTGGGCCTTTCGATCCAGTACGCGACCCAGCCGCGGCCGGAAGGAATTGCGCAAGCGTTCCTCATCGGGCGTGAGTTCATCGGGACCGAACCCGTCGCCCTCGCGCTCGGAGACAACATCTTTCACGGCCAGGGCCTCTCGGCGACTCTGCATCGCGCCGCCGAGATCGAGTCCGGCGCCACGGTCTTCGGCTACTGGGTGCAGGATCCAGAGCGCTACGGGGTAGTCGAGTTCGATGCGGACGGGCGCGTCACGGGAATCGAGGAGAAACCGGAAACGCCGCGATCGCACTACGCCATCGTGGGTCTCTACTTCTACGACGGACAGGTCGTCGAGATCGCCGAGGCGCTCGAACCTTCGCCACGCGGGGAGCTCGAGATCACCGACGTCAATCTCGCGTACCTGCAACGAGGTCGACTCGCAGTCGAGATCCTCGGCCGCGGGACGGCATGGCTGGATACGGGGACCCATGAATCCCTGCTTCAAGCCTCGGGGTACATCCACACCGTGCAGGAGCGCCAGGGGCTGATGGTCGCGTGCCCCGAGGAGATCGCGTTTCGCTCGGGCTGGATCGACCGCGAGCAGCTCGAGAAGCTCGGCCAGGAACTGATCAAGTCGAGCTATGGCAAGTATCTGCTCCGCCTGGTCAGCGAGGGATCGCACCGGTGAAGGTGATCGCGACGGAGCTCGCGGGCGTCCTCGTCATCGAGCCGGTGGTCCACCGCGACGCGCGCGGCTTCTTTCTCGAGTCCTGGCGGGAATCCCGCTATCGCGAGCATGGGATCGACGTGCCGTTCGTCCAGGACAATCACTCACGCTCGCTGCGCGGGACGCTGCGGGGCCTGCATGCCCAGCTGGCGCCGAGGCCGATGGCCAAGCTTCTGCGCTGCATCGCGGGCGCGATCTTCGACGTCGCCGTCGACATCCGCCGCGGCTCGCCGACGTTCGGCGGCTGGGTCGGTTTCGAGCTCTCCGCGGACAACTTCCGGCAGCTCTTCCTGCCGCCCGGCTTTGCTCACGGATTCTGCGTGATCAGCGAAGTCGCCGAGGTCGAGTACAAGTGCTCCGAGGTCTACGCGCCCGAGCACGAGATCGCGATCGCCTGGAACGACCCGAGGATCGGGATCCGCTGGCCGATCGCGGAGCCCACGCTCTCGCCACGGGACCGTGACGCGCCCCCTCTCGCCGAGTGGGCTGCACAGGGACGCCTCCCGCACGGATCCTCCCTCGAGCCCGCATGACGGATGCCGAGCGCACGGAGTTCCGAACGTTGCTCCTCCGCCTGCGCGACGAACTCCAGGGATTCGTGAGCGCCTCCGAGGAACGATCCCGACCGGTGTCGCTGGACGAGCCGATCGGACGCCTCTCGCGGGTCGACGCCATGCAGCAGCAGCAGATGGTGGACGCGCAGCGTCAGCTCGCCGCGAGGCGGCTGCGATCCGTCGCCGCTGCGCTGGCGCGGCTCGACGACGACCGCTTCGGCGAATGTGCAGCGTGCGGCGAGCAGATCGACCGCCGCCGGCTTCGGGTCCGTCCCGAGTCGGCCGTCTGCCTGCCATGCCAGAAATCGCGAGAAGCCTAGAAGTCCTCTTCCAGCTCCCACGCCGCTTCGTCGTCATCCTTGCCGGTGATCCGGCACGGTGCTCCGCAGTACGTGCACGCGACCTCGTCGCCCGGCTTCTCGTCGCCGGCAACGGGAACGTGTGCGTGGCAGATGGGACAGGAAAGGTCGAGGTCCGCCATGGGTCGCGGATCGGCGCCTCCCCTGTCGCCCTTGAGAGCTAAGATCGGCCGGTCTACCGAGGAGGGGATCGATGCACACCCGTGCCCATGTCGCCGTCGCCGTCGCCGTCGCCGCCGGTCTGGCCATGCTCGTGTCCGGCTGCGGCTACAACCGCATCCAGGGAGCCGACGAGGAGGTCCGGAAGACGTGGGGGGAAGTCGCGAATCAATACCAGCGCCGCGCCGACCTCGTGCCGAACCTGGTGGCGACGGTGAAGGGGGCCGCGGACTTCGAGCGGGAGACACTCGAAGCCGTCATCGCCGCCCGCGCACGGGCGACGAGCATCGCGGCGACCCCGGAGCTGGTCGACGATTCGGCTGCCTTCCAGCGCTTCGAGGCCGCGCAGGGCGAGTTGTCGAGCGCTTTGTCGCGGCTCCTCGTCACCGTCGAGCGCTACCCGGAGCTGAAGGCCAATGCGAACTTCCGCGATCTGCAGGCACAGCTCGAGGGCACGGAGAATCGCATCGCCGTCGCGCGCGGGCGCTACATCGACGCCGTCGCAGAGTACAACAAACTCGTGCGTTTCTTTCCGACCAATCTGACCGCGCGCTTCCTGCTGGGCGCCGAGGTCCGTCCGACCTTCGAAGCACGGCCGGGTGCCGAAACGCCACCGGAGGTGCAGTTCTGATTCGAGCGCGATCGCGGGGCGGGCGAGCTGCGCGCGTGTCGGCAGCCGGGATCCTCTTGGTCGCGTTGGCCCTCGTCGACACCGCCGCGCACGCGGAGCGGACCGTGCCGCCGCTGCGCGCGCGCGTGAACGACCTGGCCGACCTGCTCCCGGCCGATGCGGAAGGCCGCCTCGAGCAGCGACTCGCGGCCTTCGAACGCGACACGACGCACCAGATCGCGGTCCTCACGGTCCCTTCGCTCGACGACGAGCCGATCGAATCGCTCTCGTTGCGCGTGGTCGAGGCCTGGAAGCTGGGCCGTGCCGATGCCGACAATGGGATCCTGCTGCTGGTGTCGGCCGGGGACCGCCGCGCCCGCATCGAGGTCGGCTACGGACTGGAGGGCGCCGTCCCCGATATCGTCGCCAAGCGCATCCTCGAGGACGTCCTGTTCCCGCGCTTCCGCGCAGGCGACTTCGCCGGCGGGATCGAGGCCGCTGCCGGGGCGCTGATAGAGGCGGCTCGCGGTGAGGGGGGATCCACGCTCGCGCGTTCCCGACAGCGGGATCGAGCCGGGGGACAGGACCGCCTCGGCACGGTGTTCTTCCTGAGCTTCCTCGGGATGCTGGTCGCGCTCCCGTTCCGCTCCGCGACGAAACGGAAGCCACTCGCCGCGGTCGTCGGCGGCGGCGTCACCGCCGGACTCGTCCAGATCTTCGTCGGAGCGCTTCCGTGGACCCTGCTGGGGCTCGCCCTCGGAGCGCTCCTCGGTTGGTTTGCGCCGATGGGGAGCCCGGGCCGCCGCGGTGGCGTCGGAGGCTGGAGCGGCAGTCGCGGCGGGTTCGGAGGCGGCGGGGGCTTCGGGGGAGGAGGCGGGGGCTTCGGCGGCGGCGGCGCCTCCGGGAGCTGGTGAACACGATGCAAGCATCCGATCTGATCGACCCGGCAGCGCGACAGCACCTCGAAACCGTGGTGATGGAGACCGAGCGAAGCACCGCAGGCGAAATCGTCGTCGCGGTGGTGTCGGCCTGCGACGGATACGGGAGTGTCGGTTGGCGTATCGGCGTCGCCGCGGCAGCCGCCGCACTCGTGGGTGTCGAACTGGCCGCACCCGGTGCGCCGTGGGTGGCGCTTCTGGGTGTCCAGGCGGTCGCGCTCGTCATGGCGCACGCGGCGGCGCGCGTGCCGGCCGTGCGTCGGAAGCTGCTGCCCGCGGATCTCGTCGAGACCCGCGTCCAGGAGCGCGCGCGGAGATGCTTCCGCGAGCAGGGGTTGGCGCGAACGCGCGGGCGAACGGGCATCCTGATCTTCGTCGCGCTGCTCGAGCGCCGCGTGATCGTGCTCGCCGACGAAGGCATCCACCGGGTGCGCGATCCCGACGAACGCTGGGAGCAGGTCGTCGATCTCGTGCTGGCCGGCCTGCGAGCGGGCCGGGGCGTCGATGGCCTCGAGGCGGGCGTGCGGCGTTGCGGCGAGATCCTCGCCCGCCATGTCCCGATCGTGCCCGAGCGCGACCTCGACGAGCTGCCGAACGCGATCGTCGTCGAGGACTGACGCCGGGCTCGTACTCCGGCCCCGACCTTTGACGCAGACTGACCACTCGGTAAGCTCGAGCGATGTCCAACGACCTCCCCGACCGTCATCCCGCCTCGATCGCCGGCGTCCAGACCGCTTTCGAGGCGCTCTACAACTGGGACTACGAACCGGAGATCGACGAGCTGCGGACGCTCTACGCCAACGCGCTCGACCGACAGTGGATCGCCCTCAAGCAGCTCGATTGGAACCAGGAGATCGATCGCGACGCGTTCTCGCGCACGTTCTCGCTGGGCGGCGTGCCGATCCAGGAGACGCAGTTCTGGCAGAACCTCCCCGCCGAGACCCGCTGGGAGATCGCGCGTCGCAGCGCCGCCTTCATGCTGTCGAACTTCCTGCACGGCGAGCAGGCTGCCCTGATGGTGGCGGCGCAACTGGTGAACGCGGTCCCGCACATGGACGCGAAGTTCTATGCCGCGACGCAGACGCTCGACGAAGCGCGGCACGTCGAGGTATTTGCGGCCTACATCCGCAAGCTCGGCGATGTGCAGCCGATCGCTCCGGCGCTGAAGGCGCTCCTCGACGACGTGCTGGCAACCGGCGACTGGCGTCTGAAGGCCGTCGGCATGCAAGTCGTTACGGAAGGCCTCGCCCTCTACAGCTTCCGTGACATGCGGAATGCTACCGACGAGCCGCTGCTCAAGGAACTCCTGACCTACGTGTCGCGCGACGAGGCGCGACACACCGGCTATGGGATCAAGTACCTGACGGCCATCGTTCCGACGATCTCGGAAGACGACCGCGCTCGCATCGAGGACTTCGCGTTCGAGGCCGCCCGCAAGTTGATCGATTCGCGCGGCGGCGGCACCATGCGCGACAGCGTGATGGATCTGTGGCGACAGGCGGGCGTGGACCCGGCGTGGGCGTTCGGCGAGATCGCCAAGGAGCGAGCCACGGTGGCCGCCGCGCTTCAGCGCAGCGGAGGGCGGCGCGGTCCGTTTCGCGGCTTCGTGATCCCGACGCTCAAGTCGATCGGTCTGTTCTCGGACCGCATCGCCAACCACTTCGACGACCTGTTCCGCGCCAACCTCGGCAGCAACCTGGGCAGTACGAAAGACGATCCCACCGCCGTCCCCGAAGATCTCGAGGCGTGGGTCGAGAGCGCCTGACGCGATCTCTCCCGCCTGCCCGTCGTTCGGCCGAGATCCGGTTCCGCCTGCGGAGGGCTCGGAACTGGGTGCTGACGAGGAACGGGCCTCCTGCGTCCACCTGTCTCCTCTCGACGTGACGGAAATCACCCGGCCGAACCCCCGCCGCTCCGATTCGATCCATCGGACCGAAGGGGGGCGGCGACGTGTCTCGAAGTTTCGTGTTGTGTCTCCTGCTCGCATCGTCGATCTCGCTCGCGCTCGCACCCGGTGCGCAGGCGAGACTCGCAACGGTGCGGTTCTCGCATCCAGATACGACGGGCGTCATTGCCTTCCGGATCTATCTGCGCGCCGGCGGGCAACCGTTCGGCGCGCCGGTCTTCGAGGGCATTCCGCCCGTCAGCAACGGGATCTACGTCGCGGAGGTCGAGGTTCCCGACGGCGAGACCCGCTTCGCCTCCGGCACAGCGATCAACGACAGCGGGGAAAGCGCGTTCTCGAACGAGATCGCACTCGATCCCCCGCTGCCCGACCCCGTCTGCGGCGACGGGCGACTCGATCCCGGCGAGCAGTGCGACGACGGCAACACCAGCTCCGGCGACGGCTGCGATGCCCTCTGCCGCATCGAGCCCGATCCCGTCTGCGGCGACGGGCGACTCGATCCCGGCGAGCAGTGCGACGACGGCAACACCGCCTCTGGCGACGGCTGCGATGCCCTCTGCCGCGTCGAGCCCGACCCCGTCTGCGGCGACGGGCGACTCGATCCCGGCGAGCAGTGCGACGACGGCAACACCGCCTCTGGCGACGGCTGCGATGCCCTCTGCCGCGTCGAGCCCGACCCCGTCTGCGGCGACGGGCGACTCG
>JBDIVR010000026.1:0-63087 GCA_039794265.1 Myxococcota bacterium
CAGAACTGGCCCCGTCGTCAAGAACAAAGATCATTATTTAGTGGCTACATTTTTGGAGCCAAGATCAGGTCAACCCCCCGCCACTCCACAACAAACCTCACCAGCGGGGCCGGAACTTCGGGCTAGGCGGACGGAAGCCGGGGACGTTCCTTGCGTTCTTCCGTTACGGGCACCGCGAGTGGCAGGAACGAATGGACCGCCTTGGGGTGCCCGTAACGGAAGAACGCAAGGAACGTCCCCTCGCGCCCTCGCGCCTCGCCCCCTCGCGGGGCGCTACGCGGAAGCCGCTTCGGCGCGGCTCGAGCGGTCGTAGAGCATCCCGAGCTTTCGGTACTGCGACTCGGTGCGCTCGGTGACGAGACCGAGACTGCGCAGGTTCGGCAGCACCGTGTGCATGTAGGGCATGCTGTTCAGCTCCGCCCAGTTGGGCAGCGCCAGCGTGGCCTGCGTCAGCTGCTCCGGCTGGATGCCGTACTTCGGGCCGAGGACCTGCAGCATGTCGAGCTGCTGGTTGGCGTTGAGAGCCTCGAGGATGCCGAAGGCCCAGTCCTCCATCTCGTGCCGCTCGCTCTCGTCGGCCTCGCGGACGGCACGCCGCATCGTCAACACGCCGAACGCCGCGTGACGCGCCTCGTCCTGCTCGACGCGGCGGATCATCTCCTCCATCAGCGGATTGCGCGTCTCCCGCCGCAGCAGGTCGAAGATTCCGACGGCCATGCCCTCGAAGAGCGTCTGCATGCCGAGGGTCTTCTTGCGCGCCGTATCGGCCTGGAGGAGTCGATCGAGCAGGATCTTCAGCGTCGGGCTGATCGGGTAGATCGTGCCGAGCTTGCGCGACAGGAACTTCGAGAGCGCCTCGATGTGGCGAGCCTCGTCCGTCACCTGGCTCGCGGCGTACCACTTCTCGTCCATCTTCGTGCAGGCGTTGGTCAGCTGCCCGCAGAGTTGGAGCGCAGCCTGTTCCCCGTGCAGGAGCTGGCTCAGCAGGTGGCCCAGCTCGTCGAACGCCGCGGCCTTCTGGGTGGCCTCGTCCTTGCCCATCAGGCGACAGATCTGGGCCAGCAAGGAACCCTCGGGATTCATCACCCACTCGTCGCTCGAGACGGGGATCGACCAGTCGAGGTCGAGCTCGGCGTTCCACTGGTTGACCTTGCCCTTCTCGTAGAGGTTCCGAAGCTCCTCGACCTCCGAGCCGTACTCCCAGGTCCAGTTCAACGTGAGCGGCGCCGCCACGTCCGTCTTCGCGCGCAGCCGCGCGATCTCGGTCTCGTCCACGAACTCGATCACCTCGAAGTCGCCGAAGCGCTGGCGGTGCTCCTGCATCAGCTTCTGCACGTCATTCTCCTCGGGGCGTAGCGGCCGCGACCACCAGCCCTTGGTGTAGGAACGTCTTGATCTCGGCCTTTCGACGCCGAACGGCGTCGGCCGAGAGCAGGGCGCCGCCGAGCAGCCCCTCACCGAACTCGCCGGATGCGAAGTGATAGACCGTCGCACCGATCAGCGTCTGCACGGTGTGCGGTCCCGACGCCCCGCGGAAGACCCCCGCCGCTGCGCCCTCGCGCAACAGGTCCAGGATGCCCTGCAGGATCGACTGGATGTGTCGCTCGGCGCCCTGCCCTTCCGGCCAGGCCTCGGCGTCGAAGGCGTCGTCCTCGAACAGTCCGCGCAGCAGCAACCGCGCGGCCGGCTCGCGAGCGGCCAGTGCGTCGATCAGCGCATCGGTCCAGCGATCGAGCCGCTCGGCCGGCGGCATCGTCCCGGCGAGCGCCGGTCGCAGACGCTCGTCGATCTGGGCCAACAGGCGCTCGAGAACGGCCAGATAGAGCTGCGCCTTGCTGCGGAAGTGATGGAACAGGGAGGACTTGCCGAGCCCTGCGGCGTCGGCGACCTCGCGCATACCGACGCCTTCGAAGCCGCGGCGCGCGAACAGCACCTCGGCGACGTCGAGGATCTTGTCGCGGGAGCTCGGCGGAGCGAGCGACGCGGCGGGCGACGGGGGCGGCACGGCCATCTTCTCGCTGGAAACCTCTCGCTGGAAACCTCTCACCGGGAGCCCGTCTCGCGAAGCGCCTCTCTCCGCTGAGTCCGAGCGGAGAGCCGGTTACGATACCCGACCGATCGGTCGGGCCGCAAGGGCTCAGCCGCTGTGGATCGGTTGGGGCTCGCCGGAACTGGAGTGAAAATCCCGCGGCGTCTGGCCGGCGGCCTCAAGGGGCAGCTTCCGGCGCCTCCTCCGGCTCGGGCAGCGGAAGCGACTCCGGGATTTCGGGCTCGAGCGGCAGGGCGCGCAGGAACGCGTTGGCGAAGCGCTCGACCCGGAAGCCCCGGGCGGCGAGCAACGCCGGGAGGTTCTCTGGCCCGATCAGATGCCCGGTGCCGACGACGACGAAGCGCGGACGCCCGTCGGCAGCCAGCGCCGCCAGGCGATCCGCCATGCGCCGGTTGCGCATGACGAAGACCGTCCGGTGGAACTCGGCCAGGATCGGATCGCTGCGGATGCCGAGCAGCAGCTCCAGCAACCGCGCTTCGTCGCCGCGCTCCCACGCGCGCAGGATCTCGTGGGTCGTCTCGACGAAGACGTCGCTCTGTTCGAGCGTCCCGCGCAGCAACAGCTCCTCCACGTCGGGCGCGAGCGCGCCGAACGCGGCCATCTGCTCGTCGAGCGTTTCGAGGACCAGCACCGGTTTGCCGTCGATGGAGGCCCGGCGCAAGAACCAGGCGTCGACGCCGTTCTCGGGGTCGTATCCGGCCGTGGCGAAGGCGAGCTGGACCAGCATCTGCGCCAGCATCCACGGGCGCATCCGGCTCGCCGCGGCGATCGGATAGCCGCTGTCGCGGAGGACTTGCGTCAGCAGCTCCCACGTCTCCGTGTCGAGCACATCGCGCAGCGTCTGCTCCGGCGGCAGCAGTCCGTAGCGCTGGAAGATCTCGAGCCGCTCGAGATCGGCGACCGCGTCCAGGTCTGCCTCGACGACGAGCGCCTCCGCGCGCGCCCAGTCCGCAGCGACGCGGGGCGGCAGCGCGAGCTCTCGGCCGTCCCCGATGTGCACCGAGCCGACGACGAAGAGCAGGCCGCGTTCCGGGCTCGTCGCCTGCCAGTAGAACGCAGCGGGCGGTGGCGGTGCGGGAGGCAACCGGGCCGGCGCGGCGCAGCCGAGCCAGCCGACGAACGGCAGCAGCCACACCCCTGCGCCAGCCGACGGCGAGCGTCTGGGGCAGGACACTAGGGCTGCACGACGACCACCGGACCGAAGCGCTCGAGCTGCGGCTGCAAGGCCTGCGCCGGTCCCACCGCCACGATCGCCAGACGATCCGGGTGCAGGAGATCGCGCGCCGCTGCGTGCACCTCCTCCCTCGTCACCGCATTGAGACGCGTGCGGAAGCTGTCGAGAGAATCCCGCGGGAGCCCGTAGACGTCGAGATCGACGAGCGCACCGGCAATGGCCGCCGACCGCTCGAGCCCGAGCACGAAGCGACCCGCGTTGAAGCTGCGCACCAGGCGAAGATCGTCCGGCGAAGGGGCCTCGG
The DNA here is from genome assembly GCA_039794265.1 of Myxococcota bacterium. Classification (GTDB taxonomy): domain Bacteria; phylum Myxococcota_A; class UBA9160; order UBA9160; family PR03; genus CAADGG01. The sequence goes on from JBDIVR010000026.1 coordinate 3,529, forward strand.
CGCGGAGGCGCTCCACCTCCTCGAGCACGATCTCGACGACACGCCCCGCCTCGGCGACTCGCGTCGACGTCGAGATGACGAACGGCCCCGGGTGGCGGCGCAGCGAGAATCCCGACCCGATGCCGTAGGCCAGTCCCTCGTCCGCGCGCACGCGGCTCATCAGCCGCGAAAGGAAGCCTCCCCCGCCGAGAACGGTGTTCATCAGGCTGGCAGCGATCCGCACGTCGTCGGTCCGCGCGATGCCTTCATGGGCCAGCGCCAGCTGCGCCTGTCCGAGGTCCGGGCGGTCGACGATGACGACGCGGCGCTCGGTCGGAGTGGGAGACGGAGGCGGCGGACCAGGCAGCGGCGGCGTACCGGCCTGCCAGTCGCCGAAACGGGCGCGCGCGCGCGCGACGGCATCCTCCATCGTGATGTCGCCAACGGCGTAGAAGATGGCGTTGCTCGCGACGAACAGACGTTCGTGCAGCGAACGAAGCGCCTCCGCGTCGAGCGACGCCACACTCCCCGGTTCGCCCGACACGGGCAGTCCGTAGCGATGCCCGTCGTACAACGTCCGCGCGAGCTGCAGCGAGAGCAGCGATCCGGGGTCGTCCTTCTGCTGCTCGAAGCCCGCGAGCGTCTCCGCGCGCGCGCGTTCCAACTCCCGGACGTCCAGGCGAGGGCGCAGCGAGACGTCGGCGAGAAGTTCGAAGAGCGTCTCCGCATCCTCCGACAGCCCCGAGACGTCCACGCTCACCGACTCCATCCCGGCGGCAACGCCGAGGCTGGCTCCGAGTTCTTCGGTCGCACGCGCGAGCGCGAGCGCATCGCGCTCGCCGGCGCCGCGCTCCATCACATCCGTCAGCAGTGCGACGCCGCCCGCCTGGTCGGCCGACTCGATCTCGGCGCCGCGCCGCAGCAGCAGTCCGATCTCCAGGCGCGGCAGCCCGTGATCCTCGAGCACCAGGATCTCGAGGCCGTTCTCGAACGTCGTACGATGCAGGCGCTCCTGGGGCACGACGGGGCCTTCGGCGACCGGCGGCGGGGGCTGCTCCCAGGCCGGCTTCGATCCCAGCACGGCGCAGCCGAGGGGTGCCACGAGCAGAGCGATCCACAGCGCCAGACCCGTGACGCGCGCGTTCATCGCGGGTCTCCCGCTGCCGGCGACGGCGGCGGATCCTCGCGCGTCTCGGCGGGCGGCGTTGCGCTCGGCGTCGGCACGAGCTCCTCCGCAAACGCGCCGGGCGGGGGCGCCACCAGGTGCAGCACGTTGCGCACCTCGGGACGCAGATAGAGGCGCGCCACGCGCTGGACATCGTCGGCCGTGACCGCACGGTACGCCGCCAGCCGCTCCTCGATCGGGCGAATGCGTCCGAACGTCACCCAATCGCGCGCGATGCGGGCACCGACGGCGTGCGCCGTATCGGTCCCGCGCAGCAGATCGACCTCGATCTGGCGCTTCGCCTTGGCGAGCTCTTCGGCGGGCACGAGCTCGTCGCGCAGGCGATCGATCTCGCGGAAGAACAGCTCCTCGACGCGCTCGATGTCGCCATCCGGACGCACCATCGCGTAGGCGTAGAAGATGCCGGCGTCGGCCAACTCCCAGTAGCTGCCCTCGGCCGCCAGCGCCTGCTGCGCCTCGTAGACGAGTGCGCGATAGAGCCGGCTCGATCGCCCCCCCGAGAGCACCAGGCTCGCGACGTCGAGCGCCTCACCGTCCGGATGTCCGCTCTTCGGCGCGTGCCAGGTAGCGGCCAGGATGGGACTGCGCACGTCGAAGTACACGGTCGCGCGGCGCTCGCCGCGCTGGGGGGGCTCCTGCGTCGGATTGCGCGGGATCACCGGCGCCGGCTCGAGGCGGCCGAAGGCCCGGCGTACGCGAGCCAGGGCATCCTCCTCGTCGAAGGCGCCGCTGATCGACAGGACGAGGTTGTTCGGCGCGTAGTACGTGTCGAAGAAGTCCCGGCATACGTCCACCGTCACCTGCTCGATGTCGCTGCGCCAGCCGATCACCGGCACGCGGTACGGATGCGCCATGAAAGTGAGGTTCAGCAGCGCCTCGAAGACGCGTCCGGTCGGCTGGTCCTCGGTCCGCATCCGCCGCTCCTCGAGCACCACCTGCCGCTCGCTCGCGAGCGTCGCCTCGTCGATGTGGAGATTCGCGAGTCGCTCGGCCTCGAGCTCGATCGCGAGCGGCAGGGCGTCCGGCGCCACCACGGCGAAGTAGACGGTGTGGTCCGCCGTGGTGAACGCATTCACGCGCCCGCCCCGACCCTCGATGAAGCGCTCGTGGGACTCCGGCGGCAGCCGGTCCGTTCCGCGGAACATCATGTGCTCGAACAGGTGCGCGAGGCCCGTGTAGCGCGCCTCGTCCTTCGACCCGACCTTCACCCACATCTGGAAGCTGACCGCCGGCGTCGTGGGATCGGGCAGCGTCAGGATCGTGAGCCCGTTGTCGAGCGTCGTGACGCGCGTGCGGACGGCGGGATCCTGCACTTCGGCACGCGCCCGAGGCGCGACCAGGAGCAGCGCGACCAGGAGGACGGGACCGAGAGCCGCGCCGGGAGCGGAGTTTCGCATGGGCGCGGAGAGTATCGGAGATCCTACGACTGGCGAGGACGCGTGCCGGAAGGTCGCGCCGTGGACCGCGTTTCAGATCCGCGACGGATCCCGCTCGCCCCACTCCTCGCGAACCTCGTAGCGCAGCGAACGCGCCTGCCACCAGCGCACGGCGATGACGTCGACGAGCCCCGCGAAGAGCCGGTTCGCGATGCCGTACTTCGAGCGGCCGTGCCGGCGCGGGCGGTGCGAGACGGGCACCTCGACGACGCGCGCGCCTTCGAGCCGCAGCAGCGTCGGCAGGAAGCGATGCGCGCCGCGCCACAGCTTCACGCGGCGCAGCGGCTCGGCGCGCATCGCGCGCAGCGAGCAGCCGACATCGGTGATCGTCTCGTGCGTGACCCGGTTGCGGACGGCGTTCGCGACCCGCGAGGAGGCCCGCCGCAGGAACGCATCGCGGCGATCGACGCGCACGCCGTTCACCACGTCGGCATCCGCGAGGCGCTCGAGCAGCTTCGGGATGTCGGCAGGATCGTTCTGTCCATCCGCGTCCAGCGTCACCAGGATCGCCCCGCGCGCGGCGCGGAAGCCGGCGTCGAGGGCGGCGCTCTGTCCGTGGTTGCGGTCGAGCACCAGCACGCGGACACGCGGATCCTTGGCCGCCAGCGCGCGCAGCCGCGAGCGGCTCTCGTCCCGCGAGCCGTCGTCGACGAAGATCAGCTCGACGCCACCCGGCTCCCCGCCGAGCGCGGCATCGAGCTCGCGGTGCAGCGCTTCGAGCGAATCCCGCTCGTCCCGAACGGGAACGACCACCGAGAGCCGCGGCGTGGGGAACGCCTCGCTCATGAGTGGGCTAGGCCTCTCGGCAGAGCAGGAACCAGCTGCCGAGGTCGCGGCCGTTGCGCGCGGCCGACCCGACCGTCACGTGCTGCGACACGCCGCGCAGCGTGTCGATCATGAACCCGTAGACGAAGCGCGAGACGCCGCGTTCGTTGGGCCGGATCTCCGGCCAGTCCGCCGGATGCGCGGTGGGCAGCAGGTTGTAGTCCACCAACAGCTCGCCGCGCGCCACGTCCGGCCGCAACACGAAGCAGCCGGGACCCACCAGCCAGCCCATCGGCGAGAAGTTGTAGCCCCACAGCCGGTCGGGCTGCTGCGGATCGGCGTCCTGCGGCCGGCACAAGCGCTTCTCGAAATGGCTGAACGCGGGCAGCGTGTTCTTGCCGTAGTGGCGGACGGTCGTCATGGCCGGAGTCGCCGCGGCGACCATGTCGGTCATCGCGAGCGCGCGGAACCTTTCGACGGCCTCGTAGAGCCGACGCTGTTCGTTGCGACCCACCGCGCGGATCGCCTGGACCCGCTCCGGGTGGCTCATCGAGTCGAGGACGCGCGCCACTTCGTGCGGCTTGACAACGGCCTCGCGAAGCAGCGCGAGCAGCGCCTGGGCGGGATCGGATCCGGGGCTCGACATGGGGCCACCTCCGGCGTGCAGGGTATCGTCCACCCGCGACCCCCGCGACCGGACCCCCGAGTCCGCCCAGGAGAAGCCCGTCTGCGCGCGTCATCCCTCGAATCCTCCCCGCGTCGCTGGCTGTTGCCTGCCCTGCTGCTCGCAGCGACCGCGTTGCTGCTGCTGCCGCGGCTCGGCGCCATCGGGTTGTGGGCGCCGGACGAGCCGCGCTACGGCCAGGTCGCCGAGGAGCTGCGATCGCTCCGTCACGGCGCCGCGGGTCTCGTGCTGCTGCATCTCGACGACGAACCCTACACGCAGAAGCCGCCCCTGTACTTCTGGCTCGCGGCTGCGATGGGCGCTCCGTTCGGACACGTCAGCGAGGCCGCCGCTCGCCTCCCGTCGGCGCTCGCCGGCATCGCGCTGGTGGCGCTGATGCTGGCCTTCGGCCGGCGACTGCTCGGCCCGCGCAGCGCGCTGCTCGGCGCCGCTTTGCTGCTCACCGGGTCCGAGTTCGCCGACAACGCGCGCCGCGTCCAGCTCGACGTGCTGCTCGCGTTGCTCCAGACGCTCGGCCTCGCCGCCTTCTGGCGGATCGACCGAGGGATCGGCCGACGCGGCGCCAACCAGGCGCTCCTGCACGGCGCGCTCGGACTCGCGGTGCTGACGAAAGGGCCCGTGGGTTTCCTGGTCCCGATCCTCGTGATCGTCGCGTTCCTGCTCTGGGAGCGGCGCCTGCCGGCGCTGCGTGCGGCCTTCCCGTGGTGGGGGCCGCTGCTGTCGATCGCGCCCGGCGTCGCGTGGATCAGCGCCGCCGTGGCACTCGCACCGCCGGGGTTCTTCGACATCGCCGTGGTCGACAATCTCTTCGGGCGCTTCTTCGCCGGCACCGCGCACGCCCGACCCGTCTACTACTACCTCGAGCGCTTCCCGGTGAACTTCCTGCCGTGGTTCCTGCTGGTTCCGGCGGTGGGGATCGCCGGCCGCCGCGAGGTCTTCTCGCCCGGAGCGGACCCGGACGCGCGGCGCGCGTGGCGCTTCCTGCTGGCGTGGGTCGGCGCGACGCTGCTCTTCTTCTCGCTGTCGAGCGGCAAGCGCGGCATCTACCTGCTTCCGAGCCACCCGGCCGCCGCGCTGCTGGTCGCCGACGCCGTCTGGCGTCAGGCGCTCCGAAGTGGGAGCGTGCCCCGCCTCGTTCACGCGGTCACGGCGCTCCTCGGTGTCGTGATCGCGGGCGCCGGACTCTTCGTGCTGCTGCGCGATCCGCTGCAGGATCCGTCGGCGTCCCGTCTGACCGGCATCGCGGCCCTCGCGATCGCAGCGACGACACTCGGCGCCGCGTGGACGGCAGCACGCGCGCGGGCGCCGATCGGCGCCCGCCTCGCGATCCCGGTCGCGATGGTCTTCGCCGCCGAGGTCGTGTTGTTCCAGGTCGCCTGGCCGGCGCGAGATCCGGAGAAATCCCCCCGCGCCATCGCCGAAGCAGCCGCTGCGTTGACTCCCGAGACCGGCACCATCGGCCTCGTGGGAGACCGAGCGCTCACCGGCGGACTCGTCTACTACGGCGGCCGGAGCGTGACGCAGCTGCGATCGCGCGCGGACATCGCGCAATTCTTCGATTCCGGCGGCGCCGCCGTAGTGGTGCAGGCCCGCAAGCTCCAGCGCGTCGAGGCGGCGACGCCGGTGGAGGTCCGGTTCCGCGCCCGCGAGGGTCGCCGCCAACTCGTCGTCGCGACGCCCCGCGAGTGACGCGAAGATGACTCCGCGGCTGTCCCGAGCACAGCGCATCGGCTACGCTCCGCGGGTCTAGTCCGGCGGAGCACTGCGCGCGCTCGACTCTCTGAACACGCCTCTGCACGCGCACTCGGAAGACGCTCGAAACCAAGGCCCAGGCCGTTCCCCGCGCTCGTCGACTCGCGCCGGGCCGCATGGAGGATCCCCCATGTCCGTCAAGGTAGACCAGGCCGAACTCCGCATCGGCGACCAGACCATCACGCTCCCCGTCGTCGTCGGCAGCGAAGGCGAACGCGCCGTCGACATCCAGAAGCTGCGCGCGCAGACCGGCTTCATCACGATGGACCCCGGCTACGCCAACACCGGCGCGTGCCGGAGTGCCATCACCTTCATCGACGGCGACAAGGGCATCCTGCGCTACCGCGGCTATCCGATCGAGGAACTCGCCGAGAACAGCAGTTTCCTCGAAGTGGCGCATCTGCTGGTCTACGGCGAGCTGCCGACCGCTCCCCAGCTCGAGTCGTTCCAGGAGTCGATCCGCCGTCACACGATGCTGCACGAGGATTTCAAGCGCATCTACAGCGCGTTGCCGAAGGACGCCCACCCGATGGCGGCGTGCGCAGCGGCCGTGGGCGCCCTGGCGACGTTCTACCCCGACTCCCTCGACCCGCGCGACCCGCGCCAGGTGGAGGTCTCCGTCCACCGGCTGCTCGCGAAGCTGCCGACGATGGCGGCCTACGCGTTCAAGCATTCGATCGGGCAGCCGTTCATGTTCCCGAACAACGCGCTGTCCTACGTCGGGAACTTCCTGCACCTGATGTTCGCGACGCCGTGCGAGGACTACGCAGTCGATCCGGTCATCGAGAAGGCCATCGACCTGCTGCTGATCCTGCACGCCGACCACGAGCAGAACTGCTCGACGTCCACGGTCCGGCTGTGCGGCTCGTCGATGGTGAACCTGTTCGGGACCATCTCGGCAGGCATCAACGCGCTGTGGGGACCGCTGCACGGGGGTGCGAACCAGGCCGTCATCGAGATGCTCGCGAAGATCCGCGACGAGGGCCTGTCGGCGCGCGAGTTCGTCGACCGCGCCAAGAGCCGGGACGACACCTCCCGACTGATGGGATTCGGGCACCGGGTGTACAAGAACTTCGACCCGCGCATGAAGATCATCAAGAAGGCCAGCGACGACGTGCTGACCAAGCTCGGCGTGAACTCGAAGCTGCTCGAAATCGCCAAGGAACTCGAGGAGATCGCCCTCAAGGACGAGTACTTCATCGAGCGCAAGCTCTATCCGAACGTCGACTTCTACTCGGGCGTCATCTACAACGCGATCGGCACGCCAGCCAACATGTTCACCGCGCTGTTCGCGATCGGCCGGCTGCCGGGCTGGATCGCCCAATGGGCCGAGATGCACCGGGATCCCGACTTCAAGATCGGCCGCCCGCGGCAGATCTACGTCGGCCACACCGAGCGGCATTACACCCCGATCGGAAAACGCTGAACCCGCAAGCGCCGGCAGCCGGCGCGCGCAGCGAGGCGAAGCCGAGCGAAGTCCATCAGCAAGCGCCGGCCGCCGGCGCGCGCAGCGAGGCGAAGCCGAGCGAAGTCCATCAGCAAGCGCCGGCCGCCGGCGCGCGCAGCGAGGCGAAGCCGAGCGAAGTCCATCAGGACGCGCCCGCCGGCTGCTACACGACCGCGCGTGCAGTGCGCGGGACCGTCCGCCACCTCGAGCGCCACGTCGCGCGGATCGCGCGCGATGCCGCCCTGCTCGGCATCGGCGCCATCGACCCGCGGGCTTGTCGCGCGGCCCTCCTCGACGAAGCGCGGCGCGTGTTCCCGGATCGCGAAAGCGTCGTCCGGCTCGAAGTCCGGGCGGGCGCGGCGGGAGAGCCGGTGCTGCGCGCGACGACCCGCGAACTCGGACCGGAGCCCGCCGCCTGGCGCGCCGTCGTGTCGGGCGTACGCCATCCCGGACCGTCGCCGTGGTCCGCCGCCAAGACCAGCGAGCGCGCGGTCTACCAGCGTGCCGGCGCCGAGGCTGCGGCGGCCGGCGTGGACGAAGCCCTGTTGGCCGACGCCGACGGGGTTCTCGTCGAGGGAACGCGCACGAACCTGATCGTGGTGTCGCGAGCAGGAGCGCTCGTGACGCCGCCGCTCGCGCGCGGTGGCCAGGCGGGCGTGGGCCGCGCGATCCTGCTCGAGCGCGTCCCCGAGCTGGCGGAGGCGGACGTCGCGCTCGCCGATCTGGCGGACGCCCGCGAGCTGATCGCCGTGAACGCCGTCCGTGGGCCGCGGCCGGTCGTGTCGGTCTCGGGTCGCCCGATCGGATCGGGAACGGCGGGACCGTGGTCCCGGCGCCTGGCGCGCGAGTTCGCAACCGACTGAAGCGACCGCGTCGACGCCCGCGGTTCCCTGCCGTCCGGAAACCGGGCCTACGTCGGGTTCGACCCGGCTGGCGTCTGCGCCAAGACAGCCGCCAGCTCCGCGCGCGAATGGACACCGAGTTTCGCGAAGACCGCGCACAGCTGATTCGCGACGGTCCGCTCGGCGCTCGCGCGACGGGCGGCGATCGCAGCGTTGGTGGCGCCCTGCACCGCGAGCAGCGCGACCTCGCGCTCGGCCGCGCTCAACGGCGCGAGCCGTTCCTCGCTGACGAGCGGAGCCGATGCGACGAGGATCGGCTCGCCCTCGAGTTCGAGTTCCGTCAGCCGGCGGCGCAGTCCGCTCGGCGCGAAGAACGACGCGAGCTCGGCACGACTGCCGAGGCCGAGCTTTGCCCGCACGCGACTCTCGGCATTGCTCACCGCCGACGGCGACAATCCGAGGGCGTACGCGATCTCCTTCGGCGAGCGCCCGAGGCCCGCGAACTCCGCGACCTGACGCTCGCGGCGCGAGATCCCGCGCGGATCGCCGATGTCGGGATCATTGCGGTGCGCGACGACGAAGCGCCGCCCGTCGCTCTCGAAGCGATCGACGAGCGACCAGCAGCCGCCGACGAGCCCCTCCCACAGCGTCATCGCTTCGTCCGGGTCGCGGCGGCGGACGGCTCCGCGCGCGGTCTCCATCCGGCGGACGGCATCGCGCAACCGCTCGCGGGCGTCGCGTCCCTCGGCCTCGGCGCGCGCGTCGACGACGCGGCCGCTCGGATCGAGCACGGCCTCCGGCTCGGCCGCGCCCAGGGTTCGATGCAGCCGCAGGCCGGCACCGACATGAGCCGCCACCTGGGTCCAGCGACGCCGTTCGACGGCCGTCATCTTCCGCGCCACATCGAGCGGCGTGTTGAGGCCGAGGCCGGCGCCCGTACCGGTGTGCGCGATGATGCCGAGCGCGTCGCGGAAGCGGCCGCCGGTGGCCGCGAGGAAGATCTCGCCTTCCTCCGGAAACCGAGACCAGACCACCTCGGACATGGTCGCCGCCGCGATCCCGCTGCGATAGACGAGATCCTGCGCGGCGAGCCCCGCAGCCTCGACCGTCGCCGTCGGCAGCGGCGCGAGCTCTCCCGGGCCCAGGTAGGACGCGCGCTCGATCACGACGCCGACCGGGCGCAGCCGGAACACCTGCGCGCCGACGCCGTGGCCGCCGTCCAGCACCGGCGCAGCCGCTTCGAGCAGCCGCCCGATCCAGGCTTCGGAATCTCCGGAGAGGTCGTAGGCGGCCTCGAGGAGACCGATCCAATCGCATCGACTCGGCACGTGCGGTCCTCGGTCCCTTGGTTGGCGAGCCCGCCGGTGCCGGCGATGCATGGGGGTTCGCCGAGCGGACGGGATCGGGAGACGATCGTGACGAGCGCGACAAGATACGAATCGCGCCGCCGTCTGGACAGTTTGCCGAGCGGGGGGGGGCCGAGCGGGAGGGTGAGGACTCGAGTCGACGGCGCCGATGGGTCGAGGCCAGGCCGCGAGAGGAACGCTCGACGCCGCGGAGGCGCTCTCCGGCGAGCTGCGTGCCGCCAGACTTCCGTTGCTACATTGCGCGCTCTTCGAAGGAGGCACGCGATGCGGATCGATGGAATCGGAGCGGTGGTGACCGGCGGCGGCTCGGGGCTCGGCGAGGCGACGGCGCGGCTGCTGGCCGAGCGGGGGGCCCGCGTCGCGATCCTGGATCTCGGGCGGTCGAAGGGCGCCGAAGTCGCAAAGTCGATCGGCGACGCCGCGGTCTTCTGCGAGGCGGACGTCGCCGACGAAGCGGCCGTCACGGCCGCGCTCGACGAGGCCGTCGGGCGCTTCGGGGGGATCCACGCGGCGGTGAGCTGCGCCGGCATCGGGACCGCAGGGCGCACCGTCGACAAGACCGGCAAGCCATTCGACTTGAAACTGTTCGAGCTGACGCTGCGCGTGAACCTCGTCGGGACCTTCAACGTCATCCGGCTCGCGGCGGCGCGCATGATGCAGAACGAGCCGAACGACGAGGGCGAGCGCGGCGTGCTGGTCAATACCGCATCGGTCGCGGCGTTCGAGGGGCAAATCGGGCAGTGCGCGTACTCGGCGTCGAAGGGCGGCGTGGTCGGCATGACGCTGCCGATCGCGCGCGACCTCGCGGCGAGCGGGATCCGTGTCAACACGATCGCGCCGGGCCTGTTCGGCACGCCGATGCTGATGATGATGCCGGAGGAGGCGCGGGCCTATCTCGCCAAGCAGATCCCGTTCCCCTCGCGGCTCGGCAAGCCGCCCGAGTACGCGTCTCTCGCCTGCCACATCATCGAGAATCCCATGATCAACGGCGAGACGATCCGCATCGACGGCGCGATCCGCATGCAGCCGAAGTGAAAGCGCCGGTCCGCCGGCGCGCGCAGCGAGGCGCAGCCGAGCGAAGTTCATCGAGACGCCTCCATGCCAGCAACCAACTCCCGATCGGCGTCCGGCAAGCGAGGCCCGGCGAGCGCGCAGCGAGGCGCAGCCGAGCGAAGTCCATCAGGACGCTTCCGAGGACCTCATCACCATGAACCTGGGCCGCCTCGCCATTTCTCTCCCCGCCCCCGGCCTCGACGCGCGCACCTGCGTGGAAATCGCTCGGCGGGCCGAGCGCGAATGGGGTTACGACGCGATCTGGCTGGCGGAGACGAACGGACCCGAGTCGTTCGCGCTGGCCGGCGCGATCGCCATGGCGACCGAGCGCGCGACGATCGGCACCGCGATCGTGCCGGTCTACAACCGCACGCCGGCCGTACTGGCGATGTCGGCGGCCACCGTGCAGCAGCTCTCCGGCGGCCGCTTCGTGCTCGGGCTCGGCTCGTCGAGCCACGCGATCATCGACGACTGGAACGGCATCCCGTTCGAGAAGCCGCTGTCCCACGTGCGCGAGAGCGTCGCGATCGTGCGTCAGGCATTGGCCGGCGAGAAGACCCGGTTCCGCGGCACGGCGTTCCGCTCGGAGGGGTTCCGGCTCGGCAACCGGCCGCAGCATCCGGTGCCGATCTACCTGGGCGCACTGCGCGAGAAGATGCTGCGGCTCGCCGGCGAGCTCGGCGACGGCCTGATCGTGAACCTGTTCCCGGTGACCGCGCTGCCGAAGATGCTGGCCGCGTATCGGGAGGGCGCCCGCACGGCCGGTCGCGACGGCAGCGGCGACGAGGTGGTGTGTCGCTTCCAGATTCTCGTCACCGACGACGTGCCCGCCGCCCGCAATCTCGTGCGGATGGTGTTCGGTGGCTACGTCGCGGCGGCCGTGTACAACAAGTTCTTCGCGTGGTGCGGGTTCGAGGACGAGGCGCGCGCCGTCGCCGACGCGTTCGCGCGTCGGGATCGTGCGGGCGTCGCGGCGGCGATGACCGACGACCTCGTCGACCGGATCGCGATCCTCGGGTCCGCCGAGCACTGCCGCGAGCAGCTCGCCGGCTTCGTCGCTGCGGGGGTCACGACGCCGGTGCTGTCTCCCCTCGCCGTCGATCGCGCGGCGATCGAGGCCGTCTTCACGGCGTTCGCTCCGGGCTGAAGCCGGGTCCGTGCCGGCCGCGACGGCGCGCCGGGACGCTCCGGAAGGCTACTCTCCCGACATGAGCGAATCGCGACGCATCCTGGTGACCGGTGCAACGGGACTGGTCGGGCGGCGGCTGCTCGCCGCGCTGCGCGACGACGACCAGCGCGTCGGCGCCGTGACGCGCCGCCCGGACGAGGCTCGCTTCGGAGACGGCGTCGAACCGGTCGGATGGGACGGCGTCGCGGTGGCGCCGGCCGAGCTGGCCGCCAGCGACGGCGTCGTCCACCTCGCCGGCGAGCCGGTCCTCGGCGGCCTGCCCACCGCGGCGCGCCGCAAGCGGATCCTCGAGAGCCGCGTCGACTCGACGCGCGCGCTGGTGCGCGCGATGGGCGAGCTGTCCCCCGCAGAGCGCCCTCGCGTCTTCGTGTGCGCGTCCGCCGTCGGCATCTACGGCGACCGTGGCGAGGAGTTGCTCGACGAGAGTGCCGCGCCCGGCAGCGGCTTCCTCGCCGACGTCTGCATCGCGTGGGAGAAGGCAGCGCAGCCGGCCGAACAGCTCGGCGTCCGGACGGTGTCGTTGCGCATCGGTGTCGTGCTGGCGCGAGAGGGCGGCGCGCTGTCCCCGATCGCGACGGCGTTCCGGTTCGGCCTCGGCGGCCGGCTCGGCAATGGCCGTCAGTGGTTCCCCTGGGTCCACATCGACGATCTCGTGGGCCTCATCCGGCAGGCTCTGCGCGACGAGCGGTGGAGCGGCGTCGTCAACGCCACCGCGCCGAATCCGGTGCGCAACGCAGAGTGGACCCAAGCCGTCGCGGCGGTCCTGCATCGACCGGCGGTGTTGCCGGTACCGGCACTGGCGCTGAAACTGGCGCTCGGAGAGACGTCCGGAGAGCTCCTGGGATCGCGTCGCGTGATCCCGAAACGAGCGCTCGACCTCGGCTTCCGCTTCGAGTTCGAGCAGCTCGAGGACGCGCTGCGGGTCGAACTCGGCTGAGCGCCGCGCGCGTCTCAGTCGCCGAGCGGGATCGCCGGCGCGAACAGCTCGGGAAGGACCTGCTTCACCGTGAGTTCGACGGTTCCGGGCATCACGTCGAAGTAGCGGATGCGGACTCCCGGCGCGTCGGGCGCCGGGAACTCGCGCTGGAAGCCATGGACGAGGCGCTCGACCACCGAGCGCGCCTGATCGGGTGCGACGTCGGCGAGGAAGAGCAACGACCGGTCGCGTGTCAATCGGAACACCGCGTCCTCGACGCGCAGCTCGCTCTCGATGAACGACACCAGGTCCGGGAACAGCCGATCGCCTTCCGTCGCGGCGAGGCCGACCAGCACCGAAGGCACGGCGTGATCCGACGCAAGCACGGTCGCGCGGGCGAGGAAATCCCGCAGCCGGAACGGATCATCGGACGACGGGTGCGAGCGGGTCACGGCGACTCTGAGCATGCCCCAGTATCGGCCGCTTGCACGTGGGGCTTGACGAACGCGCTCCGCTCGCGGCGGCGCGCCGGTTGTTGGCCCTACCCCGATTCCTTAGCCTGCCTCCGAGGTTGTCGATGCGCGAATCCCCTCCCCCCCCGGCGTCGCCTGACCGCAGGCCGCCCGTGAGCGCGCCGCACCAGGCGGACGAGCAGGGGCGGCGGCGGCTGGCACGCGGCTTCTTCGTGCTGCTGGCGTTCACGTTCGCGCAGATCGTGATCGGCGCCCTCGTCCGCGTGCACGATGCCGGGCTTGCGTGCCCGGACTGGCCCCGCTGCTTCGGCGCCTGGATCCCCGAGTTCGACTTCGAGGTCGCCTGGGAGGTCGGCCACCGCTACTACGCGAGCGGCATCGCACTCGGCTACGCCGCCCTGGCCGCGCTCGCGTGGCGCGCGTCCGACGCGGACCGCGCGTTGCGCAGGCTGCTGCTCGCGGGCGGCGCCGTGCTGCTCGCGCAGATCGTGCTCGGCGGCCTCACCGTGCTGCTGCTGCTCCACGTCTCGACGGTCACCGCGCACCTGCTGTTCGGGAATGCCTTCGCCGCGATCGTGCTGCTGATCGCGTGGGCGCTGCGCGAAGGCCCCGTCCGCCGACCGCGACCGGCCCTGCCCACCGGTCTACGCCGTTCCGTGTGGTTCAGCTGCGCGCTGGTGGTGCTGCAGGTCGCCCTCGGCGGGCTCGTGGCGTCGAGCTACGCCGGCATGGCCTGTCCGGAATGGCCGACCTGCAACGGCGGCGTCTGGTTCCCCTCGTGGCGTGGCGCCGTCGGCCTGCACCTCGCGCACCGCAGCAATGCGTACCTTTTGCTGCTCGTGCTCGGAGCCACCGTCTGGGCCACGCGCGGTCACGCGGGCCTGTTCCGCCCGCTCCGGATCGCGTTCTTGCTGACGCTCGCGCAGGCCGGGATCGGCATCGCGAACGTCCAGCTCGGCCTTCCCGTCGAGATCACCGGCCTGCACTCCGCCGTGTCGGCGCTGATCGTCCTCACGATGGCGACGGCGGCGCGCGAGGCGTGGCTCCGGCCGGTCGGCAGCGACGGCGTGCGGCCGCGCGTGGTCGTGGTCGGCGCGGGCTTCGGCGGGCTGTCGGTGGCCCGCAGCCTGCGCGACGCGCCCGTCGACGTGCTGGTCGTCGATCGCGAGAACTACCACGCATTCCTGCCATTGCTGTATCAGGTGGCGACGTCGGGGCTGTCCGCCCAGGACGTGAGCCACCCGGTGCGCTCGATCCTGCGCAGGCTGCCGAACGCGCGCTTCCGGATGGCCGACGTGCAGGGGGTCGACCTCGCCGCGCGCTGCCTCCGGCTCGCGGACGGAGAACGCATCCCCTACGACAGGCTGGTCGTCGCAACGGGCAGCACGACCGAGTACTACGGCAACACCGACGCCGAAGCCCGGGCATTCCCTCTCCATCACGTCGAGGATGCCATCGCGCTGCGCAACCACGTCCTCGGCTGCCTCGAACGCGCGGCCCAGACGGAAGACGCGAGCCTGCGCGAGGCGCTGCTCGGCTTCGTCGTCGTCGGCGGCGGTCCGACCGGCGTCGAGCTCGCGGGCATGCTCGGCGAAATGCGCCGGCACGTCGTGCCGCGCGACTTTCCGGGTCTCGCGAGCAGCATGCGCGTCGTGCTCGTCGAGGGCCGCGACCGGCTGCTCGGCGCGTTCCCGGAGCCGCTCACGCGCCGCGCGCTCGAGCAGGTGGCGGAGCTCGGCGTCGAGGTCCGCTTCGACGCGCTCGTCGAGGCCGTCGACGAGACCGGCGTGCGGCTGCGCGGCGGCGAACGGCTGCGCGCACACACCGTCGCCTGGGCCGCGGGCATCCGGGGCGCGGCGCTCGGCGCGCAGCTCGGGGTGTCGCTCGGTCGTGGGGCCCGGGTGCCGGTGCTGCCGACGCTCCAGCTCGACGGACACCCGGACGTGTTCGTGATCGGCGATCTGGCGCTGGTGCAGGGCGCCGAGGGACTGCCGCAGGTCGCACAGCCGGCGATCCAGCAGGGCCGCTGCGTCGCCGAAAACCTCGTGCGCGAGCTCGCCGGTCTCGCGCCTCGACCGTTCGAGTATCGCGATCCCGGGACGATGGCGACGATCGGCCGCAATCGCGCCGTCGCCGTGGTCCTCGGCGTCCAGCTCGCGGGCCGGCTCGCGTGGTGGATGTGGCTGGTCGCACACCTCGTCTTCCTGGCCGGCTTCCGCAACCGCCTGGTCGTCTTCGTCAACTGGGTCTACCACTACTTCAGCTACGACCTCGGGCTGCGCTCGATCATCGGCCGCCGCCGGCCGCGTCGCGCGAGGGCTGCCGCGGCGACGCGCGACGCCAACGCGGCCTGAGGGTCGCGAGACGTCACGGGATCGGCTCGGGCTCGCGATCGATCAGTTTGCGCAGCGTCGCGACGACCGCAGCGGGCTTGAAGGGCTTCGCCACGGCATCCGCCGCACCGGCGTCGAGCGCCTGTTGAACCAGCGCCTCGTGGCCAACCGCGCCCATCACGACGATCCGAGCCCCGGGATCGGAAGCGAGGATCTCCCGCGTCACGGCGACGCCCGAGCCGTCCGGCATGACGACGTCCACGGCCACGACGTCGGGCTGCAGCCGCGAGTATTCCTCGACCACGCCACGGCCATCGACCGCCTCGCCCACCACTTCGAAACCGTCCGCCTCGAGGATCGATCGGATCGCCTGGCGCATGAAGCGCGCGTCGTCCGCCACCAGGACCCGGGTCGCCATCGGCCATCCCTCCTCCATGCGCCGCCGGGAGGCGTTGCCGTGCGCGTCCCGAGCGCGCGGCAACGACACTCCCTGAGGTGACGCGAGCGAGAGCAAGGCTCGTGCCGACATCGTTTCCGTGCGTCCTGCGCGCGGAGGCCACGTCGCGCCGATCCACCGCCGGAACCGGAGAGCCAACGTCCAACCCAGCGGACGAAAGGTGGCCTCGCCCGACCAGCGCGTTGGACGCATGAGCCGGTCGCTGACTCGCGCATGCCGAGGTCGAGACGGCCGCGCTTTCCTGCTACATCTCTTCGGGCCGCCACGAACCCAGGAGTCATGCGTTCCCGTGCGCCCGAACCAGCTGTTCGCCACGATGAAACCCGAACACGCCCGAGCGTTTCTCGACGCGCTGAAGGAGCAGGCTCCGATCGGCTGGGCGCAAGCGATCGGCCTGACCGCGGGCGCCATCAAGGCGCGCCCCGTCTTCGTGCAGAAGCAGCCGCCGGAGCGACGCGCCGAGCTGATCCGGAAGGCGCTCTCGCGCGTCGCGTCGGCGCCGGTCGCCGAGGAACTGCTCGCCGTCTACTTCCTCGAGTGTCGCAACGAACTGCTCGTCGAGTGGCTCGATGCGATCGGCGTCGAGCACGACAAGGGCACGCTCACCGGCGACCCCGAGCAGCCGGAGGCGGAGAAGCTGCGCAGCGCCGTCGCCGCGTTTCGCAAGGCCGCCAGCGACGAAGCGTCCTCGACCGACCGCGAGCTGTTGCTGCGCGCCTTCGCGGCCCAGACCTCCATCCACTGGCCGAACCTCGACGCGCTGCTCGAGACGAGCTGACGGCTCGCGCGCGTCAGCGCAGCGTGATCGCCGCGTTGCTCAGCACGGGCGTTCCGCGCTCCTTGGTCTTCGCCGCCAGCAGCAGACGCTTCCCGTCGGCCCAGACGCTCGTGACGATCGTCTCGCCCGGGAACACGACGCCGGCGAAGCGCGCCTGGTAGCGCGCCACCTTCGCCACGTCGCCGCCGACGGCGCCGTCGACGACCGCCTTGCACACCGCGCCGAACGAGCACAGGCCGTGCAGGATCGGTCGATCGAAGCCGCCGAGTTTCGCGAACTCGGGATCCGCGTGCAGCGGGTTCTTGTCGCCGGAGAGCCGATACAACAAGGCCTGCTGCGGCAGCGTCTGCGATTCGAACTCATGATCCGGCTTGCGATCCGGAGCTTCATTCCCCGGCTTCGGTCCGGACTCGCCGCCGAAGCCGCCCTCACCTCGGCAGAAGATCGAGAAGCGGTTCGTGAACAGCTTCTCGCCGGCGTCGGTCGACGTCTCCGCCTCGAGCACCACCAGCGCCGCCTTGCCCTTGTCGTAGAGGCCGGCGACGCGGCCGCGCGTCACGACCTTCGCCGCCGTCGGGATCGGCCGATGCAGCTCCACGTCCTGCTCGCCGTGCAGGATCAGCGCGACGTTGACGGTGAGCCCGGGGATCCGGGCGATCGCGCCGACGAACGGGAACGACGGTACGACGGCGAAGCTCGGAAGGACCTTCAGGCTCTTCTCGTACGTGTACTCGAGTTCGCCTGCAGCGGTGGGCTCCGCGCCGGCGCCGATCCCGAGGTGGTAGAGGATGACGCGGTCGGCATCCCATCCGTAGGGGACTTCGGGGAGCGTGGCGGCGAGGGCTTTTGCGACGTCGATGGGCATGGGGGGCTCCGTTGCGGGGGGTGGTTGCTGGGATGGGCGCGTCCTTATGGACTTCGCTCGGCTTTGCCTCGCTGCGCGCGCCGGCAGACCGGCGCTTGCCGGACGCCGATTGAGGCTGGGTTGCTCATGCGGGCGCGTCCTTGTCGACTTCGCTCGGCTGCGCCTCGCTGCGCGCGCCGGCAGACCGGCGCTTGCCGGACGCCGGTTGGGGTTGGGTTGCTCATGCGGGCGCGTCCTTGTCGACTTCGCTCGGCTGCGCCTCGCTGCGCGCGCCGGCAGACCGGCGCTTGCCGGACGCCGATTGAGGTTGGGTTGCTCATGCGGGCGCGTCCTTGTCGACTTCGCTCGGCTGCGCCTCGCTGCGCGCGCCGGCAGACCGGCGCTTGCCGGACGCCGATTGGGGTGCGCCCCGAATTCGCGGGGCGCACCCTCGATGGTCAGCCCTTGAACATCTCCATAAGGAGTTTCAGCTCGTCGGCGATGCTGTCCGGGATGATGTAGCCGTCGGTGTTGCGAATCTCGCCGACGTGGTCGCGCACCTGCTCCGGGGTGGCCTTGGCGTCCTTGCCGGCGAACCAACCGCGGGTGAGGCCGACGAACATCCGGGCGTAGCGCCCGCCGCCCACGGACCAGATCGAGTGCGTCTCCTGGCACGCGTCGGAGACGAGATAGGTGACGAGCGGCGTCACGCACTCCGGGTCGAGGGCTTCGGCGAGCGGGCCGAGGAGATCCTCGGTCAGGCGCGTGCGCGCCACCGGCGCCAGCACGTTGCACTTGATGTTGTACTTGGCGCCTTCGAGCGAAAGCACGTTGCTGAGGCCCACGAGGCCCATCTTCGCCGCGCCGTAGTTCGTCTGCCCGAAGTTGCCGAGCAGGCCGGCGTTCGACGCGGTGAACACGATGCGCCCGTAACCCTGCTCCTTCATCTTCGCGAACGCCGGCTGCGTCACGAAGAAGGCGCCCTTCAGATGCACGTCGACGACCGCCTCGAGGTCCTGCGGCTCGAGCTTGATGAAGGTCTTGTCGCGCAGGATCCCGGCGTTGTTGATGACGATGTCGATGCGGCCGAAGTTGTCGAGCGCGGTCTGCACCATCGCCCTGCCACCCTCGGGCGTCGCGACCGAATCGTAGTTGGCGACCGCCTTGCCGCCGGCTTCCGTGATCTCCTTGACGGTCTGGTCGGCCATGCTCGAGCCGCCGCCGGTGCCGTCGGCCTTGCCGCCGAGGTCGTTGACGACGACCTGGCAGCCGCGCGACGCGAGCTGCAGCGCGTAGGTCTTGCCGAGGCCGCCGCCGGCGCCGGTGATCAGGGCCACTTTGCCGTCGAATCGGATGTCGCTCATGGGGGTCGTTCCTTTCTGGACCGGTTTTCAGCCGGTTGGGGCCGCGCTGCGGACCGCTTTCGATCCGCGAGTCAATGTAGGGGCAACATAGGGAACCCCGTCGCGGCTCGCGAGATTTCGCGGGTCGCGGCGGGCAGACCTGCTCGCAGGCCGGCTACTGGGCGGCCCGGGCCATTTCCTTGAAGGCGCGCCCGATCTTCTTGCGCTTCTGGCCGTTGATCTCGCGCAGCTCGACCATCGCCTCCTCGGCGATCGCGTCGCCGACGACGCCGTCGGGCTCCTGCTCGAGCTGGCCGAGGTCCACCCACGCCTCGTAGAGGTGACGCGTGCGCTCGGTGATGATGCCGCCGTGCAGCAGCGTCTTGATCAGCACGCGGAAGATGTTGGTGTTCTCCTTCATCATCCGGCGCCGGTCGTCGTCGTTGAACGCCTCCATCACGGACGCGCGCACGAACTTCCAGTCGAAGCCATACTTGGGGTAGATCGCCTGCTTCTGCTCGGCGTTGACGAGGTTCATGAAGATCTTGTGGAAGCACGATGCGGCCCACAGCTCGACCTTCTCGTGCTCCTCCTCGCTGAGCTTCGGTACGGTGCGCTTGGCCCAGATCCGCCCGAACTTGTGGTGGAACGCCTCGTCGGTCATCACGAGCTGCACGGTGCGGCGCAGGAGCGGGTCGTTGGTCTTGCTGTGCAGCGTGGCGAACGCCCCCATCGCGAGGCCTTCGATCAGCATCTGCATGCCGATCAGCTTCTTGTAGACCTCGGGCGCCAGCACCAGTTCGTTCATCAGCTCGCCGAGCGTCTGGCCGACCGGCATCGGCGTGCCCCAGCGGGCGCCGACATACCGAGAGAAGGCCGTCACGTGACGCGCCTCTTCGCGCGCCTGGTTCGCCGCGTACTCCTGGGCGCCCGGGTCGTAGAGCACGTGACACAGGCTCGCCGACAGCGACAGCGCGCCCTGCTCGCCGTGCAGGATCTGCGACAGGCTGAAGCGCGTGACCTCGTTGGCCAACGCGATCTTCTGGCCCTCGTCGAGCCGATCCGCGACGGCGCAGTTCAGCTCGATCGTGAAATCGCGCGGCATGATCGTCTCGTTCCGGGTGTCAAACGGCTGCGAGAAATCGACGTAGGCCGGGTCGAGGGGATCCCAGAAATGATCCTCGGTCGCCGAGATGATCTCGTCGAACGCGCCGGTGCGCCGCGCGTAGCGGTCGATCTCGACCATCGCGTCGAAGTCGTCGCGGTCGACGGTGTCGTAGATGGCATCGTGGGTGATGTGGTCGGCCATGATCGGTGCGGTCTCCTGCGGCGACGCCGCGGATGCGGCGCTTCGGGGTGGGGGCGCGTTCAGATCGGTGTAACACTTCGATGGATCGGGTGGAGCCGGACCAGCGTCTCGACGACGTCGTCGCGCGAGGCGCGGCTCGGGTCCTCGACCCACCACGCGACGACGCCGGACCACATCGCCAGCAGTGCGCGCGCCGCGACGGCGGGGTGCAGGCCGGGATCGGCGAGGCCTTCGTCGATGCGCTCGCGCAGCCGGGCCGCGACGCCCGGGAACAGCTCGTCGAGCAGCTCCTCGCCGAGCGCGGCCTCGTCGCCGCGGCCGAACAGGATCTGCACGAGCGGGCGCTGGGTCTCGGCGAAGTCGACGAGCGCGCGCATGCGCGCCGGAAGCTGGGCACGCGGGTCCGATCCGGCGGCGGCGCTCGCCTCGGCGAGCCGGGCGCGGAGCTGGATCAGCGCGGCGAACGCGATCTCGCGGAACAGCGCCTGCTTGTCGGCGAAGTGGAGGTAGAACGTGCCGGCGGCGACGCCGGCGGCGCGCGCGATCTGCGTCGACGTCGTCCGGTGCAGACCCTCGCGCGCGAACAGCTCGGTGCCGGCGGCGACGAGGCGCTTCCGGGTCTCGGCGCGCTGGCGCGCGGGCGCCCCGACCGGCTCCTCGGTTGCGGTTGCGGAGTGCGTCGGACTGAAGCCCATTTCACCTGCTGAAATCTTGTTCAGTGACCTGTCGGTCGGTAGCCTATCCGACGCCATCCGGGTCGTCCAGCCGGAGCCGGAGCGGGTCTTCGAGCGGCACCCGGACCGGCCGTTCCGAGCTCCGGATCCGGACCGCCAGCTCCGCCGCCCCGACGCCCAGGACGACAGGGGGCAGGCCGTCGAGATGGGCGGCCGCGCGCGCCGCCAGCCGGGCTGCGGCGGGGCCGCCGGCGCAGCGCTTCAGTTCGGACGCACAAAGCTGCACCAGCGCCTGGAGCAGTTGCCCTTCGGCGCTGCGACGCCCGTACCCACGCCAAAGCTCCTCGAACGCTTCGTGGGCCTCGTGGAAGGCGCCGGCGGCGAACAGAGCGAGGCCCCGGCGGAAGCTCGCGTGATGACGCGGATCCGCCGGATCGAACGCCCGCCGTTCCGGCGTCACCCGAGGAACGGGGTCGCGACCGCCTCGCTTGCGCCTGCCGGACCCACGCGACGGAACCGCTGCGGCGAGACGCCGGTCCAGCGCCGGAAGGCCCGCGTGAAGTTCGCCGAGTCGCGGTAGCCGAGCGCGGTCGAGACGTCGATCACGCGAAGCGAGCCGTCCGCCAGCAGCGCGTGCGCCTCATCGAACCGCGCCTCGTCGACGAGCCGGCTGAAGCAGAGGCCGGCGCCGGCGAGGCGGCGCTGGAAAGATCGCTCACTCATGCCCGCCATCTCCGCGGCACTCGACAGGTCGAGGAGACCGAGGTGCAGCAGCGACACGACGGTCTGTCGAACCGATCCGGCGAAATCGGGAGCCGGATCGCACGTCTCGAGGGAAGGAAGCCGCGCAACCGACGGGATCCGCGTCGGGCATGCCAGGAGGTCGCGCGGGAACACCAGTGCCAGGGTCGGCTGCCGGTAGCAGACCCGATGCGTCGCGAGCGCCTCCATCTCGCGCGCATGGCGCGGCGGCTCCCCCTCCAGGTGGATCTCGCGGGGCCGCCAGGCGGGTCCCAGCATCCGGCGAAACGCCGCCAGCCACATCATCAGCGCGAGATCGATCACATGGCCGCGCCCGCGCCGGAGCGCCCGGCTGAACCGGAGAAAGAGCCAGAGTTCGTCTCCGCGTACGACGGTCCACAGGCGGTAGCCGGTGTTGAAGTGTCGGTAGCCCGCCAGCGCCGCGTCGAGGAAGGCGCCGACGGTCGGGGATCGCGCGAGGAGCCCGCCCCATGCTCCGAACGTCTCGATGGGCGTCTCGACGCCGATGCGGAACCCGGCGTCTTCGAGCCCGGCCGCTCGGGCGATGTCCTCGAACACCGATCCGACAAGGGCGAGCGGCAGCAGCGACTCTTCGCCGCGAAACGCGGGCTGGAGCCGGTCCCGGAACGGCCGCAGCGCCGTCCCGCCGCCTTCCGCGAACCGGAACAGCGGCCGCGCGCTGCTCGCGCGGACCAGCGGGATGGCGGTCAGCGGGATCGTGGCCACCGGCGCTCCCTCGTCGGCGCCCCCCGTGCCGAACCGCGGAGAGGGTGCCAGATGGGGGGAGACGATACCAGACGGCACCGGCGGTGGGTCCGCGCGGCCGGCACGGTTCCGGTCCGCCCGCGGGAGGACGCTGCCAAGCGCCACAAAACGACGTCGCCGTAGTCGTGGCGCCGAGTGACAGGCAGCCCGGTGTCCCGAGCGGTTCGATCTGGCCGCGCGATCGCCGCAGCAGATCCCGGCTAGAGTGGTCCCCACTTGTCCCTTGTCGCCTGTCACGACTGCGATCTCCTGCTGCACCTGCCGCCCGTTCCGGAGGGCGACACGGCTCGTTGTACGCGCTGCGGCGGCATCCTGCGCCGGCGGCGGCGCAACGCCATCGAGCGCACGTTGGCGCTCTCGCTCGCCGCGGCGGTGCTCTTCCTCGTGGCCCAGGCGTTCCCGTTCCTCTCCTTCGAGATGCGGGGGCAGGTTACGCAGACGACGCTGCTCACGGGAGTCGTCGATCTCTACGAGCAAGGCCTTCCCGAGATCTCCGCGCTGGTGCTCGTGACGACCGTGCTGGCTCCGATGCTCCAGATCGCCCTGCTGCTCCACGTCCTGCTGCCCATTCACCTGGGGCGGTTGCCGTGGCAGATGGCGCGCGCCTTCCGTCTGCTGCGCCGGGTCCAGCCGTGGAGCATGATGGAGGTCTTCCTGGTCGGGATCCTGGTGGCCGTGACCAAGCTCGTCGGCATGGCCGACGTGATCCCGGGGCTCGCCATCTATGCGTTCGCGCTGCTGATCGTCGTGCTCGCCGGCGCGATGGCGTCGCTCGATCCCGAGGCCGTCTGGGAGAAGCTGGAGGTCCGTCGATGACGACGTCCCCGGCCACGGCGCTTGCCGCCTCCTGCGCCACGTGCCACGACTGCCATCTGCTGTGCCGGCTGCCCGGAACGCCCGGCCACGGCGTGCGTTGCCCGCGCTGCGGCGCGCCGCTGCACGCCCGCAAGCCGCGCAGCCTCGAGCGGACCACGGCGCTCGTGCTCGCGGCCGCGCTCTGCTACGTGCCGGCGAACGTGCTGCCCATCATGACCGTGACGTCGCTCGGCAAGGCGCAGTCCGACACCATCATGAGTGGGGTCGTCTATCTCCTCCTGCACGGCATGTGGCCGCTGGCGGTGGTCGTGTTCACGGCCAGCGTGTTCGTCCCGGTCCTGAAGATCTTGATCCTCGCGTTCCTGCTGATCTCCGTCCGGCGCGGCTCGAGCTGGCGCCCCGCGGAGCGGACGCGCCTGTATCGCATCACCGAGGCGATCGGCCGCTGGTCGATGGTCGACATCTTCGTCGTGACGATCCTGGTGGCGCTGGTCCGGCTCGGCTCGCTCGCGACGATCCAGGCCGAGACGGGGGCGGTCTTCTTCGGCGCGGTCGTCGTGCTCACGATGCTGGCGGCCGAAGCCTTCGATCCGCGGCTCCTCTGGGACCGCAGCGCAGCGAGGAGAACATGAGCGAACGAGACCCTGGAGACGCCCTGCCCGCCGCGGTCGCCGAGGCCGTGGTCGAAACGCGCCGGCGTCCTTCGATCGTCTGGTTGATCCCGCTGATCGCGGCGCTGGTCGGCGGCTTCGTCGCGTGGCGCACGTTCTCCGAGCGCGGTCCCGAGATCACGATCCGCTTCGCGACGGCCGACGGACTCGAGGCCGGCAAGACCAAGGTCGAGTACAAGTCCGTCGAGCTGGGCGTCGTCGAGGAGATCCGGCTCGCCGACGACCTCTCCCACGTCGTCTGTCGCGCGCGCATGGTGAACGGCGCGGAGGAGTATCTGCGCGAGGGCACGCGCTTCTGGGTGGTCCGGGCGCGCGTGGCGGGGGGGCAGGTCTCCGGCCTCGGCACGATCTTCTCCGGCGCCACCATCGGGCTCGATCCGGTGCGCGAGGGCAAGCCGACCCGCGAGTTCCAGGGCCTCGAGACGCCGCCGGTCGTGACCATCGACGAACCCGGCCGGCACTTCGTGCTGCATTCCTACCACGCCGGCGCCGTCGACGTCGGCGCGCCGGTGTTCTTCCGGCGCATCCGCGTCGGCCAGGTCGTGGCGTCCGAGCTCGATCCTTCGGGCGACTTCGTGGAGATCCAGATCTTCGTCGACGCACCGCACGACGAGAGGATCCATGCCGGCACGCGCTTCTGGAACGCGAGCGGCGTCGATTTCTCGATGAGTGCGGACGGAGTCAGCGTCGATACGGAGTCCCTCGTCAGCATCCTCGTCGGCGGCATCTCGTTCGAGACGCCGGAGCGCGACGGCGGCGATCGCGCCGCCGAGGGCGCCGTGTTCCCGCTGTACGAGAACCGCGCGGCGACCCAGAGGGAGATCTACACCGAGAAGACGGAGTGGATCGTGTACTTCGACCAGTCCGTGCGCGGACTCGTCCCCGGCTCGCCGGTCGAGTTCCGGGGCATCCGCGTGGGACAGGTGCGAGATGTCCGGCTGGAACTGGATCCAGAACAGAAGAACCTCCGGATCCCGGTCGTGCTGGAGATCGAGCCGCAGCGGTTCGGCGACATGCACCTGCCCCCCGATGAGCGCCGCCAGCGACTCGACGCTCTCGTAGCGAGGGGCATGCGCGCGCAGCTGAAGAGCGGCAACCTGCTGACGGGCCAGCTCACGGTGGCGCTCGACATCTACGAAGACGCCGAGCCGGCCGAGATCGTCTGGCAGCAACCCTATCCGGTGTTCCCGACGATTCCGACCCCGCTCGAGGAGATCACCGCGGGTCTCACGAGCCTGGTGAAGCGGCTCGAACAGATCCCGTTCGAGCGGATCGGCGCGGATCTGAGCGCGTCGCTCGTCGCTGCGCGCGCCTCGCTCGAGCAGGCCGAGCGCACGCTCGCATCGACGAGCTCCCTCGTCGCGCCGGACTCGGCCTTGAGCCAGGACCTGCGCCGCGCGCTCTACGAGTTGACCGACGCCGCGCGATCGCTCGGCCTGGCGGCGGACCAGATCGAACGAGACCCGAGTTCGGTGATCTTCGGACGGGGAGAGCAATAGGAATGCCGGATCGAAACGCGCTGCTGTGGGTCCTCGTCGTCCCGGCCCTGATCGTGTGCGGCTGCCTCGGTGGGGGGCCGACGACGCAGTTCTACACGCTCGGCGCCGTCGAGTCGGGCGGAACGCCTCCCGTCGCCAGGCGCCCCGAGCTCGGTCTCGCCGTCGGACCGCTCGAGTTTCCGCGCTACCTCGATCGCCCCGAGATCGTCACGCGCGACGGCTCCCACGGCCTCGCGCTCTCCAACGCGAACCGCTGGGCCGGCTCGCTGCGCACCGACGTCCTGCGCGTCGTCGCGGACGACCTCGGGCGGCTGCTCGGCACGCCCCGGGTCGTCGCGTTCCCGAACGAGCCGACCTTTCGGCTGGACTATCGGGTGCTTCTCGACGTCCGGGAGTTCGAGGGCGTGCCCGGCGAGTCGGTGACGTTGCGCGCGCGCTGGACGGTCGTGTCCCCGGGCGAGGGGCAGGCCCTGGCAGTCGAGGAGTTCCATGCTGTGGAGCCGACCGCTTCGGCATCGTTCGAAGACCTGGTCGCGGCGCAGCGCGCGGCGCTCGGGACCATGAACCGCGCGATCGCGGCGATGCTGGTGGCGCTTCCCGCTTCGGCGACTGGCGCGAAATGACAGGCCCAACCGGCGCGCCGGACCTATCGATACCCATTCTGACCCGAGCAGGAGGGGGAATCCGGTGAGTCCGCAACCCAGCGAGCGTCGATCGGGCTTCCCGCGGCTCGGACGCGTGAGCCCGACAGTCCTCGGCTTCCTCGCGCTCGTGCTGATCCCGCCGTACGCAGCCGCGCAGCCAGCGGGCGCCTCGGCGACCCGCGACGAGCAGGCCATGGCCATCGTCGCTCGCATGACCGCGCGCATCGCCGGCGCCGAGCGTCTCGCGATGCACGGCGAGATCGCGTGGGACGTCGTGCAGGAAGACGGCCGCACGCTCGAGTTCGGCGCCACGCGCAGCCTCGTCATGCGTCGCCCCGACCGCCTGCGCGTCGAGCTCGCGCCGCGAGAAGGCGGCACGAAGCGCCTCCTCTACGACGGATCCCAGCTCGTCCTCCAGGATCTCGATCACGAGGCCTACGCCAGCGTCGCTCGCAGCGGGCCGGTGGACGACATCGTCGCGTACGCCGGCGAGCGCCTCGGCGTGCCGGTCGCGCTGGCGGAGTTCCTGTCGCCGGACCTGCCGAAGCTGCTGACCGAGAAGATCGACGATGCCGCCTATGTCGGCGAAGCGACGATCGACGGCGAGCTCTGCGACCACGTCTCGCTCCGCAACGAACTCGCCGGCATGCAGCTCTGGGTCGCCCGGAAGGACTCCCTGCCGCGGCGCATCGCGATCACCTACGAGCACGAGGCGGGTCAGCCGCAGTTCCGGGCGCGGTTCGCTGGCTGGGATCTCTCGCCGAAGGCATCGGATGCGGTGTTCACCTTCGAGCCGCCCGCGGGCGCCGAGCGCGTCGCGTTCGCGCCGATACCGGTGGCTTCGACCGCGGAGGAAGAGCGATGATGCGCGCCCGACACCAGGCCCTGCGGATTCTCGCCGTCGCGACGGTCGCACTCTTCCTCGGGGCGCTGGCCGCGGACGCCCGGGGACGGGGCGGCGGCGGAGGGGGCGGCGGTCGTGGAGGCGGCTTCTCGCGCGGCGGGGCTGCGGCCAGCGGATCGTTCAGCGGACGCGGCGGCGGGGGCTTCCAGGGCGGAGGCCAGATCTCCGGGAGACAAGCGTCCGGCGCACGCAGCGGCCAGGCGCAGGCGACGCGTTCCGCCAGCGAGGGATCTCGACAACAGGCGGTGTCGGGCAACCAGGCGGCACGGCAGCAGTCCGCCTCGGCGACGACCTCGGCGAACCAGGCCGCGCGTCGACAGTCGGGGAGCGATGCGCAGCAAAGTCGCCAGGACTACGCCGACTCGAGCCGTGAGGACCGGCAGGACCACCAACAGGGGATGCAGGAGGACCGCCAGGATGCATGGAACGACGAACTCGACGACGTCCACGGCGCGTACTGGGGCGGCAGCTACCACACGGTCGATTCCAGCGACCTCGCCGCGGCGGCCGTGATCGTCGCCGGCACCGCAGTGACGGTGAGCGCGATGAAGTCGATGACGACGTCGTCTTCGAGCCAGCCGGCGGCCTGCAAGATGACCACCGCCATCATCGACGACGTCACGTACTACCACTGTGCGCCGAACTGGTTCCAGAAAGCCTACGTGAAGGGGGAGCTGACGTACATCGCGATCGCTCCGCCTTCGGGTTACTGAAGGTTGGGGGGGATCGATCGCGAAGGCAGTGAACGGAACCAACCGATGAGCGCTCGCAGCCCTCGCGTGCGACGTCTGGTTCGTGTCCTCCTCGGTGCCTGGATGCTGGCGGCGCCCGCGGCCGTGATCGGGCCATCGTCGGCAGGAGCGGAGCT
Organism: Myxococcota bacterium; assembly: GCA_039794265.1. GTDB lineage: Bacteria > Myxococcota_A > UBA9160 > UBA9160 > PR03 > CAADGG01. The sequence goes on from JBDIVR010000026.1 coordinate 31,286, forward strand.
GCCGGCGACCCCGGCGCTTCTCTCGAGCCTCGGCCTCACGCCGGACGAGGTCGCCCAGATCGAGGCCGGGAAGCTGGTCCGTCAGTCGCTCCCCCCCGCCTCGGAACGCGAGCTGACGGCAGCGTTGGCGTTCCAGGTCCCGGTCTCGCCGGCGCAGCTCGTCGAGGCGTCGAAGCGCGACCTGCTCGACCGGGTCGACGCGAACATGATCGCCTTCGGCGTGGTGTCATCGCCGGGACTCCCGGCCGACTTCGCGAAGCTCACGCTCGAGCCGGATCCGGCGAAACGCACGCAGGCCTACGTCGGTGCGGCTCCCGGCGGCGATCTCAACCTTTCGAGCAAAGAGATCGCCGCCTTCCACGCGCTCGGCGACAGCGCCACCCCGGGCGTCGTCGAGGCCGCGGTCCGCAGCGCGCTGCTCGAGCGGGTCGGGGCCTATCGCACGCGAGGCCTCGCCGGCATCGAGCCGTACGCGCTGGCGGACGGGGAGACGCGCTCGCCTGCCGAGGAGCTGCGGATCGCCACGAACGCATCGAAGGCGCTCCACCAGTACGCGCCGGCCGCGTTCCAGCTGCTGCTCTCGTACCCGAACGACAAGCCGGCCGGCACCGAAGAGATCTTCCGCTGGTCGCACTTCGAGGCGCACGGCGAGCCGACGATCGTCCTCACGCACGTGCTGCTGATTCCCGACGGCGAGGCGTGGATCGTCGCGCAGCGCCAGTTCTATGTCAGCACCGGCTACAACGCCGAGCAGGCGATCGCCGCGTTCCTGCCGGCGCAGGGCGGCGGCGCGGTGGTCGTCTACGGGAACCGCACGTCGACGGACCAGATCACCGGCTTCGGGGGAGGAACCAAGCGGTCCCTCGGCAGCAAGGTGCTGTCCTCGCAGCTCGAATCGATGTTCGAAGAAGCCCGCGCGAAGGTGCAGTAGGTGTGCGCTCCTCGCACGACTCGCCAGCACTCAGGAGACTTGCGATGAACCCTGTCCGACGCCTCTCGGCCATCGTGTTCGTTCTCGCCCTCGTATCCGGATGCGCCTCGAACACCGTCTCGGATCGGGAGATCCTCGTGGACGAGCCGATCCGGCGCCCGAACCAGATCCTCGTCTACGACTTCGGCGCGTCGCCCGAGGATGTCCCGGGACACTCCGGGCTCGCGGGTCAGTACGACGAGCAGCAGGTGCCGACGGCCGAGGAACTCGAGGAGGGTCGCGCCCTCGGGGCCGAGGTCGCGCGCGCGCTGGCCGAGGAGATCCAGGAGATGGGCCTCCCCGCGCGCCATGCGCCGGACGACGCCGCGCCGCAGATCGACGACCTCGTGATCCGCGGCTACTTCGTGTCGATCGACGAGGGCAGCGCCGCCAAGCGCATGGTGATCGGGTTCGGATCCGGCTCGGCGCACCTGAAAACCTACGTCGAAGGCTTCCAGATGACGCCGCAGGGCCTGCGGAAGCTCGGATCCGGGTCCGTGGATTCCGGCGGGGGGAAGGTCCCCGGGGCCATCGTGCCGGCAGGCGTCGCGATCGCCACCGCGAATCCGATCGGACTCGTCGTCATGACTGCCGTCAAGGCCGGCGGTGAGCTCAGTGGCGCGAGCACGATCGAGGGCCGAGCGCGGGGGACCGCGAAGGAGATCGCGAAGCAGATCGAGCCGCGATTCCAGCAGCAGGGCTGGATCCGATGATTCTGGCGGCGCGAGCGGGATCTCCGTGCTGAGCGCCTGGCTCCGGGAGCCGCTGCTCCATTTCTTCCTGGCCGGCGCCCTGCTGTTCGGCGTCTACGGCGCGCTCGATCGGGACGCCGACGAGCCGCGCAGCGTCGTCCGGATCACCGCCACGGATCTCGAGTGGCTCCGATCCTCCTGGACCCGGCAGCACCAGCGCCCGCCCGACGACCGGGAGCTGCGCCAGCTCGTCTCCGGCTACGTCCGGGAGGAACTGCTCGCCCGCGAGGCCCGTGCGCTCGGACTCGACGAGGACGACACCGTCGTGCGCCGGCGACTGGCGCAGAAGATGGAGTTCCTGCTGCAGGACGGGTTGCTGCTCTCGGGTCCGGACGAGGCGGAGCTGCGCCGCCGCTACGACCGCGACCGGTCCCGCTACCGCAGGGCGGCGCGCATCTCTTTCGACCAGATCTTCTTCTCGCGCGAGATCGATGCCGAACGCGGCCTCGCCGCGCTCGGAGCCGGACCGATCGACGAGCTGGGCGACCCGACGCTGCTGGCTCGCGAGTACCCGGGCGTCGACGAGCCGACCGTCACGAACCTGTTCGGACGCGAATTCGCCGAAGCGGTCCTCGGTCTCGAGGGCGGAACCTGGCGCGGGCCGTTTCGATCCGCGTATGGCTTTCATCTCGTTCGCGTGACGGACCGGCAGGCCGCAACGCCGCTCGCGTTCGAAGCCGCGCGAGAACGCGTCCGTGAGGATTGGCTCCGCGACGAGACGGGCGATGCCGAGGGCCTGCTGCTCCGCTCGCTGCTCGTGAAGTACGAGCTCGTCGTCGACGACGCGGTCGAGCCGTGGCTCGGACCGCTGGCCAGTGCCGAACGGTGAGGAGAGCTCTGCTCGCCACGCTGCTGCTCCTCATCAGCATCCCCGCCAACGCCCATGAGCTGCGCCCTGCCTACCTCGAGCTTCGTGAAGGTGACGCCGGATCGTTTCATGTGTCGTGGAAGACGCCGATGCGGGGCGAACGTAGGCTCGCGCTGTCTCCGGAGTTCTCCGGGCCCGTCGAGGCGTCGTCGCCGATCGTCACGCGCGCCTCGGGGGGAGCGGCGGTGCAGACGTGGAGTGCGCGCTCGGTCGAACCGCTGCGGGGCCAGACCCTGCGCATCGCCGGGCTCGAAGCCACGATGACGGATGCGCTGGTCCGGATCGAGTTCGCCGACGGCACCGATTGGACCCGGCGACTGACGCCTCGTGAGCCGGCGGCGGTGATTCCCGAGCAGACCTCGAGGGCTTCCGTGGCGGGCGTCTATCTCGGGCTCGGCGTGGAGCACATCCTGCTCGGCCTCGACCACCTGCTCTTCGTCCTGGCGCTGCTGCTCGTGACGCGAGGCGGCCCGAGATTGATCGGAGCGATCACGGCCTTCACGGCGGCGCACAGCCTGACGCTCGGTCTCGCGACGCTCGGCTTCGTCCACGCGCCGGCGCCACCCATCGAGGCGATCATCGCGGCGAGCATCGTGCTGGTCGCCGCAGAGATCGTGCGCTCCCGCCGCGGCCGCGACGGGCTCACGGCTCGCGCGCCGTGGGTCGTCGCGTTCGCGTTCGGGCTGCTGCACGGCTTCGGCTTCGCCGGCGCGCTCGGCGAGATCGGACTGCCGGAGGGACGCATTCCGGCTGCGCTGCTGTTCTTCAACCTCGGCGTCGAGGCGGGCCAGCTCGCATTCCTCGCCGCCGTGCTCGTCGCCGCGGCGGCGCTGCGTCGACTCGCGGGCGCGCCCCCGCGCTGGATGGACCTCGTACCCCCATACGCGATCGGCATCCTCGCCACGTTCTGGGTGATCCAGCGCGTCGCGGCGTTCTGAACCGAGGCGCGGCCCCATCGAGAGGAGAAGATCCATGTCCATCGATCTCGTCCGAGGCATCCTGCTGGCCACCCTGCTCGGTGTCGGATCGGTGTTGCCGATCCGCGCCGCAGGGGAATCACCCGAGAAGCCGCCGTACTCGCCGTACGCGACCCGCGCCGAGCCCACGCGCCCGTTCTTCGGAGACACGCACCTTCACACGTCGTTCTCGATGGACGCCGGGGCGTTCGGCGCACGGCTCGGCCCGCGCGATGCGTACCGTTTCGCCCGCGGCGAGCAGGTCACGTCGTCGACCGGCCAGCCGGTCCGACTGGCGCGCCCGCTCGACTTTCTCGTCGTGGCCGATCACTCCGACGGCTTCGGCTTCTTCCCGTTGCTACTCGACGGCGACGCGAAGATCCTCGCGGACGAGCAGGGCCGGAAGTGGCACGACATGATCGCCTCAGGCCGCGGCGCGGAGGCCGCCGTCGACATCATCGTCAACTTCGGCAAGGGGACGATCTCGGAGGCGATTCTTCCCGTGCCGGGCACCGCCGCGTATCGCGGCGCCTGGCAGGAGACGATCGACGCGGCGGAGCAGGCGAACGATCCGGGCCGTTTCACGGCCTTCATCGGCTACGAATGGACTTCGAACACCGGCGGCAACAACCTGCACCGCAACGTGATCTTCCGGGACGACGCGTCGCGGGCCCGCCAGATCGAGCCGTACACGACGGCGAAGCCGCTCGGCAGCGACGACCCGCGCGACTTGTGGAAGTGGATGGAGGCCTACGAAGCGAAGACCGGCGGCCAGGTCCTCGCGATCGCCCACAACGGCAACCTCAGCAACGGCAGGATGTTCCCGACCATCGAGTCGTTCACCGGGAAACCGATCGACCGCGAGTACGCGGAGGCGCGCGCGAAGTGGGAGCGGCTCTACGAGGCGACCCAGATCAAGGGCGACGGCGAGACCCATCCCCTCCTGTCGCCGAACGACGAATTCGCCGACTACGAGACCTGGGACAAGGGCAACCTCGACCTCAGCGAAGCCAAGCAGGACTCGATGCTCGAGTTCGAGTACGCCCGCGCGGCCCTGAAGAACGGCCTCGCCCACGAACAGCAGCTCGGGACCAACCCATACAAGTTCGGGATGATCGGCTCGACGGACTCGCATACGGGCCTTGCGACGGCGGACGAGGACAACTTCTTCGGCAAGACCTCCGCGCACGAGCCGAGCCCCGAACGCATGTCCCACCCGTTCATCCAGTCGCCGAGCGGCGCCGTCATCATGGGCTGGGAGATGGTGGCGTCCGGCTACGCGGCGGTGTGGGCCACCGAGAACACCCGGGAGGCGCTCTGGGACGCGATGGAGCGCAAGGAAACCTACGCGACGACGGGGCCCCGGATGATCGTGCGTTTCTTCGGCGGTTTCGACTTCGAGCCGAAGGATCTCGAGACCCACAGCCCCGCGTCGATCGGCTACGCGAAGGGCGTGCCGATGGGCGGCGATCTCGCCAGCGCGCCGGCGGGAAAGTCCCCGACCTTCCTCGTCGCCGCGCTGAAGGATCCCCTCGGCGCGAACCTCGATCGGATCCAGGTGATCAAGGGGTGGCTCGCCGCGGACGGATCCCTCCACGAGAAGGTGTACGACGTCGCCTGGTCGGGCAACCGGAAGCCCGACGCCACCGGGAAGCTGCCGGCGGTCGGAGACACCGTCGACGTCGCGAGTGCCACGTGGACCAACACGATCGGCGACCGCGAGCTGATGCGCGTCTGGCAGGACCCGGACTTCGATCGTTCCCTGCGGGCCTTCTACTACGTCCGGGTGATCGAGATCCCGACCCCGCGCTGGACGGCTCATGATGCGCGGGTCTTCGCGCTCGCAACGCCAGACGGCGTTCCGATGACGACGCAGGACCGCGCCTACACGTCGCCGATCTGGTACAGCCCAGGGGAATGAAGACCAGGAGGGTCGGACGGACGCGGGGGATCGGAGCGCGAATTCCTCGGGACGGCAATCTCGCTGCACCGATCGCCTTCGCCGAGCGGGGCTGGCGCCAGATGACAGGTGACGGTGCGCCTTCAGTCGATCGTTCCGCCATGAGCCTTCGAGGAATCTGGCGGTCTGGACTCGTAGCGATGCTTCCGATCGTCGTGCTGCTTGCTGGATCCGGGCGGGCAGCGGATCCGGCCCCGAGGACGGCTCCGGCCGACCCTACGGAGCGATCGGCGACGGAGATCAACAAGCAACTCACCAACCCGGTGAGTGATCTGTGGTCTCTCACCTTCCAGCAGAACAACTCCGTGCTCGAATACGACACGCCCGAGCATGGCGACGAATGGAGTTCCAACCTGCTGTTCCAACCGGTGCTCCCGATCGGGATCTCCGAGAACTGGAACCTGATCACGCGGCCGGTCATTCCTCTCTTCGTGTCGCAGCCGCATCCGAACCCGAACGACCCGTCCCGATCCGAACGCTCGACGGCGTTCGGAGATATCGCGCTTCTGCAGCTCGTGTCGGCGACGCCGAAGCTCGCCGGGAACTGGCTGCTCGGGGTCGGACCAACGTGGGTCTTTCCCAGTGCCGGCTCCGACTTCACCGGAAGCGGGAAGTGGCAGGCCGGCCCCGCCGCCCTCGGCGGCTATCTGGCGGACAAGTGGATTGCCGGCGTCCTGTTCCAGAACTGGTGGTCGTTCGCGGACCAGGACGACCGCCGCTCCACCAACTCGATGAATCTGCAACCCATCGCGTCGTACTTCCTGCGCGACGGCTGGAGCGTCGGGTACTCGGGCAACATTCTGGCCGACTGGAAGGCCAATGGACGGGGAGATGTCTGGACCGTTCCCGTCGGAGTGTCGGTGAGCAAGGTCGTCAAGTTCGGAAAACTGCCAGTGCGGCTTGCGGTCGGAGGGCAGTACATGGTGGTCAGCCCCGACGAGTTCGGGCAACAGTGGAACCTCCAGTTCATCGTGTCTCCCGTCCTCCCGAAGCTCGTCAGCGGCTTTCTCAGCGAGCCCTCGACGATGAGCTTCGGCCTGGCCCGCTGAGAGTTGCCGACCTTCGATCCTCCTGTTCGGATGGACATGACCGCACCGCAGAGGTTCGCGTTGGCGGCAGCGCGGTTCGTGTGAAGAGAAGTCCGGGACGAACCACGATCGCGCCTCGCCCGGAGAAGCGAGATCCCGATCGTCGGGTCACGAATCGTCCGGTCTGGAACTCCGTCCGGAAAGACGCATCCCGACCAGGCTCGCGACGAGGATCGCGAGATACAGCTGCCCGATGACGGCTTCGGCCGTCGACAGCGATTGCGGCAGCGACCACGTGGGCGCGATGTCGCCGAACCCGACCGTCGAGAGCGTCACGAAGCTGTAATAGACGAGCGCCGGATAGCGACCGTGAGCGCGGTCGACACCGGGGAGTGCGCTGACGGCGACGTCCCCGGCCAGGAACGAGCCCGGATGGAAGATCTCGACGAGCCCGTACGCGGACTGGAAGAAGAAGCCGATCAGCAGATAGACGACGATCCCGCCGAGGATCGTGTCGTGGGTCACCTGGTCGGTGCGCACGACGTGGCTCAGGATCGCGATCGTCACGAAGGCCAGAAAGGCCGCTCGCAGGCCGCCCACGGCGACCATCACCGGCATCGCCGGATCGAGTGCCAGGGAGGTGTCGGCGGCGATCACGAGCAACGCGAAGGCCAGGAGGCGGCGACGCGTCTCCGAGACGTGACTCACGGCGGCCGCGGCCGTGAGCATCAGCGCGATGAACAACGCGGCCACCGCGAACTCCCCGTGCCGCCACTCCGCCATGGGTGGGCCGACCGCCAGGAGAATCGTCAGGACGATCAGCAACGGTCCGTAGCGGCTGGTTCCGACGACGCGGATCTGCTGCGTCCAGCCGTCCATCATGGCCTCCACGCTACGACGGCAGCCGGCTCGCCACAAGACGCCGTGCGCGAGGCCGCCGGCCGAGCGGCCTACTCGCTGGACGCGTGGGCTCGCATGGCGGCCTCGAGCTTCTGCACGTCCTCGGGCGAGAGTTGCGGGCGGTCGATCGCGATCGTCAGCTTGTCGAGCTTCGCGGTCAGGGCGAACGGCGGCTGGTAGTCCGCATCGTTCACACCGGTCAGCGTATCGGAGCCGACGTCGAAGGCCTCGTCCCACTGCAGGATCATCGGCAGCGTGTGCTCCATGCGCCGGGTCGCGACATCCTTCCCGTCGACGCGCAACGTCCCGGTGCCCGGCTGGCCGACGCCACTGAAGCTGTCGAACCGCAGCGTGCCGGGCCCCTTGCCCTCGTAGGCGAACGCGAACTCGACCGTGTGCTTGCCGGGCTTCAGCGGCTCTGGGCTCTCCCACTCGATGCGTTCGCGATCGAGCAGGTTCCAGAGGAAGACCGGCCTGCCGGCGAGCAGGTAGAAGCCGTAGCCGGAGAACCGCCCGCCCGAGGTCAGGATCATGCCCTCGGCACCGCCCTCCGGGACCTCGATGTCGGCCGTGATCCTGTAGGAGGTGTTCAGCAAGACCGGAGAGTCGCCCTGGGGTAGCCCGGTCATCGGCCGCGTGTAGACGAACTCGGTGCGCCCCGCGGTGATGTTCGGCCGCGGGGCGACGATGCGGGCAGCGACCGACGCGTCCATCGGGAACAGCTGGTACTTCCGGGCCTCCGCGACGAACATCTTCTTCAATTCTTCGACTTTCTGCGGGAACTTCGCGGCAACGTTCTCGCTCTGCGTGAAATCGGTGTTCAGGTCGAAGAGTTCTAGCACCTGGTTGTTCAGCGGATCCGGGTTGGCCGCGCCGAAAGCCTCCCAGGGCGCGCGATCCACCTTGGTGCTCAGGAACCAGCCGTCGTGAACCAGCGCCCACTGGCCCATCATCTCGAAGTACTGCGTCCGGTGTCGCGACGGCGCCTTCGCGTTCTCTGCATCGAAGGTATAGGCGAAGCTCGTGCCCTCGATCGGCGCCTGCGGGATTCCGTCGACGCTTTCGGGTGCGCGGATGCCGGCTGCCTCGAGGATCGTCGGCAGGACGTCGATCACGTGCACGAACTGCTGGCGCAGGCCGCCCTTGTCCTTGATGCGCGCCGGCCACGACACCGCCATGTTCTGGTTGATGCCGCCGAGCTGCGAGGCGTTCTGCTTGAACCAGTTGAAGGGCGCATCGAAGGCCCAGGACCAGCCCGCCGACATGTGGTTGTAGGTCTGCTCGGTGCCCCAGACGTCGTAGGACTTCAACTGCTCTTCGACGGGCACCGTGACGCCGTTGAAGAACGCGACCTCGTTCGGGGTGCCGAGGGGTCCGCCCTCGGCGCTGGTCCCGTTGTCGCCGTTGATGTAGACGATCAGCGTGTTCTCGAGCCTGCCGAGGTCCTCGAAGGCCTGGATCACACGCCCGATCTCGTGGTCGCTGTAGGCCGTGTAGGCAGCGAAGATCTCGACCTGGCGGATGAAGAGCTTCTTCTCGTCCGCGGTCAGCTGGTCCCACTCCTTCAGCACGTCCTTCGGCCACGGTGACAGCTGAGCGTCCTGTGGGATCACGCCGAGTCGCTTCTGGTTCTCGAAGATCCGCTCGCGGACCTTGTTCCAGCCCTCGTCGAAGAGCTTCATCTTGCTGATCTTGTCGACCCATTCCTTCGTCGGGTGGTGAGGTGCATGCGTCGCACCGGGCGCGTACTTGATGAAGATCGGCTTGCTCGGCTGGATCTGGTGCATCCGCGTCGCGTAGTCGATCGCGTCGTCGGCCATCGCCGTGACGAGATTCCACGTCCCGGACGGCTTGCCCTCGAAGGGATAGATCTGGGTCGTATTGCGGAACAGGTTCGGCTGCCACTGATTAGCGTCACCGCCGATGAAGCCGTAGAAGTATTCGAAACCCATGCCGTTCGGCCAGTGGTCGAATGGCCCGGCCTGGCTGGCGGCGAATGCCGGTACGTTGTGATTCTTTCCGAACCACGACGTCGCGTAGCCGTTGTCGCGCAGGATGCGCCCGATCGTCGCCTTGTCCCGCCCGATGATGCTGTTGTAGCCGGGATAGCCCGTCGACTGCTCGGAGATCACGCCGAAGCCGGCCGAGTGGTGGTTCCGGCCGGTGAGGAGTGCGGCGCGAGTCGGCGAGCACAGCGCGGTGGAGAACATGCGGTTGTAGCGCAGCCCGTCGGCGGCGATGCGGTCGAGGGCGGGCGTCGGAATGACGCCGCCGAAGGTACTCGGCACGCCGAAGCCGGCGTCGTCGGTGATGATGAGGAGCACGTTCGGCGCGCCCTCGGGCGGGACGACGCGCGGCGCCCACCACGGGGTCGAGCGGAGGGCGTCGTCCTCGATCACGCCGCCGAACTTCGGATCCGGCGGGGGCAGCTGCCGGCCGTCGATCGACGTGGTGGCGCTCGGCGAGCCCAGCACACCGGTGACCTTCTGAGCCGCAGCGGGAGAGGCTGCCAGGAGCAGCGCCGCGGCGACACCGAGGCCTGCGCGGCGAACGAAGGGGGACTGTCGCATCGATGGACCTCCTCTGGTGTCCGAAGACTTCCGCAACCAACGGACCGCGCCGAGACCGCGGTCGTTCCCTCGACGGTCAGAATCGGTACCCGATCCCCAGCATCCCGCCGTGCATCCGGACGTCGTACTCGTCGTCGTCGGCCGCGAACAGCCGGTGCCCGACCGAGACCAACCAGTGGTCGGTGAAGCGATACGACAGCAGCGTCGTGAGCTGCCAGGACAGGTCCGGAGCGCTTCCGACGCCGAAGCCGCCGACACTCGCGAGGGTCTCGAGGCGAACCCGCTCGGTGAAGTCGTTGTGGATGCGCAGGCCGACGGCCGGAGCGAACCAGCTCTCCGAGGTGTCGAAGTCCCGTTCGCGACCCGCGAGGATCGGCCCCGTCGGATCGACATCGAGTTCCACCTCGGCCGAGAGGTAGACGTAGTTGACGCCGGCCAGCACGTCGATGCCGAACACCCGCTCGTCGCCGGGTTCGGCGGTTCCGAGCAGGCCACCCGGGCGCGCGAAGATCCGGGCCCCGGCGAGCGCCTGCGCCAGCGCCATCTGCACCTCGAGATCCGCGTCGATCCGGACGCGTTGCCGCTGGACGCTTTGGTTCTGCTCGAGCTTCGTCCACAGGCCGTCGACGACGAGCAGCCAGCGCTTCCAGCGCGCGTTCACGCGGCCCATCGCACCGAGATCCAGGTCCTCGAGGATGTCGGACAGGCTGACACTGAAGTGCTCCGTCCCGCCGCCGGGAGTCTCGATCGAGCCGTCGATGCTCGGGCCCCACACGTACGGGAGCACCTCGACCTCCCAGTCCTTCGGCGGCGGAGGCTCGGCCCGGGCGCCGGGCGCCCCACCGGTTCCCAGCGCGAGCAGCAACGCCAGCGAGATCGCGCGACGCGGACCCACGGTCTTCCTCCTCGAGCAGACCCCGACGGCCGGGATCCAGAGGATGTTGCGCCGGTCCGCGGCTCGGATCCTGTCATTGCACGCCACTCGATCGCTCCGGGCCGGGTATGCTCGTCCCGTGCCGGCAAGAGCCAGGACGACGCAGCACCGGATCCCGGCGCGACAGACGGCGCGTGCGCTCGTCGCGGCGCTGCTGTGGATCGCTTGCAGCGACGCACAGCGAAGCGAGCCGGCGGCGTCGCCGCCAGACGCCTCCCCGCCCGTCTACGCAGGCACGTCCCGCTGTGCCGCCTGTCACGCCGCGGAGACCGCCGCGTGGCGCGGCTCGCACCACGACCGCGCGATGGAGGAGCCGACGCCCGAGAGCGTCGGCGGCGATTTCGCCGACGCGCACTTCGAGCACTTCGGTGTCGCCAGCCGCTTCTTCCGGCGCAGCGGCCGCTATCTCGTCGAGACCGAGGGGGCCGACGGGCAGCCGGCCGAGTTCGAGGTCGCCTGGACGTTCGGAGTCGATCCTCTCCAGCAGTACCTGGTGCGCTTCCCGGACGGCCAGGTGCAGGCGCTCGGGATCGCGTGGGACGCGCGGCCGAGCGCAGCCGGCGGCCAGCGCTGGTTCTCGCTGCACCCCGACGAGCGCGTTCCGCCCGGCGATGTGCTGCACTGGACCCAGCCATCGCAACGCTGGAACACGCAGTGCGCGGACTGTCATTCGACGGGGCTGCGCCGGGGCTACGAGCCGGCCCGCGCTGCGTACGAGACAACGTGGGCGGAGCTCGACGTCGCGTGCGAGGCGTGTCACGGGCCCGGGTCTGCGCACGCCGCGTGGGCCGAAGCCGTCGCCCGCGGCGAGCCGGCGCCGGAGGGTCCCGGCGCCGCGCCCGAGCTCCGGGTCCGCTTCCCGCCGGTGCGCCCGGAGGACTGGACCCTCGATCCCGGCGCGCCGATCGCCCGGCTGCGCACGCCGCGGCCCGCGCGCACGGAGCTCGAGACGTGTGCGCCGTGCCACTCGCGCCGCACCCCGCTGCGAGAGGAGCCGCAGCCCGGCGACCCGTTCCTCGATGGCTTCCGCCCGGCGCTGCTCGACGAGGGGCTCTACGAAGCGGACGGCCAGCCGCGCGACGAGGTCTACGTGTACGGCTCGTTCGTACAGAGCCGGATGCACGCCGCCGGCGTCACGTGCAGCGACTGCCACGACCCCCATTCGCTCGCGCTGCGCGCCGAGGGCAATGCCGTCTGCGCCTCCTGTCATCGCAGCGACGTGTTCGACGGACCAGAGCACCATCGGCACGCGCCGGATTCGGCGGGCGCGCAGTGCGTGGCATGCCACATGCCCGCGCGGACGTACATGGTCGTCGACGTCCGCCGCGATCACTCGTTCCGCGTGCCGCGTCCGGACCTCTCGGTGTCGATCGGGACGCCGAACACGTGCAACGACTGCCACCGCGACCGGCCTGCCGAGTGGGCCGCCGACGCCGTCGCGCGCTGGTTTCCGGACGGCCGCCGCCGGGCGCCGCACTTCGGCACGGCGCTCGCGGCCGGACGCCGCGGCGCGCTCGGCGCGGATCGGACGCTGGCGGCGCTGGCCGCCGACCCCGCGGCGCCCGCGATCGCCCGCGCGACCGCCTTGTCGGCGATCGCGAGACCGGATGCGGACACGCTGCGCCGCGGAGCCGGCGACGCCGACCCGCTCGTGCGGCTCGGCGCACTCGAGGCCGCCGATCGCGTCGAGCCGAGCGCACGGCTCGCTGCAATCCAGCCGCTGCTGCGCGACCCGCTGCGCGCGGTGCGCATCGAGGCGGCGCGCGCACTCGCCGGCGTCCCGCCGTCACTCTGGCGCCCCGCCGCCCGCGTTGCGCTCGCCGATGGACTCGCCGAGTACCGCGCCGCGCAGCACGCGCAGTCCGATCGCCCGGAAGCGCACGTGAACCTGGCGCTGCTCCACCTCGCGCTCGGGGAGCCGCACGAAGCCCGGCGCGCGTACGAGACGGCGCTCCGGCTGGCGCCGTGGTTCGTGCCGGCCGCCGCGAATCTCGCCGACCTCGACCGCGCCGAAGGCCGCGAGGACGCCGCCGAAGCCCGGCTCCGCAGCGCGCTGGAAACGGCGCCCGAGTCCGCCGAGCTGCATCACGCGCTCGGCTTGACGCGCGTCCGCACCGGCCACCGCGACGAGGCGCTGCGCGAGCTGACACGCGCGGCCGCGCTGGCCCCCGAGAACCCGCGCTACGCCTACGTACTGGCGATCGCCCTGCACGACGCCGGAGAACGCGATCGCGCGCTCGACGTGCTCCGCGCGGCGCACGAGACCCGGCCGGGGGACCGCGACGTACTGGCTTCACTCGCGCTGCTCTCGCTGGAAGCGGGCCGTCACGAGGATGCGTCGCGCTACGCCCGCACGTTCGTGGACGCGTTCCCCGACGATCCCGAGAGCATCGCGCTGCGCGCCCGCATCGACGGACTGGCTCCCCGGCCGCTGCCGAACGATTGATCGCGGGCCGTCAGCCCTTCGCGAGTGTCCGGCGGATCAGTGCCCCGCCGAGTCGGCGAGCGGCCGCACTCGGCGCCGCGCGCAGGACGGCGCCGAGCACCTTGTTGCCGGCGCCGGGGATCACGATCAGATCGCCGCGTCGCAACCCGGCGAGCGACGCCTCGACGACCGCCTCCGGCGTCATCCACGCGAACTCCGGCAGGTCTTCCGTGCGCGCGCCGGCGACTTCCTGGAACTCGGTGCGCGTGAAGCCCGGGCACAGCAACTGCATGCGCACACCGCTTCCGCGCAGCTCCTCGCTGAGCGCCTGCGTGAACGAGTTGACGAAGGCCTTCGTCGCGCCGTAGGTCGCGTTGTACGGCGCGGGCTGGAAGCCAGCCAGCGACGACACGTTGATCACGTTGCCGTGGCCGCGCCGCCGGAACGCATCGATCGCGGCGTGCGTGAGCCGCAGCAGCGCGACGACGTTGACGCGCACCTCCTGCTCGTCGGCGTCGCGATCGAGCTCGGCGAACGGCCCGCTGGTGCCGAACCCGGCGTTGTTGACGAGCAGTTCGAGCGTCGGCTCGTCGGCGATCCGGGCCTCGAGCGCGCGGACGCCCGCCGACGAGCCGAGATCCGCCGTCAGCACGTCGACGCGGCGCGCATGCGCCTCCCGCAGCTTCGCGGCCAGCTCGTCGAGCCGCTCGCGGCGGCGCGCGACCAGCACGAGGTCCCAGGCGTCGCGCGCGAGCCGCTCGGCGAACGCGCGGCCGATGCCGGCCGACGCGCCGGTCACCACGGCGAGTCGGCGCGGGCCACCGGCCGTGTCGCTCGCGGGCGACGAGGTCGACCGGACGGAGCCAGGGTCGTCGGACATCGTCATGGGAAGCTCCTCTGCGCTCGGGGTGCCCGCGAGAGTGCTGCGTGCGCGCGGCTACAGCAAGTCGAGCACGCGCTCCGGCGGGCGGCCGATGACGGCGCGCGGTCCTCGCACCAGGATGGGCCGCTCGATCAGGATCGGATGCGCCGCCATCGCGGCGAGGATCTGCTCGTCCGTGGCCGCCTCGTCCGCGAGACCGGCCGCCTGCCAGTCCGGCTCGCCGCGGCGCGCCCAATCGCGCGCGGGCCGAGCGAGACTCGCCGCGAGTTCCCGCAGCTCGTCGAGCGACAGCGGCTCTTCGAGGTACCGCCGCTCGCGAAAGGAGACCCCGCGCTCCTCGAGCAGGGCGCGAGCGGCGCGGGACTTCGAGCAGCGCGGATTGTGCAGCAGCAGCAACTCCTCGTCCGATCGCGTCAACCGGGACATGCGGGCGCCTCCGCTCCCGTCGCCTGCCGGCGGCGGCGTCCGGACGATAGCGGGCAGCGGGGCGCGAGCCCTATGCTGCCCGCGTGGCGACCCCCGTGTTCTCGTTCCTGTTGCGCTTCTTCGGTGTCGGCGACGATGTCCGGAGCGACACGTCGGAGACGGAGACGCTGCGGCGCATCGCCGCTCGCCTCGAGCAGCTTCCCGCCGAACGCGCGCGCTTTCTCGCCGCGTTCGCCTACGTGCTGGCGCGCGTCGCGCATGCCGACCTGCGCATCACCGAGACGGAGACGCAGGCGATGGAGCAGGCCGTCGCCGACGTCGCGGGCCTGGCTCCCGAGGAAACGGCGCTCGCCGTCGAGATCGCGAAGAGCCAGGCGCGCCTGCTCGGCGGCACCGAGAACTACGTCGTCACGCGGGAGTTCCGCCGCCTCTCGGAGCGCGAGGAGCGCGTCAAGCTCGTCGAGTGCCTGTACGCCGTCGCAGCCGCCGACGGGCAGATCTCTTCTCTCGAGAGCAGCGAAATCGCGCGCATCAGCGAGGAGCTGGGCTTCCTGCCATCGGAAGCGATCGCACTCCGCGCGCCGTGGCGGGACAAGCTGGCGGAGCTGCAAGGGTTGAAGAAGAACGGCTGACGCGTGTGGCTGCGCAGCGCGGCGGGCATTAGATTGCACCGGTCCGCATGCGAACCCACCAGGAGAACACCCGAATGGCCCCTGCAAAGCGTGCCCCGAAGCGGCAAGCAGCGAAGAAGACCGCCGAGAAGAAGGTGGTGGCCAGGAAGAAGACAGCGGCGAAGAAACCCGCCCCGAAGAAGGCCTCGCGCAAGCCGGCGCCGCCGAAGAAGCTCGCGGCGAAGAAGAGCGCGAAGCGCGCGCGTCCGCAGGCGGGCGGCGAAACCGTCGTCTACAGCGACGTGCGCCGCGAGCTGCGCGGGGGGCTGATCGGTCGTCTCCTGGGGGCCTGACGCGCCGCGCGTCAGGAGCGGACGAGCAGCAGCGTCTTCGGGTCGAGCGCGACGTGCAGCGCCGAGACGTCCGGGTTGCCGTGGTCCTTCAGCGCGCTGAGCGCCACGGCCTCGGCGCCCGGCTCGAGCTTCAGGATGACGCTGAACAGGTCTTCGAGTGGCTGGATCGCCGCCGGGAGCGTGTCGATCCGCTCGCCGGGCGCGTTGCCGGTGATCCAGATCTCGACCTTCGTTCGACGCGCGAGCGCGGCCCACTGCTCGAAGTCCTCGCGCGCGTGGGTCTCGAGATCGAGTCCGTCGACGACGATCAGCTCCGGCTGGGTCCCGACCTCGCGCTCGAGGTCGAGCGCCTCGCCGAGCCGCTTGGCGTCGAACGCGCTGGCGGGATAGGCGCGGATCCGGCGCAGCCGATCCAGTTCGGCGCGCACGGCCGGGGCGTTCTCGAGGTGCGTCGTCGCCGCGAGCGCCTCGAACACCGTGTCGTAGTGCGCGCGGACGTGCTGGACCGTGTGATCGAGCGCGATGTGCAGCACCGGCTTGCCGTGCAGCAGCTCGTCGAGCGCCACGTCCACGACGAACGAAGACTTGCCGACGCCGTTTCCGGCGAGCACGAGGCCCATGTGCCCCCGGCCGAGGCCACCGTGGAGGCCCTTCTCGAGCAGTCGAAGCGGGGAACGGGCGTTCAGGAAACGGCGGATCATGGATCCCTCCATGTTCATTCGTCCTCGATCTTGCGCCGGTCGGCGTACTTCTCGAGCAGCTCTTTCGTCGTCTCCGACGGACACGGCAGATAGCGAGCGAACTCCATCGTGAACTCGGCCTTGCCCTGCGTCTGGGAGCGCAGGTCCGTCGCGTAGCCGAACATCTCGGCCAGCGGGACCTCCGCCTCGACGCGGCAGAAGCCGCTCTCCTCGGTGGTGCCGATGACGGTGCCGCGGCGCTGCATGATGGTCTTCAGCGCCGCGCCCTGGAACTCCGCCGGCCCCTCGACGGCCAGCTTCATCACCGGCTCGAGGATGATCGGCTTCGACGCGCCGTAACAGGACCGGAAGGCGCCGCGCGCCGCGGCGACGAACGCCATCTCCGACGAGTCGACGGCGTGCGCCGCGCCGTCGTTGATGACGACGCGCACGCCGATGATCGGGAAACCGATCAGACGGCCCTTCTCGAGCGCGCTCGCAAAGCCCTTCTCGACGGCGGAGATGTACTCGGTCGGGATCGCGCCGCCGCGGATGTCGTTGACGAACTCGAAGGCCCGCTCGTCGCCCTCGGGCAGCGGCTCGATGTAGCCAGCCACCTTGCCGTACTGGCCCGAACCGCCCGTCTGCTTCTTGTGCGTGTAGTTGAACTCGGCCCTTTGCGAGAGGGCCTCCCGGTACGCGACCTGCGGCGCACCGGTCTCGACCTCCACCTTGTACTCGCGCTTCATGCGCTCGATGTACACGTCGAGGTGCAGCTCGCCCATGCCGGAGAGGATGGTCTCGTTGCTCTCGCGGTCGACGTGGGCGCGGAAGGTCGGGTCTTCGCGGACGAAGCGACCGATCGCCTTGCCCATGTTGTCGGAGGCCTTGTTGTCCTTCGGCTTGACGGCGATCGACACCACCGGCGCCGGCACGTGCATCGAACTCATCGCCACGTCGATGGTGCCGTCCGTGAAGGTGTCGCCCGATGCGCACTCGATGCCGAACAACGCGACGATGTCGCCGGCGCCGGCCGAATCGATGTCTTCCATCGAGTCCGCGTGCATCCGCACGAGGCGCCCGACCTTGTGCTTCTTCCGGCTGCGCGCGTTGATGATCGTGCCGCCCTTGGCGAGCGCTCCCTGGTACACGCGGGTGTAGGTGAGCTGTCCGTAGCGCCCTTCCTCGAGCTTGAACGCCAGGCACACCAGCGGCTTCTGGGGGTCCGAGGAGAGGACGATCGGCGCCTCGTCGGCCGACAGGTCGACGGCCGTGTTCTCGACCTCGGTCGGATTCGGCAGGTAGCGAACGACGGCGTCCAGCAGCAGCTGCACGCCCTTGTTCTTGTAGGCCGAGCCCATGAACACCGGCGTGAGCTCCCGGGAGAGCGTCCCGCGGCGCACCGCCTCGTGGATCAGCTCCTCGGTGACGTTGCCTTCGAGGATGGCCTCGGTCAGTTCGTCGGAGAACATCGAGACGGCGTCGAGCATCGTCTCGCGGGCGACGTTCGCCTCGTCCTGCAGCGCCGCCGGAATCGGACCGCGGACGATGGTCTCCCCCTGCTCGCCGTCGAAGCCGACGGCCGCCATCGTGATGAGATCGATGACGCCGGCGTGATCCGCCTCGACGCCGATCGGGATCTGCATCATCACGGCGTTGTGCGCCAACTTCTCGCGCAGGGCCTGGGTCACGCGGCGCGGGTTCGCGCCGGAGCGGTCGAGCTTGTTGATGAAGGCCAGCCGCGGGACCTTGTAGCGCCGCATCTGCCGGTCCACCGTCAGCGACTGCGACTGCACGCCGGCGACGCCGCACAGCACCAGCACCGCGCCGTCGAGCACGCGCAGCGAGCGCTCGACCTCGATCGTGAAGTCCACGTGGCCGGGCGTGTCGATGATGTTGACGAAGTGGTCGTTCCAGGTGGTGTAGGTCGCGGCGGACTGGATCGTGATGCCGCGTTCCTTCTCGAGCTCCATGAAGTCCATGGTCGCGCCGGCGCCGTCCTTGCCCCGCACCTCGCTGATCTTGTGGATCCGCTTGGTGTAGAAGAGGATGCGCTCGGTCAGCGTGGTCTTGCCCGAATCGATGTGGGCGCTGATGCCGATGTTCCGGATCTTCGAGAGCTCGGTGATCATGGGCGAAGCACTCTATCTCTGGACGTCCGCTCGGTGCACCGATCCCCCGGCTGCCCGTAGGGTCGCGGCTCGTCGTTCTGGGTTTCTGGGGTTTTTGGCAATCTGGGACGTCGTCTGGAACCCGAGGCGCCAGCGGCCCGCAGGCGGCGCAAGTTAGCGAAGTCGCTCGCCGATTTCGAGTCCGCCAGCGCCTGCTGCGACTTTCGCGCCGCTTCCGACCCGGAGCTTGCCGATGGAAATGTGCCCCCCGCGGGCGGCCAGCACGAGCCGGCCGTCGTCGAGACCGATCACCGTGCCGCCGGGCGCGTCGCCCGCGCCGGCAGCGACGACGCGCGCATCGAAGAACCGGACCGGCTCGCCGCTCGCGCGCTCGCACGAGGCGCCGGGACTCGGGTCGCAGCCACGCACGAGTCGGCCGAGCTCCTGCGCAGACCGACTCCAGTCGATGCGCGCGACGTCGTCAGTCACGAGCCCCTGGAAGCTGGCGTGCGCTTCGTCCTGCGGCTGGGGCCGAGCGGCGCCGCGATCGACCGCATCGACGGCCTCGATCATCGCCTCGACGCCGAGCGGATACAGCTTCTGGAAGTACAGAGTGGCGGCGTTGTCGGTGTCCTCGATCGTCACGCCGCCCTTCTGCACGACGATCGGGCCGGTGTCGACGCCCGCGTCGGGCCGGAAGACCGTCACGCCGGTCTCGCGCGCGCCGAGCAGGATCTGCCACGGGATCGCCGCGCCGCCGCGATACGCCGGCAGCAGCGACGGGTGGAAGCACAGCGAACCGAGCGGCGGGGCCTCGACGATCTCCGGCGGCAGGATCACCGTCGTGTACGGCATCACGTTCAGCTCGGCGCCGAGCGCGCGGTATTCGTCGACGCGCTCGCGGATCGCTTCGCCGCGGCGCCGGAACGCCTTGTAGCGGAACAGCGGCAGCCCGCGCGCCGCCGCCTCGCCTGCCAGCGGCTCCGGCCGCCCCGCGTCCGGCGGCGCGTACACACCTACCAGCTCGTGCCCCGCCTCGACCAGCCGCACCAGCACATCCCGCGCAAACGCCGCCTGCCCGAACACCACGATCCGCCGTCCCATCCCGCCACCCTACCGCACCCTCGAGAAAGCGGCCGTCAAGAAAGGGGCCGGGTTGGATTCGTCAACTTTTCGCTCAACGCACGCGCGAGCGATCGCCGACCCGGCCCCGCGGCGTCGCCGGCGCACCGAGCACCAGCGTGTGCGGCGGCACGTCGCGCGTAACCAGCGAGCGCGCGCCGACGACGGCGTGCTCGCCGATCGTGACGCCCTTCAGCACGGTGCAGTCCGACGCGACCCAGACGTGATCGCCGATGCGCACCGGCGCCATCGCTTCCGGACGCTCGGCGTCGAAATCGTGCTGGTCGGAGTCGAAGACGCGGGAGCCGGGGCCGACCCACGCGCGCCGGCCGAGCACCAGCTCGCGCTTGGCCGACAGGTGCGCGGCGTTGAGGAACGACTCGGGCCCGAGCACCATCCGCGCGCCGGCGAAGCACGCGAGGATGACCGGGCCGAGATCCGTGCGCAGCCACGTGCCCGGCCCGATTTCGACGTCTGCGCCGGGTCCGAGCAGGAAGCGCAGTGCATGCCGACGCCGCTCGGTGACGACGCCGGGGCCGATGCGCAACCGCGCGCGCGCGCCGAGTTCGTACGTGGCGCACGCGAGGTTGCTGCTCGCCGCCGGGTCGATCGCGAGACCCGGATGACGCGCGCCGAGCCGCGCGAGGCGAAGCCGATCCCACGCCTGGATCGCCCGCAGCAGCCAGACGTCGCGGCGACGCGGCTCCTCGGCCGGCGTGGCGCGGACCTAGCCCCGGCCGGGGCTGGCGGGACCGTCGGAGCCCGGCGCGTTCTGGCCTTCGCGCAGCCGGAACGTGATGAAGCCGTGGGTCGGATCATAGGGAGAGAGACCCACCTGCACGCGGTCTCCGGGGATCACGCGGATCCGGAAACGCCGCATCCGGCCCGACAGCTGCGCCGTCACCGTCTGCCCCGTCTCGAGGGTCACCTGGTAGCGCCCCCCGCCGAGGATCTTGTCGACGGCGCCTGTGGCCTGGATCAGATCGTCACGCGACACGGACTGCTGGGCTCCCCTCGATGCGATTGCGGGCAGGGTTTAGCACTCTGCGGGCCGCCTGGGCAGGCGGCCCGCCTCGCACCGCCGGAGGAGGAGGCGGCGAGCGAACGCGCCGGGATGCTAGTTTCCCCGATCCCGCGGAGAGGTGGCAGAGTCTGGTTGAATGCGCCTGACTCGAAATCAGGTGTACCCGCAAGGGTACCGGGGGTTCGAATCCCTCCCTCTCCGCCACTTTGCGCGATCGCTCGTGACTCCGCCCGCCCCGCAGCCCGCGGCGGGCGCCGGCGATCAGTGCTCGTGCCCGACCGGCTCTCCGATCGCGATGCGCGCGAGCGTCCGGATCGCGGTGTCGGGATGCGCGACGGCGAACTCGGCGAGCAACACGTGCGCCTCGGCACCCATCAGCGACAGCGCCGCGATCGCCGCCCGCGCGGCATCGGGGGATCCGCGAAGCGCGACGTCGCGCAGCGGCTCCACGGCCTCGGGATCGATACGCGCGGCGCCGCGCACCGCGGCGAGTCGCACCTCGGGCGCTGGATCGGCGAGCGCGCCGGTCGCCTCCGGCAGAGCCGCCGCGCCGTCGATCTCGACGAGCCGCGTCACCGCCGCGGCGCGGACGGCCGGCTCGGTGTCGCCGCGCAGCCGCTCGCGCAGCAGCTCGAGCGCGCGCGGTCCGGACGCCTGTCGCGCCGCCGCCGCGCGCTCCTCGACCGCACCCGACTGCAGCAGCGGCACGGCCAGGGAATCGTCGAGCCCGCCTTCGAGCGCGCCGAGCGCGACGAACAACACGGGCGGCACGGACGGCTCGGTGGCTGCGATGCGCGCGCGCAGCGGCGGACCGAGCGCCTCGGGGCGATGCGCCTCGATCAGGCCGAGCAGCGGCTCACGCAGCTCCGGAAGGTCGTCGCGGACGAGCGCATCGAGGAACGCGGACGCCGCCGGCGCCGTCAGGTGATCGCCGAGCTGCGAGAAGTCGCCGAGTTGCACGGCTGCGTCCCGCGCCAGCCGCGCCTGCCCGACGGCCGCGAGGCGGCTCAGGTAGAGGACGCCCGCATCGCCGCGGCGCGCCTCGGCGCCTGCCCGCAGCGCGTGCTCGATCACATCGAGCTCCGCGGCGGATGGCCGCTCGACATAGCCCTCGCCGCTCCCCGCGAGACCGAGCAGCGACGCGCGCGCTTCGGCGCCCGGCACGCGCACGCGCCAGATCGACGCGGTCGGGAGCGGGCCGGCGGCCGCGAGCACGCGGCGACCGACGGCGAGACGCGCGGGCCGCGACGGCGTCGGCTCCTCCCACGCGACTGCCACGGTGGCGCCGGGCGAGAGCCCCGGGTGCAGCGAGCGCTCGACCGCAAGCGTCGCGCGATAGCCGGCGTGTGCCAGCGGCTCGACGTCGCGGACCTCGGCGATCACGACCACCGGCGCCGTCTCGATCGCGGCCAGCACGCCGTCCGCGGCGGTCCGCGCCGCCGCCGCCGTGGCCGTCGCCACGAGCACGCCCGCCCCGGCGAGGAGGCGCGCCGCGCGAGCGCCGTACCGCCGCGTGCTGGAACGCATGCTTCCGCGCCGCTTCCCGCGCCCGAGATCAGGGCGCGTCGAAGTACAGCGCATTCGTCGCGCCGAGCGCCATCACGCCGGATTCGCCGACGTTCCCGTCGAGCAGGTCGGCGAGCGTCGTGTTGCTCGCGGAGCTGAGGTTGCTCGGAAACACCGGGAACATCGGGCTGCACGTTCCGTCGGTTCCCTTCACGACGACGACGAACCACGTGTCCTCGGTGAGGCCCGCGAACGGCACGGTGAGGTTCGCTTCGAGACGGCTCGCGCCGGGGACCGCCGGAACAACGTCGACCACCGACACGTCGAAGTCGCCATCGCCGGTCGTCGCCGGGCTGCAGTCGCCCTCGGCGAGCACGCGGCTCGGGACGGCGCCGTACAGATACGGAGCCGAGACGTCGACCGGCACGGTTGCCGCGTTCGCGTAGATCTCGACGCGGTCGAACGGCGCCCAGGTCGGCGCCTGGATCCGGATGTCGAGCTCCACGTTGCCGTTCGCATCGGTCACGTGCGTCGATCCGAAGCGAGTCAGATCGGCCGTCGACCCGCTGCCGTCGGTCGCGCGGAGCGCGGTCGTCACGAACACGCCCTGCCCGCCGGTCGCCTTGCCGGCGTCGACCATGTTCGCCACCTCACCGCTGTCGACGGTGCCCGCCTGGTCGCTGCCGGGCGCAGCCGCCGTCCACGTGCGCGCGCCGGCCGAGCGCAAGTTGCTGAAGCTGTGCGAGTCGCTGTCCGCGATGTACGTCGTCTCGATGCCCTGGTTCAGCAGGTTGAACCAGATCCCGATCCGCTGGTCGAGGAACTCGCTCTGGGCGCCTCGGCTCGAGCCGTTCCAGATCTCCAGCGCCGGGAACGGGAAGAACAGGTTCTCCGAGACCGGCGCGCCGAGCCGGCGCTCGAGCCGCCCGGCGGCGTTCAGTCCATCCTGCGGCGGCACCAGGCTCGTATCGATCCGCAGCGTCTCGAAGTGCGAGTCGATGTGGTTGATCTGCACGGTGGTGTCGGGCGTCGACGTCGCGCTCGTCGTGGCCAACGCGTGGATCTCGGCCGGCGTCAGGTTGAAGGCGCCCGCCGACGGGAAGTCCGCCCCGGGCGGCGCCGCGCCCGCCCAATCCGTCGAGCCGCCGGAGACGCGCGTGGGATCGACGGTGAACGGATACCCGTTGAAGTGTCCGTAGTCGAAGGTCGTGATCTCCTCCCCGATCGTCGCGCTGACCCAGTCGGACAGACCGATCGCCGCGATCGTCGGATCGAGATCGGTGTGCGCGTGGTGATCCGTCATCACGATGTTGTCGACGCCCTCGCCGGCGTAGCTGTCGACGCGGTCCGTGTGGCTCACGCCCGAGTCCGCCGAATTGATGCCGTGGACATGGAAGTCCGACGACACGAAGCCCGTCGTCTCGAGCACCGGGGCGATCTGCGCGTTCACCACCGCCTGCTGGTTCGCGGTGATCGTGATCGGCTGCGATGCGATCGAGTACTCGGTCCCGCGGCTCACGAAGACCTGATAGCTCCCGGGCTCGACGTCGAAGGTCGCATTGCCGCCGGCGCCGGTGTAGCGGAAGTCCACGAGGCCGAACGGGATGCTGTCGCCCGGATCGTTCAGCAGGCCCAGCGTCGAGCCGCCGAGCACCGGCAACGCCGGCCCGGCGATCAGGATCTCCGGGCTCGGATCGAAGCCGACGACCGAGACGCGCGCGGGCAACGGCTGTCCGGCGTCGTCGGTGACGGTGACCGAGACCGAGCCGGTCGCCGGCAGGTCGAAGTCCACCGTCTCCTGCGCGCCGGGCGCGAAGAGCACGAAGGTCGGCGGCGGCGTGACGCCACCGCCCTGATACGGAGTCCCGCGGCGCCCGGCCACGACGCCGAACGTGTTCGCACCCCCCGGCAACGGCACCGCGCCGGCGTAGCAGCCCGCTGCGTCGGTGGTGAAGTGCGTCGCGAGATCCACCAGCGCGCCGGAATCGAAGCTGCCGACGGTGACCTTCGCGCCGGGCGCGGGGACGCCGGCGACCGTCACGCAACCGTCGATCGTCGCCGCAGGAGTGCTCCGGACCTCGGCGGCGAGATCGATCGCGTTGGAGGGGCTGCCGTCGCCGACGCCGAGAAAGCGCGTGAACGTCACGCTCGCGCCCGGCGCGATCAGGTCGCCCATCTCGATGCCGAGCAGCGCGAGCAGCACGCTCTTGTTGTGGAGCACCACGACGACGCCGCTGATGACGACGTAGGACCCGTCGGCTCCGAGCGGCGTGGTCGTGTACGAGTAGTCGACGCCCTCCGCCTCCCCGACCCCGCGGAACGACATCGCGCCGACGAGATTGTTGAGGCCGGCGCCGACCCCCGGGTTCGGGGTCTGCACCACGTCGAGCTCACCGGCGGGGTTGATCCAGTCGCCGAACATCGTCCGGATCGACTCCGCGCCGAGATTGGTCAGCGTCGTGTCGATCCGGACGTGCGCATCCTCGGGGGCCAGCGTGTAGTCCGTGCAGCCCTCGACGGGCTGGTCGTTGTCGTTCAATGCGGCCGGGAATGGGATCCCCGCGTCGCTGATCAGCGACGACGGGTTGACGAAGTCGAGCAGATCGTCGGGGCCGCACGCGCGGACCACCGCGGGGTTGCCGTCCGAACCGTCGTTGACGATCACGACGGTCTGCGGGTTGACGACGGTCTCGACGTTGACCATCGGCGCCATCTCGAGGAAGTTGTCGAGACCGGGACGTCCCTTCAGTTCGGCGTCGATCAGGTTCCCGCCGTACTGCCCGACGCTGTAGAGGTCGCGCTGGGCCCCCTTTTGCACGACGAAGCGGGCCTTGCAGCTCTCGAGCAGGAAATCGCCGACGCGGCTGTGGCCGAGCGGCCCGGTGATCCCCTCGGCAGCGTTGGCGATGACGCTCGCGGTCGCCCGCGGCGCGTACGCAAACGACACGCCCTGGGTCAGCGGCTCGCCGTCGCCGGCACGAATGGCGCGGACGAGCAGGATGTTGTCGGCCGTCAGACCGTCGTCGACGCCGATCGTCGCGCGATACGTGCCGGGCGGCGACTCCGTCAGCGGCACTGCCAGCGGCGCGAAGTTCAGCGTCACATCGGGCGGGCCGGTGAACGCCCCGACGAGCTCGAAGCGCAGCTCGACCTCGCAGCTCGCCGCCGCTTCGAGCGGGAGCGGCGAGGTGATCGTGATGGTCGGCGTGGGATTGCAGCGAGCCGCCATCGTGGTGACGGCGAGCAGCGCGAGGCCGGCGGAGCGGAGGAGAAGCCGTGCGGGCGGGAGCATCGGAGCAACCTCGATCGGATCGTCGGTGAGATCGGCCGGGCGTCCGGACGCGGTGGCCGGACGAGCCACTCTACTTCTCGAAATCGTCACCTAGCAAGCATTCGTCGCCGGGCTCCTGGACGCCCGTTGTCCGTGCGGGGCGGCCGAGGTCGAGCGTCTGCGTCCGGGCGGCGGCAGGGGGTTCGGGCCGGCCCGCGAATCCGCCCAACCCATCGGATTTCCTGCTTTCCCGGCGTCGTTCCCAAGAGATTCCTCGGTCGGGGACCAGCCGTTTGCTCTAGACTGCCCGCAGGCCGACGGCGAGTTGCCGCCGGCCGACCCGGTGCTGCTACCGCCGAACGCTCCCCTTGCCCCGAGGATCCCTCCCGATGGATCACGGTTCCTTCACAGTCGAGCCGACCCCCCGCCGTCCGCGAACGGCCCGTCCGAGGAGGACGCACTCCTGGGGGGGGCCGCTCGCTCTCTTCGTGTTGTCCCTGACCGTCTTCGCCGGCCGGGCATCGGCGCTGAGCGAGCGGATCGTCTTCGACTTCACTTTCGGCAGCTCGCTCTCGCTGCTCGGGGGCACCATCGTCACGCCGCCCGACGGCACACTCGATCTCGGGACCGCGCGCATCGACGTGGAAGCCGCTGCGCCGGGCGTCTACGTGGCGGGCGGACAGTTCCTGCTCGAGAACATCGAGATCGCGGGGACGGTGTCGAGGACCATTCCGGGCGCGGCCGCGATCTCCGGCAGCTATGCGGGGACGCAGGTGGGCATGCTGGCCGGAACCGTCGCCGTCGGCCTCGATGGCGGGCAGTTCGTCGACCCGCTGTCGCTCTTCCTCGCGGTCGACGTCGATTGCACCGGCACCGGCTGCGGCGCGCTCGGCTTCCCGATCGTCGATCTCGGGATCTCCCTGTTGAGCCTGGGCTTCCTGCCGGTCGACGACCTCGGCATCCCCGGCAGCGCGCGCATCGAGGTCAGCATTCCGATCGAGATCGACGGCGTGCTCGGCACCCTCGATCTCGTGGGCGTCGAGGTGTCGCGGACGTTGATCCCGGAGCCGGGCACGTTCGCGCTGCTGGCGCTCGGGCTCGGCGCGATGGGAGCGAAGCGAGGCTCTCGCCGCGCCTAGCAGAGCCTCGACCCTTCGCGCGCCGCGGGCGCGCCCCGGCCGGCCGGTCGGTCGAGGGTCCGCGCGCTCGCGGCTCGACGCGGCTCAAGGCTGGGCTGGCGCAGACCGACAGACTCCCGGACCGCGCCGGCTCGCTGCCAGGGATCCCGCCATGACCCTCTCCCCCGTCCTCCTCGTGAGCTGCACGAGGTGTCAACTGCTGCACGCGCCGCTCCGCGACGACGCAGCGCATCCGCTGTGCTCGCGCTGCGCGCTTCCGCCGCCGTCTATGGCCGCGCGACCGCACGCGCGGGCCCCGCGCCGACGTGGCACCGGCGCCCGCCGGTAGCGTCCGGCTCCATACCCATCCGCCCGCGACTCCGGTACCCTCCGCCGACGCGCGAGCCTGCGCCGAGGCGTGATCGCAGGGTCCCGCTCGAGCTCGGAGCCCTGTGAACCCCGTCAGGCCCGGAAGGGAGCAGCGGTAGCGGAGCGACGGCGGCGAGTGGGGGTGCCCTGCGGTCTAGCGTCGGCGCAGCGCAAGCCCAGACAGAGTGCCGGCTTTGCGGCACTCTGTCTGGGCGCGCAGCGAGGCGAAGCCGAGCGAAGGTCATCAGGACGCCAGCGAAGTCGGCAGAGCAAGGATCGAGGCTCCGCGTCCGGGCGCGCAGCGAGGCGCAGCCGAGCGCGTCCCCACCCCCCGATCGCGGCGCCGCCCGCCGCCCCAGGATTCCCGATGAGCTACCAGGTCCTCGCCCGGAAATGGCGCCCGCAGGGCTTCGACGACGTGAGCGGCCAGGAGCACGTGACGACGGCGCTCCGCAACGCGATCGCCGCGGGCCGCGTGCCGCACGCGGTGCTGCTATGCGGACCGCGTGGCGTCGGCAAGACCACGATTGCGCGGATCCTCGCGCGCTGCCTCAACTGCGAGAAGGGGCCGACGGATACGCCGTGCGGTGTCTGTTCCTCGTGCACGGAGATCGCTGCCGGCACGTCGACCGACGTCCAGGAGATCGACGCGGCGAGCCGCACGTCCGTCGACGACGTTCGCGAAGTGATCGAGTCGATCCGCTACGCGCCGTCTCCCGGCAAGCACCGCATCTACGTCGTCGACGAGGTGCACATGCTGTCGGTGCCGGCGTTCAACGCGCTGCTGAAGACGCTCGAAGAGCCGCCGCCGCGCAGCCTGTTCGTGTTCGCGACGACGAACCCGGAGAAGATCCCGTTCACCGTCACGTCGCGCTGTCAGCGCTACGACCTGCGCCGGCTGCCGACCGCGGAGGTCGCCGCGCGGCTCGCGCAGGTGGCGAAGTCCGAGGGCGTCGCGATCTCCGCGCGCAGCCTGCAGACACTCGCGCGCGAGAGCCAGGGGTCCCTGCGCGACGGACTCACGCTGCTCGACCAGGTGATCGCCGTCGGCGGCAGCGAGGTCGACGACGACCGCGTCGCCGAGTTGCTCGACCTCGTCGACCGGCACGTGCTGGTGGAGCTGACCGCTGCCTGCGTCGATGCGGACCCGGCCGGCGCGCTGACGACTCTGGCGCGGGCGTCGGCGCTCGGCATCGAGCCGAAGAAGCTCGGCGCGGCACTGCTGAACGTGCTGCGGGACCTGGTCGTACTGCGCATCGCGCCCGACACGCCGGAACTGGTCGAGGGCAGCGACGCGGAGCTCGACGAGCTGCGCGCGCTCGCCGAGCGCAGCGACCCGACGCGCGTCCGGCGCCTGTTCCGGGCGCTCTTTCGCGAGCAGGAAGACCTCGCCTGGGCGCCGGAGCCGATGGCGGTCCTCGAGATGGCGATCGTCCGGCTCACCACGACCGCCAGCGGCGACGACGTCGCCGCGCTGCTGTCGCGTCTCGACGCGCTCGAGCAGCGACTCGCCGGGGGCGGACCGCCGGGCGGCGGCGGCGGAAACGAGCGCCGCGGCTCGCCCAGCCGCCCGTCCGCCCCGACCGCCCGCGGGCGGACCGCGCCGGCCGAACGGGCGCCCGGGAGCACACCGACGGGCCAGCAGGCCGCACCGATCGCGGGCGCCGCGGACGCCGGCATCGGCGAGACGCGGCCGCGGGTGCTCGACCAGCCGCCGCCCCAAGAGCACTCGCCGGCGGTCGCCGACGCACCGCTGCCGGTCGTCCTCGACCGCCTGCGCGCCGCGTTCGCCGAGAGCGATCGCGGACTGGCGATCGCGCTCGAGCAAGCGGAGCTGCTCGAGCGGACCGACACCCACCTGCGGCTGGCGGTGTCGGATCCCTTTGCCGTGCGCCGCCTCGAGCGCCGCATGGCCGACCTCGAGGCGATCTCCGAGCGCTTCTTCGGTCGCGCGCTGCGCATCGAGATCACCGGTCCGGAAGTGCCGGCGCCGGCCCGCGCGCCGGCGCCGCTCGGCGGGCGCGCCGCGCCGTCGGACGCCGACGACGAGGCCGATCGCCGGCGCCGACGCGAGGCGCTGGACCACCCGGCCGTCAACGCCGCGCTCGAGATCCTCGGCGGCGACGTCGTGGAGATCCGTCCGCTCGGCGGACCCGCTCGGGCGGGCGGACGATGAGCGGAGGCCCCGACCTCGGCGCGTGGATGCAACGCGCCAAGGAGATGCAGGAGAAGCTCGCGAAGGTTCAACGAGAGCTCGCGCGTCGCACCGTCCAGGGCACGGCAGGCGCCGGCCTCGTCACCGCGACGGCCACTGGCGAGCTGCGCGTCCTGTCGATCGAGATCGATGCGCAGCTGCTGGCCGGCGGCGATCGCGCGATGCTGCAGGATCTCGTCGCCGCGGCCGTCAACGCCGCGCTCCAGAACGCACAGCGGGTGGTGCAGGAAGAGATGCAGCGAGTCGCCGGTGGACTCGCGCTGCCCGGTGTCGTTGCCGGCGACGGGAGCGTGTGATTGCGCACGTCGCCCCCGATCGAGCGCCTCGTCGCCGCCCTGCGACGGCTTCCGGGCATCGGCGAGAAGAGCGCCACCCGCCTGACGTTCCACCTGCTCGGCGCCCCGGAGCCGCAGGTGCACGAACTCGCCGAAGCGATCGTGCGTCTCAAGAAAGAGATCGTGCTGTGCGCCGAGTGCTTCGACCTGACCGACGCTTCGCCGTGCGCGCTGTGCCGCGACGAGCGCCGCGACGCGAGCGCGCTGTGCGTCGTCGAAGAGCCGGCCGACCTCGCGGCGATCGAAGCCTCGGGGCGCTTCCGCGGCCGCTATCACGTGCTCGGAGGCGCGCTGTCGCCGATCGATGGCATCGGGCCCGAGCTGCTGCGGATCGAGGAGCTGCTGGAGCGCGTGCGGCGCGGCGCCATCCGCGAGGTGATCCTCGCGACGAACCCCACGGCCGAAGGCGACGCCACCGCCCACCTGCTGGCCGAGCGCCTCCACGGCGGCGCGGTCCGCGTGACGCGGATCGCGTCCGGCATGCCGCTCGGCGGCGACCTCGAATACGCCGACCACGTCACGGTGGGGCGTTCTCTCGACTATCGCCGCGACATGGAATGACGCCTCCCCGGCGACGTCCCGGACCGACCCACCTCCAACGACCTGCCTCTAAAGCCCGGCCCGAAGCGCGCCGATGCCACGTGGACACGGGGGGCGGAACCTCCTTGCTGCGTGGCCGACCCGCGGACTAGAGTGGGCGACCCGAGGCGCCAGGGATCCTGACCGCTGTCCGAACGACTGCTCGAACGTCCCACTCGGAATCGGGACCACGCGGAACGACATGCCGATGGTCGACACTCAGCTGGTGTTGTACGACGAGGACTACCGCAAGGTCCTCGGCGTCTGCGAGCGCCTGGTGCGCGATGCCCACGCCAAGGGCGTATTCGTCGTCGACAAGAACGGCCAGCTGCTCGCCGAGGCCGGAGACACGCGCGGCATCGACACGACCAGCCTGGCGTCATTGACCGCCGGGTCGATCGCGGCCACCGGCGGACTCGCGAAGATCATCGGCGAGGAAGAGTTTCCGATCCACTTCCACGAGGGTGCGCGCGACAACCTCCACATGAGCATCGTGGCGCAGCGCATCATCCTCGTCGTCATCTTCGACGAGCGTTCGTCGCTCGGCCTGGTGAGGTTGCGGGTCAAGAAGGCCGGCGCCGAGCTGGCGCGGCTCTTCGAGGAGATCCGCAAGAAGAGCGAACTCGGACGCGCCGGTGGGGGAAGTCCCTTCGCCGAGATCACGGACGATGACATCGACAAGCTATTCGCGGACTGACGCTGCCCCATGTCGTTCATCAACTACGCATCACGTGAGATCAACTGCAAGCTCGTCTACTACGGACCCGGTCTGTGCGGGAAGACGACCAACCTGCAGTACATCTACTCGAAGACCAACCCGGACCTGAAGGGCAAGATGATCTCGCTCGCCACCGAGACCGAGCGGACGCTGTTCTTCGACTTCCTGCCGCTCGCGCTGGGGCAGATCCGCGGCTTTCGAACGCGCTTTCATCTGTACACCGTTCCCGGACAGGTGTTCTACGACGCCAGCCGCAAGCTGATCCTGAAGGGCGTCGACGGCGTCATCTTCGTGGCCGACAGCCAGATCGAGCGCATGGAGGCGAACCTCGAGAGCCTCGACAACCTGCGCGTGAACCTCGCCGATCAGGGCTACGACCTCGACAAGCTCCCGTACGTCGTGCAGTACAACAAGCGCGACCTGCCGAACGCCGCGCCACTCGCCGACCTGCAGCGCCAGCTGAACCCCGGCTCCGTCCCCGAGTTCGAAGCCTGCGCCAGCGTCGGCACCGGCGTCTTCGAGACGCTCAAGATGTGCGCGAAGGGCGTGCTCTCGGACCTGCGCCGCATGGCCCGCTGAGTCGTCACCGCGTAGCCCTCTGACGAATCGAGATGGCCCGCCGACCGATCGCCGGTAGACTGCCGGCATGCCGCTCGCCCGCGTCGGTTCGCATGCGCTCCACTACGAGTTCCACGGCGACGCATCGCGTACGCCGCTTCTGCTCCTGGCCGGTCTCGGCGGCTCCGCGCGTGGATGGCTGGCGCTCCAGGTCCCCGAGTACTCGGAACGGCACCGCTGCCTGCTCTACGACCATCGCGGGGTCGGCGCTTCGGGGGATCCTGGCGGTCCGTTCTCGACGGCGGACCTCGCCGACGACGCGGCGCGGCTGCTCGACGCCGTGGGTCTCGAGCGGGTCCATGTGCTCGGAGCGTTTCTCGGCGGCATGGTCGCCCACGAGCTGGCGCTCCGGCACCCGCAGCGGGTCGACCGTCTGATCCTGGTCGGAAGCTGGGCACGCCCGGACGCGAAGCGAAGGATGCTGATCGAGAAGTGGAAGGCGATGAGCGGCCACGGGCTGCCGCTCGAGGTGATCGCGTGGGAGCGGATGCTGTGGACGT
>JBDIVR010000027.1:0-55043 GCA_039794265.1 Myxococcota bacterium
TCCAGAAGCTGATCCGAGTCCTCACTGCTCTCGAGCCGACCGAGCAGGCGACTGCAGAGCGCGTCGCCTAACGTCACTCACCGGAGCCGCCGCTAAGAGAAGATCAACAGCCGGCGGGACATCCCCGGAATGGTGGTGAGCATTTGGCATCCGGCAGGTGCTGGGTCGATTCACGACGGCAGCGAGGAGCCGCGAAGCCTGACCGGTCGCGCGAACCTTTCCCGACGCGACGAGAAACCTAATCGGGATTGCGGGCATGAACCCGCGGATTCACTCAACGCGCTTGCAGGAGACAGCGGAGGACAGTCCGACGCCAACCGGGGGCGATCGGGGTCTGCAGCGTCTTGAGTGGGTTCTAGAGGCGATGACGGCGCCCTCCCCTGATATCTGGACCTGGGGGACGGTGCTCAGTCGCTACTGCCTTTTGATGATCCCCGGACTAGCAGGTCCAGGATTTAACCCCGGGTCCATCCGCGGGTCAGGACCCTGAGGGTCAGCCCTTCCGGGACGCAGGGTTGCGGCGGGAGTGGGGCCAGATCGGGGCCAGAAGCGGGTCAAGGCGGCCCTCGACGACCCGAATGAAGCCGAAGGTTCACGGCGTCGCTGGCCCGTCGCTCATGGTAAAGCTCTCAGCGGAGATCTCTGATGAAGGCGAAGCCTCGCGGCCCCAAGTACCGGAACCTCGTCTCTCGAGGGGACGTCATCTACTACAAGCGCGTCGTAGGCGGGAAGCGCCTGCGCTTCTCGCTCGAGACCTCCGAGTGGGAGGTGGCGGCACGCAGGCGCGACCTCTACGAGCACCAGAAAGGCATCGGGCGCGGGCCGGTCGTAGTGGTCGAAATCCCGCGTCTACGGGACTTCGCTGCCCGCTACCTGGCCGAGGACACAGCTCACCTCGCGGAGACGAGCCGACGCGATCGAATCGGCCAGCTGGGCGAGAACGGTCGGCTTCTGAGCACCCTCGGCGAGCGACGGCTCGACGCGATCACTCCCGCGGTCCTCCGCGAATGGTGGTCCACGGAGATCCAGGGCAACCAGCTCTCGACGAAGACGGGCCGCGCCTATCTCGACTCGCTCGCGAGCGTCTTCGCCTACGCACAGGACTTGAACCTCGTCGCAACGAGCCCGGTGGCGCAGTTTCGCGAAGTGCTTCGCCGCTGGGGCCGCACGAAGGGCGGTCGCGCGGCCGCGGAGGCTGGGCGCCATATTCACCCGATCGAGGAGCCGGCGGACCTCTCGCGGCTCCTCGCAGCGGCGCGTGAGGAGAGTTTTCTCGTCTATGTCCACGTGCTGCTCTGCCTGGAAGCGGGCCTGCGTTTGGGCGAGGCACTCGGGCTCCGCTGGGGACGCATTCAGTGGGGCGAGGGCGACCACGACGCGCGCCGCACTCTGCTGATCGACCAGTCCCGTCCGCGCGGTGGCGCGCCGAGCGAGACCAAGAGCGGCCGCTCGCGCCGCGTCGGGCTGTCGCGCCGCCTACGCGACGCCCTGTCCACGCTCTACACGGAGCGCTTCGAACCGGGGCCTGATGCGTGCGTCTTGGTCGGAATCGAGCCGAGCAACTTCAGGCATCGCGCCTGGCGGCGGGTCCTGAAGCGCGCCGACATCGGTCCGCGCGCGATCAAGGACCTCCGGGACACGTTCGCCTCACAGCTCCTCACGGCGGGTGTCCAGCTCGGCTACGTCTCGCAGCAGCTCGGCCACGCGGATGTGAGCGTGACGGCACGGCACTACGCCCGATGGTGCGGCGGCGACGAGTACCGCGAGCCGCTCACGCTCCGAGAAGGCGAGATCCCGGCAGATCTGATTGCGCGAATCGCTCCCGCCGAGTGGCCCCAGACTGGCCCCACTTGGAAGTCCGGGTCGTCAACCGGGCACAGCGAAGTGTCTGATTCGCTGGAAGAATTCTGGGGTGAGCGACGGGACTTGAACCCGCGACCTCCGAGGCCACAACCCGGCGCTCTAACCAACTGAGCTACGCCCACCGCAGGGCTGGGGAAGCTAGTGTCTGGGCCCGGCGGGTGTCAAACGGCGGGAGAACGACGCGGGCCGGGAGCGCGGACCTCGCGGCCCGCCATCGCTACCTTGCCGTGATCACGAGGAGAGCATCGGGAGTCTCGCGCGCGATGCTTCCGAGGAGCTTCCGATGTCGCTTCCCCGCCTTCCGCGATCGCGACCGATCGCACCGCCTGCCCGACCGCTGCGCGCGCTACTCGCCGCTCTCGCCGTCGGAGCCCTCTCTTCCCCCTCGGCTCACGCGCAGAGCGAGGCGGTCCGCATCGCGTCGAACCTGGCGGCACCGATCTACGTGACGGCGCCGGCGGGCGATCCGCGCCTGTTCATCGTGCTGCGCGCCGGTGAGATCCGGATCCTCCAGGAAGGCGAGCTGCTGTCGGCATCGTTCCTCGACATCAGGGACCGCGTCGCGACCAGCGGCGAGGGCGGGCTGCTCGGCATGGCGTTCGCGCCGGACTACGCCGAGAGCGGCGTCTTCTATCTGTACTACACCGGCGACGCCGATCTCGGGCCCGGCTTCCCGTTCGAGAGCCGGGTCTCGCGTTTCACTGCCGTCGGCGATCCCGAGCTTTCGAACGCGGCCGACGAGGACAGCGAGGAGATCCTCTTCGCACTCCCGCAGCCGGCCACGAACCACAACGGCGGCACGATCCAGATCCGCGACGGGTGGCTCTACCTCGCACTCGGTGACGGCGGCGCGTCGAACGACACCGCGCAGGACGACTCGACGCTGCTCGGCAAGCTGCTGCGCTTCGACACCGCGCAGATCGGCGTACCGTGGCAGCCGGAGGTCTGGGCGAAGGGCCTGCGCAACCCGTTCCGTTGGAGCTTCGACCGCGAAACCGGCGATCTCTACATCGGCGACGTCGGCCAGGGTACGCGGGAGGAGATCACGGTCGTGCCGGCCGAAAGCCCGGGCGGGGTCAACTTCGGATGGGACGTGCTCGAAGGAACCGTCTGCCACGGTCCGAGTGCGGGCGAGCCCGCGTGCAGCGATCCATCGCTCGTGCCGCCGACCTTCGAGTACGGCGCCGGCGCGCCCCTCTCGCCGAATGCGCCCCGCGCCGTCACCGGCGGCGCGGTCTACCGCGGCTCCCGCTCCCCGTCACTGCAGGGTGTCTACTTCTTCGCCGACTTCTTCACCTCCCGCCTGTGGACGTTCCGCTGGAACCCGCTGACTGGCGAGGCCGAGGACTTCGCGGACCGCACCGACGAGTTCCCGCGCGACGCCGGCAACTTCAACCAGATCGTCGCCATCGCGGAAGACGGCTTCGGTGAGCTGCACGTCGTCAGCCTCGGCGGCTCCGTCTACCAGCTCGTTCCGGAGCCCGGCGCTGCGCCGCTCGCCGCCGCGAGCGCGCTCGCGTTGCTCGCGCTCGTCCGCCGCGGCGCGCGGAATGCGTCGTCCCGGCGATCGTGAAGGGCCACGCACCGGCGACACTACGCAATCGCGAGCCGATCCTCGCCGCGCTGCGCCGGCTGCTTCCGGAGAACGCGCGCGTGCTCGAGATCGGGAGCGGCACCGGCGAACACGCGGCCTTCTTCTGCGACGCGATGCCGGCGTGGACCTGGCAACCAGCCGATCCGAGCCCGTCGGCTCGCGCGAGCATCGAGGCGCATCGGCGCGAAACGCGATCGCCCGGGCTGCTCCCGGCCGTCGCGCTCGACGCCCGCACGGCCGACTGGCCGCCCGGCCCGTTCGACGCCGTCTTCAGCGCCAACGTCATTCACATCTCGCCGTGGGCGGTATGCCTCGGACTCCTCGACGGCGCGAGCCGCGTCCTCGCGCCGGGCGGCAGGCTCGTGCTGTACGGACCGTTCCGCTTCGAAGGCGCGTTCCTCGCCGACAGCAACGCCGCGTTCGATGCGCGGCTGCAAGCGGAGAACCCGGAGTGGGGCGTCCGGGACATCTCGGATCTCGCCGCTTGCGCTCGCGCGCGAGGTTTCACCGAACCGCAGCGGTTCGCACTCCCGGCGAACAACCATCTGCTCGCGTTCGCCCGCCGGGTCGACGGAACCGACAGCGAGGGGCCGTAGCGCGGGGAACCGCAGGGGAAGCACCGCGCCCGGGAAGGCCGCGCATCGGGTTGCGCGCGCTCCGAAACCGCGATTCAGCGGGTCGGCCGAATGAGTTAGATTCCTTCGCGCCGCGCCCCGGTAGCTCAGTTGGATAGAGCAGCGGATTTCTAATCCGCCGGTCGGGGGTTCGAATCCCTCCCGGGGCGCCAGGACGCAGGGCTTCCGCGTAGTTCGGGCCGGGAACGACGTGCTGCGGATGGGGAGTCAGTCGATCGCGCACGAGAAGCGGCGCGTTCGTCGCGACGGCCGCGGCTCGAGGTCTCGGGGGCCGCGACCGAGGGCCGCACCGGTCGAGGCGTTCCGTCTCGATCGGGCGCGATCGGGTCGGGGGCGAGCGCGGGTCGCGAGGTCTCGTAGGCACGCCGCATGCAGTAGCGACTGACCATGGGCAGCCGTGCCGAGCATCGAGACGTTCCGGCCCGCTCCGTGCGGATCCCGCCGCTCGGGCTCGATGGGATCGTTGCGCTGCCCGCCGGCGCCTCGGGCGTGGTGGCGTTCGCGCACGGCAGCGGCAGCAGCCGGTTGAGCCCGCGCAATCGCGGGGTCGCCGAGGCGCTCGGCGCGCGCGGGCTCGGGACGCTGTTGTTCGATCTGCTGACCGAGCAGGAGGCGGAGGATCGCGAGCGCGTCTTCGACATCCCGCTGCTCGCCGATCGGCTGCTCGATGCGGTGCGCTGGCTGCGCGAAGACTGCGACACGCGCTCGCTGCGGATCGGGCTCTTCGGCGCCAGCACCGGGGCAGGGGCAGCGTTGGTGGCCGCCGCGCGCAGCGAGCACGAGATCGGCGCCGTGGTCTCGCGCGGCGGGCGGCCGGATCTCGCGGGAGTGTTCCTCGCGCGCGTTCGGGCGCCGACGCTGCTGATCGTCGGCAGTCGCGACCCGGTCGTGCTCGATCTCAACCGCGACGCGCTGGCTGCGCTGCGCTGCGAGAAGGAGCTGGCGATCGTGCCGGGCGCGAAGCACCTGTTCGAGGAGCCCGGTACGCTCGAACGCGTCATCGAGCTGGCGGGCGCCTGGTACTGCGATCATCTCCGCCCGGAGGACGAATCGTGATCTTCGAGGATCGCCGCGACGCCGGTCTGCAGCTGGCCCGCGAGTTGGTGCGTTTCCGGGATCTGGATCCGGTGGTGCTGGCGCTGCCGCGCGGCGGCGTGCCGGTGGCCTTCGAGGTGGCGCGTGCGCTCGATGCGCCTCTCGATCTGGTGTTGGTCCGCAAGATCGGCACGCCGGTGCAGCCGGAGCTGGCGGCCGGAGCGGTCGTCGACGGCGGAGCGATGGAGCTCGTCCGCAACGAGGACGTCATCGCAGCCGCCCGGATTCCGGAGTCGTGGCTTCGCGAGCAGGCCATCCACGAGCTCGCGGAGATCGAGCGCCGCCGCCGCCTCTACCTCGGCGGTCGCGCGCGCGTGCCGATCGAAGGCAAGACCGCCATCGTCGTCGACGACGGCATCGCGACCGGCGCGACGACGCGGGCGGCGCTGCGCGCGGTGCGGCGGCGGCACCCCCAGCAGCTCGTACTCGCCGTGCCGGTGGCGCCGGAAGAGACGCTGGAGGCG
Organism: Myxococcota bacterium; assembly: GCA_039794265.1. Classification (GTDB taxonomy): domain Bacteria; phylum Myxococcota_A; class UBA9160; order UBA9160; family PR03; genus CAADGG01. The sequence goes on from JBDIVR010000027.1 coordinate 5,652, forward strand.
CTGCGCGCGGAGATCGACGAGGTCGTCTGCCTCGCTACGCCGCGACCGTTCGGCGCGATCGGCTACTTCTACCGCGACTTCCGGCAGCTCGAAGACGACGAAGTACGCGACCTGCTCGCCCGCGCCGAGCGGCCGATCCGAGCCGCCCGCGACGAAGCCTGAGCGCGCGCGGACGAGTTCGGGCGCGCCGGGGCCGCGGATCCGGGCTCGCTTGGTAGAGTGCGTGCGGTGAGGATGGGGCCGCTGCGAACGCGTGAGACGCCGGAACCGAGTGCGGCCGTGGCAGCCCTCGCCGCGGGGGCGGCCGGGGTGCTCACGGTGCTTGCTTACCCGCCGTACGCGGTGCCGGGGCTCGGCGCCGTGATGCTGGCTCCCCTCGTCGCGGTGCTGGACGGAGCGCGCGCGCGGCGCGCGTTCGCCATCGCGTGGCTGTACACGACGGCGATGGCCCTCGTCGCTTGTCGCTGGATGCTCCACGCGCTGGTGGTGCAATACGGCGTCGCGCCGCTGCCGGCGTGGCTGTTCCTGGCTCTGCTCATCGGTGGGCTCGCGCTGCTGCCGGCGATGGCCGGCGCACTCTTCGCGCGTCTGTCCCCGCGGCTCGCCGACGGTGGCGCCCCGCTCGCCTTTGCGACGATCTGGGCGCTTGCAGAATGGCTGCGCGGCGTCCCCGTCGGCGTTCCATGGCTGATGGCGGCGCACACATGGTTCCGCGTCCCGATCGCGATCCAGCTCGCCGAGTGGGGCGGCGCCCTGCTGGTGAGCTTCGTCGCGCTGACGATGAGCGCCGGCCTCGGACTCGCCTTCCGCCGGCGGAGCGCCTGGCCGCTCGCGGCGCCGATGCTCCTCGCGGCGCTCGCGATCGGAGTCGGCGCGTGGCGGCTGTCTGCCCCCGCGATCCCTGCCTCCGGTTCGAGCGCGCGGATCGGCGTCGTACAGGCCTCGATCCCGACGGACCAGCGCTTCCGAGAAGACTCCGCGCAGCGCAATGTGTCCCGGCACGCCGACGCCTCGCGAGCGCTGGCCCGAAGCGAGCCGCTCGACCTGCTGGTCTGGTCGGAGACTGCCGTCGATGCCGACATCGACGGCGCCCCCATGGTCCGCCTGGGGCTCGATCAGCTCGTCGGCGAGCTCGGGGTCCCGATCGTCACAGGCGCGCCGCGAACCGTCGGCGGCGTCTACACCAACTCGGTCGTGCTGTTCGCCCCAGGGCGAGGGCTGGTCGAGAGCTACGCCAAACAGCGTCTGGTGCCGTACTCGGAGTACGACCCGGCGTGGGGCGCGTGGCTGGCGCCGCTGCTCGGCCCGGTGACTGACGGCGTGCCCTACGTGCCGGGACGCGAAGCGACGATCTTCCGCGCCGTCCCGCTGCCATTCGCCGCGCCCGTCTGCTTCGAGATCACGTATCCAGCCCTGGTGCGCCGATTCCGGCGCGAGGGCGCCCTGCTGCTCGTCAACCTCTCGAACGACGCCTGGTTCGGGCCGGTCGGCTACCCGGAGATGCATCTCGCCCACGCGATCTTCCGCGCGGTCGAAACGCGCACCTGGGTGATCCGCGGCGCCAACACCGGCATCTCGGCGGCGATCGATCCGGCCGGGCATGTCGTCGAGGAGCTGCCGGCCTTCCGTGAGGGCAGCTTCGCCGTCTCGGTGACACCAGCGGGACCGCCGCCGTTCTACGCCCGGAATGGCGATGTGCCGGTCCTGGCCGCGCTGGGCGGGGTCCTGCTGGCGGCTCTCGCCTGGCGACCGGCGCCGCGCCGCGCACGCCTGGCGCTCCCGCGCGGTCCTCGCGACGTGCCGTGATCCGCGTCCGTACGAGGGCTAGAATCCGTCCATGTTTGGATCCCGCCCCGACGGAACTCTCGTCCGCGACCTCTCTGCGATGCGTCGCTTCATGCCCTTCGTCTCGCCGCGCCGCAACGACTCGCTGGTGTACTTCACGCAGACGATCGACGCCGAGCCGGGCCTCGCTTTCCTCGAGCGGACCAACGCCGCGCGACCCGACGAACGGCACATCACGTACTTCCACCTGGTGCTGCGCTCGCTCGCGCGATGCATGAAGGAGCGCCCGCGCGTCAATCGCTTCGTCGCGGGCGGCCGGCTCTATCAGCGCGACGGCGTCTGGATGAGCTTCAGCGCCAAGCGCGCGTTCACCGACGATGCGCCGGTCATCACCGTGAAGCGCCGGATGGACCTCGACGCCTCGCTCGGCGAGATGGCGGATGCCATCCACGACAAGCTCGGAGCGGGCAGGCGCGGCGCGCGCACCAGCTCCGACAGCGAGATGGATATCCTGCTGCGCCTGCCGCCGCCGATCGTGCGCGCGGTCCTTTGGGTCGCCCGCGGCCTCGACGCATTCGGATTGCTCCCGCGCAAGATGATCGACGCGGATCCGCTCTACGCGTCGGCGTTCCTCGCCAACCTCGGATCGATCGGTCTCGAAGCCGGGTATCACCACCTGTGGGAATGGGGCAACTGCCCCGTGTTCGGCGTCGTCGGATTGATCGCGCCGGGACCGGACGGCCGTCGGCAGCTGCAGATCAAGTGGACCTACGAGGAGCGGATCGAAGATGGCTTCAATGCAGCCTTGGCGCTCGCGGGCGTGCGCGAGGGCCTGGAGCAGCCGGAGAAGCTTCTCTGAGCGATCACAAGATTTTCGTCTATGGCCCGCCGGAAGCGCCGTTCACCGAGAAGGTGGGACTCGGACTCGCGTTCAAGGGATTTCGCGACTTCTCGGTGGTGTCTCCCGAGAGCCCCGAAGACTACCGGCGCTGGAATCCGGAGACCGGCATGCTGCCGGTGATGGACTTCGACGGCGCCCGCGTTCCGGACTCGAGCGGCATCCTCGACTGGCTCGATGCGCAGTTCCCGGATCCGCCGTTCCTGGCGCGGGATCCGCGGACGGCGCGCCAGCAACGCCAGCTCGAGGCATGGATCGGCGAGACGTTCTTCTTCTACTGGCTCCGTTGGACGCGCGAGCGGGTCCTCGCAGAGGAGGCTGACAAGCGCGCCGACGCGACATCCGGCGGCGAGCTCGCGCGACTCGGCATCCTGACCCGTGTCTCCGAACTGCTGGCGGATGCGCCGGAACGGCCGGACGAGCGCGGCCCGGAGTTCGCGCGACGCCTCGACGACCTCGTCGGCTTCCTCGGCACGCGGCCGTTCCTGTACGCGGACCAGCCGAGTCGTGCGGATCTCACGGCCGCAGCGTTCCTGAGCAGTCTCGAGCGCAACTCGTTTCCCGGCGGCGAGCGGCTGCTCGAGGCGCGGCCCGCGCTGGCTGCACTGCTCGCGCGGGTCCGCCAGCACCTCGGATCATGAGCCGGCGATGAAGAGCAGATCTTCTACGGCGAGTTCGACGACTGTCGGCCGAAGCGCGTCCTGATCAGGATTCTCGGCGAATCGCGTCGGCGAGAGCCCGACCCGCGGCCAAGGCGGCGGTCGGTTGCCAGAACGCAGCCCGGTCGGCGATGCTGGGTTCGCGATGGAAGCCCCCGCGAACGCGCCGCCCGCCCGCCTGCGTCCCGACGACGGGCGGCTGCTGCGTGGCCGCGCGAGCCGCGAGCGGATCCTGCGCGCCGCCCGCGAGCTGTTCCGCGAACACGGCTTCGACGGCGCGACGCTGCGCGCGATCGCCGGCCGCGCCGGCATGGGCGCCAGCTCGCTGTATCGCCACATCCGCTCGAAAGAGGAGTTGCTCGTCGAGGACCTGGCCGTGCGGCAGGAGGAGGCCTGGCGCCGCTTCCGCGCCGAGGACGATCGCGCGCGGACGGCCCGCGAACGGCTCGAACGCTTCTTCTCCCTCCAACACCAGCTGTTGTCGGAGGATCCCGACCTCACGACGATCGCGCTGCGCGCGCTGACGCACCCGGAGGCGAGGGTGTCGCGACGCGTGCTGGCACTGCACGATCGCACGATCGGCCTGCTCGCCGAGATCCTGCTGCAAGGGCGGATGCGCGGCGATCTCGCGCGCGATGCCGACGTGCTGCTCGCGTCCCGCGCGCTGTTCCACGCAGCGCTCGGCGCGCGCATCAGCTGGGCCAACGGCCTGCTCTCTGCGGACGGCTGCGCGGCGGCGATCGAGTCTTCGCTCGATCTGCTGTTCCGCGGCATCGGCAGCACCGAGGGCGAGCGCCCGGCTCGGTGAAGAGCCGCGCTACTCCCGCGATGGCTCCGAAAAGCGCTCCCAGAACAGGCATTCTTCCACCGGCCGACGCGGGGGTCGGCCGTAGCGCCCGCGCGGCCAGCCGATCGGCAACAGCGCGCATGTCGGTCGCTCGCGCGAAAGGCCCAGGAAGTCGTCGATCTCGTCGCCGAATGCGCGGTGCACCGTCGTGAGACAGGCGCCGAGGCCGACGGCGCGACACGCCAGGAGGATGTTCTGGATCGCGGGAAACAGCGCCTGCGTCTGGGGCTCTCCGCGGCGCAGCCAGCCGGCGACGAACAGGTGCACCGGAACCTCGTGAAGGTGCTCGGCCAGGAACACCGCGGACTCCACGGTCCGGCGCTGTCGCGGCGGGTAGTCCGGATGCGCCATGGCCGCGAGCGCCGGTGCGATGTACGACGCGAACGCGCGCCGATAGCGCTCCGCGACGAACGCGCGCCGCTCCGGCTCCGTGACCGCGATGAAGCTCCACGGCTGGCGATTGCCGCCGCTCGGCGCGAAGGTGCCGGCCTCACAGACCTTGCGAATCAGGGCGGGCGGCACCGGATCGGGTCGCAGCCGACGGATCGCCCGCGTCGTGCGCAGGCCCTCCAGCAGCGGCACGTCCTCGCCGATCGACGCGATGTCGATGGGTCCCGGTTCGGGCGGCCGGGCATCGGCCGGTGCAGCCTCACGCTTGGACATTGGCGCAACATACCGCGTCGCCCCGCGTGCGGTGCGGGCGCTAGCATCGACCGCCCGGAGGTGGAGATGCGCGCAATCGTCGTGGACCGCTGGATGGAGCCTGTCGATCTCACGGTTTCGGAATCTGCGCCGCCGGTGATCGGCCCGGGACAACTCGCCGTCGACGTGAAGGCGGCCGGCTGCAACTTCTTCGACATCCTGCTCGTGCAGGGTCGCTATCAGGTGAAGCCGCCGTTCCCGTTCATCCCCGGCGGAGAGATCGCCGGCGTCGTGCACGAGGTCGGCGCCGGCGTCTCGGGGTTCGCGCCGGGGGATCGCGTGCTGGCCGCGGTGCCGGTGGGCGGATACGCGGAACGCATCGCGATTCCGGCGAGCTTCGCCCACCGGATGCCGGAACCGATGTCGTTCGAGGAAGGCGCCGCGCTGCCGATCGTCTATCCGACGTCGTACGCGGGACTCGTGTTCCGGGCCGCGCTGCAACCCGGCGAGACGCTCCTCGTCCACGCGGCGGCCGGCGGCGTCGGCCTCGCGGCGGTGCAGATCGGCAAGGCGCTCGGCGCGCGCGTCATCGCCACCGCCGGCGGCAAGGAGAAGCTGCACATCGCGCTCGAGGCCGGAGCCGACGTCGGCATCGACTACTCGGAGGAGGATTTCGTAGAACGCGTGAAGGAGCACACGGGCGGGCGCGGCGCCGACGTGATCTACGATTCGGTCGGTGGCGACGTCTTCGATCGCTCGCTGAAGTGCATCGCGTGGAATGGCCGGCTGCTGGTGATCGGCTTCGCGAGCGGGAAGATTCCGAGCGTCGCGGCGAACCGGATCCTGCTGAAGAACGTCTCGGTGGTCGGCCTGCACTGGGGCGCGTATGCGAAGCACGAGCCGGCGCGCGTGCCGGAGACCTTCGAGGCGCTGTTCCGACTGTACGCCGAGGGGAAGATCCGACCGGTGATCTACCGGCGCTATCCGCTGGCCGAGGCGCCGGCGGCGCTCGCGGCGCTGGGTTCGAGGAAGACGCACGGCAAGGTGGTGCTGTGTCCGTGAGCGGGGAGCCGCTCTGGCGCCCGTCGCCGGGCCGCGCCGGCGCCGCGCAGATCCACGCCTTTCGCGCCTGGTGCGAGCCGCGCGCCGGCCGCCCGCTGCCGGACACGCGCGCGCTGCACGCGTGGTCGATCGAGGATCGCGCGGCGTTCTGGGCGGCGATCTGGGAGTGGTGCGGTGTCGTCGGCGAACGCGGCGAACGCCTCCTCGTGGCTGGCGATCGAATGCCCGGCGCGCGCTGGTTTCCCGACGCGCGGCTCAACTTCGCCGAGAACCTGCTGCGACGGCGCGACATCTCCCCGGCGCTGGTGGCGCGCGACGAGCGCGGCCGGCGGCGCGTGCTCTCGTGGACCGAGCTGCACGGCGAAGTCTCGCGCGTCGCGCAGGCGCTGCGCACGGCGGGCGTCACGGCAGGCGCGCGCGTCGGGGGCTACCTGCCGAACGGAGTCGAGGCGATCGTCGCGATGCTGGCGGCGACGAGTCTCGGCGCCGTCTGGTCGTCTTGCTCGCCGGACTTCGGCGCGCAGGGCGTGCTCGATCGCTTCGGACAGATCGAGCCGCACGTGCTCTTCGCGGTGACCCGCTATCCGTACGGCGGCAAGGTCCACGACGTCCGCGAACGCGTGGCGGAGATCGCCGCGTCGCTGCCGAGCGTCGCGCAGGTCGTCGTGACGGCGGGCCTCGACGACGCCCCGCCGGACCTCACCGGCATCCGCGCTGCGTGCGCCTGGGAGGCGTTCGTCGAGCCGTTCGCGGCAGCGCCTCTCGAGTTCGCCCAGCTCCCGTTCGATCATCCGGTGGTCGTGCTGTACTCCTCGGGCACCACCGGTCCGCCCAAGTGCATCGTGCACGGCGCCGGCGGCACGCTGCTCCAGCATCTGAAGGAACACCGGCTGCATGCCGACCTGCGCACCGGCGATCGCTTCTTCTACTACACCACGGCCGGTTGGATGATGTGGAACTGGCTGGCATCGGGCCTCGCGTCCGAGGCGACACTGGTGCTGTACGACGGCTCGCCGTTCGCGCCGGGCCCGACGGCGCTGTTCGATGTCGCCGAGCAGGAACGGGTCACGCTCTTCGGCGTCTCGGCGAAGTTCATCGACGCCGCGCGCAAGGCCGGCATCCGGCCGATCGACAGCCACCGGCTCGACGAGCTGCGCGCCGTGTTCAGCACCGGCTCCCCGCTCGCGCCCGAGGGCTTCGACTGGGTCTACGACGCCGTCGCACGCGACGTGCAGCTCGCGTCGATCTCCGGCGGCACCGACATCGTGTCGTGTTTCGTCGGCGGGGACCCGAGCGGTCCGGTCTGGCGCGGTGAGTGCCAGATGCCCGGGCTCGGCATGGCCGTGGACGTCTTCGACGAGGCGGGACGTCCCGCCGGCGTCGGCGTGGCCGGCGAGCTGGTGTGTACGAAGCCGTTCCCGTCGATGCCGGTGGGATTCTGGAACGATCCCGACGGCGCACGCTACCGCGCCGCGTACTTCGAGCGATTCCCGAACGTCTGGCACCACGGCGACTTCGCCGAATGGACGGTACACGGCGGTCTGGTGATCCTCGGCCGCAGCGACGCGACGCTGAATCCCGGCGGCGTTCGCATCGGCACCGCGGAGCTGTATCGCCAGGTCGAGACCCTCGACGAGGTCGTCGAGGCGCTGGTGATCGGCCAGCCGTGGGAGGGCGACGTGCGCGTGGTGCTGTTCGTCCGGCTGCGCGACGGACTCGCCCTCGACGACGCGCTGCGCGAGCGGATCCGCCAGCGCATCCGCAGCCGGACCACACCGCGCCACGTCCCCGCGCGCATCGTGCAGGTGGCGGACATCCCGCGCACGCGCAGCGGCAAGATCGTCGAGCTTGCGGTCCGCGATGTCGTCGCCGGTCGCCCGGTGCGGAACCGCGAGGCGCTCGCGAACCCCGAGGCGCTGGAGGCGTTCCGCTCGCTGCCGGAGCTCGCGGAGTAGCTCGACGGCCGTGTCAGGGCAGCTCGATGTCGATGCGATCGCCGGGGCGGACACCGAGTTCGTCGAGGAGTCCGCCCGCCACTTCGACGGCATAGCGCGCCGCGCCGGTGCTGCGGTAGCTCGGCAACCGCGCTTCGTACGCCGCGACGCTCTCGTCGTCGCGACGCGGCGGCTCGACCTCCATCGTGTGCCGGTTGAGCACACGTCCGTCGGCGTCGAGGAACGCGATGTCGAGCGGTACCAGGCAGTCGCGCATGACGAACGCGAGCGGGCGCGGCGCCGGATACGCGAAGAGCATGCCGCCGCGCGCCGGAATCCCGGTACGCCCGCCGAGACCTCGGAACATCGTTTCGGAGTCCGCGGCGAGTTCGAGCCGGAACGACTCGCCGGCGATCACCACGGGGACCGTCGGGAGACCGCTCTGCGCCGCGGCCGCCGAAGCGAACACCAGGCCCAGCAGCGCCGCGAGGCCCGCCGGGATCCAGAGGTGGTCCGGTTGGCGGTGCGCTGCTCGTCTCGAGACGCTTCGGATCACACGACCTCGTTGCGCAGCGGCTCGCCGCGTCGGTAGCGGGCGAGGTTGTCGAGAAAGATCTCGCACGCGCGCGGCAGGTTCGACGGCGTATCGCCGGAATTATGCGGCGTCACGATGACGTTCGGCAGCGACCACAGGGGACTCTCGGGCGGCAGCGGCTCGACGGCGAAGACGTCGAGGCCCGCGCCGCCGAGCGCACCGCTCTGCAGGGCCGCGACGAGCGCCGGCTCGTCGACGAGGGCGCCGCGGCCGACGTTGATCAGCCAGGCGCCGCGTTTCATCCGCGCGAGCCGGGCCGCGCTGAACAGCTCGCGCGTCTCGTCGGTGAGCGGAAGCGCCAGCACGACGGCATCGGCGACTTCCAGCAGCGCATCGAGGCGCGAGAGCGGCCACGTTTCGCACGGCTCCGTGCCGGCCGGCGTTCGCCGCGCGCCGATCACACGCATCCCGAAAGCCGTGCCGAGCCTGGCGACTTCGAGCCCGATCGGCCCGAGCCCGACGACCGCGAGCGTCAGACCCTGCAGGTCGCGGAAGTCGTGCTGCTCCCACGCACGCCGGCGCTGCGCGTCCTGCCAGCGGCCGAAATCGCGCGCGAGCGCCAGCAGGTACAGCAGCACGGTGTGCGCGATCGGCACGGCCTGCGCGCCGGACGATGTGCTGAGTCGGACACCGCGTGCGCGCAACGCCTGGAACCAGGGATGGTCCACGCCGGCGCTGAAGCTATGCAGCCAACGCAGCCCTGCGGAATCGCGAAGCGCCAGCACGAAGTCGCGCACGCGATCCGGGAAGACGTCGCCGGAGAAGAACGCCGCCTCCACCGCGGCGGCGTCGCCGCGCACGGCGCCATCCAGTTCGACCACTACGCGCGCCATGTCCGGCGCCGCCGCCTCGAGCGCAGCCGCGTAGCGATCCTCGACCCAGCGCGAGACGAGCAGCGCGCCGCTCAGGCCGCGCCCTCCTCGTCCGGCTTCGCCTTCTCGCGCTGCTCGGCTACGTGCTTCTGGATCTCGGCGTTGATCGCGTTGCCCATCGCACCGATGAAGGTCGGCCGGTTCTCGGCGGCCCAGGCCATGCTGGCCTCGCGGTTGCGGTTGAGGTCCTGGAAGCGCGGCATCACGTAGCGCGCGAACAGCTCGTAGCTGCGCTTCGTCTCCGCCCAGTCCGCCCAGTTGTGCGCCAGGTGCAGGAAGCAGCCGAAACCGCCGGACTGCTGCTCGAGCCGTTCGATCTGGGCGATCGCATCGTCTGGATCGCCCACCACGGCGAGCCCCGATTTGATCAGCGCATCGATCGCGTTCTCCACGGAGCCGGCCGGCGCCAGCGGCAGCGCGGCGATCTCCTGGAAGTAGTAGAGCCACTTCTCGAGCCCGAAGCGCACGTTCTCGCGCGCCTTCTCCTTGGTCTCGGCGATGTGCATGGGACCCACCAGGCGCCACGCAGCACGGTCCACGTGACGGCCGTGCTCGGCGGCCTTCTCGGCGCAGATCTGCCAGTTCATCGCGAGCGCGTTGAAGCCGCCTGTCGACGTCGCGCCGATCGACAGCAGCCCGAGCCCGTGCTTGCCGGCGGCTCGCGCACCGGCCGGTGAGACCTGCGAGGCCACGCAGATCTCGATGTGTGGCCGCGTGTACGGCGGCAGCTGGAGCCGGGCCTCGTTCAGCGTGAACCAGTCGCTCTTGTGGGTCACCGTCTCGCCGCGCAGCAGCGGGACCAGCACGCCGATCGCCTCGTCCATCATGTCGCGCTGGCGCGCGACCTCGATGCCCATCATGAACGCGTCGCTCGGCAGCGCGCCGGGCCCGACGCCGAACAGCACCCTCCCGCGCGTCTGGTGATCGAGCTGATGGATGCGGTCGGCGAGCATCAGCGGGTGGTGATACGGAAGCGACGACACGCCGGTCCCGAGCTTGATGTGCCGCGTCCGCTCGGCCGCCGCGGCGATGAACAGCTCCGGCGACGCAATCAGCTCGTAGCCCGCGGAGTGATGCTCGCCGATCCATGCTTCGTCGTAGCCGAGCTGGTCCAGCCACTCGACCAGCTCGAAATCCCGGCGCAGCGCCAACTCGGGGTTCTCCGCCACCGGGTGGAACGGGGCGAGGAACATCCCGAAGCGCATCCGGGGCCCGAAGCCCAGGGGGAGCGATCCACCGTCAGCGGGACTCGAGGACGGTCGTGCCAGATGGGTCATCGAAGGCTCCTGGGCGGGAAACGGGGCTGAGCGCGGCGTTCTGACTCTCGAATCGAACTCGGGCCGCATCGTAGCGCGGCCGTCCGCCTCGCCGCCGGGGCGAATCACGCCGGCTCGGCTCGACGCTGGCCCCTCGGGGATCTCTTCGGCCGTTCACCAGAAACCCGTTTTCATCCTTGCACTTGCACATGCCCAGAGGGTATTCTCCCACGATCCGCCCGTACCGCTGGAGTCACGCGATGCGCACGATGCACAAGCTGGGTCTGACTGCTGTTCTGCTGTTCGCGCTCTCGTACGCGGGAACCGCTGCAGCGATTCCCGTCTGGTACGCAGACGTCCAGACGTCCACGCTGCTCGGCAACCGCCACGCGGACCTGACGACGCCGCTGGATCCGGGCGGCGTCGATCGGATCCTCTCGAACAGCGAACTCGAGTGGCTCGGTACGGGGCTCGGCTCCGGGTACGTCGCAGCCGGATCGCCGCTGGAGATCACCCACAGCTTCGAGCCGAACGGGGTTTCGGCGGATTCCGTGTATTACGCCGCGGTGACCGTCGGGGTGATGGACGACTTCGATCTCGAGTTCGAGTACGGCGAGCTGCGGATCGGTTCGGACCTCCTCGACAGTGGCAACGCGTTCCTGAATCTCTTCGGCGGCGAAGTGACTGCGCTCATCACGACGGTCGGCGATGCGGTCACGCTTTCGGTCAGTGCCGTGCGCGGCGATTTCCGCGTTGCCTTCAGCGCATTGACCGTGCACTTCGATGGCACGACGCTGACGTCGCCGACGCCGGCGATCCCGGAGCCCAGCGCTGCCCTGATCTTCGCAGTCGGTCTCGTGGTCGCGGGATGGCGCCGCCGCAGCTGACGACGACTTTCGTCGGATCTTCCGAACGCAGAGGGCGGCCGGTGTTGCGAGCACCGGCCGCCCTCTGCGTTCGGGATCGAGGTCGAGCGACCGAGCTCTACTCGTAGGGTGCCGGCAGCGGCTCGGCCGGTGCCGGCGCGCTGCCGAGGAGCCGCCTGAGTCCGCGCGTGACGCGCTCGGCGGCGTCGTCGAACAGCAGGTAGAAGACCGGCACCACCAGCAGCGTCAGCAGCATCGACGAGAACATCCCGGCTGCCGTCGCGACGGCCATCGGCGCCCGAGACTCGGAGCCGGGGCCGACGCCGATGGCGGCGGGAAGCACACCGAAGATCATCGAGACGCCGGTCATCAGCACGGGTCGCAGCCGGACCGGCGCGGCGGTCCGCATGGCGGTGAGTTTGTCCATGCCCTCGCGACGGAGCTGGTTCGCATAGTCGACGAGCAGGATCGAGTTCTTCGTGACCAGCCCGAAGAGCAGCAGGATCCCGATCATGCTGAAGAGGTTCAGCGTGTGGCCCCCGAGCAGCAGGCCCACCAGTGCGCCGACCATCGCGAGCGGCAGCGCCAGCATCACCGTCAGCGGGTGCACGAGGCTTTCGAACTGGGCCGCCAGCACCATGTAGATCACGAGGATGCCGAGTGCGAGCGCCAGTGCGAACTGCTCTCCGCCCTCCTGCATCGCCTGCGCCTGGCCGGAGAGCGCCAACGACGCGCCTTCCGGCAGGATCTCCGCGGCGACGCGCCGTGCGTCCTCGACCGCGCTCCCGAGCGTGCGGCCATCGGCGAGGTTGGCGCCGATCGTCACCGACCGTTGCCGGTTGGTCCGCGTGATGGCGAACGGCGCGGCGCCCGTCTCGATGTCGACCAGGTTGCGGATCTCCGCCAGCTGGCCCGCATCGTTGCGCACGTAGAGCCGGCCGATCTGCGCCGGATCGCGGCGATCCTTCTCGTCGAGCCGGATGCGGATGTCGTGGCGCCGCCCCGCCTCCTTGAAGACGCCGACGTCCCGGCCGCCGATCATCATCTGGACCGCTTCGGCCACGCTGCGCGCATCGACGCCGAGCGCCGCCGCCTTCGCGCGGTCCGGCACGATCCGGACCTCCGGCAGTCCCATCTTCAGCGTCGACGAGAGATCGACGAAGCCGCCGAGCAGTTCGAGGCGGCGGATCAGCTCTTGTGAGAGGCGATCGAGTTCCGCCAGCTCGAGGTTGGCGCGAATCTCGACCTCGAAAGAGCCCTGGTTGGCGCCGGAGCTCATCATCTCGCTCGGGTTGAAGATGCGCAGCTTGCGGCCCGGGACACGTCCGAGCTCCTGCCGCGCCGTGGCGATCAACTCCTGCACGCTGCGCGAGCGCTCCTCGCGCGGATGCAGCGTGCCGAAGAGCAGGCCCATGTTCGTCTCGGAGTGGCGCGCGGCCTCGTTGCCGCCGCCGCTCGAACCGGCCGCCGAGAACAGGCCCACCACTTCGGGCTGCTGCAGGAACCACGCCTCGTCGCGCTCGAGATACTCGGTGGTCGCGGACAGCGCGGTTCCCGGCGGCGCCTCGAGACGCGCAAAAAAGATCCCCTCGTCGGCGGGCGGAAAGAACTCCGTGTCGAGCTGACTGCCGAGGCCGCAAGCGCCGAACAGGCTGACGATCGCGATCGCCACGGTGGCCCCGCGGTGCCCGAGCGTCCAGCCGAGAATCTCGCGATAGCGGGTCTCGAGCCATTCGAAGCCCCGCTCGAGGAGATCGTAGATGCTGCCGTGACTGCGCTCCGCCGGCGGCGGCATCCGCGCGGCCAGCATCGGCGTCAGCGTGAGCGCGACGAACAACGAGAGCAGCACGGCGCCCGCGACCGTCAGACCGAAGTCGCGCAGGAAGCTGCCGACCAATCCCTCGACGAAGACGACCGGCAGGAACACCGCCGCCACCGAGATGGTGGCAGCCGTCGCGGCGAACGCGATCTCCCGAGTCCCCTTGCTGGCCGCGTCGAAGGCGTTTGCTCCCTGCTCGCGGTGCCGCTCGATATTCTCGAGCACGACGATCGCATCGTCGATGACGACGCCGACGGCGAGCGCCATGCCGAGCAGCGTCATCGTGTTGAGCGTGAAGCCGGCCGCGTACACCAGACCGAAGGTCGCGATCAGCGAGATCGGAATGGCGAGGGCGACGATGAACGTGGGCCTGCTTCGACGCAGGAACACGAACACGGTGAAGACCGCGAGCAACGCGCCGAAGGCCAGCGCGAATTCCGTCTCGGCCACCGCCTCGCGAACGCCCTTCGAGAAGTCGATGAAGCCCGCCGGGTCGGTCATCCGGATTCCGCTGGGCAGGACCGCCGAGATCTCGTCGAGGCGGGATCGCACGGTGTCGACGATCGCCACCGTATTGCCGCCGGTCTGCTTGCGGATGCCCATGCCGACGGTGTCCCGGCCGTTGAAGCGGGCCACCATCTTGGGATCTTCGGATCCATCCTCGACGCGAGCCACGTCGCGCAGAAGGATCGGCGCCCCGTCCCGGTGCGCGACGATCAGCGTCTCGAGTTCTGCGACACTGCGGAACTCGGCGTCCGTCTTGACGGAGTAGTCGACGCGAGCGCTCTCGACGGCGCCGCCGGGCAGCTCGACGTGCTCGCGCCGAAGTGCCGCGAGCACGTCGCTCGCGCTGAGATCGCGGGCGCGCAGCTGGTCACCGTCGAGCCAGATGCGGATGTTCCGGTCGAGCCGCCCGAAGATCGCGACGCCGGCGACGCCGGGGATCGTCTCGAGGAAGGGATTGATCTGGCGTCGCACCGCCTCGCTGGTCTCGACCAGCGACCGCTGGCTGTCGAGCGGGATCCACAGCACCGGCATGTCGTTGGGATCGAAGGTGCCGACCACCGGCGGTTCGAGGTTGACCGGGAGCTCCACCCGCGCGAGCGCCACCTTGTCGCGCACGTCCTGGGCGGCGACGTCGATGTCCTTGCCGAGCTCGAACTCGACGATCAGGATCGTCGCGCCCTGGAACGACGTCGAGCGGATCGAACGCACGCCGCCGATCGTGTTGAGCCGTTCCTCGAGGACATCGGTGACGTCTTCCTCCATCCCCTCCGGCGTCGCGCCGTCGAGGACGGCCTGCACCGTCAGGACCGGAAACTCGAGGTCCGGGAACTGATCGACGCCGAGACGCGCGAAGCCGATCACGCCGAAGACGATCAGCGCGAGCATCATCATCCAGGTCAGGATCGGTCGGTGGATTGCGACATCGGAAAGCGTCACGCGAGCCCTCCTAGTGTCCTGTCTCAGAAGTCCGCCGTCGAATCCTCACTGCGATTCTCCTGGCTGGGTGTGCACCGAGATCGCGTCTGCGGGCCGCTCGCAAGGCGCGCGACCGAGGCATAGCCATCGCTACGGCGAGGGAGCGCAACGCGGCGAGCGGCCCGCAGACGCGATCGAATGCAGGCGGACTTCTGAGACAGGACACTAGCGGATGACCGGCAGCGCAGCGGCGTCGCGTGCAACGCCGAGCTCGGCCGGCGGGCTCGACACCGGCGCCCCCGCGGCATCCCGTACCGAGACGACACTGCCGTGCATCAACTCGCTCTGGCCGCGGACCACCACGAGGTCGCCGACGGCGAGTCCGCTGCGCACTTCGATCCTCCCGTCGCGGATGACCCCGAGTTCGAGGGCGCGCCTCTCGACGTGATCGCCGCCGACGAGGCGGAAGGCCACGGCGCCATCGGCGCGCTGCAGGACGGCTTCCTCGGGAATCATCGCGACGCCCTCGCGCACGGCGATGCCGAGATCCGCGCGGGCGAAGAGACCCGGCCGCAGGCGACTCTCGGGATTGGCGAGCGACGCCTTCACGCGGAGCGTGCGCGTGGCGGCGTCGATGATCGGCGAGACGACGCTGACGGTGGCGCGGAACGTCTCCTGCGGGAACGGCGCCACGCGTACGTCCACCGACGCGCCCACGGCGACCAGACCCGAATCGCGCTCGGGCACGTGGAACTCCACTTCGATCGGGTCGAGCGCGACCAGATCGAAGAGCGTCTGCCCGGGCGTCACGTACTCTCCAGCGCTCACGTGGCGACGCGCCACGTGAGCGGCGAACGGCGCCGTGACGCTGGAATCGCGCAGCGAACGCTCGCTCATGCCGAGCTGGGCGCGCAGTGCGTCGCGGCTCGCGCGCGTGCTGCGCAGCGCCGTGCGCGCCTCGTCCAGCCTGGCATCGGACGCCACGCCCTGGGCATGGAGCTGTTCCATGCGGGCGAGCTCGCGCTCGGCCTCGCCCGCCTGGGCCTCCGCCTGGGCGAGCAGCGCGCGGGCGCTGTCCGCCTCGAGCTGACGCCGTTCGGGGTCGATCTCCAGCACCAGCTCGCCGGCAGCGAGCGCCTCGCCTTCATCGCGCGCGATGCGCGTGATCTGGCCGCCGACCTGACAGGCGACAGCGGCCTGCGATCGCGCCAGCAGCTGCCCGGTCGCCTCGATCCGGTCTTCGATCCGGTGCGCCTCGACCGGCGCCACGACAACGGGCGGCGCGACGACCGGCGGCGGCGCGCCGGTGTCACCGCATGCCGACGCGAACATGGCGAGCGCCGCCACGAGGACGAGGCGACGGGCGCTCATCGTTTCGGCTCCCCGACCGCGCGCGGACCGGATCGGATCAAACCCCGCAGCAGCGCATCGAGACCGATCTCGAGCACGCCCTTCTCCCACGCGTAGTCGGGCCGCCCCGTGCGCAGGAGGATGTGTCCGTGGAGATAGGCCCAGAGCGCTTGGCCGGCCGCATCGACGCCGGCGGGGACACGACCTGCCGCGGCGAGCTTCTCGAGGGGGCTCTGCATCAGCGCGCGCGCTGCCTCCGCCGACGGCGGCGGCGGCTTCTCTTCGTCGTCGTGCGGGACCGCGAGGAGCTGATAGTGCATCGGGAAACGAAGCCCGAAACGCACGAAGGCGATGCACATCGCGCGCAGGTTCTGGACCGAATCGTCACCGAACGGAACGCGCTTGACCGCCCTCAGCAGGACCTGGCAGCGTTCCTCCACCAGCGCGTCGATCAGCGTCTGCTTGTCGCCGAAGTAGTGGTAGATCGTCGGTGCGGTGTAGCCACAGCGCTCGGCGAGGCGACGCATCGTGAAGGCATCGAAGCCGTCGGCGACGATCAGGGCTTCGGTCGCGTCGAGGATGGCGCGGCGCGCGTCGGCGCGACTCTGCTGGCGCCGCCTCTGTGCGGCCGCGAACGCACTCATGGGGGTCTCGGCTGGCGGTGCGGGTTGAGGGGGCCGGTCCGGGGTCGTCCGGGTCGAACGCTGTTCGGTCACTATAACGGCGTTAGAGAGCCAGAGCTTTAGCGAACGCCCCGCGCTCCGCCAGCCGGGACATGGGAGCCGGCTCGCGCGCGCTGTGGCAAGATCGCCGGTTCGTGAACGCCGTTCCTGGATCCGACGCCGCGCCCGGCCCCTGGTCGCCCCTGCGGCGGCCGGTCTTCCGCGCACTCTGGATCGCCGGACTCGCGTCGAACGTCGGCACCTGGATGCAGAACGTCGGCGCGGCGTGGCTGATGACGTCGCTCGAACCGACGCCGTTCTGGGTCTCGATGGTCCAGGCCTCGTCGAGCCTGCCGTTCTTCTTCCTGGCGATTCCCGCCGGCGCGCTGGCCGACGTCGTCGATCGTCGGCGGCTGTTGCTCGTGGCGCTCGCATGGCTGGCGCTGATGACGGCCGCCCTCGCCGTCCTCGCATTCGTGGAAGTCGTGACGCCTGCCGGCCTGCTGGCACTGACCTTCGCGATCGGGATCGGCAGCGCGTTCGCCGCTCCGGCCTTCCTCGCGATCATCCCGGAACTCGTGCCGCGGGGGGAGATCCCGGCCGCCGTGTCGCTGAACGGCATCTCGATGAATCTCGCGCGCGCGGCCGGTCCCGCCCTCGGCGGCCTGGTCGTCGCGATAGTGGGCGCGGCCGCGACGTTTGCCGCCAACGCGGTGTCCTACGGCGGCGTCGTCGCCGCGATTGCGCACTGGCGCCGGGTGCCGAACGAAGGACGACTCCCGCCCGAGGACCTGTTCGGCGCCATGCGCACGGGACTGCGCTACGTGCGGCACAGTCGGCCGCTGCAAGTGGTGCTCGCCCGCGTCGCCCTGTTCGTCGTGCCGGGAAGCGCCGTCTGGGCGCTGCTGCCGCTCTATGCGCGCGAACAGCTCGCTCTCGGCCCGGCGGGCTACGGCCTGCTGCTCGGCTTCTTCGGCGCCGGAGCGGTCGCCGGCGGGCTGGCCCTGCCCGGGCTGCGCGCCCGCCTCGGCGCGCAGCGGATCACCACCGTCTCGGCGCTCGGCTATGCGGCGGCGCTGTTCGCGCTCGGCGCCGTTCCGTCGCTTCCCGTCGCCGCGGCCGCGCTGCTCGTCGCCGGCGCCGGCTGGCTGGCGTTGCTGACGACGCTGAGCGCCGCCGCCCAGATGACGCTGCCGAGCTGGGTCCGCGCGCGGGGGTTGTCGGTCTACCTGCTCGTGCTGTTCGGCGGGTTGGCGCTCGGCAGCGCGCTGTGGGGCGTCGGCGCCGAGTCCGTCGGGGTGCCGCGCACATTCGAGCTGGCCGGCGCGGCCGTCGCCGCCTCGCGGCTGTTCGTGTGGCGACTGCGGCTTCCCGACGGCGATGCGCCGGACCTGTCCCCGGCCCCGCGCTGGCCGGACCCGCAGCTCGCGACTTCGTTCGCGACCGAACGGCGACCGGTTCTGGTCACCGTCGAATACGAGATCGACCCCGCCGACGCGGAGGTCTTCGCGCGGCGCATGCGCGAGCTCGGACGCATCCGCCTGCGCGATGGCGCCCTCCGCTGGGGGCTATGGGCGGATGCCGCGCAGCCCGGGCGCTACCTCGAGTCGTTCGTCGTCGAGTCGTGGCTCGAGCATCTGCGCCAGCACGAGCGCATCACCGCGGCGGATCGCGAAGTGCAGGGACTCGCGCACGCATTCCACCGCGGGAGTGCGCCGCCCCGCGTCACGCACTTTCTCCACGAGCGAATCCCGGAGGACGCTTGACGGGCCGCTGGCGCGCGCGCAAGCTCGCAGAGCGCCGGCGCACGGAGATCCCGATGCTCGAAGTCCGCTCCGCCGCCGAGCGCGGCGTCACCCGCATCGAGTGGCTCGACAGCCGACACACTTTCTCGTTCGCAGAACCCGTCGGCGACCGACGACGTGCACTTCCTGCAGATCTGGATCCTGCCGGAGCGGAGTGGGCTCAAGCCCGGCTACGAGCAGCGGGCGATCGCGATCTCCGCAGACGCCGGCGGACTGGCGCTGCTGGCGTCCCGCGATGGCCGCGACGGCTCGATCACCGTCCACCAGGACGTGTCGGTGTGGGCCGGGCGGCTCCCGGCAGGCGGCGGCGCCGTCCACGCCCTCCTGCCGGGGCGTCACGCGTGGCTGCAGATCGCGCGGGGCGCCGTCACCGTGAACGGCGGCGCCGCGGAGATCGCCGCCGGGGACGGCCTCGCCGCCAGCGACGAGCCGCAGCTCGCGATCACGGCGACAGCGGACAGCGAGGTACTGCTCTTCGACCTCGCGTGACCGCGCGCGGGCGATCCGCGCGACGGCGCGCGATCGATCTCCCACCAGCAGCGAGCAAAAGTTGACGATCCAACCCGGCCCCTTTCTTGACGGGGTCAGGGGGCGGGGCGGTCGAGGACGATGACTTCGACGCGGCCGCTGGGGCCGATGAGGGAGGAGGCGAACCAGGCGGCGAGGCCGGAGACGAGAGCGCCGAGGACGGCGGTCCCGAGGCCGGCAAGCTCGAACCCGGGCAACAGCGCGGCGACGAGCGCGAGCACGAGGCCGTTCACGACGAGCACGAACAGCCCGAGCGTCACGATCGTGAGCGGCAGCGTGAGGAGCAGGATCAGCGGTCGCACGAAGGCGTTGGCGAACCCCAGCAGGAAAGCGGCGACGAGCAACGTGCCGGCGCCGTCGAACGCCATTCCGGGCACGATCTTCGCCGCGACCCAGAGGCCGAAGGCGGAGATCGCGAGGCGGAGCAGGAAACCCGTCATGTCGTCACCCTACACCCGGGATGGCAGGCGCCGCCGCCGCGTTCAAGGGGCCTCGCCGGGCTCGTCCGCGGCGTCCTCCAGTTCGTCGAGCGGCTCCAGATCCATGTCGGCATTCTCCAGCACGATCCGGACATCCGCCGGCAGCTCGACCTCGACGTCGCGGTCGGCGAAGACGAAGGCCTCGCCATCGACGAGCAGCCAGATCCACAGCGCGTCGCGACGCAGGTCGGCCACCAGCGCGGCCGCATCGCTGCCACCGCTGTGCTGCTTGTTGCCGGTGGCATAGAGCAGGCCCTGCTCCTCGAGCAAGGGACCCTGCACCTCCATGTTGCGAAGGAAATCCGCCAGCTGAGGCCCGAGCAGCGCTTGCAGTCGCGCTGCCAACGGCTCGCGGTTCCACAGATCGATGTCGCGCGGGTATTGCCCGACCAGCGGTCGCAAGCCGGCCAACTCACTCGGGAATCGCTCGGGGAGCGACACGACCTCGGGAATCGCCGGCTCCGGTGCCGGCGACGAAGCCTCCTCGTTCGGACCGCCGCAGGCGAATGTCCCGAGTACCAGGAAGACCGTGAGTGCGCGGAGCGGCATCGAGACTTCCTCCGTGTAGGCACCGGGACGGCGACGCCGATTGTGCCACGCCCGCCGCCGCGCGCCGACTGTATCCTCCCGCGGCGCAACTGGAGGGGCGACAGTGGGGCGGCTGGGAACGCAGACGGACGGGGCGTCGAGAGCGGTCGGGTGGCTCGCAGCCGGCGCACTCGCCGGCCTCGTCGCGGCAACCGGCTCGCTACTGGCGGACTCGACGCGCGGCGACGCAGGCCTGCCCGACGGCACCATTGCCCGGATCAACGGCGCGCCACTTCGAACGGCGGACTACGAGCGTGCGCTCGCGGCGCTCGCGAGCGACCGGCGCAATCCCGTGGGCGACGCCGAGCGACGCTTCGTCCTCGAGCGACTGGTCGACGAGGAGCTGTTGGTCCAGCGCGCCCTCGAACTCGGACTGGCCCAGCGCGACCGCACGGTCCGCAGCCAATTGTTGGCGGTGATGCTCGCATCCGTCACCGAGGCCGCTGTCCTCCGTGAACCCGGCGAGGACGAGTTGCGGGCGTTCCACGCGGAGCACGCCGAGTGGTTCCAGCAGCCAACGCGCCTGCACGTCCGCCAGCTCTGGGTCCGCGGCGAACCGGCGCGGCGCGAGGACGAGGCCCGGCGGCAAGCGGCCGACGCGGCGGCTCGCCTGAGAGCCGGCGAGCCGTTCGCCACTGTGGCGGCGGCGCTCGGAGACGCGCCGATCGCCGCGCTTCCGGACGCTCCGCTACCACCGGCCAAGCTCGTAGAGTACGCGGGTCCCAGCGCGCTCGCGAACCTCGCCGAATCGGCGGACGGGGCGATCACGGACCCGCTGCCGCTCGGGGGCGGCTTCCAGGTCCTCCAACTGGTCGCGCACTCGCCGTCGCGCGCCCGTCGCTTCGACGAAGTCGCCGACGAAGTCCGCGCCGAGGTCCGCCGTCGCGCCGGCGAGGAGGCGCTGCGCCAGTACCTCGCGGAGCTGCGCGAGCGCGCGGAAATCGTCGTCGCCGAGCCCTCTTCGTGACGACGATCGGAGCGCGCGCTGCCGTCACGGGCCTCGCTTTGGTGCTCTTCGTGGCGGCGCCCCCGGACGTTTCCGACGCCCACGGACGCAGCCTCAGCTGGTCGAGCTGGCGCCTCACTGCCGACGGCGCCTCGGTGCGGCTGCGCGTCCCGCTGCTCGAGCTGACCCGCCTCGGTGTCGATCCGATCGCCGATCCGCGCGCGGCGCGGGAAATCGCCCGGCAGCTCGCTGCGCAGGTGCAACTGACCCGCGGCGGCCGACCCTGCGAGCCCGTTTCGGACCCGCTGCCCGCTGCGGCGCCCGCGGGTCAAGCGGTCTACGAATGGCGCGTGCTCTGCACCGGCGCCGGACCACTCGTGATCACGAGTGCCTTCCTGTTCCGCGAAGCGCCGTCGCATCTGCACTTCGCTCGGATCGCGACGTCCGATGGCGCGGTCCGCGAACGCGTACTCACCGACGCCGCCCCGAGCTGGGCGCTGGGCGACCCGAACGCCGCGAACGGCAGCGCCGGAAGCGTCGGTGCCGGCACGGGCTTCGGCGGCTACGTCGCGCTCGGCATCGAGCACATCGCGACCGGCTGGGACCACCTCGCCTTCGTGCTGGCGCTGCTGTTGCTGGCAGCGAGCTTCGGCGAGGTCGCCGCGCTCGTCACCGGCTTCACGGTGGCGCACAGTGTGACGCTCGCGCTGGCGGTACTCGGCGTCGTGCGTCCCGAGCCGGCGGCCGTCGAGGCGCTGATCGGCTTCTCGATCGCGCTGGTCGCGGCGGAGAACGGCTGGCTGCTCGGTGGGCGGGGCCGCGCCGTGCCTTGGACCGTCACCGCCCTGCTGCTCGGCATGGCCGGACTCGCGGCTGCCGGCATCGGCAACGTTCCGGCCGGGGCGCTCGCCGGACTCGCGCTGTTCTCGCGCTGTCACTTCGCGCTGCTCGAGCGCTCCGAACGGCCCGCCCGGCTGCGCGCCGCGGTGGCGTTCGCGTTCGGACTGATCCACGGCTTCGGCTTCGCGGGCATCCTCGCCGAAATGGCGCTGCCTACGGACCGGCTGGTCCCGGCACTGCTCGGTTTCAATCTCGGCGTCGAGCTCGGCCAGCTGGCGATCGTGGCGCTCGCGTGGCCGGCGCTGCGCGCCCTGGCGGGCCTCGGCGACGGGCGAGCGCACGGGGCGCTGGCGGAGATGGCCTCGGCGGCGATCTGCGGCGTCGGCCTGTTCTGGTTCGTGACGCGGAGCTTCGGCTGAGTCGACGCCTCGACCCGGAAATCGCGGCGGACCGCACGCTTGGCCGGCTCAAGTTCTTCTCGGCGAGCGCCGATCGAGAACCGGAATCCATCGGACTCGGGGAGGGGATCGGATGGCCGGCTCGCAGGCATTCGAGTGGCTGTGCGAAGCGATCGAGGCGGAGACGTCGCTCGAGCGTCTCGAGGCGCGCGGCACCGTCCGCATCGCGCTCAAGGACGCGGGCCTCGAGGCGCGCACCGTGACGCCCGCGGAGCTCACCGTCGTCGTCCAGAAGATTCTTCCGCGCGAACTCCGGCAGCGCGGCGTTGCCGATGAGGCGGCGCTCTGCGAGCGCTATTGCAGCGGGCTGCGGACGCTCGAAGTCAGCAGCGCGCGCACCACCTCCGACTCCCCCGACGCCATCTTCCGGCGACTCGGCGGCGGGCTCTGAGTTCGCTCAGCGCCAAGAGCCGACGCTTCCTCTCGACTGCCGCTCCTGTTGACACCCTCTCCGGCGACCCGGACATTCCGACCGGGTCGATTGGCGCTTGGCGTCGTACGAGCGGGAGGAGCCATGAAGAGACGCGGGCCGTTCGGAGTTCTTCGGCGTTTCGGTTCGTTGCTCGTGGGGCTCTGTGCACTCTCGCTGTTCGCCGGTGTCGCTGCGGCCCAGGGGACCAACGTCCGCGTGCAGCGGGCGATCCCGTTCGCGCCGGGTTCCGGGGCGCCGCAGCCGGTCATCGACGCGTGCGAGCTCCAGACGAGGCTGCCGGCGTTCCTCGCCGAGTCCTCGGGCCGCGTCGAGCTCGTCGACGGCCGGCCCGGCACGCGTGGGCGCGTGCTCGACCTCGAGATCACCAAAGTCCGCGCGCCGGGCGGGGGCATCTTCTCGGGTCGCAAGTGGCTGACGGTCGCCGGCACGCTGCGCGAGAACGGCCGGGAGATCGGGAGCTTCACGGCGGCCCGCCATTCCACCGGCGGGGCAACGGGGGCCTTCAGCGGCAACTGCGGGATCCTCGGCCGCGCCGCCCAAGCCATCGCGCAGGACATCGCGGCGTGGCTGGAGGCGCCTACCAACGGCGCCCGGCTCGGCGACGCCTGAGCCGACCTGTTCAAGCCCCGGACGGCCGGCCGGGCTCCGCGGCCTCCGCGCGGGCGCGATCCGCGTGGTACGACTCGATCGCACGCATCGACGCGCGACCGCGCGCGGTGCGCTCGGCGGGGAACAGGCGGGACCAGACGCGGTCGAAGATGCCGCCGTGCGGGTAGTAGCGGAACCACGTCTTGCGCACGAAGAACTCGATCGCGGTGAGTGCGGCCATCGCGAACCACAGCCAGCGACTCGTGAATGCGCGCCAGGTCTCGGGCGCTGCCGCGAACGCGAGCCATGCGATCGCGATCGCGCTCCCGAGGAAGAAAGTGGCCCACAGCGCGGTGACGACACGGCAGTAGTCGTGGATGAAGGCGGGGGCCTCCGGGATCATCGAGCGCGCCGCGCGCTCGATGATCGGCTCGGCATCGCGCAGGCTCGCGGCGAACACGCCTGCGAGCCCCCCGTACACCCAGGCCGGGACGGCCCGCAAGAACCGCTCGTCGGCGCTGAAGGCCGCGGCGGCGAGCAGGACCGCGAGGCCCGCCGCAACGACGGCGCGGCCCGCTGCACGCAGGGATAGCGACAACACGAGCAGGGCCAGCAGCGCGACGGCGAGCCCGCGAGTCCCGAGCCGCGCCTGCACCGCGGGCAGCGCGATCGGGTAGACGACGGCCAGTACCAGCACCGCGCCGCCGACCAGCGCCGCGGCGCGGGCGGTCCGGCCGCGATCAGAGGACGGGGCGACGGCCAAGGAAGACGCCCATCGGCTGCGGCGGGACCGCGGCGACGGACGCGGCCGTGCCGAGCAACACGGCGGCCTGGGCGCGCACGCGGTTGAAGAGATCGAGCGTCGTCGCCATGACTTCGTCTTCGGAGCGGTCGCAGCCGACCCGCTCGGCGAAGTCGATGTTGGTGAGTCCGTGGTAGAAGCGGCCGGTGTTGGCGCGGTGGTACTCGCCGCGGGCCTCGAGCGACTCGGCGACCCGCCGGAACAATCCGCTGAAGTTCTGCATCGCACGCAGCACGAACGGTTCGAGGCGAAGCTGCGAGCGGAGGAACTCGCTGTCGAGGTGCTGGTCGCGCAGGTACGCGGTGACCCAGAGGTTGTAGTAGAGCCCGATGTCGAAGTCCCACTTGGCGCAAGCGAGCTCGAAGCTGCCGAGCGTGTCGTAGAGACCCTCGTACAGCAGCATCGTCGCGCGCTGGCGAAACTGCAGGTAGGCGTCGTACAGGGCGGCACGCTGCGCCAGCGCCTCCGAGGCCTCGCCGGCGGCGTCCCGCGTGATGAGATCCGCGAGGAAGTCGTTCTCGATCGCGATGAAGTCGCTGCCGGGGCTGTAGAGCGGATCCGCCGCCGTCGCCGCCTCGCCGGAGAGACCCCAGCGGCCGTCCGCGGAGCAGAACTGCTTCGTGCTGTAGGCGATCCGCGCCAGGCTCCCGAGGTCCACCAGCTTGGCACCGCGCAGCAACGTCGCGATCGCATGATGTTCCTCGAGGAAGCGCTGGAAACCGTCGCGCGTGCGCAGCGACCGGTCCCTGGCCACGCACGCGCCGGTCACGCCGATGCTCGTGAGACCGCCGCGCAGCGGGATGAACCAGACCCAGTAGCCGCGGTACCAGAAGTGGATCGTCGAGAGTCGTCGCGGCGTGTGACGGACCCGGCTGCGGAACTCCTCGGGGCCGAAGGCGTCGATGTCGACGACGTCTTCGAAACGTCCCCACACCGAACCGATTCTGTGTCGATCTTCATCGATGCGCAGGCCGAGCCGGCGCGCCAGGAAGCCGATGCGGCCGGCCGCATCGACGAGCCAGCGCACGTCGAACTCGCGCGTTCCGGACTCCTCGACGACGGTGAGGCGATGGCGGGCGCCGCCGCTGCCGAGCGCGAGATCCGCGACGCGCGCACCGCTGCGCAGGTGCACGCCGTCGCGGCGGTTCAGGGCCTGCAGATCCGCTTCCAGACTCGCGCGATCGAGCTGGAACGCCGGATGGAACGGCAAGCTCACCGAGCCGACCTCGCTCATCTGCTCGAGCGGACAGTCGCGCTCCGGCGTATCGAAGAAGTAGCGCAGTCCGTTCTTCGGGAGCTGGCGCTCGTAGAGATACGTCGACAGACCGAGACGCCGCACCAGGTAGTTCGACGCGATCTCGACGGTCGCCTCGCCGACCTTGAACGACGTCGCCGTCTCCTGCTCGAAGATTCCAACCGTGAGTTCCGGCGCCTGCCGCCGGAGCTGCCTCGCCAGCAGGTTCCCGGCGAGGCCGCCGCCGACGATCGCGACGTCGAGAGAACGCGGTCGCGCGTCGCCGGCCGTCGCCATCACAGGATTCCGCCGTTCACCGACAGCACCTGGCCGGTGATGTACGACGCGCCCGCCGAGAACAGGAACGACACCGCCTCCGCGACGTCCTCCGGCGTTCCCAGGCGGCGCAGAGGAACCATCGCGGCGAGCGCCTCGCGATCGGCGCCGCCGAGCATCTCGGTCTCGATCCAGCCAGGCGCGACGCAATTGACGGTGATCTGCCGCTTCGCGAGCTCCTGCGCGAGCGCCCGGGTCGCTCCGATCAGGCCGGCCTTCGACGCGCTGTAGTTCACCTGGCCGCGGTTGCCGGCAATCCCGGCGATCGACGAGATCGCGACGATCCGCCCGCCCTGGCGCGCGCGCACCATGGGCATCACCAGCGGGTGGAAGACGTTGTAGAAGCCGTCGAGGTTCGTGCGCAGGACGCGATCCCAGACCTCGCCGCGCATGCCCGGGAACGGCGCGTCGCCGGTGACGCCAGCGCTGTGGACGGCGCCGTAGTACGCGCCGTGGGCGGCGATGTCCGCCTCGATCGCCGCCGCACACGCAGCTCGGTCGGCGACGTCGAAGCCGAGCACGACCCCCTCGCGACCGAACGCCGCGATGTCGCCGGCGACCGCCTCGGCCTCCGTCTTGCGCTGCCGGTAGCCCAGCGCGATGTCGAAGCCGTCGCGGGCCAGCGCCAACGCGATCGCCCGGCCGATGCCGCGGCTCGCGCCGGTGACCAGCACGCGGGGCGTGGCGCCGTCAGTCTTCTGGGTCCGCGCCGCCATCCAGCTCCTTCCAGCTTTCCACGATGTAGACGTTCAGGCGTCCCTGCACCAGGGGCGGGCCGCCCTGCGCCTCGCGCACCGTCCCGTCGAAGACGACCAGGCCGCGCTCGCCCCGGTGGTGGCGGACGTCGACGAGCAGCTCGCGGTCCTGCGCGAATTGCTGCACGCCGAAGGACACGCGGCGAGCGCCCAGGAACAGCCCCGGACGCGGCGCCTCGCCGCGCGCTCGGGCGGCGAGCCCGCCGTGCGCCGCGATGCACTGGGCCAGGTACTCGAGACCGACGAAGACCGGCACGCTGCCGTCGGGCGCGGCCAGCAGCGCGCTGCCGGCCGGATCGACGGCGGCCGCGGTGCGAGTCGCGTCGTGCGCGAGGATGCGATCGAGCAGACACATCGGCCCCGACTGCGGAACGAGCGTCGCGACGGGAGGAAACGAAGCGGCGGTCATCGCGATTCGTCCTCCCAGAAGTCGAAGAAGTTGAACCACTGGAACGGGTAGCGCTGACAGATTTCCTCGATCAGCGAGACGTAGCGAGCCAGCAGCTCGCGTGCCCGGCGGTCGCGCTCCCGGCGCGGAACCCGCTCCGGCTTCGCGGCGATCGGTCGCATCACCGCGGTGTAGAGCGCATCGCCGGTGCGAACGCAGAGCGACAGGTAGACGGGAAACCCCAGCGTGGCCGCCAGCAGGAACGGGCCGAGCGGAAACCGGGCGGAGTCTCCCAGGAAGCGCGCCGTCTCGCTGCGCTCGGCGCCACCGGGAGCCACGCGATCCGCCATCACCACGACGAACTCTCCGCGCTCGAGACACGCGCGCACCTTGAGGGCCGTCTGCGCCGAATCCGGATCGAGTTCGATGACCCGCAGCTGCTCGTTGCCGAGCGACTGCAGGAAGGCGTTGATGCGCTCGGCGTTGTCGAAGTACGCCACGACATTCACGATGAGACCGTGCCGCCGCGCAACGAAGCCCAGCATGTCGAGGTTGCCGATGTGCGCCCCGAGGATCAACGCGCCACGGCCGGAATCCGCCAGCGCGAAGATGTCCTCCGCG
The DNA here is from genome assembly GCA_039794265.1 of Myxococcota bacterium. Classification (GTDB taxonomy): domain Bacteria; phylum Myxococcota_A; class UBA9160; order UBA9160; family PR03; genus CAADGG01. Next base: position 33,122 of record JBDIVR010000027.1, read on the forward strand.
CCGTCGTACGTCAGCTCCATCGCGTCGAGGGCGCCGCCCCAGATCACCATGCGGTCGAACACGCTGAGCGAGATCTCGTAGAAGTGCCGCAGCACCATCGTCAGGCCCGGCCGGTCGCTGCCGAGGGCCGTCCGGCCGACGGGCGTTGCTGCGACCCGCGTGAGGTAGCGCTGTGACGCGCGGCGCGCCGATCCGCGCCGGATCATGAAGTACGTACCCGCGATCGCCGCGGCGACCACGCCGATGCGGCGGCCGAGTCGCCGGACGATCCAGCGCGCGACCTCGAGGCTCGTGCGCGAGCCCGCCTCCGACAGATGCTCCCAGCGCGCGGCCTGGCTCATCGGGCGGCTCGGCGCGCATGCGCAGCGAGGGACGACAGCGCCCACGGCAGCAGTCCCACGAGCGATCGCGTGTAGACGGCGGTGAGGCGCGCGTTGTCGCGAACGGTGTCGAAGTGCGACAGGCCGCCCTGGCGATAGACGACGTGCGTGGGCACGTTGCGGACGGGGACCCCGGCCCGGTGCAGGCCGATCACCAACTCCGGATCGAACTCCATGTGATCGCCGCTCGCATGGCCGTCGAGCCAGGCCACGGTCGCAGCGAGCGGAATGCCGCGGAAGCCGCACAGCGGGTCGCTCACGCCGAACGACCACGTCGTCAGCCAGACCATGCCGCGCGAGAGCTGGCGCCCGTAGAGGCGAGCCTTCGGCGCGCTCGCGTCGAAAATCGGCGCGCCGAGCACCAGCGCGTCCGGCGCCGCCTCCATCGCGGCGAGGAACGCCGGTACGTCGCGCGCGTCGTGCTGGCCATCGGCATCGAGCTGCAACGCGTGACTGAAGCCGCGCGCGTGCGCGCGCCGATAGCCGGTCTTCAGCGCCGCGCCGCGGCCGCCGTTCTGCGGCCTGCGGTGGACCTCGACCCACGGGTGCTGCTTGCTCAGGTCGGCGAGCACCGCACGCGTCTCGGCGCCGCTGCCATCGTCGACGATCAGGCACGGAAGTTTCGCGAACGCGAGCGAAGCGATGACGCCGCCGATCTCGTCCTTGTGGTCGAAGATCGGGATCAGCAAGCAGGGGTTCATGCGGACTCCACGTCGCGCGGGTTGCCGCCGCTCGTTTCCTCGGCCGGCTTCGCGACGTCGCCCAGCAACGCTCGGCCGACCGCGTGCACGCGTTCGCCACTGCGAATTTGGAAGCGCAGCCGGCTCCCGTCCTCGGAACACGAAACGGACACACGCACGCAGCGTCCCGGGGCGAGCGGCTCGGGGAACTTCAGCGTCTCGATGCCCGTCAGGCGCGGCGCTCGCCCGAGCCACGCCGCGGCGGCGTCGAGCGCCCAGGCGAGCTGCACGACGCCGGGCACCAGCGGACGCCCGGGGAAGTGCCCCTCGAGCTGCGCGAGATCCGCGGGGACGTCGAGCTCGCGAACCCATTCCCCGCCCTCGCGACCCTCCCGGACGATGCGCGGAGCCGAGGCGCGGCTGCTCCCTACGCTCCGATCGGCGAACAACGCCACCAGCGACGCGTGCGGGATCTTGTCCTGGGCGTCCCGCGGCAGCGCAGCGACGAAGCGCCATGCGCGCGGCAGCAACACCGGATCGAAGCGACCGGCGAGATGGCGCGTGAGTGTCGTGCGCAGCGCCCTGCGCTCCTCGCGATCGAGTAGCGGTCGGCCCGACGCCGACGGCGCGACGACGGCGTGGACGCGCTGCTCCAGCACGAGCAGCGACGCCTCGGCGACAGCGGGATGGGCCGCCAGCACGCGCTCCATCTCGGGCAGCGACAGGCGCTTCTCGCCGACCTTGACGACGCGATCGGCGCGGCCCAGCAATCGGAAGCCGCCGCCGGGAACGAGCTCGATGCGATCGGCGCTGAGCATGCGCGAGCGGCCGTCGGGCAGCGCGTCGCCGACGCTGACGAACGGCGACGTCACCTCGAGCCTGCCGTCGGCGCCACGGCGAAGATCTACGCGCGGCAACGCGCGAAACGCCTCCCCGTCGCGATCGCGCCGGCGGATCGCGATGCCGCCGGTCTCCGTCGAGCCGAAGACCTCGACCGGCGCCGAGCCCAACTGCTCCGCCACCGCTTTCGCGGTCTCCGCATCGAGCGGTCCGCCCGACGAGAACGAGACGCGGCAGATTCCGCGCAGCGGCCTCAGGCCTGCGTTCGCCGCGAGCCGCGTCAGGTGGACGGGAGTCGTGACGAGCGCCGCATCCCCGCTGGCCGCGATCCGCGGCAGCAGCTCCTGCGTGTGCAGCAGCGTCTCGCGTTGGAACGCGCGGCCCGCCGCGAGCGGCCAGAGCACCCGGAACAGCAGGCCGTAGATGTGCTGGTGCGAGGCCGTCGAGAAGACCTGAAGGCCCGGCGAGCAGCTCGCTCCGAGGCGCTCCTCGAGCGCGAGGACTTCGTCCTCGAGGTGGCGCAGCGCCTTCACGACCGGGCGTCCGTCCCCCGTCGTGCCCGAGGTCCGGAACTCGACCCATGGGGCGTCTCGATCGAACCGGCTCGGACGGGGCCTCGCGGCCGGCGACGGGCCGAGGATCTCGACGGCCGGGAGCCCCGCGAGTTCCGCTGTCGCCTGCGCCGAATCGACCAGGGCGCCGGCGGATCCAGCCACGAGGTGGCGCAAGGTCCCGGGCTGCCGGTTCGGCGGGAACACGGCCAGCGAGCCGGCGCGCGCGAGTGCCAGCAACGCGACCGCGGCGGCGTAGCTGTCGTCGCTGCACAGCAGCCAGCGACCCGCGCCGACGGCCTCGACCCGCCCCGCGCAGGCCGCGACGTCCCGGTCGAGATCGCAGCGGGTGCGTTCGCCGCCGCGCCCGAACGCCACCGGCGTGTCGTCGGCGACCCGTTCTTCGAGCAGCTCGCGGAACGTGACGAAGGTGGCCGGCGGTGTCATGGCCCCCCTTCTGCGTGCCGTCTAGTGTCCTGTCTCAGAAGTTCGCCGTCGAATTGTCGGACCCCTTCTCCTGGCTCGGTGCGCACCGAGATCGCGTCTGCGGGCCGCTCGCAAGGCGCGCGACCGAGGCATAGCCGTCGCTACGGCGAGGGAGCGCAACGCGGCGAGCGGCCCGCAGACGCGGTCGAATGCAGGCGAACTTCTGAGACAGGACACTAGGTCCGGTTCTCGCTGACGAACGTCGCGAGGCGGCGCACGCTGGCGAAGATCTGCTGGTTCTGTTCGGGATCGTCGCCGATCTTCACGCCGTAGCGCTCCTCCAGCGCCATCGCGAGCTCGAGCGCATCGATCGAATCGAGGCCGAGGCCTTCGACGAAGAGCGCCGCATCGGGCTCGATCTCGGCGGGCGTCACGTCTTCGAGCATCAGGGCTTCGATGATCAGCTCCTTGATCTCCTGCTCGAGGGCTTCCACGATCGCGATTCTCCGTCTGGTCCCACTCGTCGGGGTTCGGTCGGGGTTCGGTCGAGTCCGGCGCGCCGACGCCCGGGCGCTGGGTCCCGGGATCCCCGGTCGCGGCCGCCGAGAGCCGTCGAGGGGGTCGAGCGGGCTCGAGGCGCCGACACGGGACGGCGGTGGCGAGGACTCTATCGCAGCCCTCGGATGCCGCATATGGGTTAGACTCGCCCGCCATGAGCGCCGCCGCCGTAGAGGCCGAGAGCGCGGGTGCCAGCGCCGAACGAGGCGCGGGATGCGTGCTGGGTTCCCGCCCGCTGACGATCGAGGACGTGCTGGCGCTGGCGCGCGGGGCCGGTCGCGCCGTCCTCTCGGAGGACCCGGCGCATCGCCGCAAACTCGCGCGCAGCCGCGCGATCGTCGACGAGACACAGCGCCGCCGCGAAGCCATCTACGGCGTGACGACGGGGGTGGGCGCCTCCGCGGGCAATGAGATCCCGGAATCCCTGCGCGACGAAATGCCCCACAACCTGTTGCGCTTCCACGGTTGCGGAACCGGGCGCATCCTCGACGAAAACGAGGCCGCCGCGGTGCTCGTCGTCCGCGTCGCGACGCTGGCGCGCGGGCATTCGGGCGTGCGCATCGAGCTGCTCGAACGCCTGTGCGAGCTGCTGAACGCGCGCGTGTTGCCACGGATCCCGGAGGAGGGCTCCGTCGGCGCGAGCGGCGATCTGACGCCGCTGTCGTACCTGGCCGCGCTGCTGGTCGGCGAACGCGAGGCGACGGTACGCGGCGAGGTCACGAGCGCGCGGGAAGCCCTCGCGGCGGCCGGCCTCGAGCCGCTCGCGCTCGAGCGCAAGGAGAGCCTCTCGCTGATGAACGGCACCAGCGTGATGACGGCGCTGGCCTGCCTCAACTTCGAACGCGCCGAGCGGCTCGCGCGACTCGCCGCCGCCAGCACGGCGATGATCGTCGATGCGACGCACGGCAACCGCGCGCACTTCGATCCGCGGCTGTTCGCCCTGAAACCGCACCCAGGGCAGTCGCTGTGCGCAGCGTGGATCCGCGCGGATCTCGCTTCCGACGCGCCGCCGGCGCCGGCGGCGCGGCTGCAGGACCGCTACTCGCTGCGCTGCGCGCCGCACGTCATCGGCGTACTGCTCGACGCGCTCGCGCAAATGCGGCCGACGCTCGAGATCGAGGTCAACGGCATCGACGACAATCCGATCATCGATCCGGACAGCGGGGCAGTGCTGCACGGCGGCAACTTCTACGGCGGACACGTCGCGTTCGCGATGGACGGGCTGAAGACGGCCGTCGCGAACGTCGCGGATCTCCTCGATCGCCAGCTCGTGCTGCTGTGCGCTCCGGACACCAGCGATGACCTGCCGGCCAATCTCGTCGCCGCCGGCAACCCCGCCCACCACGGCTTCAAGGCGATGCAGATCACCGCGTCTGCGCTGACCGCAGAGGCCCTGAAGCTGACGATGCCGGCGTCGGTCTTCAGCCGCAGTACGGAGTCCCACAACCAGGACAAGGTCAGCATGGGCACGATCGCGGCGCGCGACTGCCGACGCATCCTCGATCTCACCGAGACCGTGGCGGTGATCGGACTGCTGGCCGCCTGTCAGGCGCTCGACCTGCGCGGTCCGGAGCGCGCCTCCCGTCGCGGGCGGGCGCTGCGCGATGCCGTGCGCCGGCGCGTGCCGATGGTCGTCGAAGATCGCCGCCAGGATCGCGACATCGAAGCCATCCTCGAGAGCCATCGCGACGGCACGCTCCCGATCGGTGCGCTCGCAGCCCCATCCGAGGGATGAAGATCCGCTCGGGCGAGCGCCTGCGGGAGACCTCGGTCGAGATCGAGATCCCGTTCCGGCACGTCGACCTGCTCGGCGTCGTCTGGCACGGCCACTACTACGCGTACATGGAAGAGGCCCGGACGGCACTGCTGCGCGGCTGCCGCCTCGACGCCGGCGACCTCATCGGTTCCCGCTATCTCTTCTACGTGATCGAAAGCAGGTGTCGCTACGTGCACCCGCTGCGCTATCGAGACCGGGTGCGCGTCACCGCCTGGCTGCGCGACGTGCAGCACCGGATCCACATCGCCTACGAGCTCAGCGAGGTGCGGCAGCAACGACGCGTCGCCCGCGGACACACGATCCTCGCGACCACCGACAGCGAGCGCCGACTGCTCCTGGAGACGCCGGATGAAATCCAGCGCCGCCTGCTGGCTTAGCCTCGTGCTCGCGACGGGGGCCTTGGCCGGCGAGCCGAGCGAAGGCGGTCCGGCGCTCGATGCCGTGCTCGAGCGGATGGCGTCGACGTCCGGCGTCGAAGCGGTCTTCGAGGAGCGCAAGGAGCTGCGCCTGCTGACCGAGCCGCTCGACAGCCGCGGCGTCTTGTATTTCGTGCCCCCGGACCGCTTCGCGCGCTTCACGCTCGCGCCCGGTTTCACGTCGCTGGTCGTCGATGGCGGTGTCGTGCACCTGCGCGAGGGTCGCGACGGGGAGGACACGGACCTCTCCGGCAACCCCATCGCCCGCGTCTTCGCCGAGAACTTCGTCGCGTTGTGGAGCGGCGATCGCACGAAGCTCGAGCATCTGTATGCGCCCGAGCTTCGCGGCGATCCCGCCGGTTGGGAGCTCCGGCTGGTGCCACGGCGCGCGCCGCTCGCCGGTGCGCTCGACGCCATCACGCTGCGCGGCGATCGCGATGCGGTGCGGGAGATGGTCGTGCAGGAGCGCGACGGCGACCGCACCGTGACGCGTTTTCCCGAGGCGAATGGCGATCGGGTCTTCTCGCGTGCGGAGATCGAGCGGATCTTCTCCGAGCGGACTCCCCTCTCCGCCGCTTCCGCTGGACCCTGACCCTCGTGCTCGGCCTGCGCTCCGGACTCGCTCTCGTGGCCGCGGCGGCGGCGATGCTCGTGTACTCCGCGCTGCATCTGCGCGTCGGCACCGACATCACGAACTTCCTGCCGGTCGGCGGCCGCTCGGAGCTGGCAGCGCTGTCGAGCCGCCTCGCGGACTCCCCGCTCACCCGGACCGTGGTCCTGTCGCTCGGCGCCGACGACCCGGCCGTCGCGATCTCGGCGGCGCACGAGCTGGCGGAGCGCCTGCGCGAGCATCCGGAGGTGGCGTGGGTGCGCTCGGAGGTGGGCGCGGCCGATCTCGAGGAGGCCTACCGGCTCTACTTCCCCCACCGGCTCGCGCTGCTCTCGGCTCGGCCGGAGCAGGAGCTTCCGGCGCAGCTCACCGACGAAGCGCTGCGCGCGCGGGCGCGCGCGCTGCGCGAACGCCTCGCGTCCCCCGCCTCGAGTTTCTTCGAACCGCTGGTCGCCGCGGACCCGCTCGGTTCGTTCGAGGCGCTCGTGCGGCGCTGGCAGACCCGCGAGACGACGCTGCGCATGGTCGACGGTCAGCTCGTCACGCCGGACGGGCGCTTCGCCATCGTGCTGCTCGGCACGCGGAACTCCGCGTTCGACTCCGGAGCGCAGGGCCGCCTGCTCGCCGATCTGCAGACGGAGTTCGCTGCGATCGCAGCTCGTCTCGGCGGGGGGCTGCGCCTCGAACGCAGCGCCGTCGGCGCATTCGCCGTCGAGGCCGAGCGGAGCATCAAGAGCGAGCTCGTCTGGATCATCGGCGCCTCGGCGATCGGGGTCACGCTGCTGTTCCTCGGTTTCGTCGCATCGTGGTATGGCATGGCGATCGTGGTGCTGCCGCCGCTCGCCGGCATCCTCGTCGCCGTCACCGCGAGCCTGCTGGTGTTCGGCCGGCTCGACGGACTCACGATGGCGTTCGGCACCTCGCTGATGGGCATCGCGGTCGACTACTCGAACCACCTGCTGCTGCACCACGGCCTCGCGAGACCGCGCGAGTCGCCGGTGCAGACGGCCGCACGGCTGCGGCCGAGCCTCGTCCTCGGTGCGCTCACGACGGTGGCGAGCTTCGTCGGTCTGCTGCTGACCCCGTTCCCGGCGTTCCGCCAGATGGCGTTCTTCGCAATCACAGGCGTCCTCGCGAGCCTCGCAGCCAGCTTGTGGATCCTGCCGACGCTGCTCACGCGGGCGCCCGCGCTGCCAGCGCGCAGCGCGCTCGTCGCCGCGCGCTTCGATCGCGCGTTCCGGCGGCTGGAACGCGCGCCGCGCAGTTTGCCCTTCGCGGCGCTCGCGCTGTGCGGCCTCTGCGCCGTCGCCATTCCGGCCGTCGAGTGGTCGGACGATCTGTCGCGTCTCACCCGCTTCGACCCGGCGCTCGTCGACGAGGATCGGCGCGTGCGCGAGCGAATCGCGCAGCTCGAGAGCAGCCGCTTCGTGATCGCGCTCGCGCCGGATCTCGAAGCCGCCGTCGCGAAGAACGACGAGGTCTACGCGCGGCTCGAGGCCGTCGCAGCGACGGATGCCCTCGACGGGACGCGCTCGCTGCACGCACTCCTGTGGTCGCCGGAGCTGCAGCGCCGCAACCTCGAGACGCTCGCGGCGATACCCGATCTCGCGCAGCGGCTCGACGCGGCCTTCACCGCCGAAGGCTTCCGCCCGGGCGCATTCGCGCCGTTCGCCGACGCCCTCGCGCAGCCGCCGAGCGACCCGTTGCGGCTCGGCGACCTGCTCGAGAGTCCGCTGCGCGACCTGTTCGCCCCGTTCGTATTCGAGCTCGAAGACCGGATCGCCATCGTCACGTATCTGCGCGGCCTGGGGGATCCCGACGCGGTGCGCGACGGCCTCGCCGACCTCGACGAAGTGCACCTGCTCGACCAGAAGAGTTTCGTCGACGACATCTACCGCGAGTTCCGCGAGACCTCGCTGCGCCAGATCCTGCTCGGCAGCGGGCTGGTGCTGCTGTTGCTCTCGCTGCGCTATCGGGCCTGGCGGCCGGTCGTCGCGGCGTTCGTCCCGTCGGCGCTCGTCGCGATCGTCGTGCTCGCGGTGCTCGCGGTTCTGGGGGAACCGGCAAACCTGCTGCACGTCATGAGTCTGGTGATGGTGATGGGCATGGGCGTCGACTACGGGATCTTCTGCGTCGACAGCGTCGGGCGCGGCGAGGACTTCGGCGCCACGCTGCTCAGCCTGCTGCTGTCGTGCCTGACGACGGCGCTGGTGTTCGGCACGCTCGCGTTCTCCGCGCAGCCGTCGCTGCGCGCGATCGGCGTCACGACCGGCGTCGGAATCCTGCTCTCGTTCGCGCTGGCGCCGCTGTCGGTGGCGGCGCTGCGCGTCGGATCCCGTGGACCGAGCGCACGTGGCTGATGAACGCGCGCCGCAGCGCGGACTGCAGCGCCGCCCGAGCCTCGTCGGCGTGCTGCTCCTCGCGAGCCTGCTCGTCGCCGGCTGCCGTCATCTGCCTGCTCCGTTTCGCAGCCGCGCGGTGTCGGACTGTCCGGGGCCGCTGGTGGCGACCGACGCGATCATCGGCGACTTCCTGGTGCGCCAGAGCGTGCGCATCACGACGGGGGAAGGACACTGGTCGTTGCAGCTCGTCGTCCAGAAACGCGGCGACGAGCTGACGCTGCTCGGCTTCCACCCTCTCGGGGCCAAGCTCTTCACGCTGCAGCAGCGCGGTGACCGGATCGTCGTCGATGCCGCGCCCCCGCCCCTGCTCGAGATTCCGCCGCGGAACCTGCTGCGAGATCTCCACCGCGAGCGATTCCTCGCCGTCGCGGCCACCGGCGCGGATGGCGCGTTTCGGGAGCGGCGCGGCGACGTCGCGATTCTCGAAGTCCGCAATGCCGGGCGGGTGATCGAGCGCCGCTTCGAAGCGATCGATGGCGAGCCGCCGCGCGTCGTGACCCTGCACTTCGACCCCGTTGCCGATCCCGCCGACGGAGCGCCACGTGTTCGCATCGAGAACGACGGGTGTGGATATCGCGCTGAGATCAGGACACTGTCCGCAACGAGGACGCCATGAGCGAGACTGCGCCCGGCGATGCTCCCGGGGATTCCGCTGCCAGCCGGCGATCGCGTACGCTCGCGGCGTGGTCCGTGCTCGGCGCCGCGTGGTTCGGGCTCAACTTCTTCGTGCTGTTCCCCGCATTGCTGCTGTGGGCGACCGGCGCCAGCCTGATCCCGCCGCCCGGGCCGACCCGCTGGCTCGGCTCCGCGCTGCTCGTCGCCACGCACGTTCCGCTGATCGCACAGCTGCGCGCGTTCATCGAGGTAGGCCGCGGCACCCAGCTGCCGATGTTGCCGCCGGGCCGCCTGGTTCGCGGAGGTCTCTACGGTCGCGTCCGCAACCCGATGTACTGGAATTACGTGGCGATCGTTCTCGGCGTCGCCCTCCTGTACCGAGCGCCGGTGTTGGTCGCATACGCCGGCGCTCTGTTCGCACTGGCCCACGTGTACGTCGTCCGCATCGAAGAGCCCCGGCTCCGCCGCCGTTTCGGCGCCGACTACGAGGCGTACTGCGCCCGCGTCCCGCGCTGGTTCGCGCGCCGGCGCCGAGCCGACTGACGGCGCCTCCGTCCTACGCCCGGAGGTTGCTCCTCGGCTCGCGCGGCGCGCTGGCTAAGAGCCTGACGCGGTCCTTCGCAGCTTTCCGGTCGCGGTGTAGGCCAGCGCTTCGACGATGCGGAACTCGCGCGGGATCTTGTAGCCCGGCAGCACGGAGCGGCAGTGGTCGGTGAGGTCCTTGCGCGTCGGCGGCGCCGCGGCGTCGACCGGGACGATTTCGGCGACCGGGATCTCGCCGAGGTGCGGATGCTCGCGCGCGAAGACGCGGCAGGCGCGGAGGCCCGGGTGGGTCGCGAGGACGGCCTCGACTTCCTCGCCGAAGAACTTCATGCCGGCCATGCTGATACGGGTCGCACGGCGGCCGGCGAGATGGAGGTCCCCGTCGGCGTCGAACCAGCCCTGATCGCCGGTGCGGAAGCCGTCGGGCTCGAGCACCTGCGCGGCCGGCAGCCACGGCTCGAGATACGCGTCGAGCAGACCGGGGCCGCGGATGCAGATCTCGCCGGTGTGCTCCGGCGACGTCGGCCCGTCGAGCTGCTGGCCGTCGTCGTCGCGCAACCACACGTCGTAGTCCGGCAGCGGCTGGCCGAGGCACGTGGGCTTCGTCGCGGCGGCGCGCAGATTCGCGACCGGCAGGCCGACCTCGATGATGCCGAGCGCCTGCGACAACGGAAAGCCGAAGCGCTGCGCGAACGCCTCCGCGACGCTCGCGGGCAGGCCCTCGGCCGTCGAGATCGCGAGTCGCACGCCCGCGAGGCCCGCGCCGGAGGGATCCTTGCCGAGCAGGCGATAGTGGTACGGCGAGGCATAGAAGACCGTCGCGCGCTCGCGGTTCGCGAAGTCGAGCACGGTGCGCGCCAGCGAGCCGGACGGCAGCAGGATCGTCGCGCCCTCGCGGAGATACAGCAGGATCGACACGACGAAGTGGTGCGCCATCGGCAAGAGCCACAGCACGCGGTCCTCGGGGCCGATGGCGAGCGCTCGGTTCGCGGCGGCGAGCCGCGCGAGAATCGTCGCGTGGCCGAGGAGTACGCCCTTGCGTTCGCTCGTGGTGCCGGACGTGAAGCGGAGGTACGCCGGATCGAGCGCGCGGAACTGCTCGTCGCCGGCGCCGTCGACGGGGCCGGCATCGGGCAGCGAACGCAGCGCGCCGCCCGCGACCACCGTGTCGACGACGTGGTGAAGGTGCGCCTGGCGCGCGAACGACGCGAAGACGGGGCCGCGGTGGTCCTCGGGAATCGGAACCAGGCAGCCGCCAGCCGCGAGGATGCCGAGCGCGAGCTCGATGAACTCCGGTCCCTGCGGCGCCAGCAGCCCGCAGCGGTCGCCGCGGCGCAGGCCGGCGGCGGTGAAGCGCGCGGCGTGCGCGTCTGCGCTGGCGACGAGCGTGTCGTAGCGATGGGTCACCGTCCCGCCGGCGCCGTCGTCGACGAGCAGCGCCGGATGTTCCGGTGCGACGCGTGCGCGATCTCGGATGCAGTCGAGGATCGTCACCGGTTCGCCGCCTCTCCCGTCGTCGCGCGCGAGAGAATGTGAGCGCGGACGCGCTGCGCCGCCACCTCGCGGAGCGAGCCGCCCGCATCGGCCGCCAGCGCCGCGGCGACGCCGGCGGCCTCGCCGGTCGCGAGCGCGGTGCCGAGCACGCGCAGCGCGCCGAGCGCCTCGTGGTCCGCAGCGAGACAGCGCCCCGCCATCGCCAGCCGCGGATGCGAGCGGCTGACGAGCGCGCCGATGGGAATCGAGCACGGTCCGGACGGAACCTCGAAGCGGGCGCGGCGGTGATCGTGCCACAGCTCGATCGGCCACGACGAGAGTGCGACCTCGTCGTCACGCCGCCGGCCCGCGCGGACGTCGGCGCCGGAGACGTGCACGACCCCGCGAACCCGGCGCGTCTCGCGGATCCCCACGCGCGCCGGCCAGGCATCGACGCGGCACTCCGCAAACGCCGCGCGGCTCTTCCGCAGCCACGCGACGAGCTGCTCGGCGCCCGCCCGCGCGCGCGCCTGCAACGCATCGGTGCACGCGGGAGACAGCGGGTCGAATCCGCCCGCGGGACGCGGCAGGTTCAGCGTCACGTAGACGGAGCCGCGGGCGACGCTCGGCCGCACGAGGACGGCCTCGCAGCCGGGCGGAAGATCGCCGCTGCGCACGGCGCCGGCGACGGCGCTCGTGACGCGCAGGCGCTCGAAGCCGCGCAGCTCCGCCAGCGCAGCCGTGTCGACGCCGGCGAGCCGGAAGATGTACGACGCGATCTGCACGGAATCCGGATCGGCGCGCTCGACGTCCGCGCCGCCGAGCGCCGCCAGCGCCGCGTCGCCACTGGCGTCCACGACGACCGCCGCGTCGAACGACGCGGGTTCGCCGTGTCCGGCCCGCGCTCCAAGCGACTGCCGGCCCGCGCCGTCGCGCGTCAGTTCTGCGGACACCAGCTCGTGCCCGAGTCGTAGCACGAGTCCCGGCGTCGCCCGGCAGCGGCGGGTCGCAACCTCGCCGACCCGCACGGGGTCGGTCGGCAACACCCACACGCGACCCGCGCGCTCCGGTTCGCCCGCAGCGCCTTCGGCCTGCAGCGCCCGCGCGAAGCGCAGCGGAAAGCCGGCGTTCGCCGGGATCGCGTCGCCGGCGTCGGCGCCGAGATAGAGGCCACAGAGGGTATGGACGAAGGCCTGCGAGACGTTGCCGCCGAGCGTGTCGGCGCGTTCGAGCAGCAGCGTGCGGGCGCCGGCCTCGGCCGCGGCCAGCGCAGCCGCCACTCCCGCGAGGCCGCCGCCGACGACCGCGACGTCGAAGCGGCCGGCCTCCACGTCAGACGCCGCGCGCCAGATCCGCGCGCAGCGATTCTCTGAACAAGGCCTCGTCGGCTTCCGAGAAGACGCCATGCTGGACTACGTGGGTCACGTTCAATCGGCCGTTCCGCAAGCTCATCGCCGCGCAGCTCCCCGGCGACGGCGGAACCGGCGCGACGTGGAAGCCGTTGCGCAGGTCGGCGCCGAAACAGCGGTCCATCCGACCGAGGAACTCTCCGGTGTACGCGAAGAAGAACGAGCACAGCTCGCCGCCGAACGAGCGCCGCGCCATGTGCGTATAGATGCGCGTCGGGGCGAAGCGCGCGAAGCTCATCGCGTCGGCGCCGTTCTCGATGTGGCCGGCTTTGATCGCCGCCAGGCGCTGGCTCTTCAGCGTGCCGATCAACGTGTCCAGGTCGTCGACCTGGTCAGGAAAGACCTGGAACCACAGCAGCGACACATGGGTCCGGAAGATCGCGCCGGCGGCGCCGCGCGGCCGCGTGTTGACCGGCAGCGGCACGACGTAGCTGCCGGGATCGACCCCCCGTGCGCGCGCCACCGCGTGATGGGCGCGGATGGCGACGGCCAGGTAGAACAGCATCGGCGTCAGGAACCCGGCGAGGCGGCCTGCCGTGGCGACGGCGCGCTCGGTGTCGGCTTCGTCGAGCGTCAGCACGTTCCAGCGCAGCGCCTGCGGCGTGCGACGGAGAGGGCCGGCCAGCGACCGCATGGGGTGCGCAGCCATCGACTCGAGCCAGGCTTGCCACGCGCGAGCCGCCTTCCCCCGTTCGCCAGCGGGACGCGAGGGCGTGTCGGCGGTCTCGAGTTCCTCCGGGCTCGGCAGCACGTCGACGCGCTGCTCGCCGCGCCAGCAGGCATCGAGCCACTGGATGAAACGCTCGCTGCCGGAACCGTCGAAGAGCAGGTGCGCCCACGTCATCGCGAGATCCGTGGCGGCGCCGCCGTCGTAGCGGACGGCATCGAAGCGCAGCAGCTCCCCGCGCCGCAGCGAAACGCGTTCGTTGAGCCGCTCGGCGAACAGCGCCGGAAACGCCTCGTCGCCGGCGGGTGCCGCCCCGGACTCGTGTACGTCTACGGCAGGCGGCGGCCGTGACGCCGCGGCGCGCAGATCGTACGCCGGAGCCCCGAAGCCGAGCGCGCGGCGGATCGGAGCCCGCAGGATCGGCTGGGCCTCCGCCGCCTCGCGCACGAGCGCGCGCAGCCGCGCCGCATCGAAGCCCGGGCCGAGGCGCAGCACCAGCTGGGACAGGTGGCTCGCGCCGTTCAGGCGTCCGATCTCCGCGTCGAAAGCGCGCAGGAAGCAGTCTGCGCCGGTCAGCGGGATGCGGGCGGTCTGCGCAGCGCCAGCAGACGCCAAGATCAGCCGCCCTGCAGCTGCGCGTGGACGAGATCCGCCAGCGTCTCGGCCGACTCCAGATGCTCCGGGGTCAGCAGACTCTCGTCGACCCAGATGCCGGTGCTCTCCTCGATCGAGAGCATCAGCTGGGTGACCGCCAGCGAGTCGAGACCGGCGTCGACCAGGTTCGACTGCGGCGAAAAGTTCCCTTCGACGCCGAGGATCTCGTCGCGCAGGATCTGGAAGATGCGCTCGCCGAGCGCTTGGCGGGACCATTCCGACATGGTGGGGAACGGTAGCAGCCGGTCGGCTCGCTTCGCTGGGATCGTGCGCGTTGAAGCGTCCTGGAGCGTGGCGTATCGTGCCTCGCATGGGAAATCCGCGCAGCATCGCGATCCTCGGCGGCGGCCCGTCCGGCGCGTCGTTGGCCACCTTCCTGGCCCGGAAAGGCCGCGACGTCGTTCTGTTCAACCACGGCAAGCGGCCTCCGTTGATCGTCGGGGAATCGCTGGTGCCGGCGGTCGTGCCGTACCTCCAGCGCCTCGGGATCGAAGAGGAAGTCGCCGCCTTCAGCATCTGGAAGGGCGGCGCGACCTTCGTGTTCGGCGCGGAAGACCGGCTGAGCTTCCGCTTCAACGAGGTCCGAAAGGCCCGGACGACGTACTCGTACAACGTCCCCCGCGACCTCTTCGACGCAACCTGCCTCGAAGCCGCCCGGCGCGCCGGCGTGAAGATCATCGACCACGGCGCGCGGCTCGAGCGCGAGGGCGACAGCGATCGCGTTCGCCTGAGCGACGACACCGTCGCTGCGGCCGGCGACGCGTTGCGAGGACAGCCCGACTTCATCGTCGATGCGGGCGGCCGCCGCCGGATGCTCGCGCAGCTCCTCGGCATCCCGACGATCGACGGCGATCGGCGCGACACCGCGCTGCACGCGCACTTCGAGGGCATCGAGGTCGAGATCGAGGGCAACGTCCACACCGATCGCCTGGAGCACGGCTGGCTGTGGCGGATCCCGCTGCCCGGACGGGTCTCGATGGGCGCCGTCGTCGATTCCCAGTTCCTCCGCAAGTTCGGCGACAACGCGAACGATCAGTTCGACAACTTCCTGAAGGACGACCCGGTGATCCGCGACTACGCGCGGCCGGCGCGGCGCGTGACGCCGGTCGTCAAGTACTCGAACTACCAGAGCCGCGCGACGCGTGGCGTGGGACCCAACTGGGCGCTCGCCGGGGACGCATTCGGCTTCGCGGATCCGGTCTTCTCGAGTGGCATGCTGATCGCGATGCAGAGCGCGGACTGGCTCGCCGAGGCGCTCGCGAAGGGAACGCCGCGGGCACTCGCCCGCTACGAGAAGCGGGTGCAGCACAACCTGGCCTGCTGGCACCGGGTGATCGGCTGGTTCTACGACGGCCGCCTGCTGACGATGTTCCGCGTCGGCCAGTACGTCCGCGACACACCGATCGGGAAGCTGCTCGATTTCCACTTCCGCAAGCACATGCCGAGGATCTTCACCGGAGAGAACGCCACGCATCCCTACAGCCTCGGCCTCGTCCAGTTCATGGTGACCTATGGCCTTGCGCAGAACGATCCCGATGCGCTGCGGATCCGCTGAAAGCGAATCGTCCGCTCCGGCGGATGCGGCAGGCCGCGGCCGGTGAGGTTCCACGGTGAGTCGTCGCGCGATCACTACGACGCGATCGTCGTCGGCTCGGGGATCGGAGGGCTGACGGCCGCGTCGCTGCTGGCGCGCGCCGGCCGCCGGGTCCTGGTGGTGGAGCGTCACGACCGCGTCGGGGGGTACGGCCACGCGTTTCGCCGGGGGCGGTACCTGTTCGATTCCGCCGTCCATCTGGTGGGCGGCTGCGAACCCGTCGCCTACGAAGGCGGCGGGCTGATCCATCAGCTGCTCACGACGCTCGGCGTGCGCGCTGCCGTGGCGTTCGAACGCGTCGATCCCTGCTACGAGGCCGTGTATCCGGACCTCGCGCTGCGCGTTCCGTGCGACCTCGACGGCTTCGTCGATGCCCACGCGGAAGTGTTTCCGAGCGAAGCCAAGAGGCTGCGGCAGGTCGTGCAGGAGTGCCTCAGCATCCGGATCGAGGCGCGGCGCGCGGCCGAGCTCGAGCGCGCGTTCGACGTCAGCGGCGCGAGGGCTCGCTTCCCGACGCTGCTGCGTTATCGCAAGGCCACGCTCGCCGACGTACTCGCCGACCACATCCACTCCCCGAAGGCCCGCGCGCTGCTCGGCACGCTCTGGCCGTACCTCGGTCTGCCGCCTTCTCGTGTCTCGTTCCTGTACTTCGCGACGATGTTGATGAGCTACGTCGCCGACGGCGCGTATGCGTGCCGCGGCAGCTTCCAGCGCTTCGCAGACGCTCTGGCGGCCGTCGTCCGCGGCAACGGCGGCGAGGTGCTGCTGCGCAGCAGCGTGCGGCGGATCCTCGTGGAGGACGGAGCCGTGCAGGGGGCCGTGCTCGAGAACGGGCAGCGGATCCGCAGCGACTGCGTGCTGTCGAACGCGGACGTGCTCCAGACCGTCCATGAGCTCATCGGGCGCGAGGAGTTCCCGGAGCGGTACGTGGCGGCGCTGGACAGCCTGACCCCGTCGCTCTCGGGCTTCGTGACCTATCTCGCGACGGATCTGCCACTCTCGCCGCAGACGACGTCTCGCGAGACCTTCTACTTCCCTTCGTGGGATCACGACGCCGCGTATGCGGGCTGTCGGCGCGGCCTGCCGGACTGGCTCACGGTGACGGCGCCGAGCCTCACCGATCCGTCGCTGGCGCCGCCCGGCGAACAGCTGCTGGTGCTGACGACGCTCGTCCGCCACGACGCCGCAGTGTGGCGCACCGAGAAGCGCGCGCTGGCCGACGCGCAGATCGCGATCGCCGAGCGCGCGATCGGCGGACTGCGCGAACATCTCCGGTTCTGCGAGGGCGCGAGTCCGCGCACGCTCGAGCGCTATACGCGCAACACGAACGGCGCGGTCTACGGCTGGGAGCTCTCACCACAGCAGGTCGGACCCGGCCGGCCGGGGAATCAGACGCCGATTGCGGGGCTCCACCTGGTCGGCCACTGGACGCAGCCGGGCGGCGGCGTATATGGCGTGGTGTCGTCCGGCGTACAGACCGCGCGCGCGGTGCTCGGCCATCGCCGCGAGGTCGACCTCTGGGCGGCGCTCGGCAACAGCGGACCGTGTCCGGTACCGTAGCGGGACGATGTCGCCCTTCGACCGCTCGGAACCCTGCGCGCTCCAGGCGCTCGGCATGCTGACCGCTCTCGGTCGCAGTCTCGACGAGATCTGGCCGCGTCTGCTGGCAGGAGACTCTTCACAACTCTCGGTCCGCGAGGACCTGGTGCCGGGACGCTCGCTCGTCGTGGGAGCCGTCCCGGGAGATCTGCCGCGCGTCCCGCGCGCACTCGCGCGCTATGCCTGCCGCAACAACTCGATGACGCTGGCCGCGCTCGAGCAGATCGAGACCGCCGTGCGCGACGCCGTGACGGCGGCGGGGCGGGATCGCGTCGCGGTCGTCATGGGCTCGAGCACCTCGGGCGTCGGCGACGCCGAGGCCGCCATCCGGCACCAGCACCGGACCGGCGTGCTGGCGCCTTCCTTCCACTACGAACAGCTCGAGTTCGGCGGCGCGTCCGGGTTCGTCGCCGATCTCCTCGACCTGCGCGGGCCCACGTTCACGTTGTCCACCGCGTGCTCGTCCGGCGCACGAGCGCTCGCCACCGCGCGCTCGCTGCTCACCCTCGGTGTCGCCGACGCTGTCATCGCCGGGGCGACCGACACCTTGTGCGGACTCACCACCAACGGCTTCACCGCATTGCAGGTCGTCTCCGACGAGATCACGAATCCGCTCAGCCGCAACCGCAAGGGCATCACGCTCGGCGAAGGTTCGGCGTTGTTCCTCGTGACGCGCGAGCCGGGCGGGATCCAGCTGCGCGGAGTCGGCGAGTCGAGCGAGGCCCACCACATGTCGGCGCCCGATCCCAACGGCGCCGGGGCCGAGGCGGCGATGCGCGCGGCTCTGGCGGATGCGGGGCTCGCGCCGGACGCCATCGCCTACGTCAGCCTGCACGGAACCGGGACCGCGCTGAACGACGCGATGGAGTGCGCCGCCATCGCGCGCACGTTCCCCGCGCCGCCGCCGTGCAGCTCCGCCAAGCCGCTCGTCGGACACACGCTCGGTGCCGCCGGAGCCGTCGAGGCGGGCTTCTGCTGGCTCCTGCTGCACGAGCAGGACGCGGGCAGCATCGCGCTGATTCCCCATGCCTACGACGGCGACCGCGATCCGGAGCTCGCCGCGATCCCGCTGGCCAGCAAGGGCATGCGCGTCCCGGCAGGGCCCGTGCTGAGCAATGCCTTCGGCTTCGGGGGCAACAACTGCAGCCTCGTTCTCGCCGGGCCGCCGCTGTGATTCCTGCGATCGTGCGGCAGTGGGCGGCCTGGTCGCCGGGGCTCGAGGACGCGGATGCGTGGCGCGCGTGGGCGCGCGCGCCACAGCCGCTCGCGCACGAGGGCTGCCCGGACGTCCAGTTCCTTCCCGCCCTGCTCCGGCGGCGTTGCAGCCCGCTCGCGCGCATCATGCTGGCGACTGCGTACGAGGCCTGCCCGCCGGACGAGCGCGCGCGCGTACGAACCGTCTTCGCGTCGCGTCACGGCAACATCAACGAGTCGATCCCGATGCTCGATCGGCTCGCCGAGGAACAGCCGATCTCGCCGACGAAATTCAGTCACACCGTGCACAACGCCCAGGCGGGCCTGTTCTCGATCGCCGCCGAGAACCGCCGGGCGTCGAGCTCCGTCGCGGCGCAGGAGAACACGTTCGCGTGCGGCTACCTCGAGGCGCTCGCCCACTTGCAGCGCGATCCCGGCAGCAGCGTCCTGCTCGTCATGGCCGACGTTCCGTTGGCGCCGACCTTCGCCAAGCTCGTCGAGGAACCGGTGGCGGCCTATGGCCTGGCGCTGCTGCTGGCCACCGAAGGGGACGGCACTGCGATCTGCTTCGATACGGCGCCGCCCGAAACCGGCGGCCGCGTCTGCGAGTGGCCCGAGGCGGCGGAGTTCCTGCGCTGGTTGCTGAGTGGCGACGCGCACCTGTGCCTGGGCGCCGGCAGCCATCGCTGGCTCTGGCTGCGACACGACGCGCCCGAGAGCGCAAGCGCGTAGCGAAAGTCCCGGATCGGCCGGAGGACCTCGGCTTCCGCGACGGTCAAGGCGCGGACAGCAGCGGCCGACTAGGGAGACTGGCGACTCGCCATCTCGGCAAGCGGCCCTGGACTCGGAGCCCTCCCTGGCGTCGGCAGCAATCCCGCACCACGACACGCGCCGCGTTTGCATCGGTCTCCTCGACGGGAGCGACCTGCGCGGGGCCTTGCGAACGTTCTCTCCCCGGGACCCCGACCTGTGGATCGAGCTGGAACCGGCCGGCACCCTGCCCCAGCGGATCTCTGCCCAGACCGTGGTCTTCGTCGCCTTCGACCGACACGGCGAAACGCCGGTGTCACCGGACGCCGAGACCCCTGCGGAGACCGCGGGCGAGGAACCGGCGCTGCGCGTCCATCTGGCCAGAGGTCGCACCTTCGTCGTTCGCCCTGTCGGCGACGTGCAGGACCCGCTCGGTTTTCGCGCGTTTCCAGCGGACGATTCTGCGGACTTCGAAGAGATCTTCTTCTATCGGCACGGCGTGAGCGCGCTCGAGCGCGACGAATCGATCGGCGCCATGCTGCTCGAAGGAGGAGTTCTCGCCCAGGAGGATCTCCAACGCGGCCTCGATCAGCAGGCGTCCTTGCGACGCAAGCGGATCGGGGAAATCCTGATCGAACGGAACAGCATCGTGCCCGAGGCGCTCGACGAGGCGCTGGAGCTCCAGCAGCGCAAGCGTGCGCGCCTCGGGGAAGTACTGGTCGACGCAGGACTCGCCACACGCGAGGACGTCGAGAAGGCCCTCGCCGAGCAACGGCGTCACGGAGGCCGCCGGATCGGCGAGATCCTCATCGAGATGGGCGTCGTCGACGAGGGGACGCTGGCGATGACGCTCGCCCGCAAGTTCCATCTTCCATTCGTCGATCTCGACGAATGCCTGATCGATCCCGACGCCCTCCGCGCGATTCCTCGCGCGATCCTCGAAAAGTATCACGTGCTTCCGATCGACCGGGATCACGAACGGATCACCATCGCGCTGAGCGATCCGCTGAACACCGAACCGATCGATCTGATCCGCTTCCATCGGGGCGAGAAGATCCGCGAGGTCGTGGCGACTCCGACGCAGCTCGATCGCTATCGCGTCCGCTTGCTCTCGGAGAGCGAGAGCGACGAATCCGACGGCGAGATCGCCGCGCTGCTCCAGTCGATCGAGATCGAGCCGCGAGATGCCGTCGAAGACGAGGAGGACCCCGAGTCGGTCGCGATCCGGGAGTCGGACAACGAGATCATCCAACTCGCCAGCCAGATCATCGCGGAGGCCGTTCGGCGCCGTGCGTCGGACATCCACATCGAGCCGAACGGACCGCGCACCGGTGTCCGGATCCGGATCCGCGTCGACGGGGAATGCCTCGCGCTGCCCGACGTCCCGGCGAGTCATCGCCTCGCCTTGGTGTCGCGCCTCAAGATCATGGCGAGTCTCGACATCTCCGAGCGCCGCAAGCCTCAGGACGGCAAGATCCGATTGCGACTGCCCGATCGAACCGTCGAGCTGCGCGTGGCCACGATCCCGACGACGGGCGGCGAGGATGTGGTGCTCCGCATCCTCTCGGCGTCGAAACCCCTCGCGCTCGATCAGCTCGACCTCTTCGATTGGAACCGGCGGGAGCTGGAGCAGCTGATTCGCAAGCCCTACGGCCTGGTGCTGTGCGTCGGGCCCACGGGCTCCGGCAAGACGACGGCGCTGCATTCCCTGCTCGGTCACATCAATACCGCCGGGCGGAAGATCTGGACGGCCGAGGATCCGGTCGAGATCACCCAGGCAGGTCTTCGCCAGGTGCAGGTGCGTCCGAAGATCGGCTTCGGGTTCGCCGAGGCCATGCGGGCGTTCCTGCGCGCCGATCCCGACGTGATCATGGTCGGCGAGATGCGCGACCGGGAGACGGCGGGCATCGCCATCGAGGCGTCCCTGACCGGGCACCTCGTGTTCTCCACGCTGCACACGAACACCGCGCCGGAAACCGTCGTCCGACTGATCGACATGGGTCTCGACCCCTTCAGCTTCGGCGACGCGCTGCTCGGCGTCCTGTCCCAGCGGCTCGCACGCCGCCTCTGCGATCGCTGTCGCTCGCTCGAGCCCGCGACCGAGCCCGACCTCGAGGCGCTTCGGACCGCGCTGGGTCCTCCCTCCAACACCGAGGAGATCGGACAGCTCTCGTGGCGAGCGCGCGGATGCGAGACCTGCCGCGGCACGGGCTATCGGGGGCGGATCCCGATCCACGAGCTGCTGGTCGTCGATCCCGCCCTGCGCTCCGCGATCCATGCGCGCGCGAATGCGGAGCAGATCCGCGATCTGGCGCTGCGGCGCGGCATGACGACGCTGCTGCAGGACGGTGCGCGCAAGTGTCTCCAGGGCGAGACCGATCTCGAGCAGGTCCTGGCCGTCTGTACCCGCTGAGAGCGCAACCAGGAACCTCCATCAAGTCCAGCGTCCGCGCCGCCGATGGGCGATGGGAGGTGATCGGATGTCCCTGCGACCCAAGACTTCCCGACGAGCGGGCTTCACCGTTCTCGAGCTGATGGTCGTCGTCGCGATCATCGGCATCCTGAGCACCGTCGCGTACGGCGTCTTCAAGAAGCAGACGATGCGCGCGAAGCGCGCCGAGGCGATCCAGGTCCTCGACGCGATCCACAGCGCCCAGCTGATGTACTACGCGATGCATCAGCAGTATGGCGATACGTTCGAAGAAATCGGCTTTGCGCTCGATGGCGGGCGGAACATCGACGCCCGGACGATCGAGGGGCGGACCTACACCTATACGATGCGGG
>JBDIVR010000028.1:0-54098 GCA_039794265.1 Myxococcota bacterium
TGGGCCGCGCGATGCGCATCGGCACCAACCACGGCTCGCTCAGCGACCGCATCCTCAATCGCTACGGCGACACCGCCCAGGGCATGGTGGAGAGCGCGCTCGAGTTCCTGGCGGTCTGCGAGGACGAACACTTCTTCGACGTCGTGTTCTCGATGAAGGCGAGCAACCCGCAGGTGGCGATCCACGCCTACCGGATGCTCGCGGCGCGCCTGATCCAGCGCAGCGCCGAGGGCGCCGGGCCGGGCGACTACCCGTTCCACGTCGGCGTGACCGAGGCCGGCGACGGCGAGGACGGCCGGATCAAGAGCGCGATCGGCATCGGCTCGCTGCTCGAGGACGGGCTCGGCGACACCATTCGCGTGTCGCTGACGGAGGATCCCGTGAAGGAGATCCCGGTGGCGCGCGCACTCGCCCGGCGCATCGAGGCGCGCTGGCAGGCCGCCGACGGCGGGTCCGTCCCGGACCCGGGTCTGCGTTTCATCGACGACCCGTTCGCCCATGCGCGGCGACCCAGCGAACCCGTATCGCTCGTCGGAGGGGCCGGGCCGGAAGGCGGCGTCGCGCTGGCGCCGGCTGCTCCGATCGAGATCGGCGGGACAGCGCCGGTGCGCGCCGAGCTGGATCTCGGCGCGCCGCCGCAGGAGCCCGAGGCCGCGGCGTGGCAGCTCGCCGACGCGCTCGCCGGCCGGCGCGAGATCGTCTGCGAGGGACTGCGCTTCGACGTCGCCGACGAGCCGGCGCTCGGGCGGGTTCGTGGCTTCGCCGAGGCCCTCGCGCGTCACGGTCTTTCGCTGCCCATGGCGCTGCGCATGTCGGCCGCGCTGGCCGCGACCGTCAAGGCGACCGGATCGCGCTGGGTGATTCCCGTCGGTGTCGACAGCGATCCGGCCCGGCTGCTGGCCGCCGCGCGCGCCGCCGTGGCGACGGGCGCCGCCGTCGAATGGGCCCTCGCGGCGCCCGCGCGCGAGGGCCCGCCGGCGCTGTCCGCCAGCCTCGATCGCGCGCTGGCGGCATCGCACGACGCCGGACTCGACCGCGTGCTGATCTCGGTCGACGGCGAACGTCCGGTTCCGTCGCTGCGCTTCGTGACCGCGCTGCTGCGCGCGCGCGGCGCGGCCGTGCCGCTGGTGCTCGTGCACCGGGACGCCCCGGATGCCGGCGACGACGATGCGCTGCTGCACGCGTCGATCGACCTCGGGGCGCTGCTGTGCGACGGCATCGGCGACGCCATCGTGCTGCCGGTGCGCGGGGGCTGGAGTCGGGCCGGCGACGCGCTGGCGCTGGCCTACCGCATCCTCCAGGGAGCGCGGCTGCGCACGACGTGGACCGAGTTCATCTCGTGTCCGTCGTGCGGACGCACGCTCTTCGATCTGGAGGAGACCACCGCTCGCATCAAGGAGCGGACGCAGCACCTGAAGGGGCTGAAGATCGCGGTCATGGGCTGCATCGTGAACGGCCCCGGCGAGATGGCCGACGCCGACTTCGGCTACGTCGGATCGGGCCCCGGCCTCGTGAATCTGTACGTCGGGCACGAGTGCGTCGAGCGACACGTCCCCGAGGCCGAAGCGACGGCACGGCTCGTCGACCTGATCAAGCGCCACGATCGCTGGGTGGAGCCGGCCTAGCGCGCCGGCTCCCCGGGACGCGCTGCACCCGAGGATTCTTGCTTCTCGTCGGCGCCACCGAGCCAGCCCTCCACCGTCTCGAACGCCGAGAGACTGCGTGTGCCTGCGATCAGCGGATCGTTGCGGCCGGTGACGGTGATGACACCGAACAGCAGCATCGCGACGAACAGCGCACCCTCGCACGCGCCGAGCACGCTGCCGCCGACGCGATCCGCGAGCCCCAGCCCGGAGGCGTGCAACGCGCGGCGGATCAGCCGGCCGATGAGCGCCACGATCAGAATGGCGGCGACGGCGACGCCGCCTCCGGCGATCGCCGTCGCGAGCAGCGGATCGAGCGCGAAGCTGGCGGCGAGATCCTCGGCGAGCGGCTCCGCGAAGCGCCGCACGGCGAACACGGCGCTCGCCAGCGCGGCCAGCGAAAAGGCCTCGCGCACGAGGCCGATCCAGAGTCCGCGCAGGATGGCCACGGCCAGGACGCCCGCGGCGATGAGATCGATGATCGGCACACGCCCCCCCTGGATCCGAAACGCCGGCGAAGTGTAACAATCGAGCCGTGGAGACCACTGCCGCGGCGCGCTTCGATGCCATCGTCGTGGGGGCGGGGCACAACGGACTGGTGGCCGCAGCGCTGCTGGCGCGCGCGGGACTCCGGACCGTCGTGCTCGAACGTCGCGGCGGCGTCGGGGGCGCCTGTGTCACCGAGGAGCTGTGGCCGGGCTATCGGATCTCCCGGGCCGCCTACGTCGTCGGCCTGTTGCGACCGGCGGTCGTCCGCGAGCTCGGTCTCGCGGCGCACGGGCTGCGCCTGCTGCGCCGCGATCCTTCGTCGTTCACGCCGCTGCCCGACGGCCGCGGGCTCCTGCTCGGGCCGGAGCCTTCGCTGTGCGCACGCGAGATCTCCCGCTTCTCGCGGCGAGACGCCGACGCCTACGGCCGATACGAAGCGTTTCTCGATCGGACGGTGCGCGTCTTCGAGCCGCTGCTCGACGCCGCGCCGCCCGAGCCGGGGCGCCTCCGGGCGGCGGATCTCCCCGTGCTGGCGCGCCTCGCGCGCGGCGCCTTCGGCCTGCGCCGGGACCTGCCGCGGGCGCTGCGCCTGCTGCTCGCGCCGGCGCGCGACACGCTGCGTGGCTGGTTCGAGAGCGAGCCGCTGCGCTCGACGCTGGCGACCGACGCGCTGATCGGCGCGTGGGCGGCGCCGTCGACGCCGGGCACCGGCTACGTGCTGCTGCATCACGTGATGGGCGAGACGGACGGTGCGCGCGGGGTGTGGGCGTACGTGCAGGGAGGGATGGGCGCGTTGTCGGACGCGCTGGCTGCCGCCGCGCGCGCCGCGGGCGCGCAGATCCGCGTCGACGCGGAAGTCGCATCGATCGACGTGCACGACGGCACGGCGCGCGGCGTGACGCTGGCGGACGGGCGGAGCCTCGAAGCGCCGCTCGTCGTTTCGTGCGCCGATCCGCACCGCACGCTGCTCGGTCTGGTCGGCGCCGCCCGGCTCGCGCCCGATTTCGCCGCCGAGCTGGCGTCGATCGACTTCCGGAGTCCGGTCGTCAAGATCAACGTGGCCCTCGACCGGCTGCCGCGCTTCCGCCATCACACGCAGGACGGTGTCGGCCCGGAGCACCGCGGGACCATCCACGTCGGAGCGGCCGATCTCGATGCGCTCGAGGCGTCGTTCGCGGCCGCATCGGCTGGCCGGCTGCCCGACCGGCCGATGGTGGAGCTCACGATCCCGTCGTCCGTCGACGACACGCTCGCGCCGCCGGGACATCACGTGGCTTCGTTGTTCGTGCAGCACGTCCCGCCGGACCTCGATCGCGGGCGCTGGGCGGCGGAGCGCGAAGGGTTCGCGGACCGCGTGCTGGCGCTCGTCGACGAGGTGGCGCCCGGGTTCTCGGCCAGCGTCCTGCATCGCGACGTTCTGGGCCCACCGGAGCTCGAGGACGTCTTCGGGCTGACCGGTGGCAACATTTTCCACGGCGCGATGACGCTGGACCGCCTGCTGTTCCTGCGTCCGTTCCCGGGTTGGGGCCGCTATCGAACCCCCGTTGCGGGCCTGTGGCTGTGTGGCGCCGGGACCCATCCCGGCGGCGGCGTCATGGGCGCCTGCGGGCGCAACGCGGCGCGCGAGATCCTGCGACAGCGGCGTTGAGCGCCGGCCGGGCCCCGACGGCCGACAGGTGAGCTACGGCGCCGCGGGTCTCCCGCGCAGCACGCGCCGTGCGAGACGCGAGATTCCGAACAGCAGAAATCCGACCACGACCAGCGCGAGCGCGGGTACCAGGATCGCGAGGACCGCGGTGACGCTGGCGAGCACCCATTCGAGCGTCGAGACGAACGGGTTCCCGAACCCTCCGGTCGTCGCGGTGCTGCCGAGCCGCAGCAGCGACGTGGCGCCGCTGACGATTCCGGCGGCGGTCCCTCCGCCGACGAGCGCCACGGACCACTGCAAGAGCGGCGGCAGGTCCGTCAGCACCGACGCGCTGGCGAGTGCGCCGGCGGCGACCGCTGCCGGCGTCGCCGCGGTGTCGAGCAGGTTGTCGAGCCACGGGACGTAGTAGGCGCCGATCTCGAGAGCGGTCGCGCTCGCGAAGGCGATCAGCGCGGGCGTACTCGTGAGCCATTCGAAGCCGTGGGCCAACGGGATGACGTTCGCTCGTCCGGCGATGGCGAGCGCGAGCAGCGGCAGGAAGATCCGGAAGCCGCACGCCGCGGCGAGCCCGAGGCCGACGCCGAGGCTCAACAGCAGCTCGCTGGGTTCCACCTGCATATCGCCTCGTCGTTCCGAACGAAGATCGGATCCGCGACCTGCTCCGGATCGAATCCTATCGCGGCCGGTTCAATTTTCGATCCTGGATCAGCGCCGCCACGAGTCCCGTCCAGCCGGTCTGATGCGAAGCCCCGACGCCGCGGCCGTCGTCCCCGTGGAAGTACTCGTAGAAGAGCAGGTGGTCGCAAAAGAGAGGATCGCGGTGCAGTTGCTCGCGCTCTCCGAAGACCGGCCGGCGGCCGCCCTCATCGCGAACGAAGAGATGGATCAGCCGCCGCGAGAGCTCGCTCGCCACCTCGGCGATCGTCGCGTGGTGTTGCGAGCCGGTCGGGAGCGGAACGCGGAATCGGTCGCCGTAGTAGCGGTGGAACGTCTCCAGCGATTCGACGAGGAGATAGTTCAGCGGCATCCATACGGGCCCGCGCCAGTTGGAGTTGCCCCCGAACAGGTTCGAATCGGACTCCGCCGGTGTATAGCCGACGCGATACTCCTGCCCGCCGTGTTCGAAGCGGAACGGCGCATCCCGGTGGATCTTCGACAGCGAGCGGATTCCGTGGGGCGAGAGAAACTCGTTCTCGTCGAGCATCCGGTGCAACAGGCAGCGCATGCGGTGTCCCCGCAGCAGCGAGAGCAGTCTTCGCTGGCCGACCCCCGGGACTTCCCAGTGCGAGACCAGCGCGGCCAGGTCCGGGCGGTGGGCGAGGAACCACTCGAGTCTGGCCGCGAACGCCGGCAGCCGTTCCAGGAGCTCGGGCTCGAGGACTTCGACAGCGAAGAGCGGAATCAGGCCCACCATGCTGCGGATCCGCAGCGGGATCATCCGGCACGCAGCGTCGCCGTCGTGGAGGTCGAGCCAGTCGTAGAAGAAGCCGTCCTCCTCGTCCCAGAGACCGCGGCCTGCGATCTGATCCATCGCGGAGGCGATGTACAGGAAGTGCTCGAAGAACTTCGTCGCGATGTCCTCGTAGACGGGATTGTGCAGCGCGAGCTCGAGCGAGATCCGCATCAGGTTGAGGCAGTACATCGCCATCCAGGCGGTCCCATCCGATTGGTCGATGTGACCGCCGGTCGGCAACGGCGCGCTGCGGTCGAAGACGCCGATGTTGTCGAGACCGAGGAAGCCACCCCGGAACAGGTGATCTCCGTGCGCGTCCTTGCGGTTCACCCACCAGGTGAAGTTCAGCAGCAGCTTGTGGAAGACGCGCTCGAGAAAGGCGAGGTCGCCATCGCCGCCGCGCTGGCGACGATCGATCTCGAACACGCGCCAGGCGGCCCAGCCGTGCACGGGAGGATTCACGTCGCCGAACGCCCACTCGTAGGCCGGGAGCTGCC
The DNA here is from genome assembly GCA_039794265.1 of Myxococcota bacterium. GTDB lineage: Bacteria > Myxococcota_A > UBA9160 > UBA9160 > PR03 > CAADGG01. The sequence continues at coordinate 5,731 of JBDIVR010000028.1, forward strand.
CGTTCGGGTGCATGTACCACTCGCGCGTGAGCAGCAGCAATTGCTCCTTGGCGAACTCGGCATCGACGAGCGCCAGGGGGATGGCGTGGAACGCGAGGTCCCATGCCGCATACCAGGGGTACTCCCAGGCATCCGGCATCGAGAGGATGTCGGCATTGTTCAGGTGACGCCAATCCGCGTTGCGACCCTGCTTGCGTTCCGGCGGCGGCGGGGGCTGTGCGGGGTCGCCGTCGAGCCACTTCGCGACGTCGTAGCCGTAGTACTGCTTGGACCAGATCATGCCCGCAAAGGCCTGCCGCTGCACGAGCCGCTGATCCGGATCGTCGACTCCTCGCTGGATCGAGTCGTAGAACGCGTCGGCCTCTTCGTGGCGTACGGCAAAGAGTTCGTCGAAGCCGCCGAGCCCGGGCTCGGCTGTCTCCGGCGAGAGCCGGAGCCTCACGACCATCGCGGTCCCGGGCTCCACGAGACGGTGGTAGTGGGCCGCCGCCTTGGTGCCGGTGCCACCCGGCGCGCCTGCCTCGGTGCGGCCGTGGATGACGCGTTCATGGATGGCATCCTTGAAGAGACCTCTCGCCTCCGGCTGGCCGAAGTGGAGGCGGGGGTTCGTCTCGTTCTCGCAGAAATGAATCGACGGCTCGCCTTCCAGCTCGATCCGGAAGGTTCCCAGCGTCTCGTGCTCGGCGCGCAATACGCCGGGGCCCGCCTGCTCGAGACGCGGCTTCTCGACGTCTGTCTCCCAGGACCACGTGTTGCGGAACCAGAGCTGGGGCAGGAGATGGAGTTCCGCCGCGTCCGGGCCTCGGTTGATGGCCGTGATCCGCATCCGCAGGTCGTCGGCGTCGGACCGCGCATACTCGATCTCGACGTCGAAATAGCGGCTCTCGTCGAAGATTCCGGTATCGAGCAGCTCGAACTCCCGGTCCTGCTTCGAGCGTCGCCGATTCTCCGCGACGAGCTGCTCGTACGGGAACGCGGCGTGCGGGTACTTGTACAGCATCCGCAGATAGGAGTGCGTCGGGGTTGCGTCGAGGTAGTAGTAGAGCTCCTTGACGTCCTCGCCGTGGTTGCCCTCCCGGTTCGTCAGGCCGAAGAGGCGCTCCTTGAGGATCGGATCGCGGCCGTTCCACAGCGCGACGGAGAGGCAGAGTCGCTGCTGCTGGTCGCTGAAGCCGCCGAGGCCATCTTCGCCCCAGCGATAGGCCCGGCTGCGCGCATGGTCGTGCGGGAACGATTCCCAGGCCGCGCCATCGCGGCTGTAGTCCTCCCGGACGGTGCCCCACTGCCGTTCGCTCAGGTACGGGCCCCATGCCTTCCAGCGCGCACCGTCGGCGAGTCGCACGTGTTCCGCAGTCTCGTCGGTCATCGGGTCCTCATCCACCGGTCGCAAAGCCCGGGTACAGCGCCATTCCGCCATCGACGACGATCGTCGTGCCCACGATGTAGTCCGCCTGGTCCGAGACCAGCCACGCGGCGACGCGTCCGATGTCTTCGGGCTCACCGATGCGGTTGTAGGGCACGAGCTTCATCAGTTCCTGGTACGCCTCGGGTGTCTGCCAGGCATCGGTGTTGATGGGCGTACGCACGGCGCCCGGCGCGATGCTGTTGACGCGGATCCTGTGCCCCGCCACCTCCTGGGCGATGCTCTTCATCATCAGCAGTCCGCCCCCCTTCGAGGCGGCGTAGTTGACGTGCCCGGCCCACGGGATGAACTCGTGGACGGAGCTGACGCACAGCAGCTTGCCGGCGGAGCACGAGACGGACGGGACGACGCCGCGGCGCTTGAACTCCCGGACCGCTGCGCGGGCGCACAGGAACTGGCCGGTGAGGTTCACCGCGAGCACCCGTTCCCACTGTTCGAGCGTCATCTCGTCGAACGGCGCATCCTGCTGCATTCCGGCGTTGCTGACCACGATGTCGACGGTTCCGAGTTCCTGCTTCGCGAAGGAGAACATCGCCTCGACCTCGGCCTCCCGCGAGACGTCCGCGCGATACGACAATCCGCGGACCCCCTGTGCGCCGATCTGTTTCGTCACATCCTCCGTCGCTGCCTCGTCCGCAAACCAGTTGATCAGGACATCGGCGCCCGCTTCGGCGAGCGCCAACGCGATCGCGCGTCCGATCCCGGAGTTGGCGCCGGTGACGAGCGCCTTCTGGCCCGCGAGGAGCTTCGGGGGGTGACAGGTCGGAATGACGGGTCGGGGCAGCCCCGTCCGCTGGTAGTACTTTTCCATGCTGGTCCTCCTGGATGGCTCGGCGCTTCAGCCGAGTCGTGCGAGCAGGTGATCGGCGACGCGGAGCGCGTTCGCCATGATCGTGAGCCCCGGGTTCACCGCCGAGCTCGACGGAAAGAAGCTTCCGTCTACGACGTAGAGGTTGTCGAGTTCGTGCGCCCGGCAGAAGGGATCGAGCGCGGACGTCGCCGGATCCGCTCCGAAGCGGACCGTACCGCACTGATGCGCGACGCCGGCCAGCGGGATCTTCTTGCCGAGGTACAGCGAGCACGGAATCAGACGTTCCTCGCAGCCGAGCGCCGCCAGCATCGATTTCAGGCGGGTCGTCAAGCGACGATGGGCGTCGAGGTTGTTGGGCGTGTAGTGCAGCCCGATGCCGTCCCGGTTGACGACCACGCGGTTCCGAGGATCCGGGAGATCCTCCGAGGTCAACCAGAAATCCAGCGCGCGCCGGGCCATCCGGTCGAGAACGAAGCGAGGCGTGAACCACGGCGCCTCGGCGCCGAGCATCGTCGCGTCGGACTTGCCGAGCATCTGGATGTGACCGAGCGGCGTGTCGACGGTCTCATCGCCGAAGTAGAAATCGTTGACGCCGAGCGTCTTCTGGAAGACGGTCGGGTTCGGTCGCTTCGAGAGCGCCAGCAGCGCCGAGTTGTTGTGACACATGTAATGGCGGCCCACGACGCCGGATCTGTTGGCGAGGCCGTCGGGGTGGCGGTCGTTCGCCGATCGCAGCAGCAGCGCCGCGGAATTGACCGCGCCACAGGCGACGATCACGAGCTGCGAACGGTAGACGTCGACGGCCTCGCCCCTCCGCACCACGACGCCGGTGACCTCCCGCCCCGAGGCGCTCGTCTCGAGCCTTTCGACGAAGGCACCACACAGCAGCTCTACGTTCGCATGCGCGAGCGCGGGCCGGACGCAGATGACTTCGGCGTCGGCCTTCGCCTGGACGAGACACGGGAAGCCATCGCAGGTACCGCAGCGAATGCACGGACTGTGCGACGGCTGTGTGTCGTCGAGCAGCAGTCCGAGCGGGAGCGGGAACGGGTGGTGGCCGAGCCGCTCCAGGTCCGCACGGAGCTCCTCGATCCGGGGCTCGTGACGGACGGCAGGATGGGCATACGGCGCCGAGGCCGGCGGCTCGGTCGGGTCGATTCCGCGCGTCCCGTGGACGTGATAGAGCTGCTCGGCGCGCGTGTAGTACGGCTCGAAGGCGTCGTAGGGGACCGGCCAGGCGGGCGAGACGCCCCCCTCGTGCGGGAGTTCTCCGAAGTCTTTCTGGCGCATCCGGAGCAACGCCGCTCCGTACATCTTGGTGTTGCCGCCCACCCAATAGTGCGTGCCGGGCTGGAAGCGCCCGCCCTGCGCATCCTGCCAGGTCTCGTGGGTCTTGTACTTGCCGTCGAGGAAGACGCTCCGGCTGTCCCAGTTGGCACGTTCGCGAGGGAGCCAATCCCCGCGCTCGATCAGCAGGATCCGCTTGCCGGAAGCAGCCAGGGCATGCGCGAGGGTTCCCCCGCCGGCCCCGGTTCCGATGATGATGACGTCGTAGACGCTCGTGTTCATGAAGCCTCCCGAGGGGTTCGTTGCGGCGGCGGATGCGCGGTGAGCGCGAGAGCGAGGAGGCCGACGAGGAGCGCCGCGAGCGGGTAGCCCGCTGCGAGCCGATAGAGAAACTCGAACGAGCCGAGCGGTCGCAGCGCGCCGAGAGCAAAGGAGCCGGCACCGACGCCGAGCATCAGCGCGGCGGTGAGCAGCGAGGAGACGATTGCTTCGGAGCCGGCGAAGCGCCTCGATGCGATCGCCACGGTGAGCGGAAAGAAGCCCGAGCACGCGAGACCGGCGAAGAAGAACAGCGCGATGCCGCTGGCTGCGCCGTTCGCGAGTGGCAGCAGCAGGAACGCGGCGGCGATCGCGACCGGAAGCCCGAGCCAGACCTTTTCGGAGGCCACGCGCGTCACGATGCCCGCGATCACGACGCGACCGATCGTGAGAGCCGCCCAGAATCCGGAAAGCGCGAGCGTCGCCATCGACGCGGAGACGGCTCGTTCCTCGTACAGGAACACCGTCGCCCAGTTGCTGAAGGTGCCTTCGGCGAAGGCATAGAACACGGCGACGAACCCGAACAGCAGGACGAGCCCGGGCGGAGCGCCTCGTCTGCGCTGCGCATCCGCGGCGGGTGGGGATGCCAGCGCGGCTCGCATCGAGACCGCCGCCAGCACGAGCGCCGCGGCGGCGACGAGCCCGGGGAACACGACCCAGTGTCCAGCACCGACGAGTCCACCGACGAGCAACGGCCCGACGCTGAAGCCCGCCCCGATCGCGGTATGCAGCATGAGCAGCGCGGAATCCCGACGCTTCGGGAAGAGCGTGCCCGGAAGCGAATTCAGCGGCGCGGCGGCGAGTCCGAAGCCGAGGCCCGCGAGTCCCGTCGCCAGCAGGAGCACCGGCAGCGCGTAGGCGGAGGCAATGAAGGCCACCGCCAGCAGGGCCAACTGCGACGCGCCACTGATCGCGGAAGCTGCGACGAGCAGTCCGCGCAGTCCGATGCGGCTTGCCAGCGCGCCCCCGAGCAGCGAGCCGACGATGGTGAGGGCGGTCTGCGGCAGGAAGAGGCTGCCGTAGGCCTCGTCGCCGAGCCCGTGCAAGGTCCGGAAGACCGTGGCACTGGCCGGAAACGAAACGACCGCGAGCCCTTGGAGGAGACCCCCGCCGTAGACTCCGAACAACGCCGTCGCACCGGGTCGTACGTTCACGGGGGAGCTGAGAGGAGGCGAATCCCGTGACCGTCGGGATCGCGCAGCAGGAACGCCGCGTCGGCGCCAGGATCGGACCACGCTGCGTTCTGCGCGCGCGCGCGTTCGAGGAGACGCGTCCGGTGCGGGACCTGCAGTGCGACCTCCCAGTGCCAGAGGTCCTCGAGCCGCGTGTCCGCCGGCATCGGTCGTCCCGGTCCGGGTTCGCGATAGCGGAGCAACTCGATGCCGGGCCCGCGACGGCCGGAGAGCCCGGTGATCTCCACCCGAGCGCCGTGCACACCGCTCAGTGCGGCCTGCTCAGGACCGTGGTTCGAACTCTCGCCGGTCTTCCGGAACCCCAGTACGTCTTCGTAGAACGCCCGACTACGCGTGGTGTCGGCGACGCCGATGGCGGTGTGGTCGATTCCGAGGAAGAGCCGGTCGCGCGCCTGCCAGCGCGGTCGCCCTTTTCCGGGTGGATACCAGATCAGCTCGAGCGCGTGATCCTCGGGATCGCGGAAGTAGAAGGCGCGGATCCCGCCGGCGGCCACGTTCGAGGCGGGAATCGTCTGCGGGCCTCCGACCGATACCGCCGTCGCGCCGTGCGCGAGCACGCGCCGTGTCGCGGCGTCGATGTCGCTGACGACGATCGCGAGGTGCTGGAACCAGAGATCACTGCTGACACTCGCCGGGATCGCGCGCCCGCTCGGTGTGTACTCGACGAGTTCGACGAGTTCCTCTCCGAGTCGTAGCCGGGCGAAACGACCGCTCCGCGTCTCTTCGGGATCCGCCGTCGAGGAGAGCCGCTCGAGTGTGCCTTCCGCGACCTGCTCGAAATCGAGCGCCGTCCGGTAGAAATCGACGATTCGATCGACGTTGCGCACGGAGTAGCCGACCTGGATCACGGCCGGGCGGGGATCCTCCGCGGCTGGGATCGCGACCGAGGGATCCGACGCAGTGGCCGCATCTCCGCGTGCGGCCGCGCTCGTGAGAAGTACCGCGAGGAGGACCCAGCGCACGCCGCTCGACGATCGCAGGCCGAAGAGCGATCGCGAGACTCCAAACGAGCGAACTCTCACAGGCTGCGCCTCCACGGGAGCCACGGCCCCTCGGTCTGCCCGTTGCGGCGGGTCTTTTGGATGCCGCTCGAGTCGGATCGTTTCAGGAGGAGAGCCGGCGTCGCTGGACGCCGACTCTCGACGAGGCTCGCGGCGGGGCGAGCCCGGCGCTCGGCTTCAGCCGGGCTCCCCGCCCGGATCGGCTCCGTGGCGCTCGCTTCCCTGCGCCAGCGCGAGCCGACCGGCGAGATCGTCGACGAACTGTCGGGCCGTGCGCCCCGAGCGGCTCGATCGGTTCAGCGCGAAGCGCAGCGCCTCGGCGCGCAGCCAGGCGGGCGGACAGTCGACACCCGCCTTGCGTGCGTAGTGAGCGACGATGCGGAGATACGTCGCCTGGTCGAAGCCGTAGTAGCCGAGTACGAGTCCGAAGCGATCCGCGAGCGCGAGTTTCTCCTCGATCGCCTCGCCGACGTGTAGCTCGCCGGATTCGTCGAGACGGACATCTCGATTGTCGCGCGCGCGCTCGGGGAGCAGGTGGCGGCGGTTGCTGGTGGCGACGATGCGCACGTTCTCCGGTGTCGCCTCGAGGCTGCCTTCGAGCGCGGCCTTGAGCTCGCGCATGCCGGCCTCGCCTTCGTCGAAGGCGAGGTCATCGCAGAAGATCAGGAACCGATACGGCAATTCCCGCAGGCTTGCCGTGACGTCGGAAAGGTGGAGCAGGTCACTCTTGCTCACCTCGACGAGGCGCAAACCCTGCCCGGCGAAGCGCCCGAGCAATCCCTTGACAGACGAGGACTTCCCGGTGCCGCGTTCGCCGTGGAGCAGCACGTGATTCGCGGACAGGCCGCGTACGAACTGTTCGGTGTTGCGGGCCAGCTCGGCTACGGATCTCTCGACGCCGATCAGGTCGTCGAGGTCGATCGCGTGCGGCTGCTCGATCGGGACCAGCCGCCCGGCGCCGTCTCGGGCATCCCAGCGGAACGCCAGGTGACGGCGCGCGGCCTCGGCGTCGAGGGGCGCGCGCGCATGTCGTTCGAGCCACCGCTCGGCGAGAGCGAGGACGCGTTCCAGGCGACCGGCGAGGACGGAGAGGCGAGACACGACACCGCATCGTAGCGAACCGCGGCGGCGCCGCGTCGGGACGATCGCAGCGACTGCGAGCGCTACGGAAGCCCCAGGAGGCTCCGGACGTACCGGGCCACGACGAGGTTCTCCTCGGCTTCCACGACCCATCCGCGGACCGTCGAATCCGCGCGCGTGACGAGCGCATCGCCGCGTTCGTTGGCGGCGTCGTCGAGTGCGACGCCGAGCCAGGCGGCGCCGCGACAGACACGGGCGCGGATCTCCGCCGCGTGCTCGCCGATGCCGCCGGTGAAGACCAGCGCATCGAGACCGCCGAGCGCCGCCGTCAGCGCACCGAGTTCATGTCCGATGCGATCGACGAAGAGATCGACGGCCTCCGCCGCTCGCGGGTCGTCGCTGGCCAGCAGCGTCCGCATGTCGCTCGAGACGCCGGATACGCCGAGAAGCCCCGAGCGTCGATACAGCAGGTCCTCCACGGCATCGACGTCGCCGTCGTGTAGGCGCAGCAAGTGCAACACGACCCCCGGATCGAGCGCGCCGCAGCGCGTTCCCATCGCGAGCCCGTCGAGCGCCGTCATGCCCATCGTCGTCGCGAGACTGCGCCCGGCGCGGAGAGCGCACAGGCTCGCGCCGTTTCCGAGGTGCGCCGCGACGGCGCGCCCGCGCGCGGCGGCGGGATCCAGCGCTGCCAACCGCTCGGCCGCCCATTCGTACGACAGGCCGTGGAAGCCGTAGCGACGCACGCCGGCTTCGGTGAGCGCGCGCGGCAGCGCGAAGCGGCGCGCGTCCCGCGGAAGACTCGCGTGGAAGGCCGTATCGAAGCAGGCGATCTGTGGCAGCTCGGGCCGCCTCGTCGCCACGGCGCGGATCGCCGCCAGGCCGTGCGGCTGGTGCAGCGGAGCCAGCGGAATCAGCGCTTCGAGTTCCGTGAGGACGCGCTCGTCCACGCGGACCGGTGTCGCGAAGCGCTCGCCCCCGTGGACGATCCGGTGCCCGATGGCTGCCAGCGGAGCCTCCGGCGCGTCGGCGTCGAGTCGCGCGAAGGCTCGTTCGAGCGCTTCCTCGTGGTTCCGAGCGGGACGGTCGGCCGCGGAGGTGCCGGCGCCGGGCGGTTCTGCGTGCCCGGGGGCCGCGATCTCGATCTCGCCCTCTGCGGAACGCGTGAGGGCGGCGCCGGACCCGGCGCCGAACGCAGCGAACTTGAGGCTCGACGAGCCGGCGTTGAGGACCAGGATCGCGGCCGTGCGGCTCACGATGCCGCGTCGCCCCTTTCGGCGCGCCAGCGCGACAGCGTTGCTTCGATGTCTTCGCGCGCGAGACGGAGCAGCTCGGGCCCGTCGGCCTCGCCGCGTGCCATCGGCGCACCGAACCGGACCCGGACCCGCGTGCCGAACGGCACCGGCAGCAGGTTGTGGGCGAGCAGGCGCCACGATTCGTCGATGGTGACCGGCACGACCGGCAGCGCCGGTGCCGCGTCGAGCAGCGCCAACGCACCCGCCGGCTTGAACGGACGGAGTTCGCCGGCGCGCGAGCGCGTGCCCTCCGGGTAGATCACGACGGACACGTTGCGCGCCTGCGCCGTCTCGCCGAGCGTTCGGATCGCGGTCACGGCCTGCTCGCGATGGGCGCGATCGATCAACGCGTTGCCGCCGCGGCGCAAGTTGTACGAGATGCTCGGAATGCCGCGCGCGAGCTCCTTCTTCGACACGTACTTCGGGAAGTTCGAGAACAGCAGCGCACCGAGGATCGGGACGTCGAACATGCTCTGGTGGTTGGCGATCAGGATGTAGCCGGTGCGCGGCCGAAGCTCGGGCGCGCGCTCGACGAGCAGGCGAGTCCCGCACAGGCGAAAGGCGCCCAGCAGGGTGGCCTGCAACGCGCCAACGGCGATCTCCTGCGGGCGCTGTCCGAACTGACGCGCCAGCCGCTGCACCGGATCGAAGACGGCGAGAGCCCCTCCGAAGGCGAGCAGGAACGGCAGCGTGAAGGCCCAGTCGACGATGCGTGCGGGTCGCGGCGCTCCGCTTTGCTGGGCCAGGGTCTCGGGGATGACTTCGCTCATGGCCGCGGATCATACGACCCCCGCGGCTCCGCGTGAAGGAACCCTGAGGATCGGGACGGCCGACGGCTAGAATCGCATGCCGATGCCGCGCTCGCGCCGCGACGAAGACCGCTTCACGACGCTCGATCGGGTTCTCCGCTTCGGGGCCGCCGGCCCCGGCGCCGTGGATCTCGATCTCGGAGAGGCGCTCGTGCGCGTGGCCCTCGCGCGCGACGGCTCGCTGCGACTGCGCTCCGCCTCGGGCCGGGAGCTGCCGCCGGATCTGGATGCCGCACTGGGTCACGAGTCGTGGCGGCCCTCCAACGCGGAACCCTTTGCGCTCGAGGACGGCGGTGTCGCGCTCGCGTTCGATGGACCCGAGGGGGCACTCCGGGTCGAGATCGCCGAGCACCCGCTCGCGTTGCGGGTCTTCGAGCGCGGCGGGCGCCAGATCGCGCGGCTCAGCGAGCTGGGCTTCGGCGTCGACGGCGCCGCGCGCGTCGTGTTGAGCTGCGCGGAGGACGAATCGTTCTTCGGCTTCGGTGAGAAGACCGGCCCGCTCGACAAGCGCGGACTCGTGCTGCGGATGCGCAATCGCGACCACCCGGTGCGAGAAGGGCTCGACCCTTTGTACGCGTCGATCCCGTTCTTCCTGCGGCTCTCTTCCGCAGGCGGCGTGCCCCGTGCCGACGGCTTCCTGCTCGACGGTGCGGCGCCGTCCCGCTTCGACGTGGCGGCCCGGGATCCCTCGCGGGTCACGATCGAGACCTGCGCTCGAGGGCTCGATCTCACGCTGTTCCCGGGGCCGCGGCCGGCCGACGTACTACACCGCTACACCGCGCGTACCGGGCGGATGTCGCGGCCCCCGTTGTGGGCACTGGGACATCACCAATCTCGCTGGGGATACCGGAGCGCCCGGAAGGTGCGCCGGATCGCTCGTGAGGCGCGTGCGCACCGCATGCCTACCGATGCCATCCATCTCGATATCGATCACATGGACGGCTACCGGGTCTTCACGTGGAACCCCAAGCGGTTTCCCGATCCGGCAGGGCTGCTGGCCGAGCTCGCCGCTGCCGGTTTCCGCGTCGTCACGATCGTCGATCCCGGTGTGAAAGTGGATCCGCAGTGGAAGCTGTTCCGCGACGGCGCCGAGCACGACGTCTTCCTGCGCGAGGAAGGCGGCACGCCGTACAAGCTGAAGGTCTGGCCCGGCGATGCGGCACTTCCGGATTTCGCGCGCGCCGACGTCCGCGCCTGGTGGGGCGAGCGACACCGACCGCTGCTCGACGCCGGCGTCGCCGGCATCTGGAACGACATGAACGAGCCCGCCGGCTGGAGGCGTGAGCTGCGCCTCGGCCGGCTGATCGTGCCGCTGGCGGCCCAGGATCTCGCACGGGTGCGTCATGCCGATCCCGCCGATCCGGAACACCGCGTTCCGCACGAGCACGTGCGCAACGCCTACGGACACCTCGAGTGCCGGGCGACTCGGGAAGGCCTCGAGCGGCTGGCCCCGCACCGGCGCGCGTTCGTCCTGTCGCGATCGGGAGCCGCGGGGATCCAGCGCTACGCGGCGCTGTGGACCGGCGACATCCCGAGCAACTGGGAGCAGCTGCGGCTCTCGGTGCGGATGCTGCTCGGGCTCTCGATCTCCGGCGTTCCGTTCTGCGGTGCCGACATCGGCGGCTTCCATGGCTGGTGCTCCCCGGAGCTGTTCGCGCGCTGGATGCAGATCGGCGCACTGTACCCGCTGGCGCGTACGCACTCGATGTGGCTCAAGCACCGCCAGGAGCCGTGGCGTTTCGGCCGCCGCGTCGAGGCGATCGCGCGCGCGGCCCTCGAGCTCCGGATGCGCCTGCTGCCGTATCTCTACCGCTGTTTCTGTGACGCGGAGACCAGCGGCGCGCCGATCTGGCGCCCGCTGTACTGGGACCATTCCGAGGATCCCGAGGCCGTCGCGGTCCAGGATCAGCTGCTGCTCGGGCCGGACCTGCTGGTCGCGCCCGTGCTCACGCGCGGCGCCAGACGCCGCAGCGTCTACTTGCCGGCGGGCACATGGTTCGCCCTCGACGACGGCGCCCGCTGGATCGGACCACGACGCATCGAGGTGTCGGCTCCGCTCGAGCGACTGCCGGTGTTCGCGCGCGGCGGCAGCGTGATCCCGACCCGAACTCCGGTGCTCCACGTGGGCGAGACGCCGGCCGAGCCGCTGGTGCTCGAGGTGTTTCCGGGCGGCGACGGCGCCACCACGGTGATCGAGGACGACGGGGAGAGCGATGCGTATCGCTCTGGCGGCGAAGCGCGCACGGCCGTCCGGTTGTGGTCGCGCGCGGCGGCGCGACTGCGGCTCGAGGTGGCGGCGCGCGAGGGGAACTTCGCCATTCCCCCGCGGCCGCTGCGCGTGTCGGTGCATGGCTGCCCACGGCCCGGCGTCGTCCGCGTCGATGCGGTGCGGATCCCGGGAACGAGTTCCGGTGCAGCGGCCGAGCCGTTGCGCGACGAGCCCTGCTGGTGGTGGCAGGCCGGCGTCCTCCACGTGCGGTGGCTCGACGATGGCGCCGGGCGCGCGCTCGAGATCGAGCCCGCGCCGTGAGTTCGTGCCGGGCTCCTGCCGGAGACGCCGCCGAGGCGCGCCGCGTCGGTCTGTGCGTCCGTTGCGCCCATGCGCGCCCTCAGCCCGGCGCGCGTGGCACCGTCTTCTGGCGTTGTCGGCGCGCCCGCACGGACCCGCACTACCTTCCCTATCCTCCTCTTCCAGTCCTCCAGTGCGAGGGCTTCGAGATCGACCAGGATCGCGACCCGTTGCGCTGATCGCGCCGTGCGAGTGCGGGGAACGAACCTCTTCCAGGAGAAGCCATTGTCCTGCTCGCTTTCGTTTCGTCGCCGCCATCGCGGATTCGTCTCTCCGTTTGCGTTTGCGCTCACCCTGGCGATCGCCGGATCGCCGCTCGCGACCCAGGCAGCCGTCGTCTTCGATCTCGTCCTCACCGGCGAGAGCGAGCTGATCCCGACCGTGGGTGTCCCGGAGCCGTTGTCCGGCACGCTGCGGATCGAAATCGACGATCTCGGCGCCGTGGTTCCGACGAGCCTCCGGGTGCTCGATCTGGACGTCACCGGCGGCGGGCTCACGGCGACGCTCGACGACAGCGTCCTGTCGCCGGGAATCGGCGTGCTGTCCCCGGATGCACGCTTCCTGGTCCCGACGCTGTTCCTGCTCCTCGACGCGGGCGCCGAGCCGTTGGCGCTCGCGATCCCGGACGTCGAGGGCACTGCGCGACTCGACGAGCAGTCGGAGCTGCTGCTCGAAACGAGCTTCGCGATCGACGCTGATGATCCCGCTGGAGTCGTCACCGTGAACATCGTCGCCGTGCCCGAGGCGTCCGGCGATCTCCTCGCCGGTCTCTCTCTGCTCCTCCTGGCCGCGAGGATCAGCCGTTCGCGTCGGAGAATCGGGTCCAGCGGTCGGGGAGCGGCTGGCCGAGGCGGGCGAGGAAGAGTTCGAGGAACCGGTACGTGAGTCCCCAGACGACGTGCCGTTCGGGTCGTCCGACGAGGATGCCCGGATAGCCGGCCCCCGGCGTCGGATACTCTACATGGTGTCGAGGATCGACGATCCGCTGGAGCGGCACCCACAGGGCTTCCTCCACCTCGTCGCTCAGCGCCAGCGGGCCGCGGTGCTCGATGTGGTAGACCCAGGCCGAGATCACCAACGGAACGCGCCGGCCCGCGTGTCGCCCATGAAGATCGTCGAGCCTCCCGAGAGCGTCGGCATCGGCCAGCACGAGTCCGACTTCTTCCCAGGTCTCGCGTTCCGCCGCCGCCCGGGGGCTTGGATCGACCGCTTCCATCCGCCCGCCCGGGAACGCCATGTGTCCCGACCACGGGTCGCCGGCGCGTTCTGCCCGCTCGATGAACAACAGCTCGGGCCCGAGCGCGGGATCCGGGGCGTCGCGCAGCACGACTGCCACGGCCGCCTGCGGCTGCGATGGATCCTCGGCGAGCTGCGGCTCCTGCGACGACAGCGCCCTGCGAATGGCATCCTTCTCGAACACGTGTCCGAGGATAGCCGTAGGGGCAACTGCTCAGCCGACGCCGTGGGAACGGGCGTCCGGTCGCTCGCGGGACGGTGTCGAGAGCGGATCTAGGGTCGGTACCTCGCGGGTGTCGAGAGCAGGGTCGTGGATCCAGACGCGTCCCCTCGCCAGATCGAGGCGCAGGACGAATCGCTTCAGGAAATCGACGCCGAGGTACGCCTCGGACCGCGCGCCCTGGTCCCACAGGCCCTGCGGAGCGACGAGCAGCGGCACGTCGCGTTCCTCGAAGTCTCCCAGCCGGATCTGTCTCGCGATGGCGGCCTGCATCGAGCGTCCACCCGGAGGCAGCTCGAGCCTCTCCGTCTCCTCGGCATCGATCGTCACCGCGGCAGCCTCCGGCGCGGCCCAGCCTCCCGGGAGGATCAGTGTCCCCGGCACTCCGGTGGCGATCACGGCCGGGACGCGCGTCTCGCCCACGATCAATTCGACGATCGGCAGGATGCTGCCAGGCCGGAGCGCCGAGACCGAGGCATTCGCGTCGGCAATCGGGACCGCATATCGCTCGGGATCGAGAAACCGGACGCGTCGCTGTAGAAAATCGATCTCGACGACGAAGCGCGCGAGGAACGGTGCCCCGACCAGCGCATAGTCGCCGCCGCGCGCCGTGCCGGTATCGCCGCGACGGGTGTCGACGAGCATTTCGAGCGGGCTGCCGAGTCGAGTCCCGCGCCGGTAGGGCGTCTGCTTGTTGCGGCGGATCGAGATGCCGAGCTCTCGGGCCGCGCCGGCCGTCGCGAAGCTTTGGAGTGCTCCGGTGTCGAGCAGCAGTGGAAGCCTGCGACCCTCGGGCGTCCCCAGATCGATCTTGATCTGATTCGGCAATGCGTCGAGGAAGGGCAGGTCGGCGAGGACCGCGTCGGGGCTCGGCTCGTCGGCTCGCGTCGGAGCGGGGTTCGCCGCGGCGATCAGCATCGTGACCGCCAGCAACGACACCCACACGGATGTGCGTCGTGTCGTCACGACCCCGTCCTCGCAGATCGCGCGAACGCAGTTCCGTCGCAGTCGAGGGAGATCTCCACGAGCCGTTCGTCGATGCCATGGCTCGTCTCTCGCCGCTGGCCGAGCACGAGACCACGACCGTCGGGGTCGAGCGCGAGTCCCGTCGGCGCTCCCCAGTTCGCCCACTCCGCCGGCAGCGCGAGTTCGTGCGACACGGTCGGATCCGAGGCCGGCCCGCTGCGAACACCGGTGCCGTGCAGCAGCGGACGCTCGCGAGATCGGGATCGAGCCCACGGGGCCAGCGCGAAGCCCAGGGATCGGGGCAAGGCGCCGGCCCAATGCCCCCCCTGGGCCGTCGGGAACGCCAGCCAGCCTCCGTCCGCCACGAACGCCACCGATGGAGCCAGGTCGGTCCCCAAGGCGGAGACGGAGCCGGTGGCAGGATCGACGGCGAGCCCTTCGAGGGGAGCGAATGGATTGCCGCGGCCGAGTACCAGTGTCCGGCCATCGGACGCCCAGCCGAGCGGTGCGATCCATTCGGCGCCAGCCGTCGCCAGAACGCCGACGTTGCCGAGCAGGATCCCGCCGTGGCCGGAACGCAGCGCCGCCGACACCACCTGGTAGTGACCACGCTCGCGCCGCGACCACACGACCAGCTGGGACCGCGGGCCGAGGCGCGGCGACTCGTCGGGTCCCGGTCGGAAGGTGAGTCGCCGGGATGGACCCCGGCGCGCCGTTCCGAGCAGGAAGATTTCGGTGTCATCGGGAGACAGCCAGTTGGCCGCCCGGTCGCTCTCGAATACCAACGCCAGACCGGAGTCCCCGGCATCCGGCCGGACGTTGTTGCCGGGCTCGCCGCAGGTCCAGCACTCGATCACACCGGTTTCCCGATCGAAGCGATGGATCTGTCGTCGTCCCTCCTCGCCGGCGACCGGCGCGTCGAACCACAGGATCCGGCCATCCGGCCCGAGCGACGGCCGCGCGCCCGTCTCGAGGAGTGTCCGGACCGCTCGTGGGGCCCGCTCGCACGACGGCAACGGCTGCGTCACGACCGATGCGTCGAAGTCATAGACGGTGCTCGCAAGACGGGGCGAAGGAGAGGCGACCGGGCCTCCTCCGCGCATCGCCGCCATGGCCGTGCCGATCGCCAGCGCGGCCACGGCACCCACAGCGAGCCAAGTGACGGCCGCGAGCGCCGGTCGGAGTGGTCCGCCAGCCGGCCCGATGGCCCGCGCTCCTCTCCACAGCGCGAGCCCGAGCACGACCGCGCAGACGCCGAGCCACGGGACGGGACCCGGGCCGAAACCGAGCCACGACGCGATCGCTGCTGGAATCGCCAGCCAGCTCGCGCTCGCCCCGATCGCGAGATGCCGGCCTCGGTCGTGTTCGTCATCGCGTCGCCGGGCGAGCCATTCCGTGAGGAGTGCGAGAACCAGGCCGCCCGCTGCAGCGCCCCAGTACGCCCGCGCCGCTGCGGTGTCGGCGTCGGGGCTCGTCGCCACCGCCGCGAAGGCTCCGATCGGAAGCCCGCAGGCGAAGCTCCAAAGTCTCCAGAACAACGTCAGACCTCCGCTCCGCCCGTCGGGAGCAGCCCGAGAAGGTACCAGGTTGCGCCCGCTCGCCCCGCTGCTCGGGAGCGTGCGCCCGCGGCGGACGATGCGGCCTCGGCTACGCTGCGACGCTGATGCCCCCCGAGTTGGAACTCCCCGCCCGAGCGAAGCAGATCCTGATGCTGGCCCGACGCGACCGGGCCGGCGCGCGGGGCGCACTCTCCGCGCTCGCTCTCGACGAGCAGGTCGCGCTGCTGTGCGAAACCCCGGTCTCGCGACGCGCCGAGCTCCTCGATCTGCTCCACGCGCCCGAGACCGTGATCCCCGCCCTTCCCGACGCAGAGCTGTGTTTCACGGTCAAGGCGATCGGGCTCGCCGATGCCGCCTGGCTGATGGCGTACGCAACCGAGGAACAGATCCAGACCTGTGTCGACCTCGACGCGTGGAGCGTCGATGAGACGCCGGATCGCGAGCGGCTCTCCGGGTGGCTCGCCTCGCTGATCGAATCCGGCGACGAGGCCCTGCTCCGCGCGGTTCGCGCCCTCGACGCCGAGCTGCTCATGCTCTGGCTGGCCGACCGGCTCGACGTCCATCTCAAGCCCAATGACGATCCCGGCTGGCAGCCGCCCGTCGGCGGGCGGACGCTCGAGGGACAGTTCTACGTGATCCCGCGCCGCGCCGACGATTCTCTCGAAGACGTCCTGCGGCTGCTCGGGTTGCTGTTCAGCGAGGATTACTGGCTGTACTTCCGGTTGTTGCAGAGTGTGACCTGGGAGTCGACGCCGGAGAACGAGGAATTCGCGCTGCGCTGGCGCACGGGCCGGCTGCAGGATCTCGGCTTCCCGTCGCGCGAGGAGGCCATCGCGATCTACGCGGCGCCACGGCGCGAGGAACTCGAGTCCCTGCCCGATGTCGCCGCGGCGACTCCCGGCGAGTGGCACCTTCCCGTGTGGATGCCGGAGCTGCCCGCCTCCGCCGATCCGCAGCTGTCGCTCTTCCGGGCCGCCAGCGAGCTCGCGCCGGCCGCACGGCGTGCGTTCTTCTACGCGTTCATCGCGTTGGCGAACCAGGTGGCCGTGGCAGACCGCATGCCGCTGGGCGACGCCGAGTCCCTGCCGGAGGCCATCGAGAAGGCGGCACGCACGGCGAGCCTCGGCCTCGACTGGCTCGCTGAACGCCACGGCCTCGGCGCCGCGGAGACGCTTCGCCGCGCGCCGCTGGTGCGGTTGTTCCGCATCGGGTTCCGCATCGAACGAGCCCAGCAGCCGGGCGCAATGGCGCTTGACCCGGGCAAGGCGTCTTCTTAGCCTCGCGAAACCGTCGTCACTGGAGGGAGGGCCGGATGGACAACGCACAGGACCGATCGGTTCGCAGCGGGGATCGCCACAAGATCCGCATCGCGCTCGCCGGCGTCGGCAACTGCGCGAGTTCGTTGCTCCAGGGGATCGACCACTACCGGCGCGTGCCGCCCGAGCAGCACGAGGCATGGGGCCTCATGCACCTCGAGATGGGCGGCCTCCGGCCCGGCGACGTAGAGGTCGTCGCGGCCTTCGACGTGGACGCCCGCAAGGTCGGCCGGCCGCTGCACGAAGCCGCCTTCGCGGCGCCCAACTGTACGTCGGTGATCGCCGACCAGATCGGCAAGTCCGACGTCGCGGTCCAGATGGGACCGGTGCTCGACGGCATTGCGCCGCACATGGCGGACTGGCCGGCAGAGCGTTCGTTTCGGCTGGCCGAGGAGCAGCCGGTCGACGTGGCGCAGGCGCTGCGCGAGAGCGGCGCGGAGATCCTCGTCTCCTACCTTCCGGTCGGCTCCCAGAAGGCCGTCCAGGCCTACGCGGAAGCGTGTCTCGAGACCGGAGTTTCGCTCGTCAATTGCCTGCCGGTCTTCATCGTCTCGGATCCGCAGTGGGGCGAACGCTTCCGGCAGGCGGGGATCCCCTGCGCCGGCGACGACATCAAGTCCCAGGTGGGCGCGACGATCCTGCATCGCCAGCTGGTGCGCCTGTTCGCCGACCGCGGCGTGAAGATCGAGCGGACCTATCAGCTCAACACCGGTGGCAACACCGACTTCCTGAACATGCTCTCGCGGGAGCGATTGGCGTCGAAGAAGGTGTCGAAGACGGAAGCCGTGACGTCGCAGATCCCCTACGACATCGGCGCCGACAACGTGCACATCGGTCCCAGCGACTACGTCCCGTGGCAGCGCGACAACAAGGTGTGCTTCCTGCGCATCGAGGGCACCGGCTTCGGCGGAGCGCCGATCGAGCTCGAGGCGCGTCTCTCGGTGCAGGACTCACCGAACTCCGCCGGCATCGTGATCGACGTGATCCGCTACGTCCGCATCGCGCGCGAGCGCGGTCTGGCGGGTCCGCTGCTGCCGATCTCGGCCTACACGATGAAGCATCCCCCGGTGCAGATGCGCGACGTGGATGCGGCCCGACAGATCGAGGCCTTCCTCCGGGCTGGTGCGGGCGGCGACGACGCGTGACCGGGCGGGAGGGAGAGCGCGCGGTCGATGGAGAGCCCTCTTAGCGCAGTCGATCGACTCTGCGTGTTGTGGGCCGAGAGGCCTCCTGCCGTCGAGTGTTCGCCGATCTTCGGCCTTGCCCCCGTGGAACGCACGGCGCTGGCCTTTTCCCGCTCCGGAATCCGGCGCTTCGCGCTGGCCGGTCACCCCGAGGCGGTCGCAGCGCTCGCTCGGATTCTCGACGCCGGTCCGTGTCGGCGGCTGAAGATCCGCAGGATCGAGTCGCTCGCGTCGGCCGGCGGCGACGAGCCGGTGCTGCTGGCTCGGGCGGACTGTCACTACGACCGCCAACTGGTCGCGCGGTTCGTCGAGGAGACGGCCGGCGCAGCAGAAGCCGTCGTGGCCGTGGATTTCCGTCCCGAGGCGCGCGCAGCCGGACCGGCGCCTGCGCGCGGGAAGGGACTCCCCCAGGTCACCGTCTGGAACTCCGAGCCGTCCGCGCGGATCCAGCGCGTCGGGCGTGCGTTGGTCGGCGCGGACGGCGTGTGGATCGGCCTCGCGCTCGTGACCTCGGGGTTCGCGCGCGTCGCCGGGGCGAACCCCGATCCCGAGCGCGCGTGGCTCGACGGTTTGGCGACGCTGCTCTCGCGCGAGCCGGTGGCGAGCTGGCCGGTGCTCGAGCGCTGGCAGCCGGTCCGCGCCCCGGAAGACCTGCCGCGTGCGCGGCGCGAGGTGCTGGCCGGCTCGGTTCGCGTCGGTGACGGGCTGGTGGCCCGCCATCTGAACCGCCCGATCTCGCTGCGCATCACGGAGCGACTCCTCGCGCGACCTGTGAAGCCCTGGCAGGTGAGTGTCGCCAGCTTCGCCGCAACGCTCGCCGCAGGCTTGTCGTTCGCGATCGGCCACGCGACGACCGGCGGACTGCTGGCCCAATGCGCATCGGTCCTCGACGGCGTCGATGGCGAGCTCGCGCGCGTCCGCTATCAGGATTCCGCGTTCGGCGGGCTCTACGATGCGTTGCTCGATCGCGTCGGCGAGGCGGCCATCATCGGCGGGATGACGGTGTACGCCTGGCTCATGGGGGCGGGGGTCTGGATCGTCGCGGTGGGCTTTGTGGCCCTGGCCGGCAACAGCCTCTCGATGCTCGTGAAGGAGAAATACGGAACCCAGTTCCAACGGCCCTGGGCGGTCGAACGGGAGGGCCGCTGGCGCTGGCTGTTGCTGGGCCGGGACGGGAGACTCTTCCTCGCGCTCATCGCTGGAGTGACGGGCCACGTGGAGCTCGTTCTCGCGTATCTCGCCCTCGGCACCCATGTGCATGCGGGAGCACGCATCGTTCGCGTGCGGGCCGAAGCGGCTCGGGGCTGATTCCCTACACGAAACGGCGGAAGGAGGCATCAATGTCGATGGTTGGGGAGTTTCGCGAGTTCATCCAGCGGGGCAATGTCATGGACATGGCCGTCGGAGTCATCATCGGAGGAGCGTTCGGCAAGATCGTCACGGCGCTGGTGGACGGACTCCTGATGCCGCCGATCGGGCTCGCGACCGGCGGCGTCGACTTCTCCGAGCTGATGATCCCGATCGGCGGTACCGTCGAGGCGCCGGTGACACTGAGTTACGGACTCTTCATCCAGACCGTCGTCAATTTCCTCATCATCGCGTTCTGCGTGTTCTTGTTGGTGAAGGGCGTGAATCGGCTGAAGCGCCAAGAGCCTGCCCCGGCACCGGCCGGACCGCCGGAAGACGTGCAGCTGCTGACGGAGATCCGGGATCTCCTGCGACGCGGCTGAACGACCCGAACCAGAACTCGCGGAGCCGACGGCTCCGACGGGAAGGAGGAAGCCAGATGAAGCGAATCGTCATCGCACTCGCGGTGTCGTTGGGGATGATGGCGTGCGGTGGACAGGACACCGCCACCGAGAAGGCGCAGGAGGCCGTCGACAAGATGCAGGAGGCGGCGCAGGCCGCTGGTGAGGCGGCGCGAGCAGCTGCCGAGAGCAGCCAGGAGGCCGCCGAGAAGGCGCTCGAACAGGCGAGGAAGTCCGCGCAGGAGGCCGCCGACGCGGCAGGCAAGGCGGCGAGCGACGCCGCCGAGGCGACGCGCGACACGGCGGAGGACGCCGCGGAAGAAGCCAGCGACGCCGCTGCCGACGCGGAGAAGGCCGCCGCCGACGCGGCCGAATCGGCGAAGAAGGCCGCCGAGGCCGGCGTGAGGGCGGGCGAAGCGGCCACGCCGTAGGCGGACACGAGACGCGGACGCGCGAGCAGGGGCGCGGGCACGGGCCCGTGCCCCTGCTTTGGTCTGGGCCCCCCGATCTTCGCTGGCGATCTGCCGCCGGAACTCCGAGTGCGAGGAGATTCGTGAAGGACTACGAGAAACTCGGCGCGTTCTACCTCGGGCGCCGCTTCGATCCCGCCTCGGGCCGAGCGGTCGCCGACGAACCGCTGCTCTACGACGCCAAGGACCTCACCACCCACGCGGTGATCGTCGGCATGACCGGCTCGGGCAAGACGGGCCTCGCCGTCGGCCTGCTCGAGGAGGCGGCGATCGACGGGATCCCGGTGATCGCCATCGATCCGAAGGGGGACCTGGGCAATCTGCTGCTCGCGTTCCCGGATCTGGCGCCCGCGGACTTCGAGCCGTGGATCGACCCGGCCGAGGCCACGCGCGCCGGTCGCACCCCTGCGCAGCAAGCGGAGACAGTCGCGCAGGGCTGGCGCGACGGACTCGCCGAGTGGGACCAGGAGCCTGCCCGGATCGCCCGTTTCGCCGCGGCCGCGGAGCGCGTTCTCTACACGCCGGGGAGTACGGCAGGGCGACCGCTCGCGGCGCTCCGCTCGTTGGCGCCGCCGGGTCCGAAGCTGCTCGCCGACGCCGAGGCGCTCCGCGAACGCGTGCTCGGCTCCGTGTCGAGCCTGCTCGGGCTGGCAGGGATCGACGCCGACCCGCTGCGCAGCCGCGAGCACGTGCTGCTGTCGAGCCTGATCGAACGCGCGTGGCGGGAAGGCCGCTCCCTCGACATCGCGGCGCTGGTCCGCGAGGTGCAGCGGCCACCCATCGCCCAGGTGGGCGCCCTCGACCTCGAGACCTTCTTCCCGGCCGGCGACCGCATGCAGCTCGCGCTGGCGCTCAACAACGTACTCGCGTCGCCGGCCTTCGCCGCGTGGAGCGAGGGAGATCCGCTCGACATCGCGCGGCTCTTGTACACGGAATCGGGTCGGCCGAAGCTCTCGGTGATCTCGATCGCGCACCTCTCCGACGCCGAGCGGATGTTCGCCGTGACGCTGTTGCTGTCGGAGCTGGTCGGATGGATGCGTACGCAGCCCGGCAGCGCCTCGCTCCGCGCGATTCTCTACATGGACGAGGTCTTCGGGTTCTTTCCGCCGGTGGCGAATCCACCGTCGAAGACGCCCATGCTGACTCTGTTGAAACAGGCGCGCGCCTACGGAGTCGGTGTGGTCCTGGCGACACAGAATCCGGTGGACCTCGACTACAAGGGCCTGGCGAATGCCGGCACCTGGTTTCTCGGGCGACTCCAGACCGAGCGTGACAAGGCGCGCGTGCTGGAAGGACTCGAGGGTGCGTCGGCCGCATCCGGAGCGCGCTTCGACCGCGCGCAGATCGACTCGTTGTTGTCGAACCTTCCGAAGCGCGTCTTCCTGATGAGCAATGCGCACGAGGACGAGCCGGTGCTGTTCCAGACGCGCTGGGCGCTGTCGTATCTCGCGGGACCGCTGACGCGGGAGCAGATCCGCCGGCTTGCAGAGTTCGAAGCGTCGTCGACCGATGCGGCAGAAGACGGCGCAGACGAGCGCCGGCCGGACGAAGTGGTCTCGGCGTCGTCCGCTGCCGGCGCGGAGACGACGCCGAGACCGATCGTTCCCCCGCAGATCCCCGAGAGCTTCCTGCCCGCCGAATCCGAAGCTTCGGTCCTGTATCGGCCTGCGCTGCTCGGTGAAGCTACCCTTCACTACGTCGATGCAAAGAGAAAGATCGACTTCTGGGAGGACGCGACGCTGTTGGCTCCGTTGGAAAGCGACGGACATACGCTTCCCTGGGAACGGGCGCGGGAGCTCGGCGCGACGCTGCCGGCGCGGGAAGCGACCCCGGTCGCCGGAGCGCGCTTCCTCGCCTTGCCCGCTGCAGCCGCTCGCGCCGCGAGTTTCGAGCGGTGGCGCAAACAGCTCGCGACGCACGTGTATCGCAAGCGGCCGCTTCGCCTGTTCCGCTGTCCGGAACTGAACCTGGTGTCGGATCCCGGCGAAAGTGAAGGATCCTTCCGCGTGCGCGTTCGCGATGCAAAGCGCGCGCTCCGTGATGTGGAGGTAGAGAGGTTCCGGCAACGATTCGTGCCGAAGCTCGCACGGTTGCGCGAGCAGATCGCTCGCGCCGAGGAGCGCATCGCCAGGGAGCAGAGCCAATATACGGAGAAGAAGGTGCAGGCAGCGGTCTCGATCGGTGCGACGGTGGTCGGCGCGCTCTTCGGGCGCAAGCTCGGCAGCGCGACGAGCGTAGGCCGTGCAGCGACGGCTGCGCGCGGGGTCGGTCGCGCAGCCAGTGAGCGCGAGGACATCGCCCGGGCTACGGCACGTGCCGAAGAGCTGCGAACGCGGCTCGTTGCGCTCGAGCGAGACTTCGAGGTCGCATCGGCACGGCTCCAAACTGCGATCGACTCGGCGGCGTTGCCGCTCGAAGAGACGAACATCGCGCCGCGCAAGAGCGACATCGACGTGCATCCCCTTACGCTGGTCTGGGTTCCGGAACAGAGCGCCTGAAAAGACGAAAGGCCCGCAGCGTGGCTGCGGGCCTTCGTCATACGCTGCGAACGCAGCGGAGGACTAGATGTCCTGGGGCTTCAGCGTCTTGCGCTTGTTGGAGATCGCTCGGCTCTCGGCCCCGGCGATCATCCCGCGCACGGCCGCGTCGAGCGCGCCGTAGAAGTCGCCCCCCACGTTGCACTTCTTGGTGGCGGCCTTGACGCGCGACTTCGAGATCAGGAGTTCCCCGGAAGCGGCCTTCTTCCCGGCCTTGCGGCCGGCCTTCTTCGCCACCTTCTTCCTGGCTGCCATCGTTCCCCCCCATGGCGCGACGTGCGCGCCCGATGTTGACGAAGCCACCACGACGCATAACGGGCGACGTGATGTGCCCTCCGGACCGGTGCGCACGAGATCGACATCCAGAACCGAAAGGCGCTGCGGATGATACGGTTTCCGTCTCGGGAAGCAAAGCCTCGAATGCCGATCTCGGGGTCTCCGCGCCGAAACGAGGCCGATCTCGACCGAAGATCATCGCGCCGATTGCACGCCGGCGTGTCAGACCTCCGTCACGCGGAACCCGGCTCTCGGGAAGTGCACGACGACTTCGCCGACCTCGAGAGCTTCCCGACGCAGGGCGACGTCGTGCCGCGAGGATGCGACGAGCTCCCCTTCGACGGGGTCGAAGCCATAGTCGTCGGGCACGACGCGCACCCGCATGCCGGGCACGAGGCCGTTCGGGTCCCGCTCATCCGCAGCGGCCATGGGCGCCAGGGGTCTGGATTCGCTCGCGATCCGGAGCGCTTCCTCTGGCGAACACTCCACTCGCCGGCCGTGGCCGACGGCGCGGACGCGTTCGGCCCAGGCACGAACACCGGGGAATTCATCGAGAATTCCGCGCGTGGGCGGCATCCCGAGCAGGAACCAGATCGGGTGATACGCACTGGCGTCGGCCAAGGAGAACGCGTCGCCCAGCAGGAACTCGCGTCCGTCGTGGAGCTGATCCTCCACCAGGGAGGCGTGCGCCCGGAGCTGGTCTGCGAACAGCGGCCCCGCCTTCATCACGGCTCGGAAGTCCAGTTGGCCGCCCATCAGCTGGCGGCGGTCCTCGATGAACGCCTCCGGCACCGCGGGCCCGATCCGCGAGAACAGCACCGGCACGGCAGCCTGGAACAGCAGGCGATCCGCCCAGAACCCCGTTGCGAAGCAGAGTCCCTCGCTCCCTCCCGGAAACAGCGTCGGCTCGGGGTGCAGCCGCTCGAGCACACGCGCGATGGCCTGGCTGTCGCAGTAGACGTCGGCGCCGATCTGGAGGACGGGAATCCGGCGATAGCCTCCGGTCAGCGGCACCAGATGAGGCTTCGGCATGATCTGCGGCTGGATCACCGAGCGCCAGGCCAGCCCCTTGTGCCCGAAGCACAGCCGGATCTTCTCGGAGAACGGGGACGCGTCGTAGTGATGGAAGAGCAGCTCGGTCATGGCCTGGAGTCTACCGGTCTCGGGATCGAAGCTGGTAGACTCGGCGCTCGAGGAGGTGCCCGATGAGCGTACTGCGCCGTCCGCTGACCGAGGTCGCCGAGCTGTTGCTGCGGCGAGAGATGTCTCCCGTCGAGCTGATGGAGGCCACGCTCGACCGGATCGAGGCAGTCAATCCCGCCTTGGTCGCCTTCGTCGCGGTGCGGCCTCGCGAAGCGCTGCTGGCCGACGCGCGCGCCGCCGAGGCCCGGATCGCACGCGGCGAGGGCCGACCGCTCGAGGGGATTCCGCTCGGCGTGAAGGACCTAGAGGACGCAGAGGGTCTCGCGACGACCTACGGATCGGTGCCGTTCAAGGATCACGTGCCGGACCGCGACTCGGTGCAGGTCGAACGGCTGCGCGCGGCCGGCGCGATCGTCGTCGGCAAGACCAACGCGCCGGAGTTCGGCCACACCGCGCTGACGAAGAATCTGCTGTTCGGCGTTTCGCGCAATCCGTGGAACCTCGACCGCACGCCCGGCGGGTCGAGCGGCGGCTCGTCGGCGGCGATTTCCGGCTCGATGATCCCGCTGGTCACCGCCAGCGACGGCGGCGGCTCGATCCGCATCCCGGCCACCTTCACCGGCTGCTTCGGGCACAAGCCGAGCTACGGGCGCATTCCCCACGCGCCGGAGGACCTCTGGCCGATGGACGATACGGCAGTCGTCGGCCCGCTCACCCGGACGGTCGCGGACGCCGCTCTGCATCTCGACATGACCGTCGGCGCACACCCGCTCGACCCGAACTCGCTGCCGCATCCGGGGCTGTCGTATCGGCAGGTCCTGTCGCATCTGCCCGCCGGTTTGCGCATCGGCTACTCGCCGGATCTCGGCTACGCCGTCGTGCAGTCCGACGTGGCGGAGATCGTCGGCGAGGCAGTGCAGGTCTTCGAGCAGCTCGGCCACCACCTGGAGCTCGTGAAGGACGGCCCGCCGGAACCCGGGCGAGACTGGGGTCTGATCGGCGTCTTCCAGCTGCTCGGCCGCTTCGACGCATTGCTTCCGGACCGCGAGCACGAGTTCGGCCGCTCGTTCATCCAGTCCGTGAAACTCGGCGTCCAGATGACGCCGTCTCGCTTCGCCGATTTCCGGCGTCGCCGCGAGGAGCTGAACCGCTGGTGCGCGCAGATCTTCGAGGACTACGATCTGCTGCTCACGCCGACGGTTCCCTACGACCCGCCGGCCGCCAAGGGCCCCCTGCTCGCCGAGGTCGAAGGTCGCCCGCAGCCGCAGGCGAACGTCGGCAGCTTCACGATGCCGTTCAACCTGTCGTGGCATCCCGCGGCGACGGTCCGCGCGGGCTTCTCGAAGGCCGGCCTTCCGGTCGGCATGCAGATCGTCGGGCCGCGGCATCGCGACGATCTCGTGCTGCAGGCGGCATGGGCCTTCGAGCAGGCGCGCCCGTGGGCGCACGACTGGCCGGAGCTCTGAACCGGCGGGAGTTCCCTTCGGCCCGATCCTGTTCGATCGCACTCACCACGACCTTCCAGGAGATACACGATGGCAACCTTCCTGCAGCCCTACGCACAGCAGACCTACGCTCTGATGCGGATCATCACGGGATTGCTCTTCCTCTGGCACGGGACCCAGAAGCTGTTCGGGTTTCCCGTGCCGCTGCCGGCAGGGGTCGAGGTTCCCGCGTTCGTGATCTACACCGCCAGCCCGATCGAGCTGGTCGGCGGCATCCTGGTGATGATCGGTCTGATGACCCGCTGGGCGGCGTTCCTGTGCAGCGGCCTGATGGCGGCGGCGTATTGGATGGCACACGGCACGAAGGCCCTGTTTCCGCTCGAGAACGGCGGCGAAATGGCGATCCTCTACTGCTTCGTGTTCCTGTTCATCGCCGCGCAGGGTCCCGGCATCTGGAGTGTCGACGGCTCCCGCTCCTGACCGCCCGCCCGGTCACCCTCGGCGACGGGGCCTCGCCTTCGCGGGGCCCGGCGCACGCGGGAAGGCTCCGCGGCCGATCCGCGCCTCCAGCGCCGCCAACTCGGCGGCAACTGCGCGTTCGGCCCGGCGCTCCATCGAGCGAAATCGCCGGACCACTTCTTCCCCGAGCGCCGTCAGCCGGGCACCGCCGCCCGCTCGGCCGCCCGTGGCCGTGGCGATCACCGGCGCTCCGAACAGCTGGTTCAAGTCGTCGATCAACACCCATGCGTGTCGATACGCCATCTCCATCGAGCGTGCCGCAGCGGAGATCGAGCCGCACGCCTGCACCGCCTCGAGCAGCTGCACCTTGCCGGGTCCGAGCGAATGGTCACCGGGGAAGCGGAGGCGCAGCTGGAGGCGAGTCATGCGCCGCTACCCGCTGCCGAACCGCGCGAGCAGCTTGCCCCAAAGCCCCCCGAAGTCCCCATTGCTCATCACCAGCACGACGTCTCCTTCGCGGCACGTCGCGCCCAGCCGCTCGACGATGGCGTCGACCCCGTCGATCGCTTCGGCGTCGACCCCCCGGTCGCGCAGATCGGCCGCGAGCCGCTCGGCGTCCAGGTACTCGCTGACGGCGCCGGTGTTGCTGTACAACGGCTCGCGCGGAACGACAGCGACGATCGCACGCTCGGCGCCCGCCAGCGCCTCGACGAAGTCGTGCTGGAAGAGTGCGCGGCGGCTCGTGTTGGAGCGCGGCTCGAGCACGGCGACCAGGCGACGGCCCGGGAAACGCGCATGCATCGCGGCGGTCGTCTCGCGGACTGCCGTCGGGTGATGCGCGAAGTCGTCGAGTACAGTGACGCCGCGCGCCTGGCCGCGCACTTCCTGGCGGCGGCGCACGCCCCGGAAGCGAGCCAATGCGGCCGCGACATCCGCGAACGGCGCTCCCAGCGCGATCGCGGTCGCGAGCGCGCCGAGCGCATTGGCGACGTTGTGTCGGCCGTGCAGCGGCACGGTCGCGCTGCCGAGCTCGCTCTCGTCGCGAAGCACGCGGAAGGTCGTGCCGCCCGGTCCGGCTTCGAGGTCCAGCGCCCGGACCCCGTGCTCGCCTACGCCGACGCCGTATCCGATCACCGGGCAGGGGGCGCCGTCCAGCACGTCACACACGTGCTCGTCGTCGAGCGCGGCGACGATCATGCCGTCCACCGGCATTCCGCGGACCAACGTGCGGAAGGCCTGCTTCACGTGGTCGAGGTCGCGATAGATGTCGGCGTGGTCGAACTCGACGGATGTGAGCAGCAGCGTGCGCGGGTGGTAGTGCAGGAACTTCGGGGTCTTGTCGAAGAAGGCGGTGTCGTACTCGTCGCCTTCGACGACGAAGTGCGGCCCCGCGCCGTCGCGGAACGGACCGTCGAAGTCCAGCGCGACGCCGCCCACCAACACCGAGGGGTCGAGGCCCGCGCCGGTCAAGACCGAGCCGAGGAGGCTCGCGGTGGTCGTCTTCCCGTGCGTCCCCGCTACCACCACGGAGTGTCGATCGGCCATCGCAAACTGGTACAGCGCGTCGGGAAAGGAACGGAACGGGAGCCCGCCGTCGATGGCGGCGCGCGCCTCCGGATTGTCCGCGCGCACCGCGTTGCCGATCACGACCAGGTCCGGCCGCGGCTCGAGGTGCTGCGCGTCGAAGCCGATCGCGACCGGGATGCCCCAGCCGGCCAGCATCTCGCTCATCGGCGGGTACAGCGCGCGGTCCGAGCCGGTGACGCGCAGTCCACGCGCGTGCAGCAAGCCGGCCAACGCGCCCATGCCGGTGCCGGCGATGGCGATCAGGTGGACGTGTTCGAGCTCGCCGGGCAGCGCGTCGTTCATGCGCTCCTCCGGGCCTCCTCGACGAGCCAGCCGAAGACCGCCGGCCCCGTCGGGTCGAGCTCCGGATGCCATTCGACGCCGAGCAAGCCTTCCCCCTCGAACGCCTCGAGCACACCGTCGTCGGCGTGGGCGGTGGCGCGCAGGCCGAGCGCCAGCCGCGCAACCGCCTGATGATGCGAGGATGCCACCTGCGTCCGCTCGCCGAGTGCTGCCCGGAGAATCGTCTCCTTGGCGATCACCAGGTCGTGCGTGACCACGCGGCTCGATCCGCCGTGATCTACCGCGCTGTCGACGGCCTTGCGAAGATCCTCGTGCAGCGTGCCGCCGAGGCGCAGGTTCAAGAGCTGCATCCCGTAGCAGACACCGAGCAGCGGCTTGCGGCGCGCCCTCGCCGCGTCGATCAGCGCGAGATCCCAGGCCACCCGCTCCTCCTCCTCCGCCGGTCCGGGGCCGGAGGCGCCGGACGGACTCCCGTGCAGCGCCACGGGCAGCATCGCCCCGCCGGTCAATACGAGACCGGCACACAGCGTGGCGGCGCGCTCGGGTGCGAGATCCGGTGGCAGCAGGACCGGAGCGCCGCCGGCCGCCTCGACCGCGCGCGCATAGGCGCGGCCCACGTACAGCATGTCGTACCCCGGCCGGATGCGTGCGCCCGGGTCGATGCTCACCGTGATGCCGACGATCGGACGCGCCAATACCGCTCCGGCTCCCGCTGCGTCATTCCGCCAGGAACGACTCCATGACTAGATCGTGTACGACCGCCCGGAGCTTGAATGGACTGCGCTTGGCGACCTGGTGGACGCGGTTCGTCAGCATCACGACGACGGCCTCGCGCTCGAGGTCGATCCACAGCGACGTGCCGGTGAAGCCGAGGTGGCCGACCGTCGCGCCGGGGGTGAAGTGCCGACCGGAACTCGACGCGCCCGCGGTCGGGGTGTCCCAACCGAGTGTCCACGTCGCGCCGTCCGGTCCGTCCTGCCGCGTGAGGAAGCGCTGCAGCCAAGCGCGCGGGAACACGCGGGCGACGTCGGAGGTGCTCTCGCTGCGGTCGTGCCACACGTCGAGGAGCATCGTCGCGAAGCGCAGTACGTCGTCGGCTGGTGCGAACAGGCCGGCGTGGCCCGCAACGCCGCCCATGGCCCAGGCGTTGGGATCGTGGACCTCGCCCCAAAGGACGCGGCCGCGCCACGGGCAGTTCTCGGTGGCGGCGCAGCGGCGCCGGATCGCGTCCGGCAGCGGCGGTTGCCCGTCGCCGATCCGGACGAAGCGCGTGTCTTCGAGGCCGAGCGGCGCGTAGATCCGTTCGGCGCAGAACTCGTCGAGCGGCTGTTGCGCGACCGCTTCGACGAGCGCGCCGAGGACGATGAAGTCGAGATCGCCGTAGACCGCTGCATCGCCCGGCTCGTGCACGAGCGTCGAACGATAGATCCGCTCGAGGATCATCTCCTTCGCGAGAGGCGTCCCGAGAATCCGCTCGCCCTTCTTGCGCTCGCGCTCGAGCAGCGCCTCGTGGAACGGTCGCCACGGCTTGAGGCCGGAGGTGTGGGTCAATAGGTGCCGCACACGCACCTGCTCCTTGCCTCGCTCGCCGGCCGCCGGCAGGTACTTCGCCACTGGCTCGTCGAGATCGACGGCGCCTTCCGCGGCCAACTGCATCACCGCGGTGGCGGTGGCGAGGGGTTTGGTCAGCGATGCCAGGTCGAAGATCGTCTCGCGGGTCATCGAGATGCGCTCGGGTCGCAGCGCCGCGAGCCCGCGCACGGAGCAGTGCTCGAGCATCTCTCCATCGCGCGGCATGCGCGCGAGCACCACGGCGCCGGGAATCTCCGAGGTCCCGATCGCCTTGTCGAGCGCGTGGTCCACCCGCGCCAGCTTGCGTCGAATCAACGCGTGTTTCATCGTTTGCGACTGACCCCCGACTCGAGAACATGGAGCTCGGCCCGCCCGCCGTCGAGGCGCGCGCGCACACCGAGCGGCCACGGAAGGTTCGGCGCACCGTGACCGAACGGAAGGCCGGTGACCCACGGGACGCCCACCGCGTCGAGGACCTCGCGCAGGACCTCCGCCGCG
Organism: Myxococcota bacterium; assembly: GCA_039794265.1. Taxonomy (GTDB): domain Bacteria; phylum Myxococcota_A; class UBA9160; order UBA9160; family PR03; genus CAADGG01. Next base: position 36,015 of record JBDIVR010000028.1, read on the forward strand.
CCGACCGAGCCGTTCGGCTCGTCACAGCCGTCGAAGCGACCGAGGCCGACGCCGACGATCCGTTCGAGCTTGCCGGCGCTGCGCAGCTGCTGCAGAAGCCGGTCGATGCGATACGGACGCTCGCCGCGGTCTTCGAGCAGCAGGATGGCGCCGCGCGTGTCGATCTCCCACGGCGTGCCGAGTGACCCGACGACCATCGTCAGTGAGCCGCCGGTGAGACGCCCCTCGGCTCGACCGCCGGCGCCCTCGTGGCCCCGCCAGACAGGCGTAGATCCGGGGCTCCCGGTGAGAGCGGCCACCAGCGCATCCAGCTCGTCATCGCGCAGGTCGCCCCCGCGATCGAGCATCGGCCCGTGGAAGCCGACGAGGCCTGCGGCGCGGCGCTGCCACAGCAGCAGCGCCGTGACGTCGCTGAAGCCGACCAGCGGCTTGCGCGCGGCCCGTACGGCCGCGGCGTCGAGCCGGTCGAGGATGCGCGGCGATCCATACCCGCCGCGCGCGCACACGATGGCGTCGACCTTCGGGTCGGAGACCAGCTCCATCAGCTCACTCGCGCGGCGCGTATCGTCGCCGGCCAGGTAGCGACGCCGCGCCAGCAGGTCATCGCGACGCACGACCGCGAAGCCGCGTCGCCGCCAGCGCTCCTCCCCAGCGGCGAGCGTGTCCGGGTCGACGGCAGCAGCCGGCGCTGCGATCCCGATCGTTCCGCCAGGGGGCAGCGCGTGCGGCTTTCGCAACGCCGGCGACACTACAGGAAGTCGCCCGATTCGGAGCCGTCGTCCGGCGGTAGGAAGCCGCTGCCGCCGACCGGCGGTCCGCCCCTGCCGTCGTCGTGGTGCGCCGAGCGATCGCGGAACTGCGCCAGCCGATCCAGGAACGTGAGTTCGATGGTGCCGGTCGGCCCGTTCCGCTGCTTCGCGATGATCAGCTCGGCCATGTTCTCGGTGGCGGGGTCGTCGCGGTTGTAGAACCAGTCCCGATAGATGAACGCGATCACATCGGCATCCTGCTCGATCGCACCGGATTCGCGCAGGTCCGCCAGCATCGGTCGTTTGTCCTTGCCGGGGCGATTCTCCGGACCGCGGTTCAGCTGCGACAGCGCCACCACCGGGATGTCGAGTTCCTTGGCCAGAGCCTTCAGGCCGCGGCTGATCTCGGAGATCTCCTGCTCGCGGCGCTCGTTGCGGCCGTCGCCGTGGGCGAGCTGCAGGTAGTCGACCATCACCATGTCGAGACCGCGTTCCTTCTTCATGCGCCGGCACTTGGCCTTCATCTCGAGCACGGTGATCATGCCGGAGTCGTCGATCCACAGGTCCGCGTGGCCGATCGAGCTGGCGGCGTCGCGCAGGCGCTTGTAGTCGTGCGTCGTCAGGTAGCCGCTGCGGATCCGGGATTGGTCCACCTCCGCTTCGGCGGAGAGCAGGCGCAGCACCAACGCCTGCGCCGTCATCTCGAGCGAGAAGATCGCGACCTTCTTGCGGAACAGCACGGCGGAGTTGCGCGCGATGTTCAGCGCCAGCGCGGTCTTGCCCATGCTCGGCCGCGCGGCCAGGATGAAGAGCTCGCCGGGTTGCAGCCCTCCCGTCTTCTCGTCGAGCTGCTTGAAGCCGGTCGGCACCCCCGTCAGCTCGCCGCCGCGGCCCATGATGGCATCGACGTAGTCGAAGGTGCTCTGCATCTCGTCCTGCAGGCTGCGGAAGGTCTCGCGGGCGTTCTGGCGCCCGATCTCGAGGATCCGGCCCTCGGCCTGGTCGAGCAACGTGTCGGCGCGATCGCCGCCGTCGAAGCCCAGCTCGACGATCTCGGTGGCGGCGGCGATCAGGCGCCGCTTGATCCCTTTGTCGCGAACGATCCGCGCGTGGTGCACCACGTGCGCCGCCGTCGTCTCGAAATCGGAGATCTCCGCGAGCGTGACGGCTCCCCCGACGCGATCCAGCAGCTTGTGATTGACCAGGTAGTCCGACAGCGTGCGTAGATCGACCGGCGAGTTGGACTCGTAGAGCGCATGCATCGCCGCGAACAGGATGCTGTGCGCCGGGTGATAGAAGTCCTCCGGCTTGACCTCGAGGTAGACCGCGTGGATCGACTCGTTGTGGAGCAGCAGGCCGGACAGCACCGATTTCTCGGCCTCGAGGTCGTGCGGCGGCACACGTCCGACGAACGCTCGAGCGGGATCCATGCCGTCGCTCGCGGCCTGGCGTCGGGAGCGACGCGTGCCGCCAGACGTCGCCGTGAAGTCCGTGGAGGACCCGTGAGATCGGGTCGAGGGGGGCGCCACGCTGCTTCCTTCGTGCGGTTCGGAATGCTCCGAACTGTAACACGAAGCAGGCCCCCCGGACCGGGTTCTTAGCCCGCGGCGACGACCTTCACCGTGATCGTGGCCTCGATCTCGCGATGCAGCTTCACGGTCACTGCGTGCTCGCCGACGTCCTTGATCGGTTCGGCGAGCGCGATGCGTCGTCGGTCCACTTCGAGACCGCGTTCTGCCAGCTTCTCGGCGATCATCAGCGTCGTGATCGAACCGAACAGCTTGCCTTCCTCACCGACCTGCGCGCTGAACTCGACGATCTGGCCGTGCACCTTGTTGCGTTCCGCCGCGAGCTGTTTGCGCTCGCGCGCGAGCTTGTCGGCGATCACGCGCTTCTGGTGCTCGAGCTCGCGCACGTTGGCCGCCGTTGCAGCCACGGCCTTGCCGAGCGGCAGCAGATAGTTGCGGGCAAAGCCCGGCTTCACCGAGACCAGATCGCCGGCGTCACCGAGGCTCGGCACGTCCTCGCTGAGAATGACCTTGACCGAGCGCATGCCCGCCTACTCCCCCGCGGGCGAGCGCTCGTCGCCCTCGTCATCGTCGTCGTCGTCGCGAGGCCGGATACGATCGTCGTCGTCGCTGTCGTCGTCATCGTCACCGTCGCGATCGCGATCGCGTTGCTCGGACTCTTCGCTGAGCCGCGCGGTCTCGCGAGCCGCTCGCTCCTCGGCCTCTCGGACCGCGCGTTCGGCGGCCTTCTCGTGACGCAGCTTCTCGAGGTCGACGGCCTTCGCCTTGCGGGCCTCGATGTCGGTGACCTCGCCGTCCTGCCGCACCGTCAGGAAGCGCAGGATCGACTCGTCGAGCCGCAACGCGCGCTCGAGCTCCGAGACCGCCTTGCCGCTGTCCGCGTAGAACAGCGACAGATAATGGCCCTTCTGGAAGCGCCGGATCTCGTACGCGAGCTTGCGCTTGCCCAGGTCGTCGACCTCGAGGGGCACGGCGCCGGCGCGCTCGAGGATGCCGCGCAGACGCCCGATCAGCGTTTCGCGCGCTTCCTCGGTGATCTCGGGCTGGACGATGAACGTCGTGTCGTATTCCCGCATGCGGTCCTCCTCGCGAACGGAGCGGTGGGCTGCGAGCCCCCGTACTCCGGGCTCCCGACTGGGCGGACCTCCAGGCGGGATCCTGGGGGCCTCTGCGGGAGCCGAGGTGGGTGATTCGAAGGCGCGGAGAGTTAGCAGATGGCTCCGGCCGGACCAAATTCCCGTGCCGTCAATCCTGTGGGCGCCCCTGGCGGCGCGCGCGCGCCGCGGCGGCGAGGTCCTCGAGGAGGGGCTCCGTATGCTCCCAGCTCATGCAGGCGTCGGTGATGCTCTTGCCGTAGATCAGCGCCTGACCGGGTTTCACGTCCTGGCGACCCTCTTCCAGAAAGCTCTCGAGCATCAACCCGATGACCGACCGATTGCCCTCGGCCACCTGCTTCGCCACGGCGAGCGTCACCTCGGCCTGGCGCGAGGGGTCCTTGCTGCTGTTGGCATGCGAGCAGTCGATGACCACGCGATCCGGCAGGCCCGCCTTGCCGAGGGCCACGCCGATCCGCGCGAGGCTGTCCGCGTCGAAGTTCGGCCCGTCGCTTCCGCCCCGCAGGATCAGGTGGCAGTCATGGTTCCCGCGGGTCGACACGATTGCCGCGACCCCCTGCTTCGTCACCGACAGGAACTGGTGCGGGTGTTGCGCCGACAGGATCGCCTCGATCGCGATCTGGACGTTGCCGTTGGTGGCGTTCTTGAAGCCGACGGGCATCGAGAGGCCCGACGCGAGCTCCCGGTGCACCTGGCTCTCCGACGTCCGGGCGCCGATCGCGCCCCAGGAGACGAGGTCGGCGATGAACTGCGGAGAGATCGGATCCAGGAACTCCGTTCCGGCCTGGAGGCCCAGCTCGGCGATCTGGACGAGGAGCCGGCGCGCCTTTCGCAGGCCCTCGTTGATCGCAAAGGACTCGTCGAGGTGCGGGTCGTTGATCAGACCCTTCCAGCCGACGATCGTCCGCGGCTTCTCGAAGTAGACCCGCATCACCAACAGCAGGTCGCGGGCGTGACGGTCGGCGGCCACGCGCAGCCGTCCGGCGTATTCGAGGGCGGCGTCCGGGTCGTGGATCGAACACGGGCCCACGACGACGAGGAGCCGATCGTCTTCCCCGTGGAGGATCGCGTGGGCCTGCTCGCGACCCCTCGCCACCGTTTCGGAGCTCTTCTCCCCGACGGGGAGCTCCTCCATCAGAATGGCCGGCGGGATCAGCGGGCGGAGCTGTTCGATGCGGAGGTCGTCGGTCTGGAAGATCATAAATCGGTCCTCTCGAAGCCCCAGAACCTAGCGGGAGGAGCCCCCTTTCGCCCCATCTCCAAACGTCGTCTCGAGGAATGCGAGACGCCCGGAAGCACTCCGCCGCTCGATCCCCGCGGTCCGTCAGTCGAGGAGCTCGACGGAAAGCTCGTCGAAGCGGGGCTCGTCGACGCCGAGCCAGACGAACAGGTACCGGGTCTCCGAGGTGCCGGGGTGGAACTCGAAATAGCCGCGCCCGTCCCGCCGGCCGTAAGGGCCGCACACCATGGCGCCGGGCTCTGCGGCCCGCCACTTGGCGGTGTCCTCCCCGTAGCTCTCGCTCGGGACGATCTCCCAGGTCTGGCGGCCGTTCCGGCTGGCCTCGTGGCCGGCGGACGCTTGCCGGACCCGGCAACCCGCGCGCATCCTCGGCACCATCTCCGGGAAGAACCGGGCGCGGATCGCCGCGTCGATGGATTCCCGGGCAGACTTGCTGAAGACCTGGATCACCGGGGTGCCCCGCTCGCCTTCGCCGACCCCTGCGAGATCGACGATCTCGGCGCCTCGGGTCGCGAAGCGACTGTTCGGGACCTCTCCCGCGCACGATTCGACGAGCAGCCGCACGGCCAGCGTTGCATCGGCGTACGGACGCCACGAACAGCCGCTTCGCGGTGCTCGCGATGCATCCCAGCGCGCGAACAGGAGACCGGCATCGCCCCACACGCTCCGCTCCCACGAGACCGGTAGGAGCTGGGCGCCGGCGCGGAGCCATTCGCTCGGCATTCCGGCGGGTTCCCGATCGGCCGGCTCCCATTCGACCCGCAGCGTGTCCCCGGCAGCGGACCATCGACCCCGCTCGGCCCGGAGACCCCGTCCCAGGTACACGCTCACCAACTGGGCACGACCATCGCTTCGCAGCTCGAGAGTGATCGCCCGCGCCGAACTGGACGCCGCCGGAACATGCCCTGCATAGACCCCGACGAAGCCCGAGGAGACGCGTGCGGCCACCTCGCTCGCCAGGCGCTCGGCCGCCCGGTCCGCCGCGATCTGCGCAGGGTCGATCCTCGCGCAGCCCGGAGCCAGGGACAGCGCGATCGAAAGGAGCAGCGTGGCGCGCAGCAGATTCCGTTCGCGGACCCGGGCCGGAACGCTACCGTCCGAGTCATCGTGGAGCATCGGCACGGCGGCATCGTAGCCCGCAACCCCATCGTGTCTGCCCGGACCGATCCTTCCCGGACTGGCGGAACGCGTCCGGGTCGTTTCGTCTCGCCGAGCTGGCGCCTGGCAGCCACCGCAGGGCTCGCGGTCGTCGCGTGCGCATTGCTCGCCGCCTCGGGACCGGGCGCCCGGGGCCGCAGGGTTTCCCGTCCGGCACCGCATGCCGCGCGGACCGTCGTCGTGATCCAGGACCTCGCCGCCGGCCGCCAGTATTCGCAGATCGTCGATCGACAGCGGCCGGCTCTCGACCGCATGGACGGAACGGTGACGTCTGGAGATACGGAAGCGCGCGTCGCGGCCTTCCTCGAGAGCGGCGAGCTGCGGCTGATCGACGAGCGGGCCCGCTATGGCGAAACGGGCGCCACGGGCCGCAATCGCTACTACGTCCACGACGGACGACTCGTCTACTTCGAGTCGCTGCGGATCCGGCCTCGGGACGTCGGAGCGGATCGTCTGGCCGCGCGCGACGAGGTGATCACGGCGCTCGCATTCGGTGAAGACGGCCAGCGTGTCGGCGCCGAGAAGACGGTGAACCGGCAGCCGGTGGCGCTGGCGCCCGCCGACGAGACCGGGATCCGCAACCGGTTTGCCCGCCTCGCGGACGTCGTCGAACGCTCGCGCGCTGCCGAGGCACAGGCGCGCTGATGCCGTCCATCTCTGCTTCGTGGGTGCTCGTCGACGGGCAGCTCGCGATCGCCACGGCAATCTCGTTCTGCTCACCGGCGCCCTGAGGTCAGTCGCCGAACTCTTCGTGGAAGCGTTCGAGCTGCGCAGCGCTGCCCAACATGACGAGCTCACTGTCGCCGAGTAGTCGGTGCGAGCCCGTCGGGTTGGTCGCGAACTCTCCGCCCTCCTGCAGGGCGATCACGTTGAGCCCCGTGCGGTCTCCGATCGAGCTCTCGGCGAGCGTCTTGCCGGCCAGCGCACTCGGAACCGGCAAGGCGAAGAGTTCGAACTGCTCGCCGAGCAGCACCAGCTCGCGCCCGCGCACCAGCGAGAAGATGTGCTCGATCCCGAGCGACGCGTACGACAACACGAAGTCGGCGCCGGCGCGATGGATCGCCTCGAGATTGCGCTCGTGGGTGATCCGGCTCACGATGCGCAGTTCCGGGTTGAGCCGCCGGCAGTAGACGGACAGGTAGATGTTCATCGCGTCGTCATTGGTCGTCAGCAGGACCGACGGCGCCTCCTGGACCCCCGCCTGCACGAGAACCTCACGGTCGGCGGCATCGCCGGCGAAGACCCGGTCGGCAACGCCGGCGAGGGCTGCGCACACAGCGGGATCGCGCTCGATCAGATGGACCGGAAACTCGCGCCGGCGCAGCTCCGAGGCCGCAGCGCGGCCGACCTTGCCGCCCCCGATCACCAGCGCTGCGCTGTAGTTGGCATCGTAGATCACCAGCAGCGCGTCGAGTTCGTCGATCTGCTCGCGGGTTCCCACCACCACCGCGACGCAGCTCTCCGTGAGTCGCAGATCCGGTCGCGCCGGCTGGAGCCGGCCGCGTTCCCACACGCCGATGAAGTTGATCCCGATCGCCTCGCGCAGACCCGTCTCGCGAACCGTCTTGCCGGCGAATCCAGTCCTGTGAACCATGAACTCGGCGACGAGCAGGTTGCGATAGCTGCCGATCACGTGACTCTGGGCGTGGCCGACGTTCACGCGGTGGACGAGCAGCTCGCCGAGCCGTCGCTTCAGCGGCAGCACGTGCGAAGCGCCCGACAGCTGCAGGATGTCGATCGAGTCCTCGTTGTCCGCGGTCGCAACGATCGACACGCGGGGCGCCACCTCGCGCACCGTCAACACGATGTTGGTGTTGGTGGTGTCCTCGCGATTCGCCACCACCATGCGCGCGCGATCGACGCGCAGCCGCTGATAGGTCTCACTGGAATCGACATCACCGGTCACGACCGAGATGCCGTCGCGGTGCATCGCGGCCGCGACGAGCGGATCCGGTTCGATGACGAAGTACGGGATCCCGTAGAGCCGCAGCCGCTGCACCAGACCCGGAGCGATGCTGTCCCACGCGCACAGGATCACGTGGCCCTCGATGTGCTCGGGGGCCTGTCGCGGCGCCTGCAGCCGGACCTGCGCCTCGAGCCAGGGCGCGAAGAACAGACGGATGAAGGTGAAGGGGAGCACGATCAGCAGCAGGATCACGCCCGAGAGCAGCACGACGACGCTGAAGGCGCGGCCGAGGTCGGTCTGGAAGGTGATGTCGCCGAAGCCGAGCGTCGTCATCACCGTCAACGTCCAGTAGAAGCCGGTGAGCCAGGAGTGCTGCTGGCCCTCGGCCTGCGCCATGATGACGTGAAAGAGAACGGTGAACAGCAGGATCACCGCGATGACGAAGATCACGTAGCGCAACAGCGCGAGCACGTTGCTGCGCGCCTCGCGCAGGCTCAGGAAGTGGGCGAGCTGCGCCGGAAGGAACTTCACGCGACCCCGGGTCGCCCGAGCCGATGCGTGGCGATCACGCGGCGATCATACCGCGGGCCGCCTCGCGGCGGAGCCGGGACGCGCCGCGGCGACCAGCAGCGCGTGCACGCGCGGATCGGCGCCGAGTTCCGGATGGAACGTGGCGGCAAAGCGATTCCCCTGGCGAATCAACACCGGCTCTCCGTCGACGCGGACCAGCACTTCGACGTCCGGGCCGGGATCGCGCAGGCGGGGCGCGCGGATGAATACGCAGGGCAGCCCATCGAGGCCCGGCGCCGCGCCTGGATCCGCCGGCGCGAGGAACGAGTTTACCTGCGTGCCGTATGCGTTGCGCACCGCGGTGACGTCGAGCAGGCCGAGGCTCGGCACCGGGTGGTTCTCGACGGTGCGGGCCAGCAGGATCGCCCCGGCGCACGTGCCGAGGATCGGATGGCCGGCAGCGGCGAAGGTCCGCAGCGGCTCGTAGAGCCCGAGCCGCTCCATCGACTTGGCGATCGTCGTGCTCTCGCCGCCCGGCAGCACCAGCGCGTCGAGTCCGTCGAGGTCCTTCGCCTCGCGGACCCACGCGACGTCGGCGCCAGCCCGCTGCAGCGCCTGCGCATGGGCTTCGAAGTCGCCCTGCAACGCCAGGACACCGACGCGAACGCGGGCCGTGTCGCTCACGACGAAGCGCTCATCGCATCGGCCACCGCCAGGCTCGCCGCGTCGCCCTCCGCGCGCAGGCCGGCGATCACGCCGGCGCGGTCCGCCGCAGGCTTGTTCTGCGAGAGCTTGCGCTTGCCCTCGAGGCGCTCGATCGGCAGTTCGAACGCGACGATCGCGCGCTGGAGGCCGTCGGCCACGCGTGCCGGCAATCGAGCGAGCGTCCACGGTTCTTCCGCCGGGGCCTCGTACGTCTCGACCATCCGCTCGAGCAGCGTGCGGACGGCGCCGGGATCGTCGAGGACGCGCGGCGTCCCGGTGGCATGGACGACGCTGTAGTTCCACGTGGGGACCGCCGCATCGCCCGGCATCCAGCGCGGCGAGACGTACGCGTGCGGCCCGTGGAAGATCGCCAGGGCCGGCGTCCGGCCGTCGAAGCCATCTCCGTGCGGATTGGCGCGCGCCACGTGGCCGAGCAGCGTCCCGAGCGGTCCGCGCTCCGGAACGAGCAGCAGCGGCACGTGCGTCGCGAACGGAACGCCGACGCGCACGGACACGAGCGTCGCAAAGCCGTACGCACGGATGTGCGCATACAGCTCGTCGCGGTCCGTCTCGGCGAAAGGCCGCGGGACGTACATGCCGCTGCTCTCCTCCAGCCGCGGCTGGCTACCAGCCGCGGTTCGCGAGTCGCTGCTCCTCGCCGAGCGTCGACATCTCGATGCCGTCCATCGCCTTGCCGAGCCCGCGGCTCGCTTCGAGCACCTGCTTCGCATCGTCCCAATGCGTGCACGCTCGCACGACGGCGCGCGCGCGCGCGGCGGGATCGTCGCTCTTGAAGATGCCGGAGCCGACGAACACGGCCTCGGCGCCGAGCATCCGGCACAGCGCCGCGTCCGGCGGCGTCGCGATGCCGCCGGCGGCGAAATTCGGCACCGGCAGCCGGCCGTGCTCGGCGACGAATCGCACCAGGTCGAGCGACGCCTGAAGCTCCTTCGCGCGAGCGGGAAGCTCCTCGGGCGCCGTCGCCGTGAGGCGCTTGATCTCGCCGTTCACCGCGCGCAGGTGCCGCACCGCCTCGACGATGTTGCCGCTGCCGGCCTCGCCCTTGGTCCGGATCATCGCCGCGCCTTCGGCGATCCGGCGCAGCGCTTCGCCAAGGTTGCGCGCGCCGCACACGAACGGAGACTTGAAGTCGTGCTTCCAGACGTGGTGCTCCTCGTCCGCCGGCGTCAGCACCTCGCTCTCGTCGATGAAGTCCACGCCCAGCGATTCGAGCACGCGGGCCTCCGAGAGGTGCCCGATCCGCACCTTCGCCATCACCGGGATCGACACGGTGCGCTGGATCGCCTCGATCACCTCGATCGCGGCCATCCGCGCGACGCCGCCCTCCTTGCGGATGTCGGCCGGCACGCGCTCGAGCGCCATCACCGCCGTCGCCCCGGCATCCTCGGCGATGCGCGCCTGCTCCGGCGTCGTGACGTCCATGATCACGCCGCCCTTCAGCATCTCGGCCAGGCCGACCTTCAGCGCGAAGCTCTCCGCGCCGGTGCGCGCGATCGCGCCGCTTCCGTTGCCGTCGTTTCGTTCGGTCATCTCGTCTCCTCCTCGCCGCCCGCGGGCGGCGCACTCCTCAAACCAGGGCGTCGTCGCCAGCCGGCCTCCGGGGCTCCCGCGCGAGCCGCTCGCGCAGCGTCTTGCCGAGCACCGCGACGCCGCGCCGGATTTCGTCTTCGCCGGCCAGCGCGACCGACAGCCGCAAGCCGCTCGACGGCCGTCGGTCGCAGCGGAACTGGAACCCCGGAGCGAACAGCACGCCGCCGCGCACGGCCTCCGCCAGCAGCTCCGCGGTGTCGATGCGTTCGGGCCCCTCCACCCAGACCTGCAGGCCGCCGTCGGGCCGCGTCCACGTGACGCCCTCCGGCATCTCCTGCTCCAGCGCTTCGAGCAGCGCGTCGCGCCGGCTGCGCAGCGTGCGCCGCACGCGAAGCAGGTGTCTGTCGTAGCCGCCGCTGCCGACGAACTCGGCCAGCGCCGCCTGCAGGACCAGCGCGCCGCCGAGATCGCTGGCGTGCTTGAGCGCGAGCAGCGCCTCCAGCGTGCGACCGCGCGCCGCGATCGAACCGACGCGCGCGCCCGGGAACAGCGACTTCGAGAACGAGAACAGCTGGACCACGAGACCGCGCTCGTCGAGTGCGGCGAGCGACGGCACCGGCCTGCCGGCGTAGCGCAGGTCCATCTCGTAAGCGTCCTCTACGACGGGTTTGCTCGCCTGCGCTGCGACCGCCAACACCGCGCGGCGGTGCGCCAGGTTCGTGCTGATGCCGAGTGGGTTGTGGAACGTCGGCATCGTGTAGAACAGCTTCACCTCGGGGCGTTCGAGCGTGCGCTCGAGCGCGGCGAGATCCGGCGCGCCGTCGCGGAACGGCACCGGCGCTGCGCGCAGGCCGAGCGCCGCGAGGGCCGACAGCACGTTGTGATAGGTCGGCTCCTCGACGGCGACGACATCGCCGGGCGCGGCGAACAGCCGCAGCGCGAGCGCGATGCCTTCGCTCGCGCCCTGCGTGACGGTGATCTCGTCGGCGCTGCAGTCCACGCCGGTCTCGCGCAGCCGCGTGGCCAGCACCTCGCGCAGGCCGGGGTGGCCCTGCGGCAGGCCGTAGCGCAGCAGGTCGGCGCCGTCGCGCGAGAGCACGCGCGCGATCGCGCGGCGGAACTCGTCGGCCGGATACAGCGACGGGTCCGGCACCAACGAGTGCAGGGGAACGGTGCCGGCCGGCGCGGCGTAGCGCACGCGCGCGCGGTCGAAATCGAGCAGCCGCTCGACGATCGGCGAGAGCACCGGATCGAACGGCGCCGGCGGCGCGGCCGACGGCGCGCGGCGGACGAAGGTGCCACGCCCCACCGTCGACTCGATCGCTCCCTCGCGTGCGAGGGCGTCGTACGCGAGCGCCACGGTGTCGCGGTTCACCGCGAGCACGCGGGCCAGTTCGCGGATCGTCGGCAGCCGATCGCCGGCGCCGAGCCGGCCGGCCTCGATCTCGGCGCGGAACCACGCGGCGATCTGCTGGTACACCGGGGCGGCCTTGCCGTCTCGGCCGTCCGGGTGGCGCTCGAGGGGAATCTGCACGGAAGAAGAGTAGGCCCAGGTCAATCATCCGGTCAAGTAAGACAATGCAAAAAAAGAAAACATCAGAAAGACAAAAAAGATCCAGTCAATACCAGGTTATGGCAACCCCGCAGGCTCGTCGTCCGGCGGCAGGTCCTCGGCGCGCTCGGCGTCGGCCAAGTCGTCGACGACGCTGCGCGACCACAGCGGGACGCCCGTCCGGTAGGCGGCCTTCGCGATCATGTGGGCCGACACCGGGGCGGTGAAGAGCAGGAACGCGATCGCCGCGAGCGCCCGGGTGCCGGCGCCGAACTCGCTGAAGTGCACCGCGACCGCGAGCAGGATCAGGCCGCTGCCGAGCGTGCCGGCCTTCGTGGACGCGTGCATGCGAATGTAGATGTCAGGCATGCGCAGGACGCCGACGGCGGCGGCGAACGTGAAGAAACTGCCGGTGACCGCGAGGATGCCCGCGAGGACGTCGCTCATCGGCGTTCCTCCCGTTCGTCGGCGCCCGTGTCCGGATCCGCGTCCGTCCGCTGCTCGGCTTCCTCTCGCCGCGCCTGCGCCACGACGTAGCGCGCCAGCGCCACGGTGCCGAGGAACGAGACCAACGCCAGCGCGATCGCGATGTCCAGGAAGCTCGGCTCGCCGCTCTCCATCGCGAAGAGCGCCGCGAAGCCGACCATCAGGATCGCCAGCATGTCGAGGGCGACGACGCGGTCGGCGCCGCTAGGCCCGATCGCGAGCCGGACGAACGCGAGCACCAGGCCGGCGATCTGCAGCACGACGGCGACGAGGATCGCCGTGTGGAAGAAGTCGCCCGTCATCGGAACACCCGCAGGATCCGCTGCTCGAGTTCGGCCTTGGTCTCGGCACGCAGGGCCTCGACGTCGTCGATGAACATCGCATGGACGTAGAGGGTCTTCTGGTCCTCCGAGAGTTCGAGGCTCAGCGTGCCGGGCGTCAGCGAGATCAGGTTGGCGAGCATCGTGATCTCCACCGGCGTCTCGACGTCCAGTGGCAGCGCGATGATCCCCGGGCGACTGCGCTGTCCCGGCGTCAGCACCTCCCAGACGACGCGCAGACTCGAGACGACCAGCTCCTTGACGAAGAAGACGCAGAGGCCGAGCGCTCGCCAGAAGCGCTGGAAGTAGTCCGTGGGGCCGTAGAGCGGTCGCAACAGCCACAGCACGCCGTAGCCGAGCGCGAAGCCGGCCAGCAGCGTGCCGAGGCTGAAGTGGCCCAGCACCGCGGCCCAGCCGACTGCGAGAATCGTGTGCAGGACCAGCAGATTCACCGGCTGCCTCCGCCGAGCACCGCCGTGACGTAGGCGGTCGGATCGAGCAGGTCCGCCGCCGCGGCGCGCGCAAACTCGAACAACGGCGCCGGCCAGAGGCCGATCGCCACGGTGATGAGCGCGAGCGCGATCACCGGCGCGAGCAGCAGCGCGCGCTCGCGGCCGACGAGCGGCTCGCGCCAGGCGTCGTCGCCGTCCGGATGGGCCTTCCAGAACGCCTCGGCCCAGATCTTCGTCATCGAGTAGACGGTCAGCAGCCCGACGATGACGAGCACCGCCACCACCCACCACTGTTCGAGTTCGATCCCTGCCTGGATGAGCAGGAGCTTGGACCAGAAGCCCGAGAGCGGGGGAAAGCCGGCCAGCGAGAACGCCGGAATCAAGAACAGCGCCGCGACGAGCGGGGCGCGCGTGTAGAGGCCACCGCTGCGCGACAGCTCGAAGGAGCCCGAGAGTCGCTTCGATACGCCGCTCAGCAGGAACAGGTTCGACTTCACGATGATGTGGTGGAGCGTGTAGAAGATCGCCCCGGCCAGCGCGAGCGGCGAGCCGAGCGCGAGCCCCATCACCATGTACCCGACCTGACTGACGATGTGGAAGCCGAGGATGCGGCGGAACTCGCTCTGCGCGGCGGCGCCGAGCACGCCGGTCACCATCGTCAGCGCCGCGACGACGACGAGCACGCCGTCGAGTCCCAGCTGCTCGCGTGGGAAGATGATCGTGAAGAAGCGGATCAGCGCGTAGACGCCGACCTTCGTCAGCAGACCGGCGAACAGCGCCGACACCGCCACCGGCGGCGTGTGGTACGACGCCGGCAGCCACGAGAAGACCGGGAACAGCGCGGCCTTGATCCCGAAGGCGAGCAGGAACATCACGGCGACGGCGGCGACCAGGCCGGGCTGCCCGAGCCCCGGCAGGCGCTGGTTCAGGTCGGCCATGTTGAGGCTCCCGGCCATCCCGTAGAGGAGTCCGGCGCCACTGAGGAACATCAGCGTCGAGATCAGGTTGAGCGCCACGTACTTGAGAGCGCCATCGAGCTGTTCGCGTCCGCCGCCGATCGCCAGCAGCGCGAACGACGCGATCAGCATCACCTCGAACCACACGTAGAGATTGAAGACGTCGCCGGTGAGGAACGCGCCGCACACGCCGGCGAGCAGGACCTGCACCAGCGGCGCGAAGCCGAAGCGCATCCGCGACTCGTCGACCTCGCCGGCCGCAAAGACGACGGACGCGAGGCCGATGATGGCCGTCACCATCACCATCGCCACACCGAGGCGGTCCGCGACGAGCGTGATTCCGAACGGCGCCGCCCAGCCGCCCGCCTGGAGCACGAGGATTCCCTCGCGCTCGACGCCGAGCAGCAGGGCGACCGCCGCGACTGCGAGAGCGAAGGTCCCCGCGACGGCCACCGCGTGCTGGCGACGCGGCGTCGAGAACCCGAGCACCAGCAGCGTCGCCGTCGCGAGGGGAATGACGATCGGCGCCACGATCCAGGCCTTCACGGGCGCTCCGAAGAAGCGGCATCCGAGCGCGGCTCGGCGGCGCGCATCGCATCGAGGTCGGCCGTGCCGAGCGCCGCGACGCCGCGAACGGACAACACCAGTGCGAACGCCAGCAGTCCGAAGCCGATCACGATCGCCGTCAGGATCAGCGCCTGCGGCAGCGGGTTCGCCACGGCCTCGAGCGGGGCCTCGAGGCCCTCGGGCACCAGCGGCGGAGCGCCCCAGAGCACCCGCCCGGCCGCGAACAGCAGCAGGTTCACGGCATTGCTGAACAGGACCAGCCCGAACAGGAAGCGCACCACGTGACGGCTCAGCATCAGGTACACACTCGCCGCCACGAGGGCGCCGATCAGCAGCGCGAGCAGCGCCTCCATCAGCGCTGTTCCTCGAGCGCGAGGATCAGGGCCACGACGCCGCCGAGCACGACCAGGTACACCCCGAGGTCGAAGAGCAGCGGCGTGCCGACCTTGCCGCTGGGCAGCATGACCCAAAGGCCGCGCAGGAAGGGTTCACCCGCCAGGACGCCGATCAGGCCCGCAGCCAGCGCGCACGCGAGCCCGACGCCCGCGACCTTGCGCGGATCGATCCGCAACACCGCACGCACGGCGCCGGCGCCTTCCGCCATCACGTAGAGCGCGAACGCCGTCGCGGCGATGAGGCCGCCGATGAAGCCGCCGCCGGGCTCGTTGTGGCCGCGCAGCATCACGAAGATCGAGAACAGCAGCAGCAGCGCGACGAGCAGCCGAGCGGCGGTGCTGAGGATCAGCGAACTCATCGGCGGTCCGCCTTCGGACGCGTGGCGGCCGGCGCCAGCTTCAGCAGCGCGTACGCGGCCATCGCCGCCACCGCCACCACGGTGATCTCGCCGAGCGTATCGAGCGCGCGGAAGTCGACGAGGATCACGTTGACGACGTTGCGCCCGTGTCCTTCCGGGACGCTGTTCCGGACGAACCAGTCGCCGAGCAGCGGGTCCAGCGGAACCGCCTCCACGGCCAGCAGCAGGGCAGCGACGGCGGATCCCACCGCGATGCCGAGGATGGCGTCGCGCGCGCGGGCCGCACGCGTTCGCAGCTCCGCTCCGCGCAACGCCGGCAGCCGCAGCAGCGCGACCGACGCGATCACGACGAACAGCGTCTCGACCATCAACTGCGTCATCGCGACGTCCGGGGCGCCGAAGATCAGGAACAGCAGCGACACGCCGACGCCGACCACGCCGAGCGCCGCGATCGCGGCCAGGCGCGACCCGGCGACCAGGGCGACACCCGTTCCCGCGACGATCAATGCCGCGACGGCCCAGGCCGCCGGGGGGACGGGCTGCAGCGCAGCGGGCCACGTGAAGGCATTCCCGACGATCAAGATGCCGCCGATCGAGACGGCGATCGTGGCGAAGCTCGTCGCCAGATAGCGCCGCAACGATCCGCCCTGGAGTACGGCGGTCTGCCCGCGCGCGAGCGCCTGCAGCCCGGCGATGCTGGCATCGTAGGCGCGATCGCCCGTCCAGGGCAGGCGCGCAGCGATGTTCGCGGCGGCGGCGATCAATGGCTCGCGCAGGCGGTAGACCGCGCAGCCGAGTGCGATCGTCACGGCGCTCAGCGCCAGCGGCACGTTGAACCCGTGCCACAGTGACAGCGACACCGCGGAAGGTTGCCCGCGGATCGCCGCGACGGCCGGCTCGACGAGGACGCGTCCGGTGAAGGACGGAAACAAACCGAACGCGAGGCCGAGCGCCGCGATCACCAGAGGTCCGAACAACATCGCGAACGGCGCCGGATGGAGCGTTCGCGGCGCGCTCGGCAACGGGCCCCAGAACGGCCGATAGGCGACCAGGAGGGCCACCGCCAGGACGAGCGCATTGGCCAGCACCAGCACCGCCACCAGCAGGAAGGGCTGCTCGACGAGCGTCAGCGCGCTCTCGTACGCCAGCTCCTTGCCGAGGAATCCGAGCAGCGGCGGGACACCTGCCATCGAAAGCGCAGCGACGCCGGCGGCCAGCGCCGTCCGCGGCATGTGCCGGCCGAGCCCGCCGAGCAGCGTCACGTCGCGCGTTCCGCTCGCGTGGTCGACGATCCCGACGACGAGGAACAGGGCGCTCTTGTACAGCGCATGGACGATCAGGAACGTGACGGCTGCCGTCACGGCGAGCGTCGAGTTGCTGCCGAGGAACAGCACCAGGACGCCGAGGCCCATGACGGTCGTGTGCGCGAGCGCGAGCTTGAGATCCACCTGGCGGAGCGCCTGGATCGATCCCCACAGCGTCGTCGCAGCGCCCGCGATCGTGAGCGCGTAGAACCACGCGTCCGTTCCGCCGAGTGTCGGTTGCAGCCGCGCCAGCAGATACACGCCGGCTTTCACCATCGTGGCGGAGTGGAGGTAGGCACTGACGGGTGTCGGCGCCGCCATCGCGTTGGGGAGCCAGAAATGGAACGGCACCTGGGCGGACTTGGTGAAGGCGCCGAGCAGGACGAGGATCAGGATCGCCGGATACCAGGGATGCGCGGTGAATGCAGCGACGTCCCACTCCGAGATCCGGAAGCTCCCCCCGATGTGGGCGAGCAGCAGCAGCCCCACGAGCAGCGCGAGCCCGCCGGTGCCCGTCACCAGCAGCGCCTGCAGCGCGGCGCGTCGCGCGCCGGGCTTCTCGTTCTCGAAGCCGATCAGCAGGTACGAGGTGATCGTCGTGAGCTCCCAGAAGACGAAGAGCAGCACGACATCGTCCGCAAGGACGAGTCCGAGCATCGACAGCATGAACAGCGTCAGGAAGAGCTGCCCGCGCGCGGCGTCGGGGTGTCCGCGCAGGTACCGGGAGGAGTAGAGCAGGACGAGGGCCCCGATCCCCCCGATCAGCAGGACGAACAGCGCCGAAAGGCCGTCGAGGTGGAACGTCAGGCTGGGGCCGAGCGCCGGGAACCAGGCCCACGAAGGGAACACCGGCGAGCCGGCGATCACCCCGGGCAGCTCGCGCGCAACCGCGATCACCGCCGCGAGCGCGAGCGCGATGCCGGCGGCGGTGCCGATTCGGGTCGCCGGGCTCACCGGGGCGTCGTGGGGATCTCCAGCCATCGGTCAACTGCTCCAGCACTGGCGAGCCGCGGAGAGTACCCGGGCCGACGCGGCGCACCACGAAAATCGGTCCGGGCGCGCCTCCCGCGCCGAAATCTTCTCAGTTCCCAGAGGGCTCCGTCTCTAGCCCGAAGTTCCGGCCCCGCTGGTGAGGTTTGTTGTGGAGTGGCGGGGGGTTGACCTGATCTTGGCTCCAAAAATGTAGCCACTAAATAATGATCTTTGTTCTTGACGACGGGGCCAGTTCTG